>JAKSLM010000016.1 GCA_024401225.1 Bacteroidaceae bacterium | reverse complement strand
CTCCTTGGAGTAGATAGAAGAGATCTGCTTGCACCAACAAATATGTAGTTATGAATATCATTGGACTTTACGATAAACTGAAGGACAGCTATAAATCATACCTCGAAAGTTTTGTCACTATTAAGGATAAGCGTATTGAGGATGAAGTTAATGATGCCATCCGAACAGAGAAATTATGGCCTAAAGCACTCATTCAATTTAACCCTAACTTCGAAAAGGGAGTTGGAGTTAAGGAAATGATTGCTAATGGGCTTCCTATACACAAAGACCTTGAGTTATTCTTTGCTACATCATTCTACAAGCATCAACAAGAAGCAATAGAATTAGGATGTCAGGATAAAGAGTTTATCGTAACCTCTGGTACGGGATCAGGTAAATCTCGTACATTCATGGCTACAATCTTCAATTACATACTCAACCATGAGGATGAGTGTGAGAATAAGACTGTAGCTATCATTGTATATCCAATGAATGCTCTTATCAATTCTCAGTGGGAAGAATTGAACCGTTACAAAGATGCGTTTGAAGAAAAAACTGGTCGTAAGTCACCTTTTACTTTCGGTAAATACACAGGACAGGAGAATGATGAAGCTCGTACCAAGATGCAGCTGAATCCTCCCAACATCATTTTGACCAACTATATGATGCTGGAACTTCTCATGACTCGTGCAGGAAGTGAGCAGTCACTTAGAAACTGTTTCCTTGAAAATCTCCATTTCCTTGTGTTTGATGAATTGCATACGTATCGTGGAATGCAAGGAAGTGACGTTTCATTCCTTATTCGTCGTATCAAAGCTCAGGCTGCTGGCAAAGTACTTTGCTTTGGTACATCTGCTACAATGGTTGCAGATGAGACCATGACTTATGGACAACAGAAAGAAAAGGTTGCAGAGGTTGCTTCATGTATATTTGGCAGTACATACACCAAAGATCAAGTTATTGATGAAACCCTCAGCATAGGTCTGAAAGAAGACGAACCTTCTGATGCAGAACTTAGGAATGCAATAAACACTGGTGTACCTTTGGATATTGACGAGAATATGGCGGTGTCATATCCTACTGCTATATGGATAGAACAAGAAATTGCCCTTAACTATGTAAGAAAGGAGCATAAGTACTTCCGTGGCAATCCTATAACGATAGAAGATATGGCAGGCAAGCTCAGTGTCAAGATTGGCATTGAGATAACTAAGTGCCAGAATCATATTCTCGAAGTTCTTGATTGGTGTAACAGAATCAACATAGGGAAGGGTACGCATATCCTTCCATACAAGGTACATCAGTTTATCCCTCAGACCGGTAATGTATATGCAACAATAGGAAGTACGACAAATCGTCGTATCACAGTAGAAGAGAAACTTTACTGCGAGGATTTGTCACATGGCGACATTAAGATTATGTACTATCCTCTTGTCTTTAGCCGTCTTAGCGGTCATGAGTTCTATGTAATAAGTCTTGAAACTGGAGCTCAAAGACTCGTACCACGTAGTTTTGATGGGCGTGTTGTGACTGAGGATGAAGGTGACGTGAATAGCGGTTACATTATTCTTCCACATGAGAATGAGACTGCAGATGACTATATGTTTGATGAGAACTCTGAGGAATTACCGGAAGAATGGTTCACTGTAAACAGAAAAGGCGAACGTAAACTTAAGAAGAACTATCAGGAGCGTCTGCCTCGTAAAATATTTGTCCGTACAGATGGTTCATATTCTTTTGAGTCTGTCTTTGAGGGTTACGAATACTTTGAGGCAGTATATGTTCCATCACCGCTAAAGTTTGATCCTACATCCCTTGCTGTATTCAAAGGTAAACAATCAGAATGGTCAAAACTTGCAAAGATTGGCGGTGAAGGTAGAAGTACTGCAACAACGGTCTTGTCATACGAAGACATCATACTCATGCAACAGATGGGTGTCGAAGAGAAAGACCGTAAGGTAATGACGTTTGTTGATGCCCGACAGGATGCAGCGCTACAAGCAGGTCATTTCAATGACTTTATCCGCATAGGAAAGATACGTTCAGCTATATGGAATGCACTCAAAGATACGACAGAACCTATTGATAGCACAAAGATAGCCCGTCTCGTTTTTGAAAATCTTCATCTTCCATTTGCTGAATACTCTCAGCGTGAGGTAAAGGGAAGACGTGCAGACGACATCAAAGATATTATGGTGAAGTATCTTTCCACTATTATCTTTGATGATCTTGCTGGAAACTGGACGGTCATAATGCCAAACCTTGAAGATTGCGCTCTTCTGAACATCAACTATAAATATCTTCATGACGAGATAACTGGCGACAATGATTCTGACCGTCTTTACGATGTTGAAGAATTAGAAGGACTCAATGACGAAGAAAAAGAAGAATTCATTATTCAGATTCTTGACTTCTTCCGTCACAAACTTTGTATCTATACACCAGACCGAAAGGAAGGAGAAGTAAAAGATACAATGAAGGCTATTCGTGATAATCTCAAGAAACCTTGGACTCTTGATGAAAACGACAGGATAGACACTTATCATGAACTTTTCCTTGTCAAGCCACGTCGCAGAAACGATTTCAACCTTGAAAGCGGTGGCTATAGGAGTAAACTCGCAACATTTGTAAAAGATTACCTCAACAAGCATAACGTAAACATTCCTCTTGGCAGTGAAGAAGCATACATTGATTACATGAAGCGACTCTTCCATGTCTTGGAGAACTATATCATTGACAATGGTGACGGGACTTATCAGTTAGACTATGGTTCTGTATTATGGGAAGCTGGTGACAAAGAGACTCAACGTCGTGATATGACTCGTATCAGGGTACTCGCTGAATACGATCAACTTGTCTATCATCCAAACCGATACTTCCAGAATTTCTACCAGAACATACCTCTTGGCTCTGTTAATCTTGAAGCGAAAGACCATACAGGTCAAGTACAAAAGGAAGAACGTGAATTGCGTGAACAGGAGTTCCGCGAAGGAAAGTTCCCTGTTTTATACTGTTCCCCTACAATGGAGCTTGGTATTGATATAAAGGATTTGTCAGTTGTAGGTATGCGTAACGTACCACCAACTCCTGCCAACTATACACAGCGTGCAGGTCGTGCTGGACGTAGTGGTCAGGCAGCACTTGTCTATACATATTGCCGTCCTCGTAACTCACACGAGAATTTCTATCTTCACAATCCAGAGAAGATGGTTAAGGGTGAAGTAAAGGCACCACGTATGGAATTGGTAAATGAAGAACTGTTCCGCACACACCTTCATTCAACCATCTTGTCACTCTGCCCAATCCCTCAACTGTCTGATGGTGTATCAAAACTTGTTGACTACAGTGACATCAACAATATCACGTTGCTTGACGAAGTTCGTATTCATCTTAGACTATCAGTAGAACGTAAGCAAGAAATCAAAGATGTTTTCAAGAAGGTAATGTCAGATACCTTCCTTTCTGAAAGGATGGAGTCAGAATCTCCTCGTTGGTTTACAGATACATGGATAGATAACATCCTAAATTCATATGAAAATGATTTTGACCATTCACTTGACCGTTGGCGTGCCCTTTATAAGCAAGCTCAGACTCAGATAGAGGAAGCAAGCCGTATCATCAATGATCGTACATACGGTGAAAGTTCTCAGGAGAAGCGTGATGCACACATGCGTCAGGCTCGTGGTGAGAATCAGCGTGACATGCTTCTTGGAGTAAATCAAGGTAAGAACAGGGAAGAAAATGAGTTCTACCCTTATCGTTACCTTGCCAGTGAAGGATTCCTTCCAGGTTACAACTTTACAAAACTCCCTCAGCGTGCCATGCTCCAGTATAAGAGTGATGCCGTTGAGTTTCTCAGCCGTCCAAAGTCACTTGCCTTAAGTGAGTTTGGACCGCAGAACATTATATACAACAATGGAGGAAAGTTCCGTATCAGCCGTATGTTACTTACCCAAGATCCTCTTAGCCACAAATTCTTCTACAATCCGAAGACTGGTGTCGTCTATAAGGATCAGGAGAGTAGCGAACACCATACTGACATAATAACAGGAGAATCCCTTGATGGCTTGGCTAAACTGATTCCGGGAACTTGCATACAGGCGCAAGACATGGTTGCTACAGAACGGGAGAAGATCACTTGTCAGGAAGAAGAGCGTAATCGCAAATACTATCAGACAAAGACCTTCTTCTCCAGTGATGACCCTCGTACCATTCATGAGATGGAACTGAAGAGTAACGGTCAGCATCTTGCAAACATACGCTATATTCCATCATGCCGTATTACTTACATCCTCGAATCACGCAATGATGATAGCAGCAATGGTTTTGCTTTTGACACAAAAACAGGAATTTGGATAAGTAATAATGATTTGGCGAAGATTCGAACCGAACAAGAACAACATTCAGAAAAAGCAGAAAATGTAAAATTCGTCAAACTGTTTACTGAAACTACTGCCAATGCAATCTATATTCAGCCATTGCAAGCTCTCCTCTTACAAGATAAGGGAGCTGTTCGCACATTCTTGTATGCTTTCAAGCAAGCTATAGAGGATGTATTCCAAGTAGAAGGAAGTGAAATCGGTGCAGATGTTATGGGTGAAGGTAATGTTCCGAATGTATTCATCTATGAGAATGCAGAAGGTTCACTTGGTGTACTTGACAGACTAGTTAAGGAGCCAGACTCATACCGTGAGGTCGTTGCAAGAGCTTATGAGATATGCTTTGGTAAGAAGAAAGATCTTACGCCAGATGAACTGAATAGTCTGACTCCGGCAGACTACAGTAATTTGCTCAATTACTATAATCAACCTTTCCATCCGGAGATAGATATTCGCAAGATATACTCTGCATTGAAGATAATGCAACAGGCTACCGTAGAGGTACATCATGCAGGTGTTGAGACAAGCTATGATGAGCAGTATCGTATTCTTGAAGCAGAGCGTGACCACAACAGTTCGACAGAATATGAGTTCTTAAAGTATCTTCATGATCATCGTTTACGTCTTCCAGACAAGGCGCAACCGATGTTCCCTGACGAATACTATGTACAGCCAGACTTTATGTATGGCAATCGCATTGTCATATTCTGTGATGGCACTCCACATGACCGCCCAGAAGTTCAAGAAGATGACCGCCACAAACGTGAAGTTCTCGAAGATGCAGGTTTCGTTGTACTTGCCTGGCATTACGCAACACCTCTTGAAGAGTTCATCAACAGTCACCCTGATATATTCACTCCGGTAAACTAATTAGCAAATATGGATTTCAAAACCGGCACACTCGTAGAATTTCGTAATCGTCCTTGGGTTGTACATCAATCCGAGAACGACGAACTTCTTGTCATCAAGCCTTTGGGAGGAACAGATGCAGAGACCATTGGTCTTTTTCGTCCCCTTTATGGTGATAACCTTGATATAAAGTCTTATAATTTCCGCCGTCCATCCGTTGACGATATAAACAAGTATAGCTATAAGTCTGCTGCACAGATACTTTACAATGCTTGCCGCCTGTCATTCCGTGACATAGCCGGACCATTCCAGTGCCTTGGCAGACTCTCGTTTGAACCGCGCCCATATCAGATGGTTCCTCTCATTCTTGCCCTTAAGCAAGAGAAAATACGCTTGCTTATCTCTGATGACGTAGGTATTGGCAAGACATTGGAATCACTTCTTATTGCCAAAGAACTTCTTGACCGTGGAGAGATTAACCGCTTTGCAGTTGTCTGTCTTCCGCATCTTTGTGAGCAATGGCAGAATGAAATAAAAGATAAGTTCGGACTTGATGCAGAGATCATTCGATCTTCTACAGTCAGCAGATTGGAGAAGAAACTTCGTGCCGACCAGAACATATTCCGAGATATTCCATTCCAGGTAATATCAATAGACTATATCAAACAGGACAATCGTCGCAATATATTCCTCGACCATTGCCCCGACTTTGTTATTGTTGATGAAGCACATACTTGTGCAAGACCTGCAGGTGGAACGAAATATCAACAACAGCGTTATCGACTTCTCAAAGACCTATCAGAGAAACCTAGTCAGCAGATGGTGCTCCTTACTGCTACCCCTCATAGTGGTCAGACTGAGGAATTTCAGTCACTCATAGGACTGCTTAATCCTAAGTTTGAGCACTACAGCCTTGAAACAGCAAAGGAGCGTGAGGAACTTTCACAATACTTTGTGCAGCGTCGCCGTGCAGACATCAAGCAATATCTCGGAAATGAAGTTGTTTTCCCTGAGCGTGTTATGATTGATGGTGATGAATACTCATATAAGCCTGAATATCACAATCTCCTTGGAAGTATTATCAAGTACATCAAGAGTGGTCTTGAACTCGTAAAAGGTGAAGATAAGCGCAAGCAACGCTATATCTATTGGGATCTCCTCGCTCTCATGCGAGGTGTAATGTCGAGTCCTGATGCAGGTATCAGTATGTTGCAGAACAAAATAGACAAGGCATCCGATTCTTCTGATTCAGAAACAGATGATACTACAGATAAGGTATATTCTTTCAATGACCACCTGAAGGACTTGCTTAACTCTGACGATGTCATGCCTGATGCTCTGGAGAAGGTTGCTGCTGATGACAAACAGAAGTTCAAGGAGTTTATTCGTACTCTTGAACATATCAAGGAAACCGATACTGACGAGAAAGTCAAACAGGCTTTCAATGTGGTAAAAGCTTCTCTCAACAGTGGCATGAACCCTATTGTGTTCTGTCAGTATATCCAAACAGCTGAATATGTTGGAAAGTATATTGCAGAACAACTCTCTAAAGACAAGAAACTTAAGAAAGTTGTCGTTGACACTATTACGAGCCGCTTGTCTGACGAAGAGCGCAAGATGAAGATTGATATTCTTGCAAAGGAAGAACGTCATGTACTCGTTTGTACAGACTGCCTTTCAGAAGGAGTCAACCTTCAGCAAGGATTCGAGGCGGTTATCCATTATGATCTCCCTTGGAACCCTAACCGTATGGAGCAACGTAATGGACGTATTGACCGTTTCGGTCAGACTGCCAATGAGGTGCTTATCTCTACACTTCATGCAAAGAACAATCCTGTTGACGATATAGTCCTCAATATCCTTTACAAGAAACAAGAGGAAATCCGTAAGCGTCTTGGTGTATATCTGCCTATCGCTGATAATGATGAAACCCTCATGGAAACCATTATGCAGCGAATCTTCGATGCTAAGGCTCCTACACAATCTGACTACATGCAGCTATCCCTGTTTGACAATGATACGGAATGGTTGCGGCAGCAGGAGGAAGAACGTGAGATTCAGTTGAAGAAGATGGTTGAGAACGAGAAACTTTCTCATACCTATTTTGCCCACAACACAAGGCAGATGGATCCTACTCGTCTCACAACGACACTTAATGAAGCAAGAAATGTCATTGGTGGAGTTGATGATACATGCCGTTTCGTTATTTCTCAGTTGGAGAATGCCGAGGTAAACGTAAAGCATGATGCACCGTTATGCTATAGTTTCCAATTGCTTGACCTTCCTGCAGGACTAAGGCATTATTTCAAGGATGTAGCGAACAGCAAAGGACTTGTGCGCATATCCTTTGCCTCACCTACACCAAAGCACTACATGTATATTGGTCGTAACCATACCTTCGTAGAAGATCTGTCACGAGGAGTTGTAAATGACTCTATCAATGGCGGTGATTTGGCTGCTTGCCGTGCTATGGTGATGGAAACATCAGAAGTAAAGAAGAGAACGTCAATCCTTCTTATGCGTGTCCGTAGTGTTATCAGGGATAAAAAAATCACTGAACGCGAACTTGTTGGAGAAGAAATGATATTCATAGGTTATCGTGGAAAAATCGAAGATCACGATTTTCTCTCACAGGAAGAATCACGCGAACTGTTTCTTAACGCACAGGCTTCTGGCAGTGTAGATATTGCAGCTCAGAAGAACATTCTTACTCGTGCAACGGAATGGGCAAACGACGAAGCAACTCTTCGACTTCACACTGATGACATAGCTATGGAACGTGCGTCACACTTGGTGGAAGCATTCACTAAGTATCGCACATACTTGAAAGCATCTGAGTACCAGGTCGTAGAACCTGTACTGCCTATGGATGTCATAGCTGCATACGTATTCATCCCCAAAATCGGTTAATCCAAATGAAAGAAATATCAGTAAATACATATAAAGAATGGCGCAATGAAATCATCCTGAGCATACGCAAGATGAGGATGAAAGCCGTCATGCAGCTTAATGCCTCTAATCTGGCTCATTACTTCTCTTTGGGAAGAGAGATTATACGCAAACAAGAAGAGCAGGGATGGGGGACTGGTGTCATAAAGATGCTGTCAGAGGATTTGATTAGAGAGTTTGGCAATGATAGTGGCTATTCTGAACGTAACCTGCGCAGTATGAAGCGCTTTGCGGAGTCTTATCCCGATTTCCCATTTTGGCAAGTGCCACTTGCCAAAATACGAGACAAGTCAATTTGGCAAGCCACGCTTGCCGAATTACCACAGGCATCTGCAAATATGCCTGCTCTTCTGGAGAAAGCTGGAGAACAGTTCATGCAACTGCCATTAGCACAAATAACATGGTATCATCATATTTCCTTGTTGTCAAAGAATCTGTCTGATGATGAACGGGCTTTCTACATCATAAAGACTGCGCAGGAAGGTTGGTCAAGGGATATAATGCTCTTGCAGGTTGACAGCGATCTCTATCACAGACAGGGCACAGCCATTAACAATTTCCATACGACTTTACCCGCTCCTGACTCTGACCTCGTGGTCCAGATGTTCAAAGACCCTTACAATCTCGGTTTTGTAGATATGTCCACGGTAAAGCGTGAGACTGATTTTGAAAACCAACTTGTAAGGAAAATCACTGAATTCCTTACTGAGATGGGACGTGGTTTTGCATACGTAGGGCATCAGGTGCATCTCGACCCTGAGGATGATGAAGCAATCATTGACTTGCTGATGTATCATCTGAAGCAACATCGTTATGTAGGTATAGAACTCAAGACAACAGAGTTCAAACCTGAATATGTCAGCAAACTCAACTATTACGTTTCACTTATTGATGATTTCATCAAGACTCCTGAAGACAATCCTTCAATCGGTCTGCTCTTGTGTCGTACAAAGAGCGAGAAGAAAGTAAGATATACTCTTCGTGGAATGACTCAGCCTCTTGGAGTCAGTGAGTATGAAACGCAAAGAATTGCAGACTCTATACGCTCCAGCATTCCTACTATCGAGGAAATTGAAAACGAAACGGAAACGTCAACAAAGGATAATTCCGAGCTTTCCGACAACTCCACCAAATAAATCCCTATGGAATATACAAGCATACATATATACGATCATTTCCTCTCTGATGACATACTGCACAGCATAGAGACGGACAACACCTTGAAGGGTAACAGCGAGCAGGACTTTGGTCTTGATGCTCCTGTACAGCATACTATTGACTATGTTTGGAGTAGTTTCCGCAACGATTGGAAGTTCTTCAATGAGCGTAGCGCTGCTGGCGATCCTTATGGTACCAGACGTTCTCGTGAACTGATGGAACGCCTGTTCTCTTGCCTTGGCTATGAACTGACACGCCAAACCTCAAGCACACTAGTTAATGGCTCTTCATTTGAGATTTCTCATATCTGCCAGGATTTGAAGAATCTGCCTATCATCGTTATCGGGGATAAGACTGGTGATGCTGATATAGACACCCTTGACAAGTGTTCTCTGGATTATCGTGCCAAAGGTGCTATGCGTAAGAAGTCACCTCATGCAACTATGCTGGAGTATCTCAACAACACTGAGAATGTCTATGGCATTGTTGCAAATGGTCGCGTACTGCGTATTCTTCGCAATACCGGACAGTTGGTCAAGTTGACATACATTGAGTTTGACCTCCAGCGTATGCTTGAAGAGGACAAATATACGGAGTTCTGCCTTATGTTCCGACTGCTCCATGCTACTCGTTTCCGTGTCAGCGGTGACGAACAGTGCATCATGGAACGTTACTTCAACATGAGCATCGAGAGTGGCAACCGTATTCGCAACGGTCTTTCTATGGCTGTCCAGCGTACCATGGAAACAATCGGTCGTGCAGCTGTAAGGGGTAATGGTGAAGGAAATGAAGCATTACGCAATGCTTTACTTGACGGAAGATTCTCCGCTGTAGAACTTAACAAAGAACTGATACACTTCATCTACCGACTCCTATTCCTTTTCATCATTGAAGAAAGAGGACTCGTATATCAGATTCCTGCTCCTGAGCATGAGGACTATAAACGTCTGTGCAAACTTCAGGAAATATATAAACAGTACTATGCCGCTACCCGTCTTCGCAAGAAGAGTGAGCTCATGTATCTTCGCCAACGTCATTATTTCGACCTTTGGCAGGGATTGATGGACACTTTCCGACTTTTTGAGAATGAAAAGTTTGGTGAACCGCTTGGCATCAAGCCTCTTGGAGGTGTACTGTTCGATAGTGATACGCTTCACTATCTTAAGGATTGCAGAATCAGCAACGATTCTCTGCTTACAGCCTTTGCTGCCCTCAACGAGTTTACTGATGAAAAAGGACAGAGAGTGAAGATAAATTATTCCTCTCTCGACGTTGAGGAGTTTGGTTCTGTCTATGAGGGAATATTGGAGAAGCGTCCATTCATAACAAAGGGAATGGAAGCGCCTAACTGGGACTTCGGCTTTGTTGGTGGTCTCGATCGCCAGAGTACGAGTAGTTACTACACTCGTCCTGACCTCGTTCAGAGTCTTATCAAGACAACCCTCATCCCTGTTGTTGAAGAGAAGATAGCTTCATGCGCCACTAAGGAAGAGAAGGTTAAAACTCTCCTTAACATGAAGGTGTGCGATGCTGCCAGTGGTTCTGGTCATATCGTTCTTGCTATGGCTCGTACTATTGCATGGTATGTCTGCACCATCCGCACCGGTGAAGATAATCCTGCATCACTTGATTACCGTGAGGCTCTTCGTGACGTTATTCAGAAGTGTGTCTATGCAGTCGATTACAATCCTGATGCTGTAGAACTGTGTAAGGTGGTGCTTTGGATTGAAGGTTATTGTGCTGGCAAGCCTCTGTCATTCCTTGACCATCATATTCGTTGCGGTAACTCCGTAGTTGGTGTAACAGATCTTGACATGCTTCTTGACGGAGTTCCAAACGAGGCATTTTCTGCAGATAGCAAAGAGTCGCTAAAGGCTATCAAGAATTTAAACGCAGAAGCACTTAAAGATGTTAAGATGCTAAAAGATGCGCAAATTGCAGGCGTCCAAATGTCTTTATTTGACAATGAAAATGTAATGTATGGAATCAGCGAAGAGCAAATTGGTCTAGCAGAATTAGTTAAAGAAATCTCATTAATGCCAGAAGACAATCTGGAAGAGTCAAGACAAAAGCAAAATCGCTGGGAATCATTAATGATTTCACCAAGAGTTAAATGTTTAAGAAGAGCATGTGATATTTACACGTATGCATTTTACAAACAATTTAAGTTAACAGATTTGACATTTAGTGTAGAAGGAATTTCTAAGATAAGCCGGTCTATTCCATACACAAGAACCGTATATCAAGCTCTCGAAGAAATCAAACAAACTACCAATCCGACAATTGATTATAAACCAATAGAAGCTTCTTTCAAACATGAAGTATCAAGAATGTCCAAAAAATTTGGTTTTTTCCATTGGTGCATTGAATTTCCTGACGTATTTGCTTATGATGGAGGATTTGACGTTATGTGTGGAAATCCACCATGGGATAAAATAAAAATTGAGGATGAAGAATGGTTTGCAAAACATGGTCGTACAGATATAGCAAATGCATCACCCGCCTCAAAAAGAAAAAAAATGATAGACAATCTTCAAACTGAAGATAGCGAGTTATTTAAATCTTATTGTGAGGATTTGATTGAAAATGGTTTCTACAGTAACTTCGTACGTTTCTGTGGAAGGTTTAATTGTGCAGAAATCCGTGATGTTGATTTATACTTGTTATTTGCTGAACTATGCGCAGAGTTTTCAAAAGATTCATGGGGTATGGTCATTCCTACAGGTATTGCCACAAATGATTCAAATAAAGATTTTTTTGCCAAACTGGTAAAAGAAAATCGTCTTGTATCTTTATTTGATTTTGAGAATAGAGAAGGACTGTTTGATATACACCGTATGTTCAAGTTCTGTTTGCTAACTGCAGCTAATAAGTCATTATTGCCTCGTGATGTATCGTGTGGTTTTTATTTAACAAGAATTGATCATCTCTCAGATCCCAATCGAATATATAGAATAAAAACTACCGAAATAGCCAAATTAAATCCAAATACTACTACATGCCCAACATTCAGAACTGAACGAGACGCAAGAATTACAAAGAAAATATATCAGAATTCTCAAATCTTACAAAACGAGATTACTGAAGAGAATCCATGGGAATATCGGACATCAAGTATGTACCATATGACCAATGATTCTGGTTATTTTAGAACATACAAGCAATTAATTGAAAATGGCTATGAGTTTAAGGATGGGGTTTTCTTTAAGGGTAAACAATTCTTTGTTCCATTGTACGAGGGAAAGATGATTTATTTGTACAATCATCATTTCGGTACCTGGCCTATTAGTGATAGAAGGCCTAATGCTATACCTTCCCCTACAGAAAATGAGTATAAAGATCCCCAATCGTCTATTGTATCATGGTACTGGGTTGACAAAGATGTTGTAGAAGGAAAATTAATCAAGAAGAATTCTAAGGGGAAAGTTTTATGGAAATGGAATCATAATTGGTTCTTCGGTTTTCGTGTAATTACAAGAAGTGTAGATAGTAGAACATTTATTTCTTCAATTATGCCAAGAAAATCATGTTCAGGAAATAGTATAACCTTAATGTATAGCGAAAGAAGTACATATGATATTGCAATTCTTCAAGGAATGCTTTCATCACTGACATTTGATTTTGTGGTTAGGCAGAAACTCGGAGGTATAAATATGAGTACCTTCTTTGTCAAGCAATTCCCCGTCCTCAAAAAAGAGCAAATATCATCGACAATGTCATGGGAGATTGTTAAACGTGTAATTAAACTGTGCTATTTTAATCATGACCTTGATGAATGGGCAGAAGAGTTGTACCAAGAACTCTCTTCAGAGCAACAAATTGTTATTCCACAGCTCCGTGAGAAAGAACCTTTCATCTACAATCCAGATCAGCGTGCAGTATGGCAGGCAGAACTTGATGCTATCTTCGCTCACCTCTACGGCTTGACAACAGAAGAGTTACGATACATCCTCGACCCAGAAGATGTGTGTGGTGAAGGTTGCATCAACGAAACCTTCCGAGTGCTGAAGGACAACGAGATACGCCAGTACGGTGAATACCGCACCAAACGTCTCGTTATGAAGGCATGGTATAATTTTGGCTACGACAAATAAGAATGAAGAAATTAACAGCAAAGCAAAAAAGAGTAATTTCAAATATTGCTAGAAAATCATTCCGACTGAAAGTCCGCTCTCTAAAAAACAAGAGAGTGAAAAGGCGTATGTTGCAAGGTCTCTCAAAAGAAGAAATCCGCAGAAGATTAAGTATTGAGAAACAAGCCAAACAAATAGAACGCGCATATCATAATTATAAGCATATAGAAGCTCCTAAGTGTCTATCAATGATAGAAAATCCAGAAGGTACTTTGGAGTTTATAAGTACACTGGAACACTCTTTGCAAAAGAGAGAAAAGGTATTCGTTGTACTTAAAAATGTAGATAAGATTGCAAGTGGAGCGATTATTGTTTTACTTTCAATCATGATTAAATTTAAGAACCAAATGGTGGATTTCAATGGTGATCATCCTAAAAAATATAGCGCAAGGATGTCACTGCTGAATTCTGGATTCTTTGAGCACTTATATGAGACGCGTGGAGATCAAATAACCATTCGAGGTCATAAAGGTATCTTTACTCATGCAAATAAAACGGTTGACTCTGACTTGTCAGATCGTTTAATATCAACTGTTTCAAAAATGATATGGGGGGAACCTAAAAGATGTACAGGTGTACAAAGAACATACCTTGAATTGATGCAGAACACCAACAACCACGCATCGTTAAATGGTCCAAATGAGCATCACTGGTACACTACTGTCTCATATAATAAAGAAAAAAACAAAGCATGTTTTTCGTTTATTGACTACGGAGTCGGAATTATTGAAAGTATCAATAAGAACGAAAAAGGTAAATTCTGGAAATACTTATCACGAATATTCAATATCCTTAAACCTCAAAATAATGGCGACTTCTTGCGGTTGCTTCTTGATGGAAGTATTCATAAAACAGCAACAGGTAACTACTATAGAGGTAAAGGATTACCAGGAGTATATAAGGCTTTTAGTGATAATCAAATATCAAATTTAGTAATAATTACAAATGATGCACTTGCTGATTGTAAAAACAATATATATAAAACCCTCAAAAATCAATTCGTAGGAACATATATATATTGGGAACTTAATGAAAACAACAAACATTTAAATAACGTATGATAACAATATCAATAGCAAAAGACTTTAGTCGCATTCCTGGCGCAAGATTTCCCAAGGAAGGTGATCATTCTGGACAGGAGTTCAGGACACAAGTTCTTCTCCCTAAGTTGAAAGAAGCAATAGATTCTAATGAAAAATTGTGTGTGATATTAGATGGAACTGCTGGTTTGGGGACTTCCTTTTTGGAAGAAGCTTTTGGCGGTTTAATTCGCATAGATAACATAGCATATAGTACAATACTCGAAACATTAGAACTTGTATCGCAAGAAGATGAAGAGTATATAGAAGAAATCAACCAATATCTCAAAGAAGCCTATGAGCAAAAGAACAACCGCTGAAATAGTCCTTGGAATCATAATTCTTGCTATTGGTTGGATTATAGGAAATAAATGGCAAGTGTTGGAATGTACTCTTGAACTCACATTCAATATAGTAGATGTTATTACCCTTATAGTTACCATTATCATGGGCATCTATATAGCATGGATTTTAGAAAAAGAAGTTCAAGATAAAAGGATAGAGAAAGATATGTACCTTGCTAAAATTGGAGTAATAGAAGGAATTCTTGAAGAATTAGATAATACATTCCAAAACAGCAACGGGCAACAAATTGATTACAAAAAAGTTGTCAGTTTCGAACATCGAATTAGAACTCGAAAGAAAAGCATTTTTAAGTATATCTTAGAAAACTCTCATGGAAAAATCCATGCAGAACTAAACAAAAACGATGAACAACTTAAAGTTTATCTTAAAGAGTTAAGAAACCTTCTAACACAAACAAATGCGAGCGAATCTGAACCAAAAGATATTGAAATAACGGATAATATTGCCGATTATTCGGCAGAGCGTACATCTCTTATTCTTACTATGCTCAACAATATCGATAACAAACTACTTGAAATAAAGGTTTTGATAAACAAGCTATAGTAACAATCAATAGACCAAATGAGACGAGAGTGTATCAAAAGTCATAATGCTCTTGATACACCCTCAATAGTCATGAGAATAAAAATATGGATAATTCACTAATCCGGATTAGCGAATTGCAGGCTAACGAAGAATTTAATTTGGCAGTTGTGACTGCCAAAATTGAAATACCTAATTCGGTAGTCGGGACTACCGAATTGTGATTACTTGACGAGAATCCATCAGTAGGTCTCATCCTGTGCAAGAAGGCAAACAAAGCATACGTTGAGTATGTCCTTCAGGATTATCTCAAGCCAATGGGCGTTGCAACCTACAAGACAACTCTCAACAAACTGAAGGAACTGTTGCCACCAGAGGAAGGCTAGAAAGCACTGATTCCAGAGGATGAAGACTGCAAATCGGATGAACAAACATAAATAACTCATTAACAAATATACAATATAATGTCGAAGCTCAATCCAATTTATAATGCACCTTCTTTCCGTAATCTCTATGAGGCTTTAGGAGCTACGATCAATGATGTCCGACCTGCTCTTGATGAACAAGATTGGGCGTTAGAACATTATCGGACAAATGAGAAAAATTCAAATCCTCAAAGTAAACCATTGTTTCAGATATTAGATCTTTGCGATGAGATTCTTTTAGTAATAAACTATTCGGCAATTGACTTGTGTGCAACGTTAAGGGCTGCCCTTTGTTGCAGTTCTCAATTTGAGAACCTATATTACACGAAGCTCATTTATGCGAATATCCAGGAGTGCTATAAGTCCTTATATTATTTCAAAGATACAAAAGTGCGCAATCAGAACAAGGCATTTATTAAGAAACTACAGCAAAGGCTAACGGAATTAAATCTTTCACAGTTCAATATAGAATTAGAAACGATCACTAATGATTTGTTAGATTTCAGCGAGTCAAAATTAAAGAATAAGGAATTAAGGGACATCACATATCATTACAATAAGGATATAGAGTTCGTTTACAATCTTACAATATCTGTCAACATAGAGGAAATGACAAAATCTGTATGTAATCCATTCCTAGCATTGACAGAACGCATACGAAAGTTTGTTTTGCACCTAAAACTAACAATCAATAGTTTATTAACAAAATCATTAATTAACAGCAATTACAACAGGTGTGAAAAATCAATAGTCTCTGAAGTTGTATCTCTGGTAGCTGAACGTCTAAATAAACAAGAGGATTTTGTTCCGATACTAGAAAAATTTATTGAACAGGCTTCCAAGAATATTGATGGTTTCTATTCACAGAAGAAACGGTTTAAGAAGGTTGCAGAGTATTTGTTAGAAGTTACACAAATGAAAAACCCACCAAAAATTGTAGGAGATTTTCAAGAGTTGGCTTCTGCACAGATGCTGATCTATTTCATGGGTGGAGAATTAGCTTGTGCACTAAGAAATTATATCATTGCAGAGACTCCATTCGAGAAGGAATTTTTCCTTTCAAGAATCTATATTACAAAAGATTCAGCATTAGAGCATTTCTACGGATTCGACAAGGGACAAAATGAAAAGAGTCTGTGGACAAGCATTCATGCTATGATACCAGAGGATGATGAAGTACTGATGAGGGAATCAACCGAATTTAGCAACAAATTTGAAAGCATCTGTAAAAAAGAACCTGAAAGAAATATATTAGCACATGTAAATGACGTACCTGCGATATTAAGTACTCTTGACGATATTAAACTTCTGGAGAACCTAAAAAATGCACATAATTTAGTTACTCTTTTCAATGCTGTAGGTAAATTCCTTAGTTGTCTTCTCAAGTCTATGGGTAGAGCACAAAATGAGGAAACAAACAGAATGAAGAGAGAACGGAAGAAGCAACTTGATAATATTCTAGAATTAGTAAAAAGATCTCCAATGCAGGCTGATGTTAAATCTGATTTTATCAAGACTATTGAGGAAGGTAACGCAAAGATTATGGGACTATTTGAATAGTTGTACTTGTCAAATAATGTAAGGAACACTAATGAATCATTGTTTCATTTGCCGCAATATACAAAAAGAAAGTCTGTTGAGATGGAAATCAAAGTAGTTGAAAAATGAGGTTTTATTGGTAGATGACAAATATAATCAATGTGAATTTTGTGTAATTCAAGAAAAAATAGTAACTTTGCATCTGCAAAAAGTGTGGGCGGTAGCGATGATAGTCCATTTCTTTAGCAAAAGTGCTCTTGAAAGTTAATGATATTGTGGAGGATAAAATAGGGTGTCATTTCAAAATGTTCCACCAATGTTCCACCAATTTGAGGTCGAAAAATAGACTTAAAATTGCTAAGTTGTTGACTTTCAAGGAAAGCAGCGGGGTGTAGCGCAGTTGGTAGCGCACTACGTTCGGGACGTAGGAGTCGCGTGTTCGAGTCACGTCATCCCGACTATCGGATATTAAATCTCCTTGCAAGGAAATGGATTACTCCTTGCAAGGAGTTGACCGATTCCCCTGCAAGGAGATGAGTGAATGCTTGCAAGGACTATTTGCACTTCATGCCTGCCTTACATTTTGAGAATGAACCCTTGTCGGCTCCACATTGAGGACAAGTGTAGTCGGATGGCAGGTCCTCGAATGGGGTACCTGGCTTGATGCCTGCTTTCGCATCGCCTCTGGCAGGATCGTATTCCCAACCACAGACGTCACATTTGAACTTTTCCATAATTGACATTGTTTTTGAGTTTTTAAGTTCTTAAGTTTATGAGTTCTCTTCTCCTCCCCTATGGAGGGAGGTCGGGAGGGGGCTCTTTTTTGTCTAGACGCTGCAAAGGTAGGTGTTGTAGGGATGCGAAAGATGGGATTGCCATTGTAAGTGTTAATGGTAGGATAACCGTCGGCGGTGGCAGAACAGCGAGCGGCGGGCGGTAGTATGGATAGGAAACATAACAATATCACGCTTTTTTGCCAGTTTCTGTGACAAAATGAGGGTAGTGTGAAAAAAATGTGGTATATTTGCAACCCATTTCATTTACAAACAACAAAAGTAGAACAACAATTGATGCTTAACATAAACAGCAAGAAGCCTTCGGAATGTACTAACATAGCAGAGGTGCGCAACGAGATTGACCGTATCGACCACGTGATAATCGACCTGCTAAGCCAGCGTTTCCAGTACGTGAAGGAGGTGGTGAAGTATAAGGACAGCACTCCAGGAAGCATTGAGGCGCCTGAACGCAGAAGGGCGGTGCTGGAATGCCGACGCCGATGGGCTGAGGAGTGCGGGCTGAATGCCGACGTGGTGGAACGGATGTATGACAATCTGATACAATACTTCATCGATGAAGAAAAGAAAATCAAAAATATATAATATGTTTAGAAAAGAAATCAAGATTCTCGACTGCACCGTTCGCGATGGTGGGTTGATGAATAAATGGCAGTTCAGCAAGGACTTTGTGAAGGGCGTATACAACTCGTGCGTAGAGGCAGGGGTGGACTATATGGAGATCGGCTACATAAGCAGTGAGGACCAGTTCCCACGCTCTGAGTACGGTCCGTGGAAGTTCTGTGCTGAGGATGAGCTCCGCGAGATAGTAGGCGACAACAATACCAACACCAAGCTTTCGGTTATGGCCGACATAGGCCGCATCAAGTTTGATGACATCCGTCCTAAGGACGAGAGCGTGGTCGACCTGTTCCGCGTGGCTTGCTACGACTATCAGATTGACAAGGCTATCGAATTGGCTCACCACGTGATGGACAAGGGCTATGAGGCTACGATCAACCTCATGGCTGTATCGAAGGTTGGGGAGCGCGTGCTCGACCAGGTGCTTGAGGATGTAGCCAACTCGCGCGTTGGTACCTTCTACCTCGTCGACAGTTTCGGAAGCCTCTATTCGGAGGATATCCACGGCCTTGTAAGCAAGTACATCGATGCTTTGCCTGGCAAGACTATCGGTTTCCATGGTCACAACAACACTCAGTTGGCATTCGCCAACACTATCGAGTGCATACGCAGCGGTGCCAACATGCTCGATGCTACGATGCTCGGCATTGGTCGCGGTGCAGGCAACTGCCCTATGGAGCTGCTCATCTCGTTCCTCAAGAATCCTAAGTACAAGCTCGAGCCTATCCTCAAGTGCATCCAGGATCATGTTCATCCATTGCAGAAGGAGATCGACTGGGGCTACTTCATCCCATACATGATCACCGGTTCGCAGAATGACCACCCTCGCTCAGCTATGGCCTGGATGGCAAGCGACCAGAAGGACGACTACGTGGCTTACTATGAGTCGGTAGTGAAGAATAAGGAAGTGTGAAGGGAGCCCTCTTAGGAGGAGAATATATTTTTCAACGTCAATTACCCGCAAATTGCCCGTAAATTATTTCGTAAATTTTACTTTGTTCAAGAGTAAAAGCATTTACGATTAAATTCACGGGCAATTTGCGGGTAATTTTCGTTCGCCGAAGGCAAAACTAATATACTGTTCACTTACTCCAACGTCATTCCCAAAGGAACTCCATCCATGTAGGAATCTGCTTCTCCCAGTCGGCTTCGCAATGCTGGCCTCCCTGCTGATGGTAGAGCCAGGTGCTGAAGCCATGCTTCTGGACGGCAGCCTCCATCTTGAGGATGCGCTTGGTCATCCATCCGCGTCGGTCCTCCTCGGTCCCCCAGCTCATGAAGAGGCGGGTATCGGGATGCATGCGGCGGCGGGTGAGTTCCTTGATGAATAGTGGCAGGGTTGCGAAGAACTCGGGCGAGATGGCTGCCGACTTGGAGAAGTACTTGTTGTAGCGCAGCACGGCAAACAATGCCATCATGCCTCCCATGCTCGATCCGGCTATGGCTGTAGCCTCACGATGAGGCCATGTGCGGTAGTTGGCATCGATGTAGGGTTTCAGTTCCTTGACAAACCAGTTCATAGTCTTGACTCCACGACCTACGACCTTGCCTACGGCACGCTCGGAAAATTGATAAGGGCAGTACTCTGCAAGGCGCTCATGACCGTGGTGAGAGCACTCCATGCCCACTATGATGACCTTCTTGTGCCAATGGTCGAGGAAGTCAGCCAGTCCCCACGACTTGCCATAGGTGGCATCGCAGTCGTAGAAGAGGTTGTGGCCGTCGAACATATAGACCACCGGGTAGCGCTCATCGCTATCGTAGTAGTCGTTTGGCAAATACATGTGGATGGTGCGGTCCTCGCCGCCTGGGGTAAAGAAATACGGAAATTTTATGACCATCCTACAGCGGTTTGATGTTGTTCATGAAGTGAGCGAGCTGATTGCGCCAGCTTGGCCAGTCGTGATCGACATCGTAGCCCCAGTAGTCGAACCATGCAGGAACACCCTTCTCGGCGAGGATGGTGTCGAGGTCGCGTGTGCTTGCAAGCGTCTCCTCCTCCCATCGGCCCTGACCTATGCACACGATGATGCGGCGCTGGCGGTACATCTGCATCCAAGGGTGGTCGGATGGCATGTTGCGCAGGAAGTCCTGAGGTGAGTTGGCGTATGTGAGTTCGTCGCTATAGTATGGGAATCCATAGCCCGCATTGTAGAGTCCGCTCATGGCTATGAGGGTATCGAAGATGTCAGGACGGCGGAAGAAGAAGTTGGCTGCATGGAATGCGCCCATCGAGCAGCCCGTGACGAGGAATGTCTCGCCTTCCCAACGGCGGCAGCGAGGCAGCAGTTCGTCGACTATATAATGGAACCAGCGCTCATGCTGCTCAATACGCCAACGGTTGTCGCCTCCGAAGTTTGACCATGTCTCCCAGTCGATGCCATCGCAGCAGATGAGGCGCACCTTTCCGCTCTCGATCCAAGGCGAGAGGGTGGCTACCATCTGATAGGCCTCCCAGTCGTAGAAGCGGCCGTCCTGCGAAGGTATGGCAAGTATGGAGTGTGAGCCTTCGCCGTATTCCTTCCACTCCATATCGCGGCCGAGGCTGTGGCTCCACTCTTTGTGATATTGTATGTTCATTTATTTTGATTTATGATTCGTGATTTATGATTAAACGGTTAAAACATCAATTCGATTAGTCGATTAACCGATTAATCGATGATATTCTAACCTCTCAACTCTAACCTCTAACCTCTCAACTCTACACTCTATGGCAAACGTAGCCAAGGAACTCATCCATCTCCTCACGTGTGCGGAAACGAGCTATGTAGGTCTGGTCGCCCATGGCTCCTGCAAGGATGGCAGGAAGGCGGTCCCACATCTTGAGTGATGATGCATACTTCTGCATGATGTCCTCGTGCGAATGAGCATAGCGCACATTGTCGCGACGACCAGCGAAGACGCAGTAATAGTCGTCGTGAGGATCTGGAAGACGGCGCTCATCGTAAGCTACCATCTCGGCCCATATCTTATACACATCGACCTCGTGGGCATAGTTGATCATGTCGGGAGTGAATCCACCACCAGGACGCATGTTCACCTCAAGAGCCACGAAGTCGCCCTTGTTGCCGAGTCCCTTGTGAGCACGATCGAGACGGAAGAACTCGAGGTGCACCATGCGGCGGCGCACATCGAATGCCTTTACTGTCTGGCGGCCCCAGAAGCGGAGGTTCTCGTTGATCTCCTTCTCAACGTAGTAGGTGGAGTCGAGGTTGTTGTTTACGATGTCGGCAATGCTTGGAGGGCACACGCACATCGACTCTACGATAGGCTCGCCCTTGGAGTTGATGATGGCATCGTAGGTACAGATGTCGCCTGTCACGAACTCCTCGATGACATAGTCGAAGTAGTTGACCGTAGCGAAGAAGTTATTGAGTTCCTCAACATTGTTGAGCTTGTACGAATCGGTAGCACCTACGCCTACATCAGGCTTGACAAAGAGCGGGAAACCAGCCTCTTCGGAGAAGCGGCGAGCAGCCTCGATGCCCTCTGAGCCCTTGATCTGACGGGCTGTACGTATACCACCCTTCGCATAGTATTTCTTCATCTCGGACTTCTCCTTGATGGAAAGGATCTTGTCCGACTTCAATCCTGTAGTCACATTAAAATCAGTACGCAAGCGTGCATCCTGCTCAAGCCAGTACTCATTGTTCGACTCAATCCAGTCTATCTTGCCGTGCTTGTGGGCAAAGTAGGCTACGGCACGGTACATCTGGTCGTAGTCCTCCATGTTGCTAACCTTGTAGTACTCTGTGAGTGAATTCTTAAGTTCGGTACAGAGTTCCTCGTATGGAGTATCGCCGATACCGAGCACTGTGACACCATTGTTCTTCAATGCGTCACACCATTGCCAGAACTTCTTTGGGAAGGCTGGAGATATAAATACAAAATTCATAATGGGCTGTGTTTGTTATATATTTCTTTGTTCTTTTCGGGTGCAAAGGTACGACAATTTTGCCGTAATTTAGGTACTTGAAGATAAAAAAATGTCCAAAGTGGCATATTTGAACAAAAAACGCAAAGCGATATTGCATAACTTACGCTAACTTTGCAACCGAATTAACATAGTGTATCATATACATTATTTAAAAAGATAATGTTGTATACCTACTTTAAAAACCTAATTTTCATATATGAGACTAAGATCTGTACTAACTATTACCCTGCTCACGGTGTGCATGTGTGTTGCTGATGCTGCACCAAAGACACCGAGAGAGCAACTTATCGGACGACTTAAGAAGATCGTCAAGACCGGCTACATGTACGGTCATCAGGACGACCCATTCTATGGCATAAGCTGGGACTGGGACATGGACCGAAGCGACACGAAGGAACTCGTGGGCGACTACCCTGCCGTGATGGGATTCGACCTTGGCGGCATCGAGATGGGCGATGCAAAAAATCTGGACAGCGTACCTTTCCAGCGCATGCACGACGAGATAGTCAGACACCATGAGCGCGGCGGCATCATCACCATATCGTGGCATCCACGCAACCCGATGATCGGCACCACAGCATGGATTGAGAAGGACATCGAGGAGTATGAGAAGGCTATGGTGAAGTTCAAGGAGGCAGGACTGGAGAGCCTCGGCAAGCAGATTGACCCACGACTCACCGTACGTTCCATCCTCAAGGGGGGCAGAAAGTACGACCGCTTCCAGCAATGGCTGGGCCGTGTGGCCGACTTCATGAAGTCGCTGACCGACCAGAAGGGCAACCCTATACCTGTCATCTTCCGCCCTTGGCACGAAAACAATGGTTCATGGTTCTGGTGGGGACAGAAGAACTGCTCGGACGAGGAATATCACGAACTGTGGAACATGACTCAGGACTACATCAACAGCCAGTTGCCAACGAGCATCGTGTGGTCATTCTCCCCTAACCTTCAGGGCAACTGGGCCGAGGAAGAATGGATGAAGCGTTACCCTGGCGACGACCGCGTGGACCTCATAGGCGAGGATGCCTACCAGTGGGGCACGGAGGCTGACTTCAAGCGCCAACTGGATGCCGACCTGCAGTTGCTCACACAGATATGCGAGAAGCACGACAAACTGCTCGCCATGACCGAGTGCGGCTATCAGAACAGTCCAGACGCCACATGGTGGCAGAGGGTGTTCAAGCCTATCATTGAGAAGTACAAGATAGCATACTTCCTGCCTTGGCGCAACTATAAGAAGGAACACTTCGGAGCATCGAAGGAGGCAAATACTGCCGATGACTTCAAGGCATGGTCAAAGCAGAAGAATTTCCTGTTCCTTAATGACATCAAGAAGGTAAAATAAGAAGAGGGACCCACCCTGTCCTCCCTAAAGGGAGGGTCAAGAAAGAATAATAATAAGACAAACATATAGATTATGTCAAAAGAATTTGAAACAAAAGTGCAAGCCGTTCGCTCCAAGCATGAGGCTCTTCTTGCTCGCAAGAATGAACCTATCGAGGGCAACGGTATATACGAGAAGTACCAGTACCCAATCCTCACAGCCGAGCACACTCCACTCGAGTGGCGCTACGACTTCGATGAGAAGGACAACCCATTCTTCATGCAGCGCATCATGATGAATGCAACGCTCAACTCAGGTGCCATGAAGTGGAACGGCAAGTATCTGCTCGTAGTACGCGTAGAGGGAGCTGACAGAAAGTCGTTCTTCGCTGTGGCAGAGTCGCCAAACGGAATCGACAATTTCCGCTTCTGGGATGAGCCTATCACAATGCCCGAGGATGTGATTCCGGCAACCAACGTTTACGATATGCGACTCACAGCACACGAGGACGGTTGGATCTACGGCCTATTCTGTGCAGAGCGTCACGACGACTCTATGCCTAACGACCTTTCGGCAGCTACTGCAACATGCGGTATCGCTCGCACCAAGGACCTCAAGACATGGGAACGCCTCCCAGACCTCAAGGCAAAATGTCAGCAGCGTAACGTAGTGCTTCATCCTGAGTTTGTGGATGGCAAGTACGCACTCTACACTCGTCCACAGGATGGATTCATCGATGCAGGTTCAGGCGGTGGTATCGGTTGGGCACTCATCGACGATATCACTAATGCAGAGGTAAAGGAAGAGAAGATCATCAACGCTCGCCATTACCACACTATCATGGAAGTGAAGAACGGCGAAGGCCCTCATCCTATCAAGACTCCTAAGGGATGGCTTCACTTGGCTCATGGTGTTCGTGGTTGTGCAAGTGGTCTTCGTTATGTACTTTATATGTATATGACAAGTCTCGAAGATCCAACAAAGGTCATTGCTCAGCCAGGTGGCTACTTCCTCGTACCTGAAGGTGAGGAATACATCGGTGATGTGATGAACGTGGCATTCGCAAATGGTTGGATTGCTGATGAAGATGGCAAGGTATTCATCTACTATGCTTCTTCCGACACTCGTATGCATGTTGCGACATCCACTATCGACCGTCTTATCGACTACTGTATGAATACACCTGAGGATGAATTCTATACAGGCAAGTCGGTCGAGACTATCAAGGCACTCGTTGCAAAGAATAAGAAGACCCTCTCCGCCCTTTAGGGCACCTCCCCCATAAGGGGGAGACCATCCGGCAAGTTTTCTTTTTAAGAACTCAAAAACTCATAAACTCATAAACTTACTAACTCAAAAACTAAAACTTAAAACTAAATATGGCTTCATTAAAAGAAAAAATCGGTTACGCACTTGGTGATGCGGCTGCTGGTGGTATCACATGGAAAATCATGTCCATTGCATTCCCACTCTTCTTCACAAACGTATTTGGTCTTACATTCGCTGATGCAGCATTGTTGATGCTCATCGCTCGTATGTTCGACGTTGTAACAGACCCATTGATGGGTAGTATTGCAGACCGTACACAGTCTAAGTGGGGAACATATCGCCCTTGGCTTATCTTTGGTGCTATCCCATACGGTTTGGTATTCGCTTTATTGCTTTACACTCCAGACTTCGATCCTACAACAAAGCGTGTATATGCTTATACCATTTACCTTCTTATGATGGCACTTTACACTTTGGTCAACGTGCCTTATGGTTCACTCCTTGGTGTCATGACTGATGATGCTGACGAACGCAACCAATTCTCTTCTTACCGCATGGTAGGTGCATACGCAATGGGATTCCTTGTGATGTTCATCTTCCCTTATTTGCAGAAAGCAGTAGGTGGAACTGAGGCTCATCAATATGCCGTATTGGGTGCAAGCTTCGGTTTGCTTGCTGCAATCATGACCTCTGCCTGCGGACTTCTCACAAAAGAACGTTTGAAGCCTATCCGTGCAGAGAAATTCTCTTTCAAGCAGTATGGAGATTTGGTGAAGAATGTGCCTTGGGTATTCGTGACTCTCACAGCCGTTTGCACTAACTTCTTCAATGGTTTCCGCTACGCTGTTGCTGGTTACATGTTTACATACTGCCTTGGTGGCGACATCACATTCGGCCAACTCATCATTAACTTTACCGTATTCATGGGTATCGGTGAATTTGTCTGCATGGTATTCGGTGGACTTTCTCCTGTATTCACAAAGTGGGTAGGCAGCAAGCGTATGGCATTTGTATGGTCAGCAGTAATCTGTGCTGTGACTTCAGTTGCATACTTCTTCATTCCTATGGATGCTTCATACATCTGGGTAATGGTAGCAGTATCTATCCTCACTTCTATCGGTGTAGGTTTCTACTCTCCACTTCTCTGGTCTATGTATGCTGACGTTGCTGACTATGCAACTGAGAAGAACGGAACATCTTCTACAGGTCTCATCTTCTCTTCTGGTACAATGGCTCAGAAGTTTGGTGGTGCAATCTCAGGTTCGCTCATCGCCCTTCTTCTCGGTATGGCAGGACTCGTATCGACACAGGATATGACAACCGGTGAAACCATCGTGACTATCACAGACGAGGAATCTGTAAAGAGCATGGTGTGGTCACTCTTCTCTATCATTCCTGCAGCCATTGCTGTCATCATGGGTATATTGGTTTATAAGTTCCCTTTGAAGAAATAAGAAACGGCCCCCTCCCGACCTCCCCCATAGGGGAGGAGAAGGAAAGAGTATTCGATTTAATTGAAACAATATGGTAGATAAAATGAAACAAGAAATGAGAGAGGTGTTGGAGAACAACATCCTCTCATTTTGGATAAATAAGATGCAGGACACCGAGCGTGGTGGTTTCTACGGACAGATGAAGGGCGACGGCACTCTTGTGAAGGATGCTCCAAAGGGTGGTATTCTCAATGCCCGCATCCTCTGGTCGTTCTCTGCAGCATATCGTGTGCTCAAGAAGCAAGAATATCTTGATGCAGCCACTCGTGCACAGGAGTACATCGTAGAGCATTTTCTCGACACCGAATTCGGTGGCACATACTGGAGCCTCAACGCTAATGGCACTCCTCTCGACACAAAGAAGCAGTTCTATGCTCTCGGTTTCATGCTTTACGGCATGACTGAATATGTGCGAGCCGTTGCTCCGCTTCTTGATGATGCAGACTGTGGCATCTATGATAATGCAGAGACTGCTCTCAAGGTGGCTATGCACCTATATGCCATGATTGAGGAACATGCTTACGACTCAGAGAACAATGGTTACATCGAAGCACAGACTCGCGAGTGGGGCGAGATTGCCGACATGCGTCTCTCCGAACTTGATGCAAACTTCCCTAAGTCGCAGAACACTCACCTCCACATCATCGAGCCTTACACCAACCTCTATCGCATGATAAAGGAGTTGCGCAAGGCTGATAGTCCACTTTGCACCTTCCTCTCGCCTGAGTTTGAGGCAAGCGTAGAACAGGCACTCAAGAACCTCATCGACATCTTCTGCGATAAGATCCTTAACCCTGAGACTCGCCATCTCGACCTCTTCTTCGAAATGGACTGGACACGCGGAGCTGGTCACCTCGAAAGCTATGGTCACGACATCGAGTGTTCATGGCTCTTGCACGAGGCAGCACTTGTGCTCGACCACCACAACACCCTTGAGAAGGTCAAGCCTATCGTGGCACAAGTTGCCATGGCATCAGAGAAAGGACTGAACGAAGACGGTTCGATGACTCACGAGGCCAATCTCGACACCGGTCACGTGGATGCCGACCGCCACTGGTGGGTACAGGCCGAGACTGTAGTGGGATGGATGAACATCCACCAGCATTGGCACACAGGCGATTCGCTCTGGAAGGCACAGCAATGCTGGAAGTACATCAAGGACAACCTCATCGACCACGAACTGGGTGAATGGTACTGGAGCCGCGATCCTGAGGGCAACATCAACAAGACTGATGACCACGCTGGATTCTGGAAGTGTCCGTACCATAACTCAAGAATGTGTCTTGAAATTATCGAGAGATTTTAACTTTCAAAGTAAAGAGTGAAGAAAAGAAAACTCTAGCTAATAATTAACCTCAAAAGAATATGAAGCCCTACAAGTTCCAACCCTACCTCAAGACAACCCTCTGGGGAGGCTACCAGATAGCACCATTCAAAGGCATCTATACCGCTCAGCCAAACATTGGAGAGAGCTGGGAGATAAGCGGTGTGCCTGGACACGAAAGCGTAGCTATCGAGCGAGGCATCATCGACGATGTTGATGTAGGTCTCACACTTACCGAACTCATCGACAAGTACAAAGGGCTGCTCATCGGCGATAAGGTATACAAGAAGTTTGGAAACAAGTTCCCAATCCTTGTGAAGCTCATCGACTCACGCCAGGACCTCTCCGTGCAGGTTCATCCCGACGACAAACTTGCCATGGAGCGACATGGATGCGCAGGCAAAACCGAAATGTGGTACGTCATCAAGGCCGACATCGGTGCCAAGATATACAGCGGACTGCGCAAGAGCATCTCACCCGAGGACTATGAGCGCCTGGTCAGCGAAAGCGACAGCCACGACAACAGCAATGGAGGTGAGAATCCTATGGCATCCGTCATCGCTACCCACGAGAGCCATGATGGCGACCTCTACTTCCTTCCAGCAGGTCGTCTGCATGCCATCGGGGCAGGCAACTTCCTTGCCGAGATACAGCAGACCAGCGACATCACATACCGAGTCTATGACTTCGGCCGCAAGGATGCTCACGGCAAGCCGCGCGAGCTCCATGTCGAACAGGCAAAGGACGCCATAGACTATCAGGTGTGGCCAGAGTACCGCACATCCTACGACAGCACAAAACCAACCTCGCAGCTCATCAACTGCCCCTACTTCACCGTTCATCGTGTAGTGGTCCAGGTTGCTGCTCAGATAGACTTCAAGTGCGACTCGTTCGTAGTGGTGATGTGCCTCTGGGGCGAAGCCAACATCAACGGCATCGACATTCATCAGGGCGAAACTGTACTCGTGCCTGCAAGCGAGAACATCCTCTACATCTTTGGCAACGCTACATTCCTGACTGCAACAATGCAATAATCGGCATTAAGCTACTAAACGATTAAACGGCTAAACGATTAATCGAAAAATCGAGATAATCGACTAATCGATAAAAACGAAAAAAAAATCCCAACTCATAAAATCATGAAAAAAATAATCCTATCATGCCTCTCCCTATTTGCCATGACAGCATCGGCTGAGAAGGTTGAGATCTCCACTCCCCACAACTCGCTTGTGCTCGACATCTGGAAGGGTGGAGAACCTAAATTTGTATACTACGGTCCGAAGCTCTCGGCAAACGATTTTGCTGCCCTGCCTTCGCCTACCAATGCCAACTGGTCGCACCTGGAGATCTACCCTACCTACGGTGCCACCCACACCCAGTCCGAGACCGCATTTGCCATGCGCCATGCCGATGGCAACCTCTCCACTCAGCTCGTTGTGGAAGACTATAAGAAGACACCCGTGAGCGACAAGGCTCCTAACGGCGCTCCACGCAAGGGCGAACTGCTCACCATCACGCTCAAGGATCCACTCTACCCATCCATTGCCCACCTCTACTACATGACCTACGAGGATGTGGACATGATCGAGTGCTGGACCGACTACAACAATGCCGAGAAGGCCACTGTGACTCTCACACAGTTCTACTCTTCATGCATGCCAATACGCCGCAACAACGTCTATGCTCACCATTTCCATGGATCATGGGCAAGCGAGGCACAGCTCTCATGCGACCGTCTTCAGAACGGACTGCTCGAGATCAAGAACAAGGACGGAGTACGCAACGCCACTTCCGACCGCAACGAAGTGATGCTCTCGCTCAACGGACCTGGACAGGAAAACACAGGCGAGGTGATAGGTGCAGCCCTACTCTATTCGGGCAACTACCGCATCACAATCGATACTGACGATTCTGAGTTCCACTACTACTTCGCAGGCATCAATCCCGACAACTCTGAGTACCATCTGAAGAAGGGTGAGACATTCACCACCCCTCATGTAGCATACACATACTCGAATGAGGGACTCTCGGGTGCATCGCGCAACTTCCACCGCTGGGGTCGCAAGTACCAGCTTCGCCATGGCGATCAGATGCGCGACATCCTGCTCAACTCATGGGAGGGCGTATACTTCGACATCAACCACGAGGGCATGGATCAGATGATGCACGACATCGCATCCATGGGCGGTGAACTCTTCGTCATGGACGACGGATGGTTTGGCAACAAGCATCGCCGACTCACCGACAATGCAGCCCTTGGCGACTGGGTGGTCGACACCAACAAGCTTCCTGAAGGCATAGAGCGCCTCGTGAGCGATGCAAAGAAGAACGGGGTGAAGTTCGGCATCTGGATTGAGCCAGAGATGGCAAACACCGCATCCGAACTCTACGAGAAGCATCCTGACTGGATCCTCAAGGCACCAGGCCGTGACCCAGTACTTGGACGTGGCGGCACACAGGTAGTGCTTGATCTTGCCAACCCTAAGGTGCAGGACTTCGTATTCGGCATCGTTGACAATCTGCTAACCAAGTATCCAGAGATTGCCTACATCAAGTGGGATGCCAACGCACCTGTCATGAACCACGGAAGCCAGTACCTGCCAGCAGCCGACCAGTCACACCTTTATATAAAGTACCACGAGGGACTGGAGAAGGTATGCCAGCGCATTCGTGCCAAGTATCCCGACACCATCATCCAGGCATGTGCTTCGGGTGGCGGACGTGCATCGTGGGGCGTACTGCCTTACTTCGACGAGTTCTGGGTGTCGGACAATACTGATGCCCTCCAGCGCGTCTTCATGCAATGGGGCACAAGCTACTTCTACCCAGCCATCGCAATGGCAAGCCACATCTCGGCAGTACCTAACCACACCGTGTTCCGCACCACAAGCCTCAAGCTTCGCTGCGATGTAGCTATGTCGGGACGTCTCGGTATGGAGATTCAGCCAAAGAACATGACCGATGCCGAAAAGGCACTCTGCCGCCAGGCCATCACCGACTACAAGATGATACGCCCTATAGTGCAGTTTGGCGACCTCTACCGTCTGCATTCACCTTACGAGGGCGACAACCTTGCCAGCCTCATGTACGTATCGGAGGCAAAGGACAAGGCCGTATTCTATTGGTACAAACTGGAAACATTCCAGAACCAGCACTTCCCTGTCGTCCGCATGGCGGGACTCGATCCTGACAAGAAATACAAGGTACACGAGCTCAACCGCATCGACAAGTCACCACTCGCCGTGGAGGGCAAGACATTCACAGGCCGCTACCTCATGCAGAACGGTCTCGACCTGCCTTACAGCCACGATGTGGAACACAATCAGAAGAACGACTGGTCAAGCCGCGTACTTTATCTTACTGCTGAATAAAAGTTAAAAGCGTTATCGTCTCCTTGACGATAACGCTTTTAACTTTATTCATACGCTTCCATCGAAGCATTCTTTCCCAAGTCCTTATACGCATTCTTCATAGCCTCCTGGGTAATCTCGAAATCTCGATTGACGGGACGCCCCTCATCGTCAAGGCAATGGTAGAAAAGCCAGTCGTAGGTCTGCGCCATGTAGAAGATGCGAGCCGGGCCGCCATGGTCGACACCCTTCATGCGCGTGTATATGAGGCGGTCGGTGCTTCCTGCAGCCTTCATGGCCTCCACCACCTTGTCCGACTGAGCCACAGGTACAGCCCTGTCGGCTGTGCCGTGCACAATCCATAGGGGCACCTCGTTCAGTCCGCTGAGATCCTTTGCCGTAGCACCGCCACACATGGCCATGGCAGCAGCAATCCTGTCGGGATAGGCAGCTACCATATCGATGGTGCCATAGCCACCAAGACTCATGCCATACACGTAGATGCGTGAACTGTCGACCTTATAGTTCTTCTCTGCCCACTCGATGATCTTCATGATCTTATCCGGATTCCACGACCCGCCTGGGTTCTGTGGTGCAATGACGTAGCAGTCTATCACCCTGCCTCGCTTCAAGGCATCTATTGGACCATACTTGCGCACCTTCTCGAGGTTATTGCCACACAAACTCTGTCCGTGAAGGAATATGAGCAGCGGATAGTGGGCATCAGGCCCCATGTCCAGATCAGGGGTGTAGAACCAGTAATTGTACGATCCCGGCACCTTGTTCTTGCATGCCGTGACCGATCCCTGAGCCATGATGCACAGGGTAAGAATAAGGGATATGATAGTGATGACAATTCGTTTCATGCTGCAAATATACGCTTTTTTTGCCAAACAACACTACTTTACCATCTTTCAGACGTGTATAATAAACAAAAAATAGCAAACAGAAACGATATTTATGAATAAAATACTATATTTGCATCACTTTTCCATAAGATGGAAATTACAAATTACCAGTTATAAGCATAAAGCAATGAATAAATACATCAAATACCTATGCATGTCGGTAGTGGGAAGCCTGCTCCTCTCCGGCTGCAAGACCACCTCCCATCTGCAGGCAGAGAGGGAGAAGAGCATTGTAGTACTGTTCGAGAACGATGTGCATTGTAGCCTTGAAGGCTATTCACGCCTTGCCGGACTGCGCGATGCCATATCCGACACCGCCCACGTGGCACTCGTGTCCAATGGCGACTACCTGCAGGGAGGCACTGCTGGCGCCATCTCGCATGGCCAGTACATCGTGGACATCATGAAGCACATGCGCTACGATGCCGTGACCCTTGGCAACCACGAGTTCGACTACGGCATGGAGCGTATGCATGAGCTGTTGAACCAACTCAACACCAACGTGGTGTGTGCCAACCTTCTCGACATGTCAAAGAAGCAAGTGTTTGCACCTTACGTCATCAAGACCTACGGCAAGAAGAAAGTGGCATTCGTAGGCGTAGTGACCCCTACTGCGCTGTACACAGAGGAATATGCATTTTTCGATGAGACAGGCAAGCAACTCAACGAACTGGCAGAGAAGAACACCTACCAGCTTGTGCAGCAGGCCGTGCTGGATGCACGAAGGAATGGTGCCGACTACGTGGTAGTCATCTCCCACCTCGGTGAGGACAAGAACGACCTCAATGTCGATTCTTACGGACTGATAGAGAACACCGTGGGCATTGATGCCCTGCTCGATGGCCACACTCACGATGCCATTCCTCACGTCACAAAAAAGAACAAGGAAGGTCACGATGTGCTCTATTCCCAGACAGGTACACAGTTCAAAAACGTGGGCAAGCTGCTCTTCATGCCCGATGGCAGCAAGAAGGTGACAATCATCCCAACTGCCAACATCGAGGTGATGAACATCGAAGTGAAGCAAGCTACCGACAGCGTGCTGCAACTCGCCAACGAGCTCATCAACCGCCCTATCTGCAAGAGCGATGTCAAGCTCCGCATACTCACTCCTGAAGGACGCCAGGCTGTACGCCTCGGCGAGACCAACGCAGGCGACATCGTAACCGACGCCTACCGCATCATGACGGGTGCCGACTTCGCCATCACCAACGGCGGTGGCATCCGCAGCGAGATGGAGGCTGGCGACATCACCTATGGCGACATGGTCAGCCTGCTGCCTTACGACAACTATGTGTGCACGGTGGAGATAACAGGCGAACAACTGGTGGACCTCCTCAAGGCATGTACACGATTCCTGCCTATAGAGAACGGCGACTTTCCACAGGTGTCGGGCATCAAGTACACTATCAATGTAGGCAAGGAAGACCTCGTGACCGATGTCCTCATCCTTGACGCCGCAAGCCAAGAGTACAAGCCAGTGGACCTCAGCCGAACCTACACACTTGCCACCATCGACTACTGCATCACAGGCGGCGGACTGCAGAGCAAGCTGAAGAAGAACAAGGTGATCAAGAACAAGATCATGATCTACAACCAATGTCTGATAAACTACGTTACCGAGAAACTGCAGTCGCACATCACCTCACAGTATGCCGAGCCTCAGGGACGCATCACTATCAACTATTGAAAAGCCATGGCTGATGCCATGAGCGTAGAGGTGAACCGGCTCATGCAATTCAATAGGTACCAAAACGCCGTATGTGCCGTTTTTGTGTAAAAATACCACATTTATCGTATGAAAAACGTGATTATTTACACATTTTCCATAGATACGCATTGCAGTTCGATGTTTTTTTGTTAATTTTGCGGTCGAAATATCTATATAAAGTAGGTGAGCAAAATTAGTTTTATAATAGATATGCTCTATTTTAACACACAAAAGAGAGTATAGGTATTAAGGACACACCTACGAAGACGAATATAAAAATAATTTTAATTACCTACTTATAAGATCAGCATTAACACTATGGAATTGAAACGCGATATATTGGAGTCACTTATTGCCTGGAAGACAAAACGCAAGCGCAAACCTTTGCTGCTGCAAGGTGCACGTCAGGTGGGCAAGTCATGGCTGCTCAGAAAATTGGGCGAGGTGGCTTTTGACAACTGTGTAGTAGTTAACATAGACCGTGAACCGACTGTAGCTGAGATTTTCTCGAAGACGAAAGAACCGCATCGCATTGTGGAGCAGATTGCCTTGATTAAAGGGCAGTCGATTCAGCCAGAGAAGACCTTGTTGATACTGGATGAGATACAAGATTCAGATGATGTACTAAATGCCTTGAAGTACTTCAAGGAGGATGCTCCAGAGTTTGCCGTAGCGTGTGCAGGTTCACTGCTTGGTGTAGCACTTCGCAAGAAGGGACTTTCATTTCCTGTGGGGCAGGTGGATTTCATGACACTCTATCCACTTACATTCGTCGAGTTTCTTGAAGCCACAGACAAGCGTTTAGCAGAGATTGTAAGAACTTGGAAAGCCCACGAAACGCTTCCAGAGGTTATACGAGAAGAGTTACAGGATAAACTGAAGCTATACATGCTTGTGGGTGGAATGCCCGAAGCTGTAACTGACTGGATAGAGACTGGTGACATAACGGAGGTTGACGAGACTCTTGATGGTATCCTACGTGCTTACCCTCTTGACTTTGCGAAATATGCAACAGCTTCAGAAATCATACGTATTACGCAAGTATGGAACAGTATGCAGCGACAATTGGCAAAGGACAACAAACGATTCAAATACGCCGAGGTGCAGAAAGGATCACGTGCCAGAGAGTATGAAACTGCTGTTGACTGGTTATGCAAAGCTGGTCTAGTACATAAGGTATGCAACACCGAGACGGTGCGACTTCCTCTGAAAGCATACAAAGATGAGAGTTCTTTCAAGTTGTACCTGAATGACGTAGGTTTGCTCAGACGCATGTTCAATCTGGAGAGTAGCACGATGATGCATGAGAACCGACTATTTACGGAATTCAAAGGAGTGTTGACTGAAAACTATTCGTTGATGTCAATACTTTGCCAAGGTTTTGAACCGCTCTATTGGACGTCCGGCAATCAGGCAGAAGTAGAGTTTCTTATTGAGGATCACAGTCGAATTATACCTATTGAGGTGAAGTCAAAGGAAAGCATACAGGCAAAAAGCCTAAGTGAATATCGCAAGAAATACGAACCAGAACTTGCTGTACGCTGTTCATTAAAAAATCTTCAGATGCGTGACGGACTACTCAACCTTCCGCTGACATTGGTTGACCGAATGAAGGATTATATCAGCATGGGAAAATAGTTCTAGCAGTTTGCAACGCATATTGCAAACCATTCATTCGTTATGGGGAGAGGAGAAGCGGTCCGTGTTATACTTGACTTGGAACAACAGTACCTGTCCCTATGATCCTCCAAAACTGTATCGTAAGTGAGCGGAAGTTGTATCTGAAGCAGCAGAATGATATGAGTGAACTCGGAGATAATCTTCGTCGCGAAAAATATCTCCGTCAGCAACAGTCATCAGATGTTGCTGGTCTGCTTTCCCTCTTTGAGAAGCCTGACATCGCCAAACTTGTTCGCGAGGTGGCTATAGCTCTCATGGGAGGTAGTTATGTCAGCCTCCCCTGCGCAGGTGGTGGCTCTGTCAGTAGTGAGACTGGTTGGGATGGGCGCAAGAAGGATGAAGAGGACGAAAACTTCCGACTCCGTTGCTGGCTACATGCAGCAAAGTCGGTCAAGAATTCGCGAAAAGTGCAGACGAAGAGAAAAGGATATAGAGCATAATACAAAAGAAAGAATATGTAAATCGTTGTTGATATAGATTCTCAAGATGTTTAAGCAATTGCAGCATCTTTAAAACATAGAGATGCTGCAATTACTGATTCAGAACGAATGCATGATATTTTGAGAGAAAATACATGCTGTTAATCAAGTGATACGTCAACCGGTGTACCAACCATGGCATGAAACTCTTCTACGTCTGAAGGAGAGAGGCCATTATCCACTGCTTCTTCCATCAGACTCTCCCATGCCGGTTCATGCTTCAGGAACTTGCGCTTGAAGTAGTCACGTCCGATATAGGAAAGGAAATAATATTGCTCGGGACGAGGGTCAATTGATAACGCCGCATTTATGTCCGTTTCCATTGCATCTATTTCTGGGCGAGAACAAAGGAATGGTTTTCGTCCCTTCAAACGTGCAACTGCAGCATAAAAGAACGGAGTAGCATCCTCAAAATTGTCGGCCTGAGCTTTCTCGAAAGCATCAAGTGCTTGATCATACTTTTTTAATTTCAAAAAACACATACCAATTGATGTGTTCACGTCATTATGCGCTGGATGCTCTGCTGCTGCCGAACGGTATGCCGCCATATACTTGTTGACTTGTGGCAATGACATATTAGATAAAGCATTAAATGACTTTACCATAATGTCACTACAGCAATATTCACACTTCTTAGTTTTGGTGGTAATACTTGCTCCACAATTGGGACATTTTATTGATATAATTTCCATAGGCTTAATAATTTGATGTTACACTTCTACGCTTAACGGAATCAATAGCATCGCGGGCATTGTCAATGGCTGACGAGAAAACATCAGCCGAGCAACCGTCTGCAAGAAGATCCTGAAGGCTACTTACAATATTCGTCACTTCAGAATTTAACGATGCATTGCGCACTACGGCAGGCGGTAATGATGCAATCTGTCTGGAAAGTGTCTGAAGTTTTTGTCTTACTTTCACATCCCTTATACTGCTACGTTCGTATTGTGAGAGTAGCACATTCATACGTTCTGCATATGACACAACAATGGAAGCTTCCTGTTGGAGCTGAGCTTGTTCCTTTGCTGTCCTTTCGCTATATTTATATATAAAATAGGAAAGGATGGCATACAATAACGTATAAACGGCAAGTCCAACATACAAATACTTAACCTGAGGGAAGTCTTTAGGTATTTGGTCAAACGACTCTGCAAGTCCGTATCGAGTTATCAGTTTGATAAGACCAAAGCGAGAGGCTATCATCCATAATCCTGCAAAATAGCAGAACAGGCAGGAACACATTATTATTTTTGTAACGGTCTTCATTGCATTAAGGCATTACTGGTGGTGGAGGAGGTGGCGGGGTACTTCCGAATAAACCCATCAAATCTGGCTGACTACTTGCGGCAGCCCAACCTGCCATTCCTTGCTTCCAGACAAGAGTTTGAGGAGTGAGTGTGCCTGCAGAAGCCAACGTCTGCAATGTTGGCAAGTCGAATGGACCTTGCTGGCTGTTGTTTACATAAAGATAGTATGGCGCGAAAGTTGTTGGTGGTGGAGGTGGAGCTTGCATCGTGTTCATTGACTGGGAAACCTGCTGCATTTGCTGACCAAAGGCGGCTCCAACTCCCATGCCCATACCCATGCCCATACCAGCGCCCATCATGCCGCCTGCACTTCCTTCGTTTCCGGCTGCAGTCTCCATGATATCGAATTGACGTTCTTGCTGATAAGTGAAACCTTGTATCTGTCGGCGCTCACGTTCTTTGACAGACTCGATGCGGTTATTATAGAGTTCCTTGACGATTGGATCATCTTCGTTTGGCGCAAGATGGGCAAATTGGAAGTCTTCAAGACTGATGCCATAAGCCGAGAATCTGTCAAGGAGTGCTTGCTTGATGTAATCTGCTATTTCTGGAGCATACTCAGGGAAATCAAGGGGCGAGATGTTTTCTTCACGAGAATACTTCTTTATATTCTTGTTGAGATCCTGCACCACCATTGTCGAGAACTTCTCTACAAAGTCATCTGTAGTAAAAAGGTGCTGGGTGCCGACAAACTCATTGAGCAGCAACAGACTATCTGTCACCCTGATACTGAAATCACCATGAGCACGAACAGGTATTGCCATTTCGGCTGCGGCATAGCGAGGGTCAACGACTCGGATTGGGGTTGGTGTGCCAAATCTAAGTCCACGACGGATTACCTTATTGACAAACCATACTTCAGCAACAAATGGAGACCTGCCACCAAAAGGAAGGTTGATGATTTTGTCAAGGAGAGGAAGGTTTTTCGATGAAAGAGTATGGGTTCCTTCACCGAAGACATCACATACAGCTCCGCCTTTGACAAAAATAGCCTCCTGGCTCTTGTTTACAATGAGTTGTGCACCGATGGAGAGATTGTTATAAGGAAATTTCCAGACCAAATCGTCAGGGTCTCCATTGTATTGAATGACATCAATGAAGCCACGACGCTCCTCTCCCTGACCATCGTATGTTGCTCCATCAGTTCGCAGTTTATTAAAAAATCCCATGGAATATATTGTTTTAAGGGTAATCTACATGATAACCAGCCATAGAACAGGTATGTGTCACCCGTCGCCACGTCATCCATAGTGCTTTGGGCCATACATATTTTTCCAATGCGAGCAATGCATATTCAGAGCATGAAGGCATGCAAGAGCATTGACGTCTTGTCTTTTCTGATGCATAGCGCTGATAGCATTTTACCAAAAGCTTTAGAAGGGCTTTTGCTGAGCATAGCAATATTACATGGACTATGACTTCAAATATAAGAAGGAAAGGGAAATCAGCCAATAGACAAAGAACGTAGGAGACAGCAACTGCGACAACGACCAACAAACAGATAACACACATTACCTTATAAAAATTTATATAAGGACGCGATAATTCGTGGTGTAAGCAATAGTCTCTGACAGTTTCCTCGTTTATTGGCTGATTCATACTCAGAAAGTTATGCGTTCTTTTTTTCGCGAAGCATTGCCTTCATGCCCTGAATAGCACGTTCTGCGTAGTCGTTCTGCTCAAGTGAGCAATAGAATTTATTTCCTGGCACAGTCATAAGGAAACGATTGCTGTTAACGTTTTTGAGGACCATCTTGTCCTTTTTAGCATCATAGAACGGAGTTTCTACAGTGTCCGAAGAAGTAGCGAAGTTTGTAATATCCTTGTAGAAGTATTCCTCTGTCACCTCTTGCTTACCATCTTCATCCATGTTGAAAGTATTCTGGTACAGATAAAGCTGAGTAGCACTGAAGAACAGCCAAGAAACCTGATACTTGGATGAGCGGCTCTTGCCATCATCACCATACTTGGTAAAAGATTTACCATTTTCATCATACACGAACCCTTCAAAATGAACAGGTTCGATTTCTTTGACCTGATCCTCGTCAATGCCAAGTTTGTTCAAAGCCTTCTGCTTGTAATCGGTTGAGTTCAAAACATCCAAAACCATCTGATCGTATTCTGCATCAGAGATTGGCTTCTTGCTCAAACAAGCAGGGTCATTGCAGAAATAACGAATAACGGCTTTTTGATCTTCGTTACGACCCTCGATACGTTCCTTGACCCATTTTGAGTCATTGTAGTGGCTCTTCTTCCACCATACCCAAAGTGCTACAATAGCAATTAAAACAATTAATGCGCCCATATGGCAAATAGTATTAAGTGCTCCCTCGGCCCTATGGTTGCAAATGAATAAAATTTGAAATGAAAGTTCTATAACTACTATAACGCAAAAAACGCAGGCCTCCAACTCTACTCGTCCGCCACTGAGGTCCTGAGAAAACCCTTGCAAGTTGACTTGTAGAGTGACTGCCTACGCCGGTATATTGCACGTACTCCGAAAAAGTGTGCCTTGAGGATATAATATACCCTCACATGCACACCCCGGGATACGATGATAGCATACCCGTAGCATTCACTTCTGACATTGTCCTTTGACTTGCAATGTGAAATTTCTCAGGTTTCAGTGAGCCAATAGACAAAGCATCGATGACGCTTTTACATTATGTAGTGTCCCGCCCATCCGCGCATCCTTTTCAGATGGCACGGCGTAGGCACGACACTGCAAAGTTACACATTTTTCATCAAATACGAGCGAAATTCTCTTAAAATATGCGTTCCAAATTTCATTTTTGGCACGAAATCATTAAAAAATGCACCTAAAATTGCATTTTCATCAGAATAATTTGTTTGATTGATAAATTCTTTATAACTTTGCATCGTTAGTTCCCGCCAAGCCTCTCGTTGATGCTCAAATGCGCGGGGCTTTTTTGTTTTAGATATGGCAAGAAGAAACTTCACGAAAACATATTCAAGTCCTACCGACTTAGTTCAAATCCTTAAATCACGAGGACTAGAGATTGGCGATGAACGAAAAGCCGAACGATATATTGAAAGCATCGGCTATTATCGTCTGTCTGCATACATGTATCCTTTTTTGAGGATGCCAAAGAACTTACATCAATACAAAACAGGCGCATCTTTCAAAAAGATCATGATGTTATATCGCTTTGACAAAAAGCTGCGTATGCTTTTGCTAAATGAGATCGAGAAGATTGAGATAGCTGTAAGAGAAGCAGTCATGAACGTCACGGCAGAAATGTCAGGTGATGATTTTTGGCTTATGAATAGTGTTCATTTTGCCAACCCACGCACCTTTGCAGACACAACTAATCTCATAGATAGGGAGTATCGTAAATCAACAGAGGATTTTATACAGCATTTCAAGAACGAGTACACGAATCCTTATCCTCCTGCATGGATTCTTGGCGAACTTCTAACCATGGGTTCAGTTAACATGGTATATCGTAATTTGAAGGAGGACAGAATCAGAAAGGCAATCTCTCGTATATTCGGACTACAGCCAAGGGTGTTTGAATCATGGCTTACAACACTAACGCTTGTAAGAAACTCTTGCTGTCACCATTCCAGAGTATGGAACAAGGTGAACTTCATTCTTCCTATGATGCCAAGACGAATAAGCCATCCTTGGATAACATTGCCAGTCGACCCTCAGAGAACTTATTTCAATATATGTGTCATCAAGTATTTCCTGGGGGGGATTTCTCCGAACAACGATATGCTTGCAAAACTACGTTGGCTATTCGTTGAATTCCCAGAAATAGACCTTGCGGCGATGGGATTCCCTAAAGGTTGGGAAATGGAGCCAATCTGGCAATAATGACTCTCATCGCAGAATACATTCCATACACATTGCAAAGGTTCCTGGCATATGCCAAGAGCCTTCTTCCAACTCATATATACCATTTAATGTGCCATAACTCGGTACATTGAGAAAAACATTTTTCTTTCAAATAAAAACAGTTTTAGTTTAAAATGTGCCAACGCTCTACTAAGATAAAACATTATTATCAATATGTTGTAATAATTTAGTAGGGAGATGGGGAGTTTTTAGGTTAGAGGTGAGAGGTGAGAGGTTAAAGGTTAGAGGTTAAAGGTTAGAGGTTAAAGGTTAGAGATTTCTTTCAAGTAATAAGTATAAAGTAAGAAGTAAGAGGATTGAGGGGTAGTAAGAAGAGGGCAAAGTCCTTGCAAGGAGTTGGCAAACTCTTAGTAAGGAAATAGCAAAGTCCTTGCAAGGAGTTTATGATGTCCTTGCAAGGAGTTTATGATATGTTTGCTGAGGGTTGGGGGCAATGTCCGCATCATAGGTTCGACACCTTGCCCACATGGTTTCAGAATGTCTTGTAGAAGTACTTCGTGAATCCAATCATGAAGTTGTTGGAATAGGAATGGTAGCGGATGCCGTTCAGGCGGCTCTGATGGAACTCTCCGCTCCATCCCAATCGAAGGTAGTTGCGACCTACCGGTATGTCGAGGGTGAGCAAATGACGCATGCTTGGCATGTTGGCGGGATGGGTGAAAACTACGTTGTGATCGTAGTTGCCTCGCGCAAAGAGTTCATAGTACGACTGGCCATAGCGAATGGAGAAGGCTGCACCAACCAACGGCGCGGTGAGCTGATAGCGCACTGGGAACACGCGATTGAAGAGGCTGAGGTTGTACTGCGCCATGATAGTCGCATTGATGGTCAGGTCAAGCTTTGCCTGGGCTGGATTGTTGCCGTTGCGAGTGTTGTAGATGCCTCCGAGATAGACCGATGGCTGGAGGCCGGCATAGAGGTGCAGGAATCCTGGAAACGCTGGATGGATAGGCGAGATAGGAAACTCGGATGGCACGGTCTCAAGATCGTAATCAAGGGTCCAATGGTACATCCATGAATTGCTGTAGCGCACTCCGCCAGCATATTCGTGTGCCGTCTGGGAGTAGTTGGTGGTGTAGGCAGCATCGACATCGACCAGGGTCTGATAAGCGATGCGCTTGTGGCACAACGATGTGTTGCGGAGGGTTTCGCGTATCAGTCGTCCATCTATTCCTTTATAACTATAAGGTGAGAGGTAGGAGTCGTACACATTGGTCGTTCCCACTCCGTAAAGGGTGGAATGAAGCGCTGGCTCCTGCTGAGCACATACGACGAGGGATGACAATAGCATTGCTGCCATTGTCATTCCGCGCTTTATGATATGTGATGGTTTGATGTTCACTTTATATACTTAAAACAGTTTCAACTGCCCTGTAATCTCGTCCCTGATGTCCTGGTCGCTCTTGCCCTCATCGGGATCCTCGACTGCTGGCTGTTCGTCCTCGCCTGATGGGCTGGCATCTGCCTCGGGCTCTGGCATACGCGTAGGTTCGAGTTCGGTCACGCTGCCGATAGGATAGATGGTGAGGCGCTTGCCTTTTGCCTTGAAGCCCTTGATGGCGATGAACTGCTCGGCATCCACCTCTTCGTCAGGACGATCGATGTTCTGATCGTTGTACTTGACGAGGAGTCGAGGATAGTAGGTGTCGGTGAGCAGGATGAGTCGGCTGTCGGGATTGTCGCCGAGGAAGTTCTGCTTCTTGGCTGCTGGCTCGATGTAGAAGCGCTTGATGTATGGCAGGTTCTGATTATCTGCATCCCATAGCACGGCGGTCCACACTTTCTTTGCATTGAACTTCTCGATGCGGAGGATGTTCTGCTCGTAGTGGTTGTTGGCATCGAAGTTGGATGTGTAGAAGTCGCCGTTAGGCAGGATGACGAGTATGGTGTCGTTGTTGAAGAATTCGCCAAGGTATTCGCCATGCTCATCATAGTTGATGCGCTGCACGTCTGGGTCCCACCACACTTTTCGGCCTCCGAGCGTACTGCCGCCATGGGCTTTGAGCTGTATGCGGTAGATCTCGTTCTTTGTGAGCATGTTGCCACGGCTTGCACGTCCCTTGATGGCTATCTCGGAGAAGTCCTTTTCGAACACCAGTTTCTTGATTTTCTCATTTGGCTTGAGGGTCACCTTGATGATCTCGGCCTCTCCGTTGGCATTGGCGGTGAAGTAGGTCACGCGGCTCTTAGGTGTGCCTGCCGTAACGTCGTATTCCCTGTCGCGGGTGATGGCTGTGACGTTGAATCGCTTGATGAATGTCACTCCCGTATCGCCGTCCTTGTAGCATACGTTGTAGATGGTTCGCGTGTCGTTCTTCTTGAACACGGCAATGTGTATGATCTCGGCCTTGCGCTTTTCCTTCTTCGACTTTTCGGTCTCACCCACGAAGGCTTTCTCTGTCACCTTCACCACCTTGTACGTTCCGTCCTTGTAGAAGAGGATGACGTCGTCGATGTCGGAACAGTTGCACACGTACTCGTCCTTCTTGAGCGAGGTGCCGATGAAGCCCTCGGCACGGTTGATGTAGAGCTTCTGGTTGGCCTCAGCCACGGTCGATGCCTGGATGGTGTCGAAGCTGCGTATCTCAGTGAGTCGTGGATGGTCGGCGCCATACTTCTGCTTGAGGAAGCGGAACCAGTTGGCTGTGACCTCTACGAGGTTGGCGAGGTCGCGGTCGATCTCCTCGATCTCGGCCTTCATCTTGGCAATGAGTTCGTCGGCCCTATCCTTGTTGAACTTGAGGATGCGAGCCATCTTGATCTCCATGAGTCGGAGTATATCGTCGCGAGTCACCTCACGCACAAACTGATCCTTGAATGGTTCGAGTCGCTTGTCGACATAGGCTACGGCGTGGTCCATGTCAGGTGCATTTTCAAATTCCTTGCCCTTGTAGATTCGCTCCTCGATGAAGATCTTCTCAAGCGATGCAAAGTGCAGCTGTTCAAGGATCTCGCCACGGCGGATCTCGAGTTCGCGCTTGATGAGGTACTTGGTGAAGTCCACGTTCTTGCGGAGCACATCGCTCACGGTAAGGAACTTAGGCATGCGCTCATCGATGACACAGCAGTTTGGCGAGATGCTGATTTCACAATCGGTGAATGCGTAGAGTGCATCGATCTGCTTGTCGGACGACACGCCCGGAACGAGGTGAACGACGATCTCCACCTGTGCAGCAGTATTGTCCTCTATCTTGCGTGCCTTGATCTTGCCCTTCTCCACGCCCTTTGTTATGGTGTCGATGAGCGTCTCGGCAGTCTTGCCGTATGGAATCTCACGGATGACGAGTGTCTTATTGTCGAGTTTCTCAATCTTTGCTCTCACCCTCACGCTGCCGCCTCGCTGGCCATCGTTGTACTTGGCCACATCGACCGAGCCTCCGGTTAGGAAGTCGGGATAGAGCTGGAATGGTTCTTCGTGAAGGTAATGGACTGCAGCATCACATATCTCATTGAAGTTGTGAGGCAGGATCTTGCTTGACAGTCCCACAGCAATACCTTCCACTCCCTGAGCGAGGAGGAGTGGGAACTTAGCCGGGAGGGCGATAGGTTCCTTGTTGCGTCCGTCGTACGACAGCTTCCACTCGGTAGTCTTTGGATTGAAGACCACATCGAGGGCGAACTTCGAGAGGCGTGCCTCAATGTAACGTGCAGCGGCTGCATCGTCGCCTGTGAGTATGTTGCCCCAGTTGCCCTGGCAGTCGATGAGCAGTTCCTTCTGCCCCATCTGCACCAGCGCATCCTTGATCGAAGCATCTCCGTGCGGATGGAACTGCATGGTGTGTCCGACGATGTTGGCCACCTTGTTGTAGCGTCCGTCGTCCATACGCTTCATGGAGTGGAGTATGCGTCGCTGCACAGGCTTCAGTCCGTCCACGATGTGAGGCACGGCACGTTCCAATATGACATACGAAGCATAGTCCAGGAACCAGTTCTGGTACATCCCGCTCAAGTGGTGAGTGATGCTATCCTTCATGGTTGATGGATCGTAATCGGACTTTGGCGGCAACTTGCTCACATCGGTAAGATCGGTAGCTGCCACATCGGTATTGTCCTGTTCCTGCAAGTTGTCGGCAGGCTGGAGTCCATTGTCTTCTGTAATCTCGCTCATGGTATTTTGGTATATTTGGCGCAAAGTTAGTAAAAAATATTGAATTTTATTGCATATTCTTTTTTCTTTTCATTTTCATTCATTAATTTTGCAGAGAAAAATATTAATTCTAACACATAAACAAAGCAAAAGAAAAGCGAACAAGCTATAAGGTTTTCATCTAACTTTCTTAACTGAGTAACTTTTCAGCCAATCTATTATTATGACTTTAATAGAAAGTATCATCGCGCGTGCAAAATCCAACAAGCAGCGTATCGTGCTCCCAGAATCGCTTGAGGAGCGCACACTGACAGCAGCCGACAAGAGCCTTGCCGACGACATTGCTGACATCATCCTTATCGGCAACGAGGCAGAAATCCTCGCCCTTGCTGACAAGTTAGGACTGAAAAATATTGGTAAGGCAACCATCATCGATCCTGCTACTTCCGACAAGACCGAAGAGTACGCACAGCTGCTCTTCCAGCTCCGCCAGAAGAAGGGCATGACCATCGAGAAGGCTCGCCAGCAGGTTCTTGACCCACTCTACTTCGGATGCCTCATCATAAAGAGCGGTGATGCCGATGGTCAGATCTCCGGTGCCCTTTCCACTACAGGCGACACTCTCCGCCCAGCACTCCAGATCATCAAGTGTGCTCCAGGCATCACTTGCGTATCGGGTGCAATGCTCATGATCACCCAAACTCCTCAGTACGGTGAGGAAGGTGTGCTCGTCATGGGCGACGTAGCCGTGACTCCTATGCCAGACGCACAGCAGCTTGCTCAGATTGCCGTTTGTACAGCTCAGACTGCCAAGTCGGTAGCAGGATTTGCCGATCCACGCGTTGCCATGCTCTCATTCTCAACTATGGGAAGTGCCAAGCATGAGGTAGTGGACAAGGTGGTTGAAGCCACACGCCTTGCAAAGGAACTCGACCCATCGCTCAAGATCGAGGGTGAGCTTCAGGCCGACGCAGCTCTCGTGCCATCAGTAGGCCAGAAGAAGGCTCCAGGCAGCGAGATAGCAGGTCATGCAAACGTGCTCATCGCTCCATGTCTCGAAGTGGGCAACATCAGCTACAAGCTCGTTCAGCGTCTTGGTGGTGCTGACGCTATCGGCCCTATCCTCCAGGGTATTGCACGTCCAGTCAACGACCTCTCACGCGGCTGCTCTGTAGACGACATCTATAAGATGGTAGCTATTACTGCGTGCCAGGCGATGGATGCGAAGTAATTCGCATCTTGGAGTGAAGAGTGAAGAACGAAGAGTGAAGAATTTGTTGACGCCCGAGGATGCATTGTTTTTTTAGTTGGCATGGCAGAAAGAAGTCCTTATAAGCACGAACATTCACCTCTCCTTGTAAAAAGTGAAAAATTTGCAGGGAGGATATTGAATATGGTGCAATTTCTGGACGAAAACAAGAAAGCCTATAAGCCAATACTTAACCAAATACTTCGCTCAGGAACTTCCATATCAGCAAATGTCGGAGAATCGCAATTCGCGCAAACTCCAGCAGACTTCATCACAAAACTTCACATCTCACTCAAAGAGGCAAATGAAACGCAAAGGTGGCTGAATATGCTACTTTCCTCTAAATCCATTACAAAATTACAACATGAGAGCATGCTAAATGATCTTAATGAAATAATATCGATATTAGTTTCCTCTCTAAAAACAATAAAAAAGAATAACCCAAACCTAAAGTGAACAGCCAGGAGTAAAGTCTTTACCTCCCAGTAAGCAAAAGTCTGAAGGACTTTCTCATGCGGTAGCAAATTCTTCACTCTTCACTCTTCACTCTTCACTAAAAAAATGAAAATTTTAGTTCTTAACTGCGGTAGCAGTTCCATCAAATACGCTCTCTACAACATGGACGACCAGAGCGTTATCACTTCGGGTGGTATCGAGAAGATTGGTCTTCCTGACTCATTCATCAACGTAAAGCTCAACGGAGAGAAGCACAAGATTGAGAAGCCTATCGAGGAGCATACTGCCGGCGTGCAGCTCATCTTCGACGTACTCACAAAGGGCGAATATGCCGTAATGAAGGATCTCAACGAACTCGATGCCGTAGGTCACCGCATGGTGCATGGCGGTGAGAAGTTCAACAAGTCGGTACTCCTCACTCCTGAGGTCATGGAAGCATTCAGCGCTTGCAACGACCTCGCTCCACTCCACAACCCTGCCAACATCAAGGGCGTGAACGCCGTTTCTGCACTCCTCCCTACCATTCCACAGGTAGGCGTGTTCGATACTGCATTCCACCAGACAATGCCTGACTATGCTTACATGTACGCTCTCCCTTACGAGCTCTACTCTAAGTATGGCGTTCGCCGCTACGGATTCCACGGCACAAGCCACCGCTACGTTTCGCAGCGTGTATGCGAGTTCCTCGGCGTCAATCCAGAGGGAAAGAAGATCATCACTTGCCACATCGGCAACGGTGCTTCGATAGCTGCAGTCAAGGATGGCAAGTGCGTAGACACTTCGATGGGGCTCACTCCACTTGAGGGCCTCATCATGGGTACACGTTCGGGCGACATCGATGCAGGTGCAGTCACTTTCCTCATGGACAAGCTCGGTCTCGACACTAAGGGCATCTCCAACCTCCTCAACAAGCAGTCGGGTCTCGCTGGTGTAAGCGAAGGCTCGTCCGACTTCCGCGACATCCTTGCTGGCATCGCCAACGGCAACGATAAGGCACGCCTTGCAAAGGAGATGTATTGCTACCGCATCAAGAAGTACATCGGCCAGTATGCTGCAGCTATGGGCGGTGTGGACATCATCCTCTTCACAGGTGGTGCAGGCGAGAACCAGTGGGAAGTACGCGAAGGCGCTACTCAGGGTCTCGAGTTCATGGGCATCAAGATGGACGAGCAGAAGAACCGCAGCTGCCGCGCTACTGAGGCTATCCTCTCGGCCGACGACTCAAAGGTTACAGTATGCTGCATCCCAACCGATGAGGAACTCATGATCGCACTCGACACTCTTGCATTGGCAAAGTAATCAAAACGGGCCACGAAGCCTCGGAGTCACGAGGCATCGGGCTATACCTTATAAAAACAATTAAGGACGGGCTTAAAGCCTGTCCTTAATTGTTTTCTGAGTCTTCGCTGCCAGTTCCTCGTAGCTCATTCCATCCGGCTTAATGGCTGGAAGGAACTCCACCTCGATAGGATGGCTGTTAGGTATCTTCTTGCCACGTGGCATAGCCTCGAACGCTCCTTTTATACATACAGGAATGACAGGCACACCAAGTTCCACGGCGAGGATGGCAAACATCTTCTTGAACTCCCCTACCTTACCGTTTCTGGTACGCGTACCTTCTGGGAAAATGATGATGTTGCGTCCCTGCTTCAAGGCGTCGCCAAGCTTCTGCACCGAGCCCTTCATGTCGTTATCCTTCAGCACGATGATGTTGTGGCGAGCAGCCATCCACTTGCGCCATGCCGACTTCACGTGCTTCTCCTTTGCAAAGAAGTATGTCTTGCGTATGGTCTTGTTGTTCAGATATTCTACCACAAGCATTCCGTCGAGCACACTCTGATGGTTTGGAGCTATGATGAATGGGCCTTCGGCTGGTATGTTTTCCAGTCCCACTCCCTTCACCTTGAACTGTGCCTTGTACCATGCTCTGAACAAGCTCACGATGGCAGGACCGGTAGGCCATGTGTCAGGCAATTTCTCTGTGGCTGGCTGGTGCAGAATGTCGTGCCAATCGATGTCGCTTATCTCGATGCGAGTCTTGCGGTCGGCTACGAACTCCGCCATAGCGGTGATATTGGCAAATGCCGTGATCTGATCGGCAGTCACCTTCATGCCGAATGTCTGCTCGATGAATCCCTGCAGACTGATCTTGTCGAGCGAGTCGAACGCAAGGTCGGTCTCAATATTGTCGGTAGGAAGCAGTTCGTCGAGGTGCTTCTCGTCCATGATGTACTGCTTCAGTATCTTGTACTCTTCGAAGTCCGGCTCTACGATGTCTGGCTTTGGCGCCTTATGCACTCCAGCCTTGAGCAGAGCCTGAATCTTGAATCGCTGCAGTTTGTCCATCTTGGTGCGAGGCAGGTCGCCATCGTACACGTAGAGGCTCATCACCTTCTTATAGTTTTCAACCGACGAGTTGTAAGGTTGCAGCACCTCCTTCTTCAGTTTGTCCTCAATCTCAGCCTCTGAGAGTCCTCGCGCCCATTCTTTCTGAGGAACGATTACAGCACGAAGCATATCGCCATCCTGAACCACAGCAGCCTCCTTCACGTGGAGATCAAACTTCTCGAGCTTGAACTCCAGTTCGGCAGGATTGACATTCTTACCATTCGACAGCACGATGATCTCCTTCGTGCGTCCGGTGATGGTGATGTGTCCCACCTCATCGATAGTGGCAAGGTCGCCCGTGTGAAGCCATCCGTCAGTTATCACGGCAGCAGTCTCCTCCGGACGGTTGTAGTATCCCTGCATGATGTTTCTTCCCTTTGCCCAAAGCTCGCCTTCCACTATCTTGCATTCGTTCGATGGCAAAGGCAATCCTGCACATCCAGGGATGATATCGCCCGGGCGTGTAAATGATATGATAGGAGCAGCCTCTGTCATTCCGTAGCCTTCAAGCACATCGAGACCGAGTGTCTTCAGACCGAATCCAATCTCCTTATCAAGTGCAGCACCTCCGCTCACCATGTAGGTGATGTGTCCGCCCATCTTCTTTCTGATGCTGCCAAACACCGTACGCGAGAGGCTTCTGCTGCCCACCTTCTTGCATATCCAGAACAGCATCCTGGTGATGAAGTGGGCATCAATCTTCTTCTTCATGCCGTTGAACAGCGTCTGGTACAGACGTGGCACACCAATCATGATAGCCACCTTACCGCGGCACATTGTCTCCATGATGTCGGGCCCTGAAAGGCTTGGACAGATGATGATACCGTCGCCCGAACGCAGAGGCACGATGATCGTACCCTGCAGAGGCAGGATGTGGTGTACAGGCAGAAGCATCAAAGTGCGACGCTCGCCGTTGAAGATGCCTACGTCCGTTACCGCTTCTGCATTGGCAAGTATGTTATCGTACGACAGCATCACACCCTTAGGCGAACCGGTTGTACCCGAGGTGTATATGATTACAGCAGTACGTTCCCTATCCGCTGTAAGCTCCAGCAGACTCACCTTAGGCAGAGTCACGCCCTTGTATTCCAGGCTTGCCGCATCGTACTTATAGTCCTTGTCAGGATCGATGCAAGTATAGTCCTCGATCATCAACAGAGGCAGATCCACGCCTACCGACTTCATTGCCTCGCGCACCGTCTCGGTCTTCTTGCGCGATGTCCAGATGTTCACTGGTTGGCAGTCGTTGATGATGTATGCCAGGTCCTCGGCAGTAGCCGAAGCATCCACCGGCACAGCTATGCCCTGCCTCATCCATATAGAGTAGAAGGTGTATACCCATCCCTCACAGTTGTCACAGAATATGATGCTCTTGTCGCCTGGTTGTGTATTACTCTGTTGCGCATAAACGCCGATGTGATACAGCATTTCGCCATAGGTGACATTACGATCACCTGCCATTATGGCTATTTTGTCAATATGGATTGCCATTTGTTCAATACGTATGATTCTTGTTCTATTTTGGCACAAAGGTACGAACTTTTTCAAAAAAACATAGGAAAAAGACAAAAATACAGGCTGTTTGCGGACAAAAATTTTGTTTTGCGTAAAAAAAGGAGTATATTTGCAACGTGAAAAGACGATTTTCCGCCTCTTTACCAAGACATCATTACTAACCCCAAAAATCCATACGTATCATGGCTTATAAAATCATCGACGTAGAGGGTATCGGCCCAGTCTACGCAGCAAAGCTTGAAGCAGCAGGCATCAAGACAACCGACGAGTATCTTCAGAAGTGTGCATCTCCAGCAGGCCGTAAGGCATTGGCTGAGGAGACAGAGATCAGTCCAAAGCTCATCCTCAAGTGGGCAAACCATTCTGACCTCTTCCGTATCAACGGCATCGCAGGACAGTTTGCCGAACTTCTCGAAGCAGCAGGTGTCGACACAGTCAAGGAACTCCGCCACCGCGTGCCAGCCAACCTCCATCCAAAGCTTGTTGAGGTCAACGAGGAGAAGAACCTCTGCAACCGCGTACCAGCACTCAGCGAGGTAGAGCGCATGATTGCTCAGGCTAAGGAACTCGAGCCAGTACTTACTTATTAAGTGAAGAGTGAAGAGTGAAGAACGAAGAGTGAAGAATGCTTATTCTAACCTCTAACCTTAAAAGAAAACAGAAAGCGCCTGCAATCACTGCAGACGCTTTCCTTGCTTGTTACCTAAAAACAACTAAAAAAATAAGTAATACACATCGACTAATCAAAGAGGTTTACCTTCCACAACCCGTGGATATTGCAGTAAGAATAGATAGCCTTAGGTTTGTCAGTACTATAGAAGCACACTTCGGCAGGCATTCCAGCCTTCAGATAGCGTATCTGCCCGCCATTCTCCGTCTCGTAATACACGAAGCAGATCTTGTGCTCCTTGTTCATCGGATGAGGTTTGTTGCCCACCAACACCTTAGTGTGGTAGCGCCTTCCGCAATGGTAAAGGTAGAACGGATCGCAATTGCTGAGCACGGTGTCCTCCGAAGTGATCTCAGCCACCGGCATGTGCGATTCCGTCTTCTCCTCCAGCACGTTCGGTTTCAGTTCTAACATAGTCTTGCCGCAGCACATCGGCGTCATGCCGCTGTCCACTGCCTTTACGATTACGTTGCCGCATACGGGGCATTTGTAGAATTTAGTTTCCATATTACAATCTCCTTTCCTTTGCTCCCCTTTCCGAAGTGTCGTTTGCGGGGAAATAACACATACGATTTCTTTTTCGCTGGCAAAGGTAGAGCGAATTCCGCACATCTATCACCTTTTTTAATTAAAGAAATAATACCTCCTATTAGAAAAACTTATCGTATACATCCCTATCTTATAAATATAATGTGTACCTTTGCGGTCGGAAACCAACAATCACTCGCTTATGGAACTACGTCAACTCCGCTATTTTCTGGCAATAGCCGACACTCTCAACTTCACCGAGGCAGCCCGCATCTGCTGCCTTTCCCAAAGTGCCATATCCCAGCAGATCAAGAGTCTTGAAGACGAGCTCGACACCCAACTCTTCAATCGCACCTCCCACAGCGTCATGCTCACCGAGACTGGAACCATGCTCCTGCCTCTCGCACGCCGCATCGTGGCCGATGCCGACGACTGCCGTCAGCGCATGAACGATGTACGCGGTCTGCTCTGCGGACAACTCACCATCGGACTCACTTACACCCTTGAGCCTTATCTGCGACGCACCATGGTGCGCTTCATGAAACTCTACCCAAAGGTAACGCTCAACATCAAGTACATGACCATCCCAGCCCTCATTCACAACCTTCGTTCCGGAGCACTCGACATGGCATTCTCCATCATCGTGGCAGGCGAGACGGACTGGGTCGATAGCGAGCCAGTCACCTCCTACCGCATGTGTGCCGCAATGCGCGACACCCACCCGCTGGCCACTCGCAAGTCGCTATCGTTCGCCGACCTTCGCAATCAGAGCTTCATCCTTCCCGAGCAGGGACATAGTGGCGACAACGCAGTCAACCAACTGCTGGGAGCAGACATTGGCCACCTCAATGTGCGTGCCACAGTCAACGATCCCCGAGGGCTCATCCAACTCCTGCGCCACACCAACTGTATATCCATCCTATCCGAGTGCAGTGTACAAAACATCGATGAACTCGTAGCCATCCCTATCGACGAGCTATCCACCCCTTTCACCACCTACGTTCACTTCCTCCGCGGAGCCTACCGCAAGCGCAGCGCCAACGTATTCCTCGACCTCATGCGCGAAGTCATCGCAGCCGACGAGATGCTGAAAGTGTGAGACAATAATATATATAAATGATTAAGGGCAGCATCCCTGCTACCCTTAACCTAAAACCCTTTACATTATTATTGACTAAACTTTATATATTATTCCTTTTCAAATTG
>JAKSLM010000015.1 GCA_024401225.1 Bacteroidaceae bacterium | reverse complement strand
AAGAGAACAACGCCAATCAAAAGGTAGATGGGGCGAAAGAGAACGCCAATCAAAATGTAGATGGGGTAAAAGATAACACCAATCAAAAAGAAAAGTAATGAAGAATAACATATGGAAGCCCTTTGCGGTCACGCTGCTCGTCATCGCAATGCTCATGGGGCTGTTCTACATGCCTCGCATACAGGTAGGCGACACGTTGCTGCGCAGGGTAAACATACTCAGCGAGGTGCAGCATCGCGATGAGGAAGGCAACATCGTTGCCGAAGTGCAAGCCGACAAGTCGGAGGGCATAGTGGAAAGCACGTTCGACAGCACAGTAACGAAGATCGAGAAACCAGTATTCGTCGACTCCATACCAGAAGGAATGACTGCTATCGAGGACTTCAGCGATGGCGCAACACCTGTGATGGATAAGTTCTACGCAGCACTCGACCATGCTTCAAGCCGCTTGGTGAGAGTGGCATACTACGGCGACTCATTCATCGAAGGCGACATCCTTACCGAGGACCTTCGCGAATACCTGCAGCAGGCATACGGCGGTAGCGGAGTGGGATTTGTCGACATCAAGTCCATCACATCCGGTTTCCGCCAGACGGTAACAAACAAGAACTCCGGATGGAACGACCACAATGCCAACGACGGAAAGGGCAAGCGCTTCGTAAGCGATTTCCAAGGCATCAACGGACGCTACTTCATTCCTAACGGCACAGCAAGCTACGAGCTCAAGGGCAGCAAGCATAAGTATCCTGCCCACCTCGACTCGACCGATGTGGCAACCGTCTACTTCACCCCAGGCAGCGGACTGCACATCGAGGCAGCCATCAACGGCAAGGAGATGGAGAGCCTGTTTGCATCGAACGGCGAGGTGCAATATGAGGAAAGCACATACACAGTCAAGGATATGCACGTGACCGAGCACTACAACGAGGACTCGACCGTAGTGACCTACGACACCACCTACACCGAGCGTGAGGTTCACACCTCAACAGCAGTCCAGGAACAGGGCAGCGTAGCCAGCCGCAGCATCAAGCAGGGCCGACTGGGCAGTTTCAAGATGACAGTCACAGGCGGTAGCGCTTCACGATTCTACGGAGTGGCACTCGAAGGCAACAAGGGTGTGGTAGTGGACAACTTCTCGATGCGCGCCAGCAACGGATGGTACATCAAGGACATTCCGATGAGCACCATGCACTCGTTTGCTCGTATGCGCCCCTACGACCTCATCATCGTACACTTCGGCCTCAACGTGGCAAGCAGCAAGCAGAAGGACTATAGCAACTACATAAGCCGTATGTCGGGTGCAATCAACAATCTCCGCTCTGCATTCCCTAATGCAGCCATCCTCGTGGTGAGCGTAGGCGACCGAGGCGAGAAGAATGCCGACGGACAGATGCACACCATGCGAGGCATCAAGGAACTGATAAGCTACCAGCGCAAGATGGCAAGCGACTGCCACGTAGCGTTCTGGAACCTCTACGAGGGCATGGGAGGCGATGGCAGCATAGGCCAGATGGTACGCAACAAGCAGGCCAACCTCGACTACACCCACATCAACTTTGCAGGCGGCAAGCACATAGCAAAGATATTCTTCGATGTGCTCCAGAACGGCAAGGAGAACTACGACAAGAGAAAGTGATACGACAACATCATTACTAATCAGAGAGACAACAAAAGGTAAATGAAGATAATCCACATCATATTCACCCTGATGCTTCTATTTGGTACCCAAATGTGCCAGGCTCAGCAGCTGTTTACCCCCTTCCCCTCGACCTTCCGCAACACACGGGACAACGAACTCATAGAGGGCAAGTCGCTGCAGAGCGTATTCCAGAAGATACATGACAAGAAGACGGTGAAAGTGATGCACATAGGCGACTCACACGTAAAGGGCAACTACCTGCCACGTAATGTTGAGTCGACCCTCAAGAGCTACTTCCCCCTCATCGAATTTGCATACTACGGTATCAACGGAGCCTGGGCACGCCGATTCTACGAGGAGGACATGATACAGAAGGTTGCTATCGAACGCCCCGACCTAGTCATCATATCGTTCGGCACCAACGAGGCTCACGCCTCATCGTTCGATGCTGTGACACACTCGCAGACCATGGATCTGCTGACCAGCCGCATCAGCGCCCGATGTCCGAACGTGAAGTTCCTGTTCACCACACCTCCGGGTTCCTACATCTCGACACGAACCGGTTCCTACACCACAGGCAAGGGACGCAGACGCCGCACACACTATACGACGGTAAAGAGCAAGAACGACCGTACTGACGCCGTGGCACGAAGCATAGTCCAGTACTGCCAGCATCACAAGCACGCCTGCTGGGACATCTTCAACATAGCGGGAGGCATCAACTACGCATGCAACAACTGGTTCAGTTCGGGACTCATGGCCACCGACCAGGTACACTATCTTGTAGGCGGCTACCAATTGCAGGGCAAGCTGCTCGGTGAAGCAATCTACAAAGCCTACATCGCAGTTCCTGCCAAGGGCACACAGACGAGGATGATGCATGGTGCCACCCCTCAGGAGCAGACACCTTACCGTACATTAAAAGGTTTCTAATGATACAATAAACTTAGCGAAGCAAAAAAACTGGATGTTCGCAACCTATCACGATTTGAAAGGATGTTCGCAACCAATTACGATTAAAAAAGATGTTTGATATAGATTTCACAAGAGTTTTATCTCTTCTCACATACGATCCAGGCAGCCCGATGATATTCTCATCAGGCATCTTCCTGTTTCTGTTTTTAGGATTCAGCCTCATATACTGGGCTCTGCACAAGGCCGACACAGCACGCATAGTGTTCGTCACCCTGTTCTCTTACTACTTCTACTATAAGAGCAGCGGCATCTACTTCATGCTTCTGGCACTTGTGACCATCAGCGACTACTTCATCGCAAAGGGCATCGCATCGCTCAACAATAAGGCTGCTGCAAGCGTAAAGAATGCAGGAACCGCAAGTGCTGAGAATGCAGAAGCTACAGTTGAGGCAAAGAAGAGCGGCGGAGCAAAGATGCTCGTTGCACTATCGTTGCTCATCGACCTCTCGCTGCTCGGTTACTTCAAGTACACCAACTTCTTCGGCTCGATGATGTTTGCCGACTGGAAGCACCTTGACATCTTCCTCCCTGTAGGAGTGTCGTTCTTCACATTCCAGAGCCTCTCGTACACCATCGATGTGTACCGAGGCAACATCAAGCCCCTCGAACGCCTGCTCGACTACGCATTCTACGTAAGCTTCTTCCCTCAGCTTGTGGCAGGACCTATAGTGCGAGCAAGGGACTTCATACCGCAGATTCGCCAGCGACTCATCGTGACCGACACGATGTTCGGCAACGGTATCTTCTTCATCATAGCCGGTCTGTTCAAGAAGGCTGTGATAAGCGACTACATATCCGTAAACTTCGTGGAGCGAGTGTTCGACCAGCCTACCCTCTACTCAGGCATTGAGAACCTGCTTGCCGTCTACGGCTACACATTGCAGATATACTGCGACTTCTCGGGCTACTCCGACATGGCGATAGGTATAGCCATGCTGCTTGGATTCCAGTTCCCTAAGAACTTTGACAATCCTTACACCTCGACCTCCATCACAGAGTTCTGGCGCCGTTGGCACATCTCGCTTTCATCGTGGCTCAGAGACTACCTTTACATATCGCTCGGAGGTAATCGCCATGGCAAGATCCGCCAATACATCAACCTCATGCTCACCATGCTGCTCGGAGGCCTCTGGCACGGAGCTTCGCTCAACTTCATCCTCTGGGGAGGCTTGCACGGACTGTTCCTCTGCCTTGATAAGATGTGGCACGCTGTGTGCCCTGCCCTCTCGCCTCTCACCTACATGGCAAGCAAGAAGAATCCAAACCCGAAGAAGAACTGGGCGGTGCTCCTGACGGGCGGACTCATCACCTTCCACATGGCTGCAGCCTGCTGGGTACTGTTCCGCGCATCGTCGTTCCAGATAGCAAGCGAGGTGTTCACGCAGATCTTCACCCAGTTCCATGCCGGAGTGCTGGGCCAGTGGGTAAGCTCATACTGGGGCGTAGCCTTTCTCATGGTGCTTGGCTACCTGCTTCACTTCATCCCTTCATCATGGTTCAGCCACACTCGCCGTGCGGTAACACTCCTTCCGCTGCCTATCCAGGCGGTGCTGATCGTTGTGGTGATCTGGATTGTGATACAGATTAAGTCGTCCGATGTTCAGCCATTCATCTACTTCCAGTTCTAAAAGAACGGCCTAATACCTGCTATAAGAGAAAAAACTTAATTATTAATATACTTAACATGAAAAAGAACCTAATCATCCTTGCATCACTCCTTGCTTCGCTTGGTATGAATGCACAGACCGCTTCCGTCAGCAGTCCGGACGGAAAACTTGTGGTAAACTTCGACATCAAGGACACGAAGCCTATGTACGAGGTCATCTACGATGGAAAGCAGATGCTCGACTACAGTCCGCTGGGATTTGTTGCAGACAATGGCGACTACACCCAGGGCATCACTTTCGAGTCGACAACAGCAAACAACGATGGTGTTTTCAAAGCGAGCTACAAGATGGATCGCTCGAAGTACAGCGACATCAACGTTGAATTCAACTGGAGAGACATACACCTCAAGAACAAGAATGGCAACAAGTTTGACATCCACTTCGTAGTGAAGAACAACGACGTTGCATTCCGCTACTGCATCGAAAACCAGCCAAGCCGTCAGAACGGAAAGAAGTTCTCCATCCGCATCATGAAGGAGGCTACAGGTTTCGATTTCCCACATCAGACAACTACCTTCCTCACTCCTCAGAGCCATGCCATGATAGGATGGAAAGGCACAAAACCTTCGTATGAGGAAGAATACAAGTATGATGAACCTATGACCAGCAAGAGTCAGTACGGACATGGATACACATTCCCAGCACTCTTCCACGTGAATGCACTTGATAAGAACGATAAGGACGGATGGGTACTCGTATCGGAGACCGATGTTGATAGCCGATACTGCGGTTCGCGCCTCTCGGACATGAAGGGCGATGGACTCTACACCATCGAGTTCCCTATGCCAGAGGAGAATGGCGGCAACGGAACCATCGAACCAGCCATGAAGCTCCCTAACTACACTCCTTGGCGCACCATCACCGTTGGCACTTCGCTCAAGCCAATCGTGGAGACTACCATCCCTTGGGACTTTGTAGAACCACGCTACGAGGCTTCGCAGCAGTATAAGTATGGTAAGGGCACATGGTCATGGATCGTATGGCAGGACAACTCCATCAATACCAAGGACCTCCTCGAGTATGCCAAACTCTCAAAGGCTATGGGCTATGAGTACATGCTCATCGACAACTGGTGGGACAACAACATTGGCTACGAGAAGATGGAGGAGTTCGTAAAGACCGTTCAGGGCATGGGAGTAGATGTGTTCCTCTGGTGGAGCTCAAGCGGCTACTGGAACGACATCGAGCAGGGACCTATCAACAAGATGGACAACCCTATCGAGCGCAAGAAGGTGATGCGCTGGATGAAGAAGCTCGGCGTGAAGGGTATCAAGGTCGACTTCTTCGGAGGTGACAAGCAAGAGACCATGCGCCTCTATGAGGCCATCCTCAGCGATGCAAACGACAATGGTCTGATGGTCATCTTCCACGGTTGCACTATCCCACGTGGATGGGAGCGCATGTATCCTAATTACGTTGGTTCGGAGGCTGTGCTTGCATCCGAGAACATATACTTCACTCAGGGAGCAGCCGACAAGGAGGCTAAGGACGCAGCAACCCACCCATTCATCCGTAATGCCATAGGCTGCATGGAGTTTGGTGGATGCTTCATGAACCGCCACATCAATCGCGGTAACAAGGGAGGCAACACTCGCCGCACTACCGATGTACACGAGCTTGCTACCTGCGTGCTCTTCCAGAACCCAGTACAGAACTTCGCCATCACACCAGAGAACCTCGGCGATGAGGGCAACGTGAAGGACTACAATGCTGAGGGTGCTCCTGCTCCTAAGCTCTGCATGGACTTCCTCCGCAGCGTGCCAACCACATGGGATGAGACTGTATACATCGACGGCTACCCAGGCAAGTATGCCATCGTGGCTCGCCGTTCGGGCAATTTGTGGTACATCGCCGGCAACAACGCCACAGGCCGTGCGCTCACTCTCAAGCTCAACCTCCCTATGCTGAGCAAGGGTGATGAGGTATGCCTCTACAGCGACAACATGAAGAGCCGCGAACCACAGCACACATCCCTGAAGGTGAAGAACCCTGCTGCTGTGACTATCACCATGGCCGATCAGGGTGGTTTCGTAATCGTAAAGTAATACCATATTAATATAATAAGGAGAAACGCATTATGGAAGAGAAGAAAGAAGAGCGCACCTACCGCTGCAACGATTGCGGTGGCGTAATCCACAAGCACGACGTGTTCTGTGACAAGTGCGGCAAGAAGCTTGACCACTTCGATTTTGAAGACTAAGTGACAGGATGAGTCGCCTGCGTGTAGGCAAATCCCCACACAATTAGGCAACTTACCCCAACGCATAGGACAATTCCCATTGCAGCCTCTGGACTTTTGCACTATCTTTGCAAAACAGAAACAGTTCAGGGGTTGCAATGGCAATCCAATCCGTGCGTTGAACATCACTAATCATATACCACATTATGAAACATATTTGCATATTACTTCTTTCCATCCTCACAGCCTCGAGCGCATTTGCCCAGAACGATGACTGGCAAACAGGAGGTGGCTACAATCAAGGTGAAATAAACCAGAGTCAGAGCAACAGCGGACAGTACGGTCAGGGCACATACAACCGTGAGCGCAACCATGCCACATTCAGCTACCCTAACTCCAATCGCAATTCGACCACCCTCTTCAACGGAGGCCATTCGGATGCAGAACTCGGTCTTCAGATAGGTTACGTAAACAAGGTTTGGACCACCGAATTCGATAACTACACATGGAAGGAGAACCTGTGGGGCCAGGAGAACAAGCGCCTTCACGGATTCCAGGTGGGTCTGATCTATCAGCCTTGCTTCACATGGGGCGGAGGTCTGCACACCGGTCTGCTGTACGAAGGTTACATATCTGAGGCCAGCGGAGTGAAGGAGATGGGATGGGACAAGTTCTACGAGCACAACCTCTACCTCCCAGCTCACCTCATGTACCGCCTGCCATTCTCAACCCGTTCATCGCTCATGCTCTACGGAGGTTTGGGATTCAACTGGGCCATCTACGGCGAATATCGCGAGTACGGACACTATGCCTACGATTACGATGGTGACAGATACTACTTCGGTCCTCGCGAATATCAGACATACGGACGCAATGAGTGGCCTCGCCACATGAACGTACAGGCCGAGATAGGAGCCAACCTTCGCTTCGATGCCTTCATGGTAAGCTTTACGTACTCGCGCGGTCTCACGAACCACAATTTCTACGATGGTCGCAAGACTCGACAGGATAAGCTAGCCATCACGATTGCCTTTGCAGTTGGCGATGATGACTTCTAAAAAACTATCGCATAAGCATAAAGCTATTACACAAACTTAAAGCTATTGCATAAACAAGAAAAACTCCTTGCAAGGACTTCATCAATTCCTTGCAAGGAGTTTGCCTTTTCCTTGCAAGGATTTCGCTTACTCCTTGCAAGGCGTTTTTTTATCTCTTAAATGATGAATACGAAACGTGCGCCATCGGTGTAGGACGTGTCAAGCATCACCTGGGCATTGAGCTTCTCAGCAATGCCCTTGCAGATGTTGAGACCCAGTCCGCTACCCTGCTTGAAGCTGTTGAGCTTCGTGAAGCGCTCGAAGATGTTGTCAGCCATCTCAGGAGGCACACCTGGACCAGTATCGGCGACTGACAAGGTGATGTGGCCCGGATTTTCAGTAGTGGAGCACTCAAGTCGTATCTCACCCTTCTCCGTATGCTTGCAGGCATTGGAGAGGAAGTTTATGAGCACCTGCTGCACGCGCTTTGGGTCCGTCTGGCAAAGAGCGCCTTCATCCAGGTCGGTGTGGAACGAGAGTTCAACTCCTGGTGCTACGCGATGCTCAACCGACTTCAATGCCTTCTGGCACACCTGGTTGATGTTGACATCCTGAAGCGCGATGTTGAAGTTGCCATGCTCCATGTCGGTCACATCAAGGATGTCGTCGATGAGCATGACGAGTATCTCGGCGTTGTTCATGATGTATTCGCTATACTCACGCTTCTCGTCCTCGGTGTTGAATCCATCCGGCAAGCTGAGCAACTGGGCAAAGCCTACGATAGCATTCATCGGAGTGCGGATCTCATGGCTCATGTTCTGAATAAACTGAGTCTTGATGAGGTCGCTCTTCTCTGCCTTTTCCTTTGCCTCCTCAATCATCTTCTGTGCCATCACCTGCTGGGTTACGTTGATGGCAAATGTATGAATGAAGTCCGGACCATCGAAGAGGACAAGCGTCTCGTAAAAGAGTCCAAACTCCTTGATCTCAGAAGTGAAACGCATGGTCGACATCTGTGCATTGCGTCCCTTGTTCAGGTTTTCAATATACACAGGACCTGACAAAGGATATTCCTCAAGGATAGTCTTCGCGCCTACCACAAGTCCCCTCTTCTGGAGACGGGAACTCATGCGCTTGTTCGCCTTTGTGACAATCAAGTCCTTTATCTGTCCTTCGGCATCGAAGATGAGCTGTGCCTTGCTGAACTCGAACGGAGCATTGTCGACAAGCAGATTGTAGCGCGAGCTGGTGCGATGCAACTGCAACTGTCGCTGATACAGATAGTAGAAGAATGCTGAGAGACCGGAAAGAGCAGCCACAGCAAGCAGGAAGATCCAGAGCATGTATCGCGACCAGAATGTAGGTTTCTGATTGACAACGGTCACATTGCTTGGTATGAGACTCTCATCAAGTCCGTAGCGTAGCATGGCTCTTTCGTTTACCACAGGATGGTCGCGGCGCACGGTTACGATGCCAAGGTCGCGAGGCTGTGTTTTGCCATCGAGCACTTCAAGTATGATGCGCTTTGCCTGATTGACATACTGATTGTAGTCGTACGACACATAACCTACCACGTCCGTATCGAACGCCATGTTGGTATAATAAATATTGTAAGTTGGACCAGCTGCCTGCACTCCACGGATGCCTCCTTCGGAAGGGGCAGTAGCATCGGTACCATGCTTTCGGTGCCAATTGCAGTATAGTACGGATGTCTTCCTGACATCCATCTTTTTGATGTATTTCTCTACATTCGAGAATGGAGTTGCATTCGCAAGGAATGGGGTGAAGGTGATGCCGCTCTTCTCTGTCACACGCTGCATCATGAGCTGTATCTCGCGGCTCACGAACTCTTCGCCTCCTACGAACACCAGTTCGCTGAGGTTTGGCGACATGGAGTTGATGAAGTCGAGCGTCTCATCGCAGAACACAGGAGTGTGGAGCAAGGCTACGTTCTTGTCGTTAATGAACGACTCCATCGGCATTCGGGTAGCTTCAGGACGAGCTATGGAGTCTACTACATATTCAATATCGCACACATAGTCCAACTCTCCGATGAGGAGTATAGGTATATTCTTCCATTTCTTATTCAGTACCTCTGCCACGCGATAGTTGCCCGGTCCGTAGATGACAACCATATTAGGCTTGTGGGTAGCAAACCTTCCCACGATAGCCTCAACCTGAAGATGATAGTCCTCAACGCTCTCCATCGATGAGTTGCGGATCACGGAGCATGAGAATCGAAGATCGCTTCTGCCCTCCTCAATAGCAAGTATAGGCGAGACAATGGACTGTCCCCATGTGCCTGAAGGGCGATAAGGGCATATGACAAGAACCTCCTTATTGGCGTCTTCTGCAAACAGGGATACCGTAATGGCAATCCATAACAATATGATGCTTATGTATCTTTTCATAACAGATCGGTTAAGTTCTATTGTGCTGTAATATGTGTTATTGCGTTGTTTTATTCTGAGTCCTTATCCTTGTTGCTCTTCGCCTTTTCCTCAGCACGTTCCTTCATCTTGCGGTCGCGGATGCTGGCCACCTTCTTCTTTGGTTCTTCGGGCTTCTTGGTTTCTTCAGTTTCTTTCTTATCCTTTGAAGCTTTCTTTTCGGCTTCAACCTTCTTGTCGACTTTCTTTTCGGCTTCCTTCTTATCGGCATCGGCAACCTTCTTCTCAGACTTTTCGGCCTTCTCTGCTTTTTCAGCAGCCTTCTGCGCTTCCTGTCGTGCCTTAGCGCGTTCAGCCTGTGCCTTCTTCGACTGCTTCAGCTCTTCACGTTCCTTTGCCTTAGCCTCGCGCTCGGCAAGCTTGGTCTTGGCAGACTCTGCCTTCTCGATCGAATCGTTCTTTGCCTCTTCGACCTTAGCCTTGGCAGCCTTTTCCGCATCTTTCATGCGCTTGGCAGCTTCAGCCTTCTTCTTGGCGTCCTTCTGCGCTGGCGACACGTAAGCCTTTCCCTTGGCACGCGCCTTCTTCTCTGCCAGCTTCTCCTTTTGTGCCTGGCGCTTTGCACGCTCAAGGTCGCGGGTCAGCTGGCGCAGCGACTTTTCCTCGGTGCTAAGGTTGCGCTTCGCAGCCTTTACCCTTTCCTTTGCATCTTTGATCTGGTTTTTCAGACGTGTCTGCACAGTATCCTCCTGCACATTGACAGCGCTTGAGGCATTTACGGCAAACGTGCACAAAGTACAGATCAGCATTACTATGATGATGGCTATTCTTTTCATTTTCATTTTTGAGTTACATCGTGCAAAGATACATCTTTGAATAGAGATACCAAACAAAAAAGGCAAAAAAGCGACTAAATAGGTATCACAAAAGTGATTTTTCTGTCAAAGTGCAACAATTGCAGGCGTTTCCTAACCCTTTTTCAAGGCTCTTACCATGCCCACGATGAGGATTACCATACCGCAGAGCCCCATCACCGTGATGCGTTCGCCAAGTATCACGGCGCCAGCAATAAGAGTCACAATAGTCTGCATGTAGATATAGTTCGTAGCCTTCACAGCACCAAGCTTTTGCATGGCCCAGTTCCATGCCATGTAGGCGCAGGTGGAAGCAATGAGTCCGAGGAAGAGCAGATTGAGCATGACCTTCGGCTGCATGAGCTGTGCAAGATGCACATCCATAGGATGAACAAGGGCGAAGTATGGCAGGATGCTCAGCACGCCGTAGCCAAACACCTTGCGGGTGATGAAGTCGGTCTGATAGCGCCCCATGACTCGCTTCATCAGCAGCGAATACACAGCCCAGGTGCCTGCGGCTGCAAAGGCAAGAACGTCGCCCTTAGGGTTGAGATGTAGCACGAGCTGGCCATTCAGAATCACAAGCACAGTACCTATAAATGCAACGAAACTGCCCAGCACCTGCTTGCCGTTCATACGTTCGCTTTTATAGAACAGCGACACGAGCAAGGCGGTAAGTAACGGGCTGGTACTTACCAATATACTTACATTGGCAGCAGTCGAGTAGACCAATGCCATATTCTCCATCATGAAGTAAAGCGAACCGCCCATCACGCCAAGCCCCATCATGGTCAGTTCATCAGTCACGCTGCGTGTCAGCCACCTCCTGTGCGAGACGCACGCAAGGCATAGGTAAGCCATCACAAATCGCATCAGGAATATCTCGGCTGGCATCAATCCCGCGCCAAGCAGCACCTTGCTGCTGACAAACGTCGTGCCCCATACGCAAACCACCGCAATGGCGGCTATGTGTCCGTGTATCTTATTCATCTTTTTGTTGTCATCTTGTTTTATTTCTTCTGCAAATGTACGACATTTCTCTCTTATATATTTAAAAAACACATAAAACAAATACGATTTATGCACGTTTTTTCGGTAGAATGTGCAATAAAACGCAATAATCTACTCTTTTTTGAATATTAATTCGTAACTTTGCACCCGAAAATTTGAACAAGAGTAGTACATATTGACTAATAAGTGAATAAGAATTGAGCATTACATTGCTGGAGCAACACCAGTATGTGATGTGAATGTTTGTGATGTACAAGTTACTATAGAATTAAATTTTATTTATAATAAACAAATTATGAGTTTGAAAATTATCGTACTCGCAAAGCAGGTACCAGACACACGCAACGTTGGTCCTGATGCGATGACTCCAGAGGGAACTGTGAACCGCGCTGCACTTCCAGCTGTGTTCAACCCTGAGGACCTCAACGCTCTCGAGCAGGCTCTCCGCCTCAAGGAGCAGAATCCAGGTTCAACCATTACAATGATCACAATGGGTCTTCCAAAGGCTGCTGAAGTTCTTAAGGAAGGCATCTACCGCGGTGCTGACGAGGGTATCCTCGTATCTGACCGTCCTCTCGGCGGTGCTGACACACTCGCTACATCTTACACTCTTGCTCAGGCCATCAAGAAGGTTGGTGACTACGACATCATCCTCTGCGGACGCCAGGCAATCGACGGTGATACTGCTCAGGTAGGTCCACAGGTAGCTGAGAAGCTCGGACTCACTCAGATCACTTACACTGAAGAAATCATCTCACTCGACAAGGAAGCTAAGAAGATCGTTGCAAAGCGTCACATCGATGGCGGTGTGGAGACTGTAGAAGGTCCACTCCCAATCGTTGTAACTGTCAACGGTTCGGCTGCACCTTGCCGCACACGCAACGTAAAGCGCGTTTGGGCTAACAAGAACCGCGAGTTCACTGTATGGGGTGCTGCCGACATCGAGGCTGACCCAATGCAGATTGGTAAGGCTGGCTCTCCTACAAACGTAAAGGCTGTAAAGAGCATCGTCTTCAAGGCTAAGGAAAACAAGACTCTCACATCTTCGGACGAGGATATCGATAGTCTCATCAAGGAACTTATGGAATCTAACACTATCGGATAATCATGAATAACGTATTTGTATATTGTGAACTTGAAGGCAACAAGGTTGCTGACGTAAGTTTGGAGCTCTGCACAAAGGGTCGCAAGCTCGCTAACCAGCTCGGTGTACAGCTCGAGGCTCTCCTCATCGGTTCAAACCTCGATGGCGTTGAGAAGCAGGTTATCCCTTACGGTGTTGATAAGGTACACGTATTCGATGCTGAGGGTCTCTTCCCTTACACATCACTCCCACATACTTCTGCAGTCGTAAACCTCTTCAAGGAAGAAGAGCCACAGATTTGCCTCCTCGGTGCTACAGTTATCGGTCGCGACCTCGGTCCACGCGTATCTTCTGCACTCCACTCAGGTCTTACTGCCGACTGTACTCAGCTCGAGATCGGTTCGTTCGACATGAAGGTCAAGGATGCTGAGGGCAACATGGTCGACAAGCACTATGAGGATCAGCTCTACCAGATTCGTCCTGCATTCGGTGGTTCAATCATCGCTACAATCGTCAATCCAGAGCATCGCCCACAGATGGCAACAGTACGTGACGGTGTGATGAAGAAGGAGATTCTCGATGAGAACTACAAGGGTGAAGTCATCAAGCACGACGTTGCTAAGTATGTTCCTACTACCGACTATGTAGTAAAGGTGCTCGATCGTCATGTAGAGGCTGCCAAGCACAACCTCAAGGGCGCTCCAATCGTTATTGCCGGTGGTTACGGTGTAGGCGGCCCTGAGGGCTTCAAGATGCTCTTCGACCTCGCTAAGGAACTTCACGCTGAGGTAGGTGCTTCACGTGCTGCAGTCGATGCAGGTTGGATCGACCACGATCGTCAGATTGGTCAGACTGGTGTTACCGTACGTCCTAAGGTTTACATCGCTTGCGGTATCTCAGGTGCCATCCAGCACATCGCAGGTATGAAGGACGCTGGCATCATCATCTCAATCAACAATGATCCAAACGCTCCAATCAACCAGATTGCTGACTATATCATCAACGGAACAGTCGAGGAAGTTGTTCCAAAGCTCATCAAGTACTATAAAAAGAATTCTAAGTAATGGCAAATTCATATACAGACGTTCCTGAGATTAAATTCCACATGGAACACCCTTTAATGAAGCGCATCGTTGAATTAAAGGAGAGAAACTATGCTGACTACGGTCAGTACGACTATGCACCAAAGGACTTTGAGGACGCAATGGACAACTACGACCGCCTCCTCGAAATCACAGGCGACATCAACGCTAACATCATCGGTCCTAACTCTGAGGACGTTGATGCTGAGGGTCCTCACTGCGAGAATGGTCGCGTACGCTACGCTTCAAAGACTTACGAGAACCTCGACGCTACTATCAAGGCTGGCCTCAACGGTATGACTATGCCTCGCCGCTACGAAGGTCTCAACCTTCCTAACGTTGTCTACACAGCAGCTAACGAGATCATTGCTGAGGGCGATGCTGGATTCGAGAACATCTGGTCGCTTCAGGACTGTATCGAGACTCTCTACGAGTTCGGTGACGAGGATCAGCGCAAGCGCTACATCCCACGTGTTTGTGCAGGCGAGACTATGTCAATGGACCTCACTGAGCCTGACGCAGGTTCCGACCTCCAGTCTGTAATGCTCAAGGCTACATTCGACGAGAAGGAGAACTGCTGGCGCCTCAACGGTGTAAAGCGCTTCATCACTAACGGTGATGCTGACATCCACCTCGTACTCGCTCGTTCAATCGAAGGCACACGCGATGGTCGTGGTCTCTCTATGTTCATCTACGACAAGCGCAATGGTGGTGTTGACGTTCGCCGCATCGAGAACAAGCTCGGTATCCACGGCAGCCCAACATGTGAGCTCGTATACAAGAATGCCAAGGCAGAACTCTGTGGTTCTGAGAAGCTCGGTCTTATCAAGTACGTTATGGGCTTGATGAATGGTGCACGTCTCGGTATCGCATCTCAGTCAGTAGGTGCTGAGCAGGCAGCATACGAGGAGGCTATCAACTACGCTCGCGACCGTAAGCAGTTCGGCAAGGAGATCATCAACTTCCCAGCTGTATACGATATGATCGCTCGCATCAAGGCTAAGCTCGATGCAGGTCGTTCACTCCTTTACATGACAGCTCGCTACGTTGATATCTACAAGTGTCTCGATGACATCTCAAAGGAGCGCAAGCTCACTCCTGAGGAGCGCGACGAGTTCAAGAAGTACAGCAAGCTTGCTGATGCATTCACTCCACTCGCTAAGGGTATGAACTCTGAGTTCGCCAACGAGTCAGCATACGATTCTATCCAGGTACACGGTGGTTCGGGCTTCATGCTCGAGTACAAGTGCCAGCGCGTTTACCGCGATGCTCGTATCATGTCAATCTACGAGGGTACTACTCAGCTCCAGACTGTTGCTGCTATCCGCTACATCACTTCAGGATTCTACGAGAAGGTTATCGCTGACTATGCTCAGGAGCCAGTAGACGAGAAATACGCAAGCTTTGCATCACGCATCGCTGCAATGTCAGAGAAGCTCAACGCCGCTGTTGCAAAGGCTAAGGAGTCAGGCAATCAGGATCTTCTCGACCTCTGCTCACGCAAGCTCTACGAGATGACTGCATACGTTATCATGTCTTACCTTCTCCTTCAGGACACTCAGCGTGCTCCAGAACTCTTCGAGAAGTCGCTCGTAGTGTTCACAAACTACGCAGAGTCAGAGGTAGAGAAGCATGCTAACTACGTAAGCAAGCTCGACGTTGATCAGCTCGCAGCTTACCAGCAGGCATAATTCCCGACTTACATACCTATTATATATAATAAGGTGGCTATCGACCGATAGTCACCTTATTTATTAATGATTGCAACAGTTTTATTACAACGGCGCCTGATTTAATATTACAATGGTAATTGATTTCAAACTATAGAATAAGGAATCGCCATGAAATCCCTTTATCGCTTTCCTACAAGTAGCCCGCCTTCTTCAGTTCCTCAGCCACCTTGCAGCACTCATCGTACCATTCCTGCCCGAAGCGGCGAATGAGCGGTTCCTTGAGAAACTGGTAAAGCGGAAGGTGAAGCTTGCGTCCCAGTTCACGTGCTGGTTTGCAGACATCCCACTTATGGTAGTTAAGCGCTGGCGCACCGCCTATCATCTTCACGCGGATAGGATAAAGGGCACAGGAGATAGGTTTCTGCCAGTGGAATTTGCCCGCACGGAATGCGGAGTCGATGGCACAAAGAGCGCAGTTTGGAGCGCCATCCAGGTCGGCATACTTCACGAACACACAATCCTTACCCCGCACAATGCTTGTGACGAGATCACCATCGATGTCCGGATAAACCACACCATTCTTGTCAATCTCCGCTTGAGCAGCTGCATTCAAATCCTCCCAAACCACATCGAGCGACTCCTCCAGATACTCTACTTCCTCCATATCGACAGGTGCTCCGGCATCTCCTTCCACACAGCAAATGCCGTGGCATTGGGACAAATCGCAGCAAAACATCTCTTGAAAGATGTCCAACGACACCAATACTCCTAATATTTCTACCATTTTATACTCTTATTTCTTGATATACATCACAAAATGTAAGTTTCCCTTACTTTTCCATTAAAATAATTTGGCGATATAGGCAAAATCGCCGTATCTTTGCAGTGTGTTTTTCATAGTATTAGATTTAAGGTTAACAAAAGGTTGGGTAACGGCGGTTACCCTTTTTTTTTGCCTTTTTGCGACCTTAACCAACTGATTTTGAATAAACACACGGCATTTTCGCCTTCATCTTCCGTTTTTACAGCACATTCACCCCTTTTAGCGGCAAAAACGCCTGCAAAACTCCTCATCATGCATCAACTGGCGCTTAAGTTCTTCGACCGAGTCGAACTTCTGCTCATCGCGAACGTACTCAAGGAACTCTATCTGCATATCCGTATCGTACAGGTTGCCATCGAAGTCGAGAAGATGCACCTCCAGCGACTTCTGTGGTCCGTTATCGAGCGTTGGACGATGACCGATGTTCATCATCCCTATATGACCGATGGCACGAACGCAGTACACACCGTCCTTTGGGATAAGCTTGTCTGCATCGACCTCGATATTGGCTGTAGGGAAACCCAGTTTGGTGCCGATATGGAATCCGTTGACCACCTTGCCCTTTATGCAGTATGTGTATCCGAGACCTTCATTGGCCTGCAGTATGCGTCCTTCCTTGAGTGCCTGGCGTACTACCGATGATGATGGAGTCCCTGTGGGAGTGGTCAGAGGTTCGGCCTTGATCACTTCAATGCCAAGTTGGCGACCATACTCCACATAGTCATCAAACGATTTCCTATCGTGACCGAAATGATTGTCATACCCTATCAGCAGCACCTTTACGCCCAACTGGCGGCTAAGCACCTGATCCATGAAGTCGTAGGCCGAAAGCATGGACAGTTCCTTTGTGAATGGAAGCATCACTACCCTATCCACTTCCAAAGCCTTCAGTCTGCACTCCTTCTCGTCGCTCAGAGTAAGCAGTTCCACCCTGGCATCAGGGCGCAATACTTTCAGAGGATGATTGGCAAACGTCACGACCATCGATGCAAGCCCACGATTGCGGGCCTGCTCCTTGAGCTGGCTGATGATGAACTGATGCCCCTGGTGTACACCATCAAACGAGCCTATGGTGGCCACACAGGGTTTCTGTTGTTCGTTTTTCGTAGAATATTGCATCATTTCGTGACATTTTTTGCAAAGGTAAGCAAAAAATTGCGTATCTTTGCACACAATTTGATAAAATTGCAAAAAGCACGTACCGTGCAAGATTAAATTATTTTTCAACACCTACTTATGGAACAGGTACTTTACATTTACAATACGCTTACACGTAGAAAGGAAGTTTTCAAGCCGCTGCATGCTCCACATGTCGGAATGTATGTGTGCGGACCTACAGTATATGGTGATGCGCATCTCGGCCACGCACGCCCAGCCATCACATTCGATATCGTATTCCGTTACCTTCAGCACCTTGGATACAAGGTACGCTATGTGCGCAACATTACCGACGTCGGCCACCTTGAGCACGATGCGGATGAGGGCGAGGACAAGATTGCAAAAAAGGCTCGCCTCGAGCAGTTGGAACCAATGGAGGTAGCGCAGTACTACACCAACCGCTTCCATGAGGCAATGGATGCACTTGGCTGTCTGCCACCATCCATCGAACCTCATGCTTCTGGCCACATCATTGAGCAGCAGCAACTCGTGCAGCAGATTCTTGACAACGGATTTGCATACGAGAGTTGTGGATCGGTATACTTCGATGTGGAGAAGTACGACAAGTCGCACAAGTACGGTGTACTGTCAGGACGCTCGCTTGAGAACATCAAGGATGCCAGCCGCGAACTCGCTGGCGTAGGCGAGAAGAAGAACCAGGCCGACTTCGCCCTTTGGAAGGCAGCACAGCCTGAGCACATCATGCGATGGCCAAGCCCTTGGAGCGATGGTTTCCCAGGATGGCACTGCGAATGTACTGCTATGGGACGCAAGTACCTCGGTAGCCATTTCGACATTCACGGAGGCGGACTCGATCTTGTATTCCCTCACCACGAATGTGAGATTGCACAGGCAGTAGCAAGCCAGGGCGACCAGATGGTCACTTACTGGATGCACAACAACATGATCACCATCGATGGCAAGAAGATGGGTAAGTCGTACAACAACTTCATCACCCTTCCTCAGTTCTTCGCTGGTGAGCACGAGCGTCTCGAGCGCGGCTACAGTCCTATGGTGATTCGCTTCTTCATCCTTCAGGCTCACTATCGTTCTACTGTCGACTTCTCCAACGAAGCCCTTCAGGCTGCAGAGAAGGGACTGGAGCGCATGCTTGACGCATGGAACGCCCTTCAGAACCTCACAGCAGGTGCCGTATCGGGCGTGCCTGAGGTCACTATGGAACAGGTGAAGCAGATTGAGGACAAGTGTTACGAGGCAATGAACGACGACCTCAACACTCCTATCGTAATCAGCAACCTCTTCGAAGCTACCAAGCTCATCAACAGCATACAGGACAAGAAGATGTCTATCTCGGCCGAAGTGCTCGAAGCCATGAAGCAGCTCTTCACAGTATTCGTGTTCGACATCCTCGGTCTCAAGGCAGGAGCAAGTGCTGGAGGCGACGACAACTCCGCTCGCGAAGAGGCATTTGGTAAGGTGGTCGACATGCTTCTCGAGCAGCGCTCGAAGGCTAAGGCCAACAAGGATTGGGCTACAAGCGACATGATCCGCGACAACCTTGCAGCTCTTGGATTTGAGGTGAAGGACACCAAGGACGGATTCTCTTGGAAACTGAACAAGTAACCATATCCCCTATCCTCACGACAACATGGAAAAAGCAAAACTCATACTCATGACTACATCGCTGGTCTTCGTAGCCTTGTGCTGCGGAGCCAGCGTTTATTTTTCGCTCGTACTTCCCGATGGCGACCCTAACCTTCCTACCTTCTACTTCATGGACTTCGTGTTTGCCGCAGCCTTTATATGGTTCGGGTGGAACGTCTATTCCCTTTGGAAGTCACGCATTTAAACCATTCATACGCAACTGAGTCATAAAGACATCGTAAGAAAAGTAAACTACTAATCAACAAAACATGTCAACAATGAAAATCAAGACTCTTATCGCCACATTGGCAGTACTTTTGTGCGTAAGCTATGCACAAGCACAGAATCAGGGCAATCGCCGTTCACGTCAGAGAATGGATCCAACAGAGATGTACAACCGCAACGCAGAGCGCATGGCTAAGCAGATGAAGCTCGACGATGAGAAGACTCAGCTCTTCACAGTGCTCTACCTCGACTACATGAACGCGCGCCAGAATGCTGCCTACCCTAAGGGAGAAGAGCAGAACGAGCAGCAGATTGACATGAAGAAGCTCACAGAGGAGCAGGCAAAAGAACTCATCGAGAAGCAGTTCAACCGCACAGAGGCTCAGCTTAAGGTCGACAAGGAATACTATCCTAAGTTCCTCGAGTTCCTCACAGCCGTTCAGACTTCGCAAGTATTCCTTCGCGGCATGAACATGGGTGGCAATCGCCAGGGAGGCAACTTCAACGGCCCTCGTGGTGGAGGCGGCTTCGGCGGAGGTTTCCCTGGTGGCGGATTCCCAGGCGGAGGTGACTTCGGAGGCGGATTCGGCGGAGGAGGCGGTTTCTAATCGCACATCGAAACACAGAAATCACAATATTTAAGGTGAAAAATGAAGCGAAAACCTCATTTTTCACCTTATATTATATAATTATACGTGATATTATACAATAAAAACGTGTGTCCATACGTTTAAATTCTCTGTATGATGCGACGAATCATAGTGCTTTTTGCCCTAATATCCACCCAAATGGGAGCGATCAGGGCTCAATGGGATGTGCAGTTTTCCGACTTCACAGCCCTTAAGTCGTATTACAACCCGGCAGCCTCAGGCACCGACGGACTGCTCAACGTGGCAGCAGCCTATTCGATGCAGATGCTTGGCTACGAGCACTCGCCTCAGACCATGTTTGCCGGAGCCGACTGCCCTATATACTTCATGTCGCCTCGCCATGGTGCAGGTCTCAACATACTGAGCGACCAGCTTGGCATCTTCAACACCATGCGACTCAACGTGCAGTATGCCTACAACATGAAGATGGGCGACAAGGGACGCCTTGCCATCGGTGTTCAGGGCGGACTTATCACGGAGAAGATCGACCCTAAGGGCCTCGAGCTTGAAACTCAGAACGACCCAGCCTTCCCTTCCTCGGCCGTTAGCGCAGAGCATTTCGACCTTGCTGCGGGTCTCTACTTCTATCACCCTCAACTGTGGATGGGACTCTCGGCCATGCATCTCATGGCTCCTACGCTTGTAATGAACGAAAAATATGAAGTTCACGTGCCTATGTCATTTTATTTTATGACGGGAGGCAATATAAAGCTAAAAAATACGTTATTAACATTACAACCGGCATTCATGCTCATGACCGACCTCCTCTCATGGCGCGAGGACATACAATGCAAGGCCATCTATGAGTACGATGAGAAGAAGCTCTACATCGGTCTCGGCTACAGCCCACGCATCTCGACCACATTCATGGTGGGAGGCATGTTCCACGGCATCAAGGTCGGCTACAGCTACCAGATGTACACATCGGGCGTCAGCATGATCAACGGCTCGCACGAGATTGCACTCGGCTACCAGACCGACCTCGACCTCTTCAAGAAGGGGCGTAACAAGCACAAGAGCGTGCGATGGTTGTAAGTACATCCATACATTGTAGAATTGAACGAAGATAAATAATAGATATGAAGAAACTGTTTTTTTTGATATTCACCGCAGCATTCACATGCGTGCTTGCCGGCTGCTTCTCTGGCAGCAAGGGCGCAATGGCCAATGGTGGTGAAGTGACAGGAGTGGGCGGTTCATCCTTCAACGAGCCAGCTCCATACGGCATGGTACTTGTGAAGCGAGGCTCACTCAAGATGGGTACGGAGAACACCGATAGCCTTTGGGGAAAGCAGATGCCATCGCGCGACATCTCGGTCGATGCCTTCTGGATGGACGAGAAGGAAATATCCAACTCCATGTATCGTCAGTTTGTCAACTGGGTGCGCGACTCCATCATCCGCGAGCGTCTTGCCGATCCTGCCATTGGTGGCGATGAAAGCTACAAGATCGAGGAGCAGGAGGACAAGAAGGGTAACATCATCCCTCCACACCTCAACTGGAACAAGCCTATACCTCGCAATCCCGACGAGGATCAGGAGCGTGCCATCGAGAGCATGTATGTCACTCACCCATTCACAGGTGAGAAGATGCTCGATGTGCGCCAGCTCAACTACCGCTACGAGGTATACGACTATGCTACCGCAGCCATGCGCAAGTATCGTCTCAACCCAGAGGAGCGCAACCTCAACACCGACATCCAGGTCGACCCTAACGAGGTGGTCATGATATCGAAGGATACTGCTTATGTCGACGATGAGGGCATCATCCATCGCGAGACCATCACCCGTCCGCTTTCGAGCGTGTGGGACTTCGTCAACACATACATTGTTAATGTCTACCCTGACACCACTTGTTGGATCAACGACTTCCAGAATGCAGAGAACGAGCAGTACATGCGTCTCTACTTCTCTCACCCTAACTACAACGACTACCCTGTGGTAGGAGTCAACTGGGAGCAGGCCAACGCCTTCTGCAACTGGCGCACCGACTTCCTCCTTCGTGGACTCGGATCGGCAGCCAAGTTTATCCAGCGCTACCGTCTCCCTACCGAGGCTGAATGGGAATACGCAGCTCGCGGCAAGGATGGCAACGAACTCCCTTGGGAGCAGGAAGGCACATCGAGCGAGAAGGGTTGCTTCTATGCCAACTTCAAACCTGACCGAGGCAACTATACCAAGGACGGCAACCTCATCACTTCCAAGTGCGGTATCTATTCTGCCAATAGCAACGGCCTCTACGACATGGCGGGCAACGTAGCCGAATGGACCAGCACCGTCTTCACCGAGGCAGGTGTCTACTCCATGTCCGACATGAACCCACAGCTCTCGTACAATGCAGCCAAGGAGGACCCTTATGCACTCAAGAAGAAGAGCGTGCGAGGCGGATCGTGGAAGGATCCTGAGAGCTTCATCAAGTCAGCCTGGCGCACCAACGAGTACCAGAACGTAGGTCGCTCATTCATCGGATTCCGATGCGTACGCAGCCAGGTAGGCACAGCAAGCAGAGCAAAGAAATAAGTACATCCTATCATCCTTATTTATTATATTACAGATTATGGCTAAAAACGAATATTCAGGCATTCAGAAGTGGCTTCGCAGCCAGAAGGGACAGACATTTCTGAACTACGCATATAGCTGGGGTGCATCGATCGCAATCCTTGGTGCGCTCTTCAAACTCACCCACATCACCGGTGCCAACATCATGCTCTTCCTCGGTATGGGTACCGAAGTCATCGTGTTCTTCATTGCCGGCTTCGAGCCTCAGGAGGCAATCGACGACTACGGCAACACAATCCCTGATGCTGAGCTTCGCGGAGGCATCTCGGACGAGACTGCAGCAGCACTCGCACAGGCAGCAGCCAATGCTACAGGCGGACCTGTGGTGGTAGGCAGCGGAGCCATCGTTTCGGAGGACACCGCAGCAGCCCTTGCCAATGCAGCTTCAGCACTCGGCAGCGCATCGGGCGAACCAGCACAGCAGCAGCCTACACCAGTCACTATCGTCAATGCAGCCGAGCTTGCAGAGAACATATCTTCGGCAGCACCAACATTCGGTTCTGCACAGTTCCAGGCCATGACTCCGGAGATGCAGCGCGCCACAAAGGAATATGTGGAACAGCTCACCGAACTCACCACAACTCTCAAGCAGGTGGCAGAGCAGAGTGCACGTCTCACACGCGACAGCGAGGAGATGGAGACCATGAACCGCACCCTCACAGGCATCAACCGCTTCTACGAGCTGCAGCTTAAGAGCGTAGGCAACCAGTCATCAACTATCGACGACGTCAACGAACAGACCAAGAAGCTCGCATCACAGCTTCAGGAGCTCAACGAGGTCTATGCAAAGATGGTCGAGGCCCTCAAGATGAAGATAGCATAAAAAACTGACGTACCATGATTAGAAAGAAACTCACTCCGCGTCAGAAGATGATCAACCTGATGTACGTCGTGCTCATGGCCATGCTTGCCATGAACGTAAGCAGCGACGTGCTCAACGGATTCAAGCTTGTTGACGAAGGACTCAACCGTTCGAAGGAGAACACCTCCATGCAGAACGAGGCCATCTACTCCATGCTCGAGGATGCCATGAAGCAGAATCCGGAGAAGGTGCGCACATGGTACAAGCGTGCCCAGGATGTGCGCTCCATGTCCGACTCGCTCTACAATCTGGTCGACAATCTCAAGCTGCGCATCGCACGCGAGGCCGATGGCGATGATGCCGACCTCAACGACATACGCAACCGCGACAACCTCGAGGCATCTACTCACGTCATGCTTGCTCCTGGAGTAGGCCGAGGCGAAGAACTCAAGACAGCCATCGACCATTTCCGCGAGAGTGTCACACGCCTCGTAACCGACACAGTCCAGCAGCGCATCATCAGCAACAACCTCTCCACCGAGGTGCCATCAAAGGCTAAGATACTTGGCAAGAACTGGCAGGAATACATGTTTGAGAACACACCTGTCGTTGCTGCCATCACCCTTCTCTCCAAGATTCAGACCGACCTTCGCCATGCAGAAGGCGAGATTCTCCATCAGCTCGTATCCAACATCGATGTGAAGGATGTGCGCGTCAACCAAATCAGCGCTTTTGTCATCCCTAACAGCCAGACCGTGGTACGTGGAGGAAAATTCTCAGCCCAGATAGTCATGGCAGCAGTCGACACCACCCAGCGTCCTGACATCTACGTAGGCAACACCCTCCTCAAGTCCGAGGGCGGACACTACGAGACCGTATGCGGATCCGTGGGCGACTTCACCCTCCGTGGATATATCGAGATGAAGAACGGAAACGGCGAAACCATACGCCGCGAATTCTCTCAGCCATACACCGTCGTAGAGCCATCGGCCACCGTAAGCGCCACACTCATGAACATGCTCTATGCCGGCTATCAGAACCCAATCAGCGTCAGCGTGCCAGGCGTGCCTGTCAACAAGATCAACCTCACCATGACCAATGGTAACCTCACAAAGAAGGGCGACGGCAGCTACATAGCCGTACCATCCAAGGTCGGCGAGGACGTCACCTTCACCGTGACAGCCACCAATGAAGGACGCCAGCAGGAGATGGGCAAATTCTCCTTCCACGTGCGCAAGCTCCCTGACCCAACCGGTTACCTCCAATACACCGATGCCAAGGGCAACACCACCCGCTTCAAGGGCGGCCGCATCAGCAAGCAGGCCATCATGAGCGCTGGAGGCATAGGAGCAGCCATCGACGACGGACTCCTCGACATCGCCTTCCGCGTGGTAGGATTTGAGACTATGTTTGTCGACAACATGGGTAACGTAGTCCCAGAAACCAGCAACTCCGCATCATTCACAGCCAATCAGATAGCAAAGATCCGTTCCCTCTCGCGCGGCAAGCTCTTCAACATCTCACGCATCCGCGTAGTCGGTCCTGATGGCATCGAGCGTACGCTCACCAGCCCAGTGGAAGTAATCATCAACTAGAACCAATCCAGTCCAAAATATCATAATGAAACACCTACGATTCATACTCGTCCTCGCAGCCCTCTGCATCGTGCTCCCTGCCCTCAACGCACAGCCACAGAAGTCAAGGGTACAGACCAACAAGAACGCATCTGCCCAGCAGGCAGGAGCAGGCACAGCGGCAGGCATCTCACGTGCCGACCTCATGTTCCCTACCGCAGTCGACGTACCAGAGGACGTCACATGGCGCCGCGACCTATACCGCACCCTCGACCTCTCGAAGGACGAGAACGCAGCACTCTACTTTCCTGTAGAGCCACAGGGCAAGCAGATCAACTTCTTCACCCTCGTGTTCCAGCTCTTCAACACAGGCAAGCTGCCAGTATATGAGTATCAGCTCGACGGTATCGAGAACTTCGCATCCGACAAGCGCATGCACTTCAAGGACTTCCTGGAGAAGTACCACATCTACTACGAGGTGCAGGGCAACAACATCAAGGTAGACCAGAGCGACATCCCAAGCGCCCAGGTACTCTCCCTCTTCATCAAGGAGAGCTCCTACTACGATCAGAACACCGCTACCTACCACTCGCGTGTCACAGCTATCTGCCCAGTCATGCACGACAACGATGAGTTCTCCTTTGGTGACACTAAGAAGCCTCTCTTCTGGATCAAGTACGACGACCTCAAGAAGTACCTCTCCAGCCACACAGTCATGGTAAGCAACTACAACAACGCAGCAACCATGTCCATGGACGACTTCTTCTCAACCAACCACTATAAGGGTGACATCTACATGACTACCAACATGCAGGGCAAGCCACTCGCACAGACCGTTGCTTCGCCCGACTCACTCAAGTCCGAGCAGGCACGCATAGAGAAGCAGATGGCCGACTTCGAGAAGCACATCTGGTCCGCACCGGTCGACTCCATTGCTCAGGCACGCAAGGATTCCATCGCAGCTGCCACATCCAAGAAGTCGAAGGCAAAGACTGCCCGTCCAGCCTCTACCACACGCAAGGAGAGCGCCTCAAAGAGCAAGGAGAAGAAGTCATCATCATCTTCATCCTCAAGCAGCTCAGCACGCGTATCCGTACGCCGCCAGCGCCACTAATCCGTCATGAAGCGCATAGGTCTCCTATCCGACACCCATTCCCATTGGGATCCCCGCTATGCCAAATACTTCGCCGAGTGCGATGAGATATGGCACGCAGGCGACATAGGTTCCATGGAAGTGGCCGATCGCCTTGCCGAAATAGCGCCCTTGCGCGCCGTGTTCGGCAACATCGATGGAGGCGACCTCCGCTACCGCTTCTCCGAGAAGTACCGCTTCACGTGCGAACAGGTAGACGTACTCATCAAGCACATCGGCGGTTATCCCGGCAAGTACGATGCCTCCATCCGTGGCACCATGTACAGTCGCCCGCCTAAGCTATTCATCAGCGGTCACTCCCATCTCCTCAAGGTCATGTACGACAAGACCCTCCAGTGCCTCCACATCAATCCTGGTGCAGCAGGCATCTCTGGGTTCCACAAAGTACGTACCCTCGTCCGCTTTACCATCGATGGCACCGAGATCAAGGACCTCGAAGTCATTGAGCTTGCAGAGGAGAAGCAATAAGATATACTATCATATAGAAATAAGATATACTATCCCATCCAAGAAGATAGTATATCTTATTTTCATTTTCTTACTAAGCAAATATGCAAATCGTGCAACGAGTCGAAAATCTCCTTGCAAGGATAATACAATCCCCGAAAGTTGTTAGTTCAACTTTCGGGGATGAGTGGTTCATATTATTTACTGTCGACCAGTCTCAGGTAGAAGATGCTTGGGGCAAGTCCCTTGTCAGTTGCCTTGAGGGTGAACTTGAGCGACTGCTTCGCTTTGCCCTTCTTGTCAACAAGCAATTCGTTAGGAATTGGGAACTCAATGTTGAAGAAGTTGTTCTCATCCATGGTAGGATGGTTGCGAGGAGTATTGAAGTCCTCCACGAGTGGTACATCATCGATGTAGATGCTGCACTTGCGGCCTGCATCGTTGCGGACGAAGCGGCACATCACGGCTACATCGCTCGTAGGCAGAGGCTGCGTGTTGTTCGAACGCATATTGGTGAATGTGTAGCTGACCTGATTGTTGGTAGGCACCTCACGGCACGACTCGCTGTTGAATCCGCCCTTAGTGCATCCAAGCGATGCCTCCATCAGGTGGCCTGCCTCGCTCTGCTGCTCGCCTGTAGCAACGAAGTCGATGGTGCGAGCATCAAGCGCAGCTGCAATGCTGTCGGCCTTGACCATTGGACTCTTGGCATACTCGGCAGGTGTCTGTGCGTACCAGTAGCAGGTGTATCGTGCATGGTGTATGCCATAGAATGGTTCGAGCGTGAGCAATGGCCACTTGCTCTGTCCCACCTCATCAGGCTGAATGGTATAGATGTGGCGTGCAGGAAGCTTTGCCTTGATGCGACCGAGCAACTGTGAACGCTCGCCTATGAACATTGGAGCCACATTGAGCGATTTCTTTGTGCCGCGTGCACCTGGTGAGTGTCCCATACGGCTGTTGTCGGCATATTCATTCTGCAGGCGCTCATATTCAAGACCGGTAAGGTGTGCCTCCGACTCGTTCTGCGCTGTGGTGCGGGCTGCGAGAAGCAGCGGACCAACCTTGAATGCCACGTAGTCGGTGTAGTTAGGACACTCCTCCACTCTCAGTTCCATAGGAAGTGCCACATCAACGATGTCGCCCTTCTTCCAGTTGCGAGCCACGAATACGTATCCGTTCTTCTCGTTCACAGCAGCAAGCGAACCATTGACCTTCACCCCAAATCCGTCTGCCACCCAGCTTGGACGGCGAATGGCGAGTGTGTACTTGCCATCCTTCATCACGGTGATGTGTGTGCCCTGCTCGTATGGGAAGCCAGTCTCCTGCTTAACGGCAAACTTCTTGCTGTTCAGTTCGGTTGGCATGAATTGGTTGACAAACAAGGTATCAACCGCCTTCTTTGCGTTGCTGACGCTATGGGTATATGTGAAATGTGCATACTTGGAGTGGTTTTCCATACCTGTACCCACACAGCACCACATGCCTTCATCGACCTGCGAATAGATGCGGTAGCCGCCTGGACGAAGCGTAGTGAAATACACGTAGCCGCCTGTAGTTGGATCCTGAGTAGAGAGGATGTGATTCCACATTGCTGCCTCGTAGAAGTCGGCATAGCGTCCGTCATGGCTCTCATCGAAGAGTTCCTCCGAGAGTTTCATCATGTTGTTGGTGTTGCACGACTCAGGACCTTCAAGGTTTGTCATGTAAGGAGAGCAATTGTCAGAAGGGAGGAAGTGCTCGCCCACCGAATTACCACCTATACATACTGTGCGATGGGTAGCGACATCGTGCCAGAAGTTCTCCGTTGCCTCCTTGAACTTATCGAGTCCTTCAGCACCTGCGCCACCTTTAAGTTCCACCACCTGGGCTGTGCGCTCAAAGCCGATGTACTTTGGCACCTGGGTGTTGGCGTGGTTGCGGTCGAGGAAGTGTTCGTTATACTTATAGTCAGCACCGAGCATGCCATCCACCATTCTCCTGTGAGTGAAGCGTACTGCTCCATCGAGGTACTTCTTGTCACCAAACAAGTGGTAGGCATCGGCAAGCGTTTCGTTCACACCGCCATGCTCCGTGTTGAGGATGTCTTGCAGTTCCTTGTCGGAAAACTTTGCCACCACATTGATGGTCCAGTCGCACAATCCACGGAACATCTGCAATGCCTCCTCGCTACCTGCATAGACGTATGCATCACGCAGACCTGCCATAACCTTGTGCTGGCAGTAGAATGGCACCTTGCCACCATGCTTGCGGAAGGCATTCATGTCGCCCTTATACATGCCGAGCCACATCTCTCGGTATGGCTGACCGCCTATGAATCCTTCCATGCCCTCGGTGTTGCCACGGTAAGCATTCTGGCAATCCTGCATAATGGTGAGGCAGTACTGCAGGCGATCGTTCATCTGTGCAGCCAAAGAGGCAAGCTCAGGATCGTCCTTCATAGCACTGTAGCCCAAGGCAAGAGCCGTAAGGTAGTGACCGCCTATATGGCCTTCGAGCGACCATGAATAGTCGCCCCAGTTAGGGAACGATGGATGAGCCTTAACATAGCCTTCATATTTACTGCCTGAACGGTCAAGATCAGCTTCACGCACAAAAGGAGTCATGATGCGATCCACGTCGTAGTCGAGAAGCATTCGTGCGTTGATCACCATCGCTTCACGCAATGGACCTGCCGTGATGCGCATCTCGTTCAAATCGAAATGCTGAGGATAGAGCACGCTCTGTGCCTTTGCCTCGGGTGCAGTAGCAAGGGCTATTGCACATGCCAATGCCGGTAACAAATTCTTAATGTTCATGTTTTATTTTTTGATGATTAAACGGTTAGTCTGTTATACGGTTAGACGATTAGACGGATATTCGATTAGTCGAATATACGATTAGACGGATATACGATTAAACGGATATACGATTAAACGGTTAAAACGCTTCGCTTTCGCCTCACTTCTTATAGAACTTGCGGTCTACCTTACCATTGTAGGTGCGTGCAAGGGAAGGGATGGTGTCGTAGTAGGTAGGCACCTTGTGCTGCTCGAGGCGCGACTTGATGTGGAGCGCTATGGCACGCTTATCGAGTTCGTAGCCCTCGCTGAGCACGATGTGGAGGCGGAGCACGGTACCGATGACTGGATGGGTGTCGGCTACGCAGATGCACTCCCGGATGGACGGATGGGTGCTTGCTGCACTCTCGACCTCAGCAGGATCGACCTTGAAGCCGCCCACGTTGATGACGTCGCCCTGACGTCCCTTGAGATGGAGAAGTCCATCGGCATCGAACTCGCCAAGGTCGGATCCATAGATGCATCCATCGCGAAGCACCTGGCGAGTGGTTTCCTCATCGCCCACATAGCCCGACATGATGGTGCGGCCCGAGCAGACTACGCCTCCCTCGGAAGTGAGGGTGACAGATGAGTTCTTCATCGGACGGCCTACGCATCCTTCCATGTAACGGCCATCGTTGAAATTGTATGTACACATGCAGCCTATCTCGGTACCTCCGTAGGTGTTGTAGAGGCGCGAGTGAGGCAATAGCTGACTGAGGCGGCGCATATCGTCGGATGTGATAGGTGCAGCTCCAGTCTCGATGAAGTCTATGCGATCGGCAAGTGCTGCCATCTGATCGGCCGAGAACTGCATGAGCATGCGAAGGCTGGCTGGCACCATGAAGGTGGCAAACTTATTGAAAGGAAGGCTGAACACATCGAAGAAGGCATTCAAGTCCTTCAAGCCATCAAGGATGCATACTGTGGCTCCAACGGTAAGCACGGGATGAATCTTGAAGAGTGAAGCGATGTGGTTGAGCGGTCCGCTGATGATGAACAGAAGGTCAGGCGTAAAGTGGAGGTCGGTGATGAAGTTGTCAGCACACGACTCAAGGGCGAGCGACGACTCCATGACTCCCTTTGCCTTGCCTGTAGTGCCTGTGGTATAGAGGATGTCAGCGATATCGGACGAATAGGTGTGGGCCGTAACATCCGAAAGGATGGCATCGAAGCGATCCTGCGGAGCAGACTGCTCGAGAGGCACGGCTATGGCCTGGCAATAATGTATTGCACAATAGAGGATGAGGAAATTGATGTCCTGCGTAGCGCGGAACACGTATGGTCTGTCGGGTTCAAGTCCCTCGGCCTTGAGGCGATCGGCACATTCCGTGATGCTCTGCCAAAGGGCACCATAGGTAATCTGGCTATCGCCGCACACGACCGCCACCTTATCGGGAGTGGTCTGTGAGAAGTGTTGGATGCTCTGTTCGAGTGTCATTGTGCGCTGAGTTTTGACTCTACCATTGCTACGATGGAGTCGAGTGTCTTTAGGTTTTTAGGAGTGGCATCGGTAGCCTTGAGCGGAATCTTGTATTCCATCGACAGGATCATGAGGATGGTGGTGACTCCGAGCGAGTCGAGTTCGCTGAAGAGAAAGTCGGACTCAAAGTCGACCGCAGGAAGGGCTTCCGACAGAAGTGATAAGATATGCTGCTTCATAATGAATAGGTATTATCAATGGATTAAAGGGTGCTCATGCGCTTAGGGAACCACTTCATGAGTAGGCGGAAGAGCAATGGCGGAATGGTGTAAGCCATGAGAACCACGGAGAACATGCCCACGATGGTGACCTCGGCAAGCGATCGCATGGCTGGATGCTTTGCCACGATGAGGGTGCCAATACCGATGAACATGATGAGTGCCGACTGCAGGATGCTGCTCTTGTAGGATGCAAGCACAGGACGCTTATGGATATACTCGCTGATGCAGCCTTCGGTCATGAAGATGGTGTAGTCATCACCCTGGCCGAAGATGAAGGTGGCAAGGATGATGTTGACTATATTGAACTTGATGCCAAGCAATGTCATGATGCCAAGGATCCACACCCAACTGATGGCCATAGGAAGGAAGGAGATGACAGCCAACTCGATCCTGCCAAAGGAGAACCAGAGGAAGAAGAACACGATAAGTGAGCATGCCCAACCGATGTAGTTGAAATTGTCAGAGAGATTGTTGGCCAGCGCTCCGTTCATGCCCACCACATCGAAGGCATGAGGGAAACATGCCTTGACCTCATCAACACGCGAAGGTTCTACGCTAAGTACATCGATGACATAGGAACGGTCGGTCTCCTTAACACGTGTTACGTTCTGACTGAGCACGAGCTGCGTGAGCGGACTGAAGAAGTCCATATCCTGCGGCTGGAGCGAGGCATTATCACCTACGAGAGCCATAAAGTCTTCAAAGGCTGTAGCGGAGAATCCGCTGGCCTGTGCTGCCTGTGGAAGTGCGGATGTGAGAAGTTCGCGATGACGCTCCACAAACGACTGCCAAGCACCGATGCGCTCCTGCTGCTCCGCCTTGGAAACGAGAAACTGGCTCACGCCCTTATGACTTGCTACAGCTCCGCAATCCACGAGACTATCAACGACAGGAGCGATGGCAGCATTGCCCTCAAGCGCCTCATCGAAGCCTGCGCCTGAGGAGAGCACATACACGCTTTGGGCGGTACGGGTGGAGTCGCTGGAGAGGAGGCTCTGGAAATATGCCATATCTTCACGCTGCTCATCAGTCATATAGTTGATGTTGGCCATGTTGGAGTCGAACTCGGTGCCGAGGCTGAAGTAGCCAAGCACGAGGGTGATGATGGCAACTGACCACACCACGACTGGATAGCGCTCAGGAGAAAGGGCTACCAGGCGGTCGAGGATGCGGCTCTTGCGCTCGGCTGTGGAGCGTACCTTGACCATGTGAGGCAGGTAGAGGAGTACGAAAAGGATGGTGCCCACGAGAAGGAGTGAAGCAAAGAGTCCAAGGTCGCGAAGGGCTGTGGACTGCAGAGGTACGAGTGCCATGAATGCTCCTACGGTAGTGATGTTGCCCACCACGAGCGGCATCATGATCTGGCGCAGGGTAGCCTTCATGCTCGGTTCGTGGGTCGTATGAGCTATGAGATGCAACGGATAGTTGACCGCTATGCCAAGTATGACACTCGAGATGCCAATAACGATGATGCTCACGCTACTGCTGAACAAAGCCATGCCTCCAAGGGCAAAGAGCCATCCCCAGCCAATGGAGAGGAGGATGAGCAGTATGTTGCGCAGCGAACTGAATGAATAGACGAGCAAGAGGATGATGAGAACGGACGAGAGGGCTACAGCCATGATGCTGTCGGTCTTGATGCGCGAAGCATTGCCTACCGCAATCTCCGGTCCTCCAACGATGTGAGCTCCAACGGATGGATACTGCTCGTGCATGGTATCGATGGCACTGTTGAGGAGTGCCAGCATGCGCGAGTTCTGCTCGGTCTCGCTATTGCCGAAAGGCGAACTCATCATGGCTACTGCACGGCTCATGTCGGGAGTGAAGATGTAGCCTTCGTACATCTCGAAACTGAGTTGGCTGTTGGAGTTCTGCAGATGCGACATGACAGGAGTGAAGAGCGCCAGAGGGTCGCGTGCCACATTGGCTGTCATGAGTCCGCTCGAAGGGAACATGAGCATCTCACGGTCGCGATCAAGCTGCTCGGCAACGTAGCCAGGCTGAGCAAGAAGGCTATCCATGCGAGCATAGTCGGATGCAGTAAGGAAATATGGAATGTTGGAATAGACGAAGTCGGTGAGCTCCTGAATCTGACTCATGTCGAACTGTGCAGTAAGGTCGGCACACCAGTCGAGGGAGTCGGCCTCATGGACTGCATCGGTGAAGCACTCTATGGCCTCAACGGTGAGATCGGCATCGTCGGGATTAGTGAAGAGAACGTAGAGGCGGTTGGCTCCGGAGATGTTCTGATAGACGGACAGCGCCTCGCGATCGGATGTGCCAAGAGGCAAGAAGTCGCTTATGTCCTCATTGTAGCCCAGAGTAAGCACCAGGTACACGAAGACTGCCGTAAGGGCAACGAGCGACCCCCACAGCAGACGCATGTGGCGCTGCAAGAATTCGTATAGTCGGACTATCATATCGCAAACATCAATTTACTATATTGCAAACGCTAATTTACTATCCACAGGTCCGGCATAAATACCGAGGAATATGCGGCGCAATATGGTAATATCACATTCCTCAGAATATTGGTCAAGCAGCGACATGTGCTGTTCAAAAGCCTCCAGTTCGGCTGCAGTATACTTGTCAGCATACTCCTCCGAGCCATTCAGCTTATCATGTGCTATATAGTTGTTTGGAGTCAGTTTGTAGGCAGAGCAGATGCGCTTATCAATGAGTGCTGCTACCTGGCGGTGGAACTCGCCCGAAGATAGTCCGGCAAACGGTTCCAGTTCACTGGCTTCAAGAGGTCGGCAGAACTCGAAGTGTACGCGTCCCTTAGGCTGCACGATGCCCGTGAGGATGCTGTTGAGATCCTCGCCTGGCTTCTTAATGTAGGTTGTGCCCTGCTGGCGAGCATAGAGCTCGAGGGTCTTGAGTATGTCGCACGATTCCCATTCGTACGATACGGATACTGGAAGGATGTTGAGTTCGGCGATGGACTTCACCATATCGTCCGAACGGCTCATGCCAAACATCTTGATGATGCCTTGATCGGTGCGGTCTATGCCATCCTTTGTGCGACCGTTGCGCTGAGCGATCCATACGGACTGCTTCTTCTCCAGGAGAGTGAAGCGAATGTAGTCGGAGAGGTGCATCGATGCCTTATAGAACTCGCGTACGCTACCACCCGGACGCTCAACCTTGAACATCTTGTTCGACTTACCTATATCGATGACCAGCTCGCCTCGCATCAGGTTGGCACCGAACGTGATCTCGGTAGTGCCGATGTTGAGGTCGATGAGTATGTTCTGAAGCAGGGAGGCATCGAGCATGATGTCGCGATGATTGGACACATAGAGATACTGCTTGCCAGGGAGGACGTATTCCTCGCCCTTGTAAGAGAAACCTGTGGTGCTCTTGGCTATGATCTGCTTGTTGCCCTTGTACATGATGCGGGTCTGGAAGTCGTAGATGTTATCGATGGATGCGACTTCGTTGCGCACATCCTCAAGCGGGCGATCAGGAAAGACATACGATGCGAGCAATGGGAACGATGAGTTGGTAGCTATGCGATGCATAGCTGCTGAGATCTCGCTGTCATAATATGGTCGGATATCGTCGAACATGTTTTTTTTAGTTGAGAGGTGAGAGGTTGTGAGAGGTTAAAGTTGAGAGGTTAGAGGTGAGAGGTTAGAGGGGAAAGCTATTTCAGCAGACCGTGGTTGCGGAGCCATTGGATAAATTCCGCCTTCCACTGTCGGCATTCGGCTGAACCCTTAGTGCGGGAGGCACCGAAGCCATGCTTGCCCGATGAATACTGTATATACTTGTGATCGATGCCTCGTGCGGTGAGCGCAGAGTCGAGAAGCATGGAGTTGCGATAGTCGACTACTGGATCGTCCTTGCAATTGACGATGAACACCGGAGGGCAATCGGATGGAACGTGGCGTTCGAGCGAGAGGGAGTCGCGAAGCGCGATGTTGTTCTTGCCCTTCTCGCCCAGCAAAGCGCGACGCGAGCGGCGATGTGTCTCCTCCCCCATGAAGGTCACCACAGGATAGATAGGTGCCACGAAGTCGGGACGCAGCGATACGGAATGGCTGATGCCCTGAAATGCGAGGAAGTCGGTGCTTGCGAGCTCAGCGGCACTCATGGCCAGATGGCCTCCTGCCGAGAATCCCATCACACCCACCTTATCGATGCCGTAGCGGGCTGCGTTCTCTCGAACATACTGTATGGCACGCTGCATGTCGGAAATCATGTCCGGATGCTGGTTGCCACCGAACAGATAGCGCCAATAGCTGCCGTACTGGAACTTGCCCTGCACCCTGTACTTGAGGACGAAAGCCGTGATGCCGTTGTCGCGAAGCCAACTGGCCACTTCCACGCCCTCGGTCTTATAGTCGTGCCAGCAGTAGCTACCTCCAGGGCACACGATGATGGCCATGTGGGAGGTGTTGACTGCAGGACGATAAGGTGCCAGCGTCACGGAGCGTGCCTTGACTCCCGTACCCTCCCAAAGGCGGATAACATCGTCGGCACTTGCCGCAAGGGTGCAGACGCTTAGCACCGCACACAGTACTGCTCGTATCATTATATTAAGGTGTGACGTCATAGTCGTTTACTGTTCGATATGGTTTATCTTGTTCAATACATAGTTGCGTCCCAGTATGACCTCGGCCGTATTTATGGCGGTGAGAGGCACTCCGCAGAATCCGTGCAGATTGATGTTCTGGCCCGTGAGAAGGAGGTTGCGCACCTTCGTAACCACAGGCACCTGCGACTGGGCGATGTTTTTATAGTCCTTTGAGTATCCGCACATGGTACCCTCCTTTGCTCCGTAGTAGTCGCGGATGGTGAGCGGAGAGGCTGTGTTGATGGCTTCGATGCAGTTTCGGAATCCCGGGTACATCTCCTCCATGCGGTCGAGCAACAGTTCGCTGCAACGCACCTTCCATTCCTCATAGTCCTTGCCTCGGTGGCCCACGTATGTATCCTCCCACTTCTTCACATCGTCCCATATCATAGGAGCGGTGATGATCATCTTGGTGGCGTATTCGCCCTGCTCTATCTCTGGAGGAGTCATGTAAAGGAATCCGAGTGGCCAAGGCTTGTCCTCACGGCCGAAGCTCCAGATGTCATCGTAGCACGACATGTAGTATGCCGTATGGTTGATGTAGCGGAACGCATTCTGCTTGAGTTTTATGTTAAGTGTGAATGCCGAGTACGAGTTTGGTATCTCATCGAGACGATTGCGATACGACTTAGGCAGCGGTGATGGTGTATCCATCAACTTGAACATGGTGCATGGATGAATGTCTGAGATGTAATAGTCGGCGGTAAATGTCCTGCCACTCTTTGTGGTTACACCTGTCAGCATCTTATCCTCCGATGATATGCGCACCACCCCATCGTTCACGATGACTGTGCCTCCATGCTCCTTGATGAAGTCGCTCAGCAGTTCTGCAAACAGATGGCTGCCTCCCGCAAATCGGCTTGGGCCATTGATGTAGAGAACAGACACGATGGCATGGATGTAGGCAGGAGTCATATTGCCACGACCTCCATACAGCGGGTTCATGTACGACACCACATTGCTCAGGTGTGAATCGGTGATGTACTTCTTCACGAAGTCGCTGGCTGCCATCATGAATTCGTCCGAATGCATGAATATGGAATCGCTTGAAGGACGCAGATGGAAGAGGTCAAGTTCATCCACTATGCGGTACATGGCATCAACATAGCGGCTCAGGTTCTCCCTCTGATCGGGGAAGTCGGCAGCAAGCGAATTGACATACGCCTCCTTGCCTTGAGCTATAGTATAGTGCTTCTTGTCCTCTGCAAAATACAAGCTGTCGATGCAGTCGTGATCCACATCGCATACATGTACCTTATCAAATATGCCGAGGTACTCACACAGGCGTCGGATGTTGCCTCCCTCCTGCATGCCTCCGATGACATGCATTCCGGTATCAAACACCTCACCGAAGCGGATGAAGCTCTGCAAGCCTCCGCCCACCGTGACATTCTTCTCGATGACAGTTACCTCAATGCCTTCCTTTGCGAGGATGGCACCAGTGAACAATCCGCCAAGACCGGCACCTATGATTATTGCACTTTGTTTCATTGTCTATCTGTTAGCGTTATCTATCTGTTGGTATATCTGAGCAGCAGGCACGAGTTCGCTGCATGTCACTATCGTTCCTACCACAACACCCATCATGCCATGCGAATTGACATTCTGTCCTGCAAGCAGCAGGTTAGGCACCTTAGTGCGGTAAGGCACTCGACCTCCTGCGCCAAGAGTGATGTCCTTTGCCACTCCATACATCGATCCGTCCTCAGTACCCGTATAGTCGAGGTATGTGAGAGGGGTGGATGTGTAGTAGCTGTCGATCGATGCTGCAAATCCCGGCTGATGCTTATCGACCTCGGCAATGAGGCGCTCAGCATGCCTGCGCTTGAAGTCTTCGTAGTCGGCTCCACGGCGTCCTATTCCGGTACCCTGCCACTGAGCCACGTCCTCCATGTTCATGTACGAGAGTATCACTCCGCTCTGTGCCCACTGCGCCTTGTCGGCATGACACATGTGCATGTAGAGGAATCCCTTTGGCCATTCAGCCTGGGTGTAGTGCTCGCATCCCCATGGCGTATCGCCGCTGTAGCCGTAGTAGTTGGTATTCATGTAAGGCATGGTCTGCTCCTTGAACTTCACGTAGACGGCAAATCCTGCTGCGGTCTGCGGTATGTTGTTGATACGTGTGCGGAATGCAGGTCGTATGAGTTTCGTGTCGAGCATCTCCAGCAGTCGGTTAGGATGGATCGTGCTTATCACATAGTCGGCAGGATAGAGCTGCTCATCGGCAGTCTCCACGCCTGTGGCCTTCGTGTCGTCGCAATGCACCTTCACCACCTTCTTGCGAGCCAGCACCTGTCCTCCCATGCGCTCTATGTTCCTTGCCAGCGAGAATGCTATGGCATCGCTTCCCCCAGCCACGCGGAAGGCGCTTTGGTTGTAGAAGTCCATGATGAAGGCATGCTGCGAGAATGGTGTCTTATCGAGCTCGGCCGAATAGAGTGGCAAGTCGCCCACAAGCACGTTCTTCAGCAACTGATCGCTGAAGAGCGAGTCGAGCACCTCGTTCATCGAACGCATCTGGTACTCCGTGTTGGCAGCCATGTCGCGCTCCTCGGATGTGAGCGAGTTGAGGGTTGAAGCCGACGCTATGCGGTTGATGATGTTGACATACTGGTGCAGCGCATCCTTCTCGCCCGGGAAGTAGCTTGCCATCTGCTCTATAAAGGCATCCTTGCCATTAGGGAAACGGAACTGCTGCCCTGCAAGGGCTATGGTGTTATAGGCCGACTCATCGAGCGCGCTGAGGCGAACATCATCGAGCAATCCGAGGTAGCGCATCACTCGATCCATGGTCTGTCCCGGAGCTGCCGAACCGATGAAGTGCATGCCTGTCTCAAACTTTGCCCCTCGGCGCGAGAAGCATTGCAAGCATCCACCTATCTGCACACCCTGCTCAAGAACTGTGACATCGTAGCCGTTCTTCTGCAGGATGTAGCCACACGACAGTCCGCCCAATCCCGATCCTATGATTATTACCTTAGACATCTTGCTCTACCTTGTTTGCAATTTCTGTATATCTCTTCCTATAGTATTTACGCATCCATGAAGCCTGCTCCTTGAGCGTCTCACCTATTGCAGTCAGCTCGGCTGGCGACATTCGCTTGCCCAGTTCGATGTGCATAGGCCACTTACGCAGTTTGCGGCCATGCTTAGGGAGCGCTTTGCCTGCTCCATAGATGACCATCGGCACCACATCGATATTCAGCGTGCGAGCCACGTAGAATGCTCCCTGGTGGAAGCGCGCTATGCTGCAGTCGGGCGAACGTGTACCCTCGGGATAGATGGCTATGCTATAGCCTCGCTCCACAAGCGACTTCAGATGTGGCATTATGGCATCCATGCCTGCCGAGGCAGGAAGGAACTCAGCATTGTGTATCACGTACGAGTAGAACGGGCTGTTCCACACCCAGTCGGCTGTGAGGATGATCATCTTGCGGGTCTGCGCGAGCATAGGCACGATGTCAAGGTGCGACTGGTGGTTGCATATCATCACGGCAGGTTTTTCAAAGGTCTCGCCATGAGGGTTGTCGATGGTGCACTTCACTCCCGGTATCTTGTGGTAGTGGAGCACGAAGCGTGCCATGAAATTGAGTATGCAATGGAGGTGGTATCTCTTCTTCTCCGTGATCTTGCCGATGCTGAGGTAGATGTGGACCAGAGGAGTCATCACGAACATTGTGAAGAAGGTGAAGAATAGGAATGAATAGGCTGTGCGTAAGGCTGTGAACAGAGCGCGGCCTATGCGCATAGGCAGACCGTAGACCACCGCCAGGAAGCAAAGCACCATGTTGAGCACGAAGATGCGCGCAAAGTCCTTTCCTGGGCGGAAGTGCGACACTCGCTCCTCGCGTGGAGGATAGAACACATTGACTGGTTCGCTCACCAGTTCCACTCCATGCCACGAAGCGAACACCATGAGTTCGAGCTCGGCCTCGTAGCGCGATGTGAGCAGCGACAGTCCGTGCAGTTTCTTAAGCGGATAGAGGCGATAGCCTGTCTGGGTGTCGCGCAGGTTGCATCCTGTCTGAACGTAGAACCAGAAGTTGCTGAACTTGTTGGCAAACTTGCTGCCACCGCTTCGCTCTGCCTTATCGAGATCCTTGCGCTCACCTACTATCAACGCTCCCGGATGCTTCTGGTTGGCCTTGAGCAAGCATGGTATGTCCTCCGGATAGTGCTGTCCATCGCCATCGAGAGTGATGGCATAAGCGAATCCTGCCTTCAGAGCGTAGCGGAAACCCTCCTTGAGTGCTGTTCCCTTGCCACGATTGGTCTTCAGGTCCACGATGACAGGCTTCGATGGCAAGTGGTCCAGCTGCAGAAGGGTGTCGTCGGTGCATCCGTCGCACACTACGATGACATCATCGCATTGATGCATGGCACGTGCCACCACATCAGCAATGGTGCCTCCATTGTTGTATGTAGGGATGATGACACAGATGCCCCTCTCGCGCAAGGTTGCCTTCTGCTCTGCCAACTGAATGGCATCAAGATTTACATTTTGCTGTTCCAACTTAGTCGATTCCACTATGCAATTTGACAAATGAACGATATTTTCGCATATACATCATCGCCCGAGACAACTGCCACCTGAGCCTTCACCATGCCATCCTCCTCGCTCACGTTCTGCAACGAGTAGCAGATGTCCGGTGTATCCACAGGCGAGATGACACGCAGGAACTTGACGTTCTTCACGGTGTGAATCTGCAGCGCCTTGCCCACCATGTCCTCCAGCAGTTCCTGTGCTATCTGGATGATGCACACACCTGGGGTGATAGGCTGTTCCGGGAAGTGAGCCTTGTATATTACATGATCGCTATTAAGCCTGATTGCATAGTCGTGCCCCTTCGCTGAAGCTGTGTCGGATACGACTTCGAACAAACTATTCTTTAACTTCATTAGTCAATGGAGTGTAATTATACTTTATTTTATATTTCTTATTCTCGTATGTCACGCTACGGTCCTCTGTAGCCTCATCGCCGTTCAGCAATTGCTGCATCACCACCCTAAGGTCCTTCCTCAGCATGCGCTTCACGTACCAACGGTCCATCTTCTTCATGATGCTTAGTATCTTGACCTTCTGCTTCGCACGATCGTAGCGGTAGGTAAGTGCCGACACGCCGAACTCATTGACTATCGAGGCTGTGACCTGCTGAGGTTCGCGGCGCATGATGCACACTCCGCTTATGTAGGCATTGCGTATGTCTATCTGCACGGAGTATCTGCTTACGGTGTCCTCTGGTTCCATGTCCTGAGCCTTGATGACCGATGTGCCTACCAGAAGCCACAGCATAATGAAAAGGATGCGATTCATACTCTAACCTATGATTTCCTTGTACTTAAACCTAAAATCTCTTAGCGTTGCTTTCTAATTGACCGAGAACTGCTTCTGGTCTATCGTCTTGTTGGTCTTCGTATTCTTAAGGTCGATGACCGTGTAGTCGCCCGTCTTCTCGTGCATCTCCACCTGTGCCACGATGTTCTTCGTGCGGTCGAAGTGCAGTATAAGCTTGGTCCACATCTGTTTCATGTCCTTCTTCTGCGGAATGAGCGTCGCAACCCACTCGTTAGGAGTCTCCTTGATGGTGGTCTTGAACGCCTTCTCGTCCGAGAGACATTTGCCCACGATGCTGTTCATCATCATGCGGGCTATCTCCTTGAACATCTTGTTCTGGTTCACATCGATCACATCCGTGCGCTTCTGGTTCTTCAGCATCACCTTGTTGTCGTTGAGGATGAACGTGTAGGCATAAGGAGTCACGTACTCCCAGCGCAACTTGTTAGTCTGCTGGTAGTACATCTTGCCGTTCGACACCATCTTGTCGTTGAGCATCTTCAGATGCTTGGTCTGTACAAAGTCACACTCCATGGTCTTCATCTCGGCGCTGATCTTATTGATCTTCTCGATGATGGCAGCCTGGTTCTGTGCTGATGCAACGACTGGTGCAAGGCACATGATCAGTATGTATATGTATTTTCTCATTTTGCAATAAAGTAACAACCTAACATTATAAGGAGCACGCCTATCCACTTGGTCAGTTCCACGGGTTCGTGGAAGAAGACTATCGCCGCTATCATGCCAAACACGTAGCTCAGCGACACCATCGGATATGCCATGCTGAATGGGTAGTGCTTGATGATGTAGAACCACAGCAGGCTGCCGCATCCGTAGCAGGCGCCGCAGAGGGCAAACTGCCAGTTGGCAAAGAACGAGCCCCAGAACTGCCAGTTCCAACCGAAGGGTTCCATGCGCTGCAAGGCAAACTTCAGGAACACCTGGCCACCTGCCAGCAGAAGGCTCTGAACTATGGCAAGCACTAACAGCGGCATAGCACTACACTTTTAGCATACAACGGAGCTGGCGCTTCCTTTCCGGCACGCTCCACGAACGATGAGAACGTAGGTGTCGATTCGTCAAAGCATCCCACGAGCACGGCCTTAGCCTTTCCCGTACGTATCAGTCGCTCAGCATCGCGCATGGCCCAGTCCATCGACTCGTCGCCCTGCGAATAGGTGATGTTGTATCCATGACACTTGGTGCGGATGGCTATTGCCGAACTCAATGTGTTGTGCGTGCTCTGCATGAAGAGGGTCGGCTTGAGGAGTTCCTCGCCGTTGCTGATGATGTCCTCAAGAAACTGCTCACTAATCTCGAGCATACCGCGCGAAGTGGCAGTTATGATGGCATCGGGCGTTTCCACTCCAGCATCGCGAAGGGCGCGGAGCGATGACAGATAGGCTGCCTTCATGAGCTTACCCATGCGGCGCGACTCCATAGGCGACACGAATTCCTTCAGTCCCTTCAGTTCCTCAGCATCGGTGATGAGCACTTCGGCTGCCACCTTGAAGCTGCAGTCGGCATCAGCCTTTGCTTCGTCCTTAGGTGCCGACTTGCTGATCACGAGCGACGAATCATTGCCGCCGAATCCGAACGAGTTGCACACTATGTTCTCCAATGCCTTACCTTCCGTACCCATGGTAGGAGTGATGCCTCCATCTATCTGGTTCTTCCATCCCAGGTTGCCAGGCGTGAAGCTGTTCTGCATGGCAAGCACGCACATCACGGTCTCGATCGATCCCGATGCCGATGTGGTGTGTCCGGTGAACGACTTGGTGCTTGACACCTCAGGCATAGAGTCGCCAAACACACGCTTGAGTGCCTGGCTCTCTGAGAGGTCATTGTTTGGAGTACCCGTTCCGTGAGCATTCACATACTGTATGTCCTCAGGCTTCAGTCCTGCCATGCTGAGCGCATCGCTCATTGCAAGGAAGGCGCCCTCACCATTGTCGGACGATGCAGTCTGGTGGAAGGCATCGCAGCGGTTGCCGTAGCCAGCCACATAGGCCAGGCTGTTGGCAGCATCCTTCTGCAACACAACGAATGCAGCACCTTCGCCCAGGTTGAGTCCTGCACGGGTGTCATCAAACGGACGGCAGCGCTCCTTGTCCAGGATCATCAGCGTATTGAATCCGTTGAGGTGGAACATGCTCAGAGCTTCCGAGCCACCAGCAACGACGATATCAACCTCGTCGCGCTTCAGCATCTCCGAACCCAGGATGATGGAGTTGAGAGCCGATGAGCATGCTGTAGAGATGGTGCACACCTCAGCATTGCCCAAGCCAGCCATTGCAGCAATCTCGCGCGAACTCTTGCCACACTCATTGTTCTGAGGCAGATCGAGCAGCGAGTCGTCGCTCTTCATCTGGTCGAAGTATCGCTCTGTCACATCCATTCCGCCCACGGTGGTACCTGAGATGAGTGCCACACGCTTGCCTTCAACGCTTCCGATGCCTGCCTGCTGCAATGCCTGACGCACAGCGATGGCTCCCATGAGCGAAGTACGGCTCACGGGGGCAGCAGTCTCCACACCGAGCATCTGCTTCATCTCGTCGTTCGAGAGCTTGACCTCGCCTACTGGCAAGTACGAATGCTTCGACTGCAGGTACTTCATGGCCCCCACTCCCGAACGCCCGTTGCGAAGGGAGTCGAGCACAGCTGGAGCATCGTTGCCGATGGCACAAATTATGCCGAGTCCTGTGATGGATATCATGACGCTTCGAATATTACTTCTTTCTGTTCTTTTCTACATATTCAGCGATAGTGCTGACACTCTTGAAGATCGACTTTCCCTCAGCTGGGCTTGCGAGCTTGATGCCGTAGTGCTTCTCAAGGAGAACGATGAGTTCGAGGGCATCGATGGAGTCGAGACCGAGACCGTTGCCAAACAGCGGTGCATCGTTTTCAATCTCGTCCGGAGTCATTTCTTCGAGGTTAAGAGCATCTATGATCTGCTCTTTAAGTGCATAAATCAGTTCGTCCATAATTGTCTTTATATGTTCTTTGTTATTATTCTTATTTCTGCTTCAAATTTGTTCTCGTCCTCGCAGTCCACCCATCCTGTCAGCACACTTTGTGTATCCGACTGCAGGAGCGAAGCCTCAACCACCGAGTCCATGATGTGATTGTCCTTATGGTCGAGTATGTAGAGCGATGTTTCAGCCTTGTAGCCGTGCTTGATGGCTATCTCGCCTGTCACGATGTTAGGCAGGGTGTAGACGAACACCGATGGACTTGGGAAGAAGCCTTCAGCATCGCTTATGGTCTGCTGGTGCTGGCGGTCTGCCACTATCGATGATGTGCGGTTGAAGAGTATCACAGCCCTGTCGACTGCTTCCTCTGCCTGTCCACTTTCCACTTGTCCATCCTCAGCCTGTCCATTCCCTGGTGCTTTGCCTTCCTGCTGCAGGAGCAGTTCGGTGGCTACGAACACAAGGCGACTGAGCATGTCCATCTTGTAGTACTTTGGATAGCCGCCTATGCGACTCTTATAGATCTCGGTGAGCAGAGCCTTTCCCTCGGCCGAGGTCTCCATAGGCTGCCCATCAATCTCGAGTGCTGATGGGGTGATGCGCACGCTATGAGTCTGCGCAAGCAGCACCGTCTGGGGCGTTGCTGGAGCCTCATTGCCCTCCCCTTCCGTACGGGTGAAGAGCAAGGCGCCGTTGCATCCGCCAAAGCCTGATATGATTTTGAGGAACGACTGCTTGCCGGTGGTCTGCATCTGGTTCGAGATGGTCACCTTGCCGCTCACTCCTATCTCTTCAAATCCTCTCGATGGGAGTATCAGTCCGTCATCCAGCGCCCTCATCGTGATGATCGATTCGAGCACGCCCGCAGCTCCCATCGTGTGGCCGTAGTAGCCCTTGAGAGCCGACAGAGGCACTTCCGACAGTCCTGCGCGCTGCAGGGCCTTCGATTCCATCTGGTCGTTGAACATGGTTGCCGTACCATGCACGCTTACGGTTGCCAGCCGTTCCCTGTCGCCTTCATGCAGAGTGGCCATGATGGCTGCATACGTTCCGTCGCCCTGAGGCGAAGGAGCGCTGATGTGGTAGGCATCGTTGTTGGTGCATCCCCTTACCAGTTGCCATTCGCGCTTGCCTTCAGCAGCAACGCTGGTCCTTGCAAGGATGATGGTCGAGGCTGCCTCGCCGAGGTTGAGTCCGATGCGCTCAATGTCGAACGGACGGCACTCATCGGGCGACAGAGCCTTGAACGACACGAAGCCCGACACTATGAATGCCGACTGGCAGTCAGCTCCGCACACTACAGCGCGATCGTATCGTCCCTCGCTTATCAGTCGGTGAGCAAGAAGCTGTGCCGACACTCCCGAGATGCATGCGTTGCATACCGTGATGGGCTGCGTTGTGAATCCCAGCTGGCATGCTATCTTTGCTGCTGTCTCGCCCGGATGCAGATAGCCTTCCGAGCCTTCGGCAGGCAGCATCTCCACGTTGCCTTTAGTTGTGCTGAGTATGAACACCGTGCGTTCATCGGTCACATCGACCTCTGCATGCGTCAGGGCTTCCCTGACCGAGCGCACCACGAGCGATTCGAAGCGGCTGCACCCTTCGACTGCCAGTGCCTCACGCTGCTCATCGGTGAACAGCGAGGCGGTAAAGGCTTCGGGCACTCCGCACCATCCCTCATAACGCTTCAAAGCGGAACGGCCAGACTTCAGCATCTGGTAGTTCTGCTCTGTGGTCATGCCGAGCGGCGATGTGATATTTGTTGCTAATACGGTGATCATTTATACTCCCATTTCTTTCTTCCATTCAGTATAGAAGGCAGGATTGTCCCACAGCAGGTTGTAGTTGCGGTCCATGAATACCTGCACGCTGTGTGCCGTGAGGCAGATGGTTCCTGTGGCTGAGTCGATTATCTCGTAGTCGAACACCACCTTGGCTGCATCCGTAGGGCGATAGGTGATGCGCACTACTGGCTTCATGCCGTACATCAGCGGACGCTTGTAGTTCATCGTCAGTTCAACGATTGGGGCAAAGATGCCCTCCTCGATGTACTTCTGGTACGACAGGCCGTACTGTGCCCCGAAGGCCTCACGGGCATCCTCGAGGTAGAGCGGATATGATCCGTGCCACACTACGTTCATGATGTCCACTTCACTGAAGCGAATCTCAAACTGCTTCTCTGTTACCAAGGCCATAGCGTCTCTATCCTGCTTGTTCTACTTGCCTTACCGAGAGTTTGATCTCGGTAGTGGCGATGGTGTCGCCGTTGCTTGTCACGGTGGCGTTGGCCATGGTCATTCCGAATATGTCCTGCAGTATGTCCACACGGGTGGTGATGGTCTCTCCCACCTTAGGCAGACGTCCGACCGTGAAGTTGCGCACCGCGCCGATGAAGCCTATCTGCACGTCGCACTTGAGGATGTACTTGTTGACGTATCCCACTCTTGCAGCGCATGTCTGAGCTATGTTCTCTATCAAACCAGAAGCCGAGAACTCACCATTGTCAACGAAGATGTTGCTCTCGCGTATGGTAGTCTCGGTAGTGGTATTTTCCATTGCAAACTGCGTGAGGGTATCAATCATGACAAAAGGCTCCTGCTGAGGCAGGATGCCATGTATGTCGATTGATCGGAGAAACTCCTCGGTAGGCTGTTTTATGTCCATTGCTGATATGGCTGTCGATTGCATTAATTCCAAAATTCAAAGAAGTTATACCATTGTTCCGGATACTGGCGCAGGCGCTTCTCGAGCTCTGCCACGTAGGCATCGGCGAGCTGCTGCAACTGCTGCTTGCGAGGCAAGGTGCGGTCGTACTCGAGGGGGGTGATGTATATCTTGTACTTCGTCCATCCCTCCTTCATGACGTTTACTGCCAGCACATCCAGTCCTCTCATCGTGGCTACGCTGAATGGGCCCTGAGGGAAGCGTGCCTTCCTGCCCATGAACGTGCATTCCACGGCTTTAGGCGATCCGTTGATGCGGTCGGCGGGTATCGATACCACCTCGCCTGCCACGAGTGCGCTGTCGATCTCGAACAGGTGGCTCATGTCGCTCTTTACGGCTATCATGCGTGTGTTGGTGCCTTCGAACATCTTGTTGCGGTTCTCCATCACCGACTCCTTCTCGCCTGCGTACACGAGCGCGTTCATTCTTTTATCGCGTGATTTGAGCGTGTAGCCCGCTATCTCATAGTTGCCTATGTGCGAACTGAGGTGCACGAATCCCGGTTCCTTCAGCGAGCGCTCATGATAATGCTCGAAACCTATGGTCTCCACATTCATTCGCTTGCCCGAATACATAGCAAATTTGTCAATCACCACCTGTGCAAACAAGCAATGATTGACATATGTAGCCCACATAGCTTTCAGTTTGCCATAGTGCAGGATGTCGCGAAAATAGTGGTAGGCCGTCTTCCTGCTTGGGTTGAGTACCAGGCAGACTGGTATGACGAATATAGCAGAAAACAGGTACAGCAGGCGCACGTCGATGAATCGGAGCGACTTGATCAGATACTCATGCATCCGGTCGCTTCCATAGGTCGTGCCTGCCCATTGCTGTTTTTCTGCCATTGTACGTCCTTCTTTTTTTTAGTTGTGCGGATTAGGCGATCTTTGTCTCGATGTAGTCGCAGAACTTGCTGAAAGTATCTACGCCTGCCATCTCCTCTGGCTTGATCTTGAACCCGAAGTTCTTTTCTACGATTACCACGATGTCAACGAAGTCAAGGCTGTCGATGCCCATATCGTCCTTGAGCTTAGCATCAGCAAAGATCTTGTCTTCGTCAATTTCCAAATCCTCGATGAGGAAGTCCTTTACTTTTTCTTCGATTTCTGTACGATTCATAGTTGTTTTTAGTTGTATATTACGTCTTTATTTTGCTTTCTTGATGAGCTTCACCATCCACTTAGCCAAGTCGAGGTATGCGTTCGAGCGGCGTGTCTCATTACCGATACCTGGTCCTGGTACGCCATCAGCCTTGATGGTAGCAACCGTAGTGCTGCCCTTTGTTACTGTGATGTCAGCGCTCAGGTGAGCATCGCCTGTACCGAAACCGATCATGAAGCTGAGGCTTGTGCTTCCGTAGTGGAAGTCGCCCATCTTGATAGTCATGACATAGTCGGCTGCGCTGCTATCGTCAACGAGAGTCACAGTCTTTGACTTCTTATTAAGCTGCTTGGCAAATACTGCCTCTGCATTCTTCAGTTCCTTTGGGTAGCCTTTCACCCAGTCCTCTCCCTTCTCTGCGAGGAAAGTTTCAGGCTTATTGCCTTCGAGGGTCGAATTGCTATAGTCCCATACTACACATACCTTCACTTGGCCAGCATTGAGTTCTGCAAGCGAACCTGAAGTGAGTACTACGTCATCACTCGCCATGGCGATGTTGACCATTGAGAAAAGTGCTACAAGAGCAAGGAAAATCTTCTTCATAAAGTTTGTGAGTTATTATGTTTTTGAGTTCTTGAGTTCTCTTCTCCTCCCCTATGGGGGGGAGGTCGGGAGGGTGCCTTTACTTCTTACTTAAATCTTCTTAATCACCAGCGCGCTGTTAGTACCGCCAAATCCGAACGAGTTGCTGAGCACCGTGTTGATCTCAGTCTCGATGGTCTCAGCTGCGAGGTTGAGCGGAGCCGACTGCTCGTCGCGGTTCTCGAGGTTGATGTTAGGAGCCACGAAGCCGTTCTGCATCATGATGATTGAGTACACCACCTCGCTCGCACCTGCCATCCAGCACTCGTGTCCGGTCATACCCTTGGTTGAGGAGATCAGAGCATGCTCGCCGTGGAACAACTTGTCGATAGCTATCGCCTCATACATGTCGCCCTGATGGGTACTTGTAGCGTGAGCATTGATATAGTCGATGTCCGAAGCCTTCACGCCCGCATCATCCATGGCACGCTGCATGGCACGCAGGCATCCCTCGTCGCTTGGCTGGCTGATCACAGCCGTACCGTTGGATGAGAATCCGTAGCCCACCACCTCAGCAAGGATGTTGGCACCGCGTGCCACGGCATGGTCGTAGTCCTCGAGCACCAGGGCAGCAGCACCACCGCTTGGCACCAGTCCGTCACGATCGCGGTCGAACGGACGGCTCGCCTTCGTTGGTTCATCCATGCGCTTCGAGAATGCTCCCAGCGCATCGAACGATGCCATGCTGTAGAAGTTAGTCTCCTGTGCACCGCCGCAGAGCACCATCTCCTGCAGGCCCTGCTTGATGAGCATGTAGGCCAGACCTATCGAGTGGCTTCCGCTGGCACAGGCAGCACTCACGCTGAAGTTCACACCCTTGAGGTGGAACACCGTGCTCATGTTCATGTTCACAGTCGAGTTCATCGACTGGAAGATGTAGTTCTGTCCCAGCAGCTCTGTGTCGCGCTTCTCGTCCATGATCTTCGAAGCCTCAATCACAGGCTTAGCCGACGAGTCGTTGCCGAATATGCACCCCACCTCGTTCTCCACCAGGTAAGCATCGTCGATGTTAGCCATCTCAAATGCCTGCTTGCTGGCCATGAAGGCATACTCTGCCTCCTCCGAGAATCCGCGGCGCAGGTGGCGGTCGATGAGCCCCTTCAGCACAGGCTTCTTTACTATACCGGTCAGAGCCGACTGATAGCCATAGTCGAGGCGTTCCTGCTCAATGCCGATGCCCGACTTGCCGTTATACAGCGACTCCTTTACTTCGTCAATATCTGTTCCAAGGCAGGACCAAATGCCCATACCTGTTATTACTACTCGCTTCATTCGTTTATCAGTTTTATCTTTTCAACTTTCAACTTTAACCTCTAACCTCTCAACTCTAACCTCTCAACTCTAACCTCAATACAACCCTCCATTGATGCTGATCACCTCACCTGTGATGTAGCTTGCAGCATCCGACACAAGGAACCCTACCAGGTCAGCCACCTCTTCCGCCTTGCCGAAACGCTTCATAGGCACCAGCTGCTTCAGTTCGTCCTGAGGCAGATCCTTAGTCATGTCAGTCTCTATAAATCCTGGAGCCACGGCATTAACAGTCACAGCACGTGGAGCCACCTCCTGTGCCAGCGCCTTCGTTGCACCTATCAGCGCAGCCTTGGCAGCACTATAGTTGGTCTGTCCAGGCATGCCCTTCAGTCCCGACAGCGAAGCCATGTTGACTATGCGTCCGCCATGCTTGCGCATCATCATCTTTGGCAGGCAGCGGCGAGTCACATAGTAGAAACCATTGAGCGAGGTGTTGATCACATCGTGCCAGTCGGCCTCAGGCATCATGAACATCACGTTGTCGCGGCGTATGCCGGCATTATTCACGAGATAGGCGATGTAGTCGTCCGGATGAGCGTCCTGCCACTTATCCATGGCAGCCTCAACCTCCTCCATCTTACCCACATTGAAAGGCATCAGTTCTGCCTGTCCGCCCATGGCCTCAATCTCGGCCTTCACGCCTTCGGCAGCCTCGCCGTTCGACTGGTAATTGATGATTACAGGCATTCCCATGCTTGCCAGCTTGAGGCATACAGCCTTACCCAAACCGCGCGATCCGCCTGTCACAAGAGCATATTTCATTGTTTTTTGTCTTCTATTCTTTTTTAGGGTTTTGTAACGATTATTCCTTACTTCGCGCACACATGATGCAACGCATGCGCGAGCAAAAGAGCGACAAAGATACGAAAAAAAAAGTTACCACACGCATTTTTTCCATAAATTCTTTCACTCCCATGTATTTCACTCACATCCACCACCACCAAACACACGAAAACGACAACACAGCATTGCACTCTTCGCTTTCAACTTTCGTACACCATCACAGGCATTTCATACAGTGAGCCCGATTTTATTTGGTCATATCGAAAAGAGTGCATACTTTTGCAGCCGAATTCAAAACCAAAGTATCAACCAACTAAAAAAAACAATCATCAGAGTATGAAAAAGTCAATGTGGGCCATCATTCTGGCTGTAGGCATCGCTATGAGCGGCGCATTCGTTTACATGGGTATCAAGAAGTTTGCTGAAAAGGATCGTTGCGTGACGGTCAAGGGACTGTCCGAACGCGAAGTGCTGGCCAACATGGCCACATGGCCGATGACTGTCAGCGTGGAGGGCAACGACCTCATCAGCCTTTTCGAGGAGGCAGACAGAAAGAAGGACATCGTCATCAAGTTCTTAAAGGACAACCACTTTACTGACAAGGAGATTGCAGTATCATCGATCGACACCAACGACCGTTGGAGCTACGACTACGAGGAGGCTCGCAAGAAGCATAAGGATCGCTACAGGGTAGACCTGCGCATCACCGTTACCACCCGACAGGTGGACCGCCTGATCGAAACGCTCGGCAAGCAGATCGACCTGCTCAAGCATGGCATCGATATCTCAACCGACGACTGGCAGGTGGAATATGAGTACGTGGACCTGTCGAGCCTGAAGCCAGAGATGGTGGAAGAGGCTACAAAGAACGCACGCAAGGTGGCAGAAAAGTTTGCCGAGGATGCCGACTGCGAACTGGGCAGCATATTCAACGCCACCCAGGGACAGTTCACCATCGAGGACGTGTACCGTCGCCCTCAATACAAGAATATTCGCGTGGTAACTACCGTAGCATACTATCTTAAATGATGGATTAAGCATTTTTAATCCTATTCGTTCGCTCATCTATCATTTTTTTACTACCTTTGCCACCGAATGAGCAAGACACTTATCATATCGAACAACATCGAGCTACATCGGTTCACGCCATCCGACATAGTGGCCATCACCGCCGACGGTAACTACTCCGACATCACCACGGCCAATGGCGATAAGCGTACCGTAGGCTTTCAGCTCGGACAAGTGGAGCAGATGATAGCCTCGCAACTGCAGGAAGATGCATTGCAATTCATCCGGATAGGAAGGAGCTGCATCATCAACCGCAACTACATCTACTTCATCAACGTGCAACGGCAACAGCTGATACTAAAATCCCCCAACGGCAAGCAACACAACTTCAGCGCAGGCCACGACGCACTTGGACAACTTAAGAAACTCATTGAACAAGACATTTACATTCCACCATCATCATGAACCATCCAATCGACGACATAACAGATAGCGAGATTCGCATCATCGGAGCCGACCCAAACAGATACACATCGGGTTCCCTGACATCTCCATCGCCTGCCAGCGATAATGGTAAGGATGAAGGAGACAACAACAAGAAGGACGACAAGCGGACCGGGTGGAGCCCATGGCTCATACTGCTCGGCATAGCCCTGATAGGCGCCATCATCTACGCCATACTCGCGCTGCCACCAAGGGCTGACAACACCGAGCAAGCCCGTATGGGCATGCAGCCCTCCAATGCCACCCAAGTAGACACCACAGTCACCGAGACCGTAGCCCCCGAACCAGCCGTGGTGCCAAACGTAACCATGCGCGAGGACACCATCAACGACATCACGCTCGTGATCCTCACACCTGAGGGCTGCCGACCACAGCTGCACGTAGGCAACATCGACAGCAACGACAGCAGCATCATGCTCTGCGCCCAGGCAGCCGACCTGCGAGGCGACAACGGTGACATAGTAAGTGCCTTCGTGCTCAAGGGCGAGCCACTTTCGAGAGGCGTAGCGAAGCGCGGATTCTGCGCCATCATAGACGGCACCATCACCCTGGGCATGTCGGAGGAGACACCACTCTATGAGCGCGTAGTGGAATCGGGAGGCGACTTCTTCCGCCAGTACCCACTCGTCCACGAATCGCAGATGCAGGAGAACAAGCCAAAGGGCAAGGCCATACGCAAGGCACTCTGCATGATCGACGGCACCATATGCATCATCATGTCGAAGGACAAAGAATCGTTCCACGACTTCGCCCAGGCGCTCCAGGACTACGGCGTCACGGAAGCCATAACCCTCACGGGATCCACCGCCGCCCTATTCTATCGCGACAAGGATAGCGGACTGAACGTGATCCACCACCCACAGTCGTACTACAAGAAGCTCAATTACATAATATTTAAAAAATGAAAAGTGTTATCGTCCTCGGACGATAACACTTTCATTTTACTCACACTTCACTTACTTAGGAAGCGAGAATTGCTTTACGAAGTTCCAGATTTCCTTGCGGTTGTGCCATGAAGGGAAGTGGTCGCCCTGAGGATAGGTGAAGAGAGCGATGATGTGTCCATCAGCATTCGACCATATCTCCTTTGTGCCCACATAGTCACCTTCGCTCGACTGGTAACCCTCTATCTTATTGTAGGTCTGGGTAGTGCCCTCACCATTCTTCTTAGCCACCTTACCTACATAATCGTAGAGGTCGAAACGATCAAGAGGGAACACGCTGTCGTGAGTCGACTGATGATGGATGATATTGACCTTCTTGGTGAGGTGAGCCCATGGCTCGTAATGGAAAAGGAAACCGCTTGTAGGGGCAAAGCATGCCACCTTGTCGGCAAAACGTTCCAGACCACGATAGATGAGCATCGATCCCATGGAGAATCCCGACCAGTAGATGCGGCGCTTATTGATCTTGTAGCGACTGTACATCTCGTCCATGGTCTTCTCCACAAAGTTGAGGTCCTTGTCGCCACCTACATCCCATGTATTGCCATCGCTACGCAGATAGGCAACGACAAACTTTGCCGTATCTATCATCTCGTATATCTTGTCATTCTCATACTGATACTCAGGATTCTGATTCATGCCATGCGTGATGATGAACAGAGGCAACTTCTTCTTCATCTTGTCGGGAGTAAACACAATCATGTTTCTCGACTTGCCATCCACATCAATATTGATGCTATCCTTTTTGAATGCCCAAGCCATGCTTGAGCCCATCGTCATCATGACTATCGCCACCATGACGGAACGCAAAACCTGCTGTTTTTTCATTAGTTGTAGTGTTATTTGGTTATTGTTAAAGTATCTACATGATTTGTTGATGCAAAGGTACGAATAAAAATCGTATAAACATCATACTCATTCAACAATTATCACGAACGCCCATGCCGAGTGATTTGGGATTATGCAGCCTTGCGGAGTACACAATCTCTCAATGCGCAAAAATATTAAATAATTTCTACATAACCATACTTTATGCACAGGAAAACACGATTTTTTATATATGTTTATGATTTACGTCATCCAACAACGCTCAAATTAATGCCTCACATTACATTTCACATAGACCATTCGCCTCTCATTTATGAGATTATTGATATCTTCACGACGAGAACAAAAAAAATTCGCAACCACCGAGACAACACAAAACCGAACATCCTGAGAAAGAAGAGGTTACGCCCGCCCATTACAGTTTGACGCAGCATTTGACACAGTGCTCGCTACTGACAATCAATGACTTACATAAAGTCTTGACGCAGCATTTGACACAAGACATAAGAAGGATTTAAAAGAAGGATATTTAAAAGAAAAAATATAATAAAAAAGAAAGTTCTGAAAATGTTCACTCTGTCCCCTCCTCTGGCAGACATTCCACAGCACCCGCAAAGTGCTTCACGCCACTACGGTTGAGGAGGTGCAGCAGTGCCGACACAGCAAGGGCATAGCTATAAAAAGGTAAACTCCTTGCAAGGAATCAATGAAGTCCTTGCAAGGAGTTGGTCATGTTCTTGCAAGGACTAATATGGCTTTAAGTAAGAAGTGAGAAGCAGGGATACAAGAAGAGGGTGTGTTTTGACAGATTTGGGAATGAGGCGGTGGGGGCGTTGCAGATTTGGGAATGGATG
>JAKSLM010000014.1 GCA_024401225.1 Bacteroidaceae bacterium | reverse complement strand
AACCTGGCTGAATGTTGTTGATGTGGTTGATTGGGTAAGATACACGAGTGTTCTCAGTAACTGACTTGTCGTTGAAGTCGATCTTACCATCAGCAGCAACTGTTACGTTCTCGAGGAGAGCATTGCGCTTGATAGCACCGTAGATGTCTGGCTCGTTCTCCTTTGAGAGGCCAATTACCTTAGCGTAGCAACCACCTTCGAAGTTGAATACACCGTTGTCGTCCCAACCGTGCTCGTCATCACCGATAAGGCGACGCTTAGGGTCAGTAGAGAGAGTAGTCTTACCTGTACCTGAGAGACCGAAGAAGATTGCTGTCTCCTTACCGTCCATGTTACAGTTTGCTGAACAGTGCATTGAAGCGATGCCCTGGAGTGGGAGGTAGTAGTTCATCATAGAGAACATACCCTTCTTCATTTCACCACCGTACCAAGTGTTGATGATAACCTGCTCACGTGAAGTTACGTTGAAAGCAACGCAAGTCTCAGAGTTGAGACCGAGCTCCTTATAGTTCTCTACCTTAGCCTTAGAAGCGTTGTAGATAACGAAGTTTGGCTCGAAGTTAGCGAGTTCCTCAGCTGTTGGCTGGATGAACATGTTTGTTACGAAGTGAGCCTGCCAAGCAACCTCAACGATGAAACGAACAGCCATACGAGTATCCTTGTTTGCACCACAGAATGCATCAACTACATAAAGGTTCTTGTTGCAAAGCTCCTTAACAGCGAGATCCTTAACTGTAGCCCAAACATCCTCAGACATTGGGTGGTTGTCGTTCTTGTAGTCGTCAGAAGTCCACCATACAGTGTCCTTTGAGTTCTCATCCATTACGATGTACTTATCCTTAGGCGAACGACCTGTGTAGATACCAGTCATTACGTTAACTGCGTTGAGTTCTGTGTTCTGACCTACCTCATAACCTTCGAGGCCAGCCTTTGTCTCCTCCTCGAAGAGTACTTCGTAAGAAGGATTGTGAGCGATCACTGTAGAACCAGTGATGCCGTACTTTGTCAAATCTAATGCCATAGTGTTGTTAAAATTGATTTAGTAAATATTTGTATGTTTGTAATCTTTTTACTCTGTATATTATCTTATCCCAAATAATCTTTTTGGCAATTAGGATATATGCATATTTCACTGCAAAGATAATATATAAATAAAAATAAAGCGTTAAAAATTTATGAAATTTGCATTTAGTCTGCCTTTTTATAGTGTTTTTTATTAGAATAGAAGTATATTTGCACACGATTTGATAAACGGATAATACAATGTTAAATAAAAAGAGGTTTATATCGACTGTCTGTATATTCTTTTTTCTTCTTATATATTGTGGCGGAGAAGCGTTTGCGCAGAGCTCTTTTTGGGGTAAGGGAATAGGAAAACTGTTGAAGAAGGCTGACGATTATCTTGAGTATTCCCAGATGCAGGGTGTGGACTCCAATTACATTGGCAGGCCCGACCTTAACCGACAGTTGTACGTTGGTACATACGGATACTGGCAGCATTATGACCTGCATTTCCCCTACGACGACTCGATGGATGGGGTACGTACTGTAAAGGAGGGATCGTATTATGATGTGAATATGCATGCCATTCAGGCTGAGATGGAGCTTGGCATCGACTACAAGGGCCTTGCCATCGAGCTTCCCATTCCGCTTCACAATCTATATAACTTCAGCCTTGGACTGGCTAAGAATGGTTCGGTGTGGGGTTTCCGCATACGCTACAAGTATATGAGGCACATGAACGGAAGCATTGAGAACACAGGAATAAGGGTTGATACTATTCCTGACAACCTGAACAACCTTAAGAATTTCTTCGTCGAGGGTTACTACGTGTTCAATAATAAGCGATTCTCGTTGGCTGCGGGACTCTATTCCGACATGATACAGAAGAGGAGCCAGGGTGGAGCATTCGTGATGGGAAACTTCAGTCGAAGCATATACACTGGCGAGGAACTGTTTCATGGGGCAAAGGAGGTGTTTCGTACTTCTCAGATAAGCTTTGGCGGAGGCTATGGTTACAACCTTGTGATGTGCAACAGCCATCTTGTATTCCATGCTTCCCTCATCCCTATGTTCTCTCTCTATCAGAAGGTGTCGCACTCCATCTACGATGAGAATGACATAAAAGAGGAACTGGGCATACCGCGCGACTATGATTATGATAGGTTTTACAATTCCATCACTGGCACACCAAAGTTTGTAGTGAATGGTTTTGCACGTTTTGCTACCAACTACAGTTGGGACAGGTACCTCCTTTCCCTGCTTGTCAATTATCGTCAGTATCTATACAGTAACGATCGTGGATTCAGAACCCACAGCCGTGAGGGAGATGCTCAGATCAATTTTTGTGTAAGGTTCTAAGTAAATGATAAGATTTTGCATCCAAAGAGAATGAAGATATATTTATCCCGAATTGATGAATTTATCGAAATTTTGAATTATTTTGAATTGCGCTCAGCGCTTTGAATGCTGTTCGGCTAGCTGAGTCCTCGCAAGGACTCTCTCAAATTCTAATATAATTCAAGCACATTGATGCGATATGAAGATTCTATAAATCTCAAATTCGGGAAAAAATAATTAACTCATAGCTCTTTGTTCTTGGCAAGCCAATCGTTTCGCAATAACTTCGTCTTCGGAGGCAGTCATAATTCTAATAAAACAACAACAATATTAACATAAAAAAGTAAAAACATTATGAACAAGTTAGTAAGTACGATAGCATTGGTATTGATGACATCGTCGGTAGCATGTGGACAAAGCAACACAATGCAGCAGCGTGGCACAACTATATCTCCGACCGATAGTCATATCCAGTACATTGGCCGCATCAGTTTTAAGAACCCTGAAGCACCTATGTGGACTTATCCTGGAGTACAGATACGCACAGGATTCACAGGCAGCAGCATCAAGATGATAGCAAAGCCAAACAGCGGCTATTTCATGGCTCAGATAGACGATTGCGAGGCTTTCAAGGTATGCTACAACTCACAGCGCGATAGCGTGATAACTCTTGCAGCTGCATTGCCTAAAGGTGAGCACCAGTTGAAACTGATGTATATAAGTGAAGGTTATGAGCGTCGTCCTGAATTTCATGGATTCATAGTAGAAAAGGGATGCAGTCTTACTTCAGCTCCTGCACTTCCAGAGCGACGCATTGAGTTCATAGGCAATAGTATTACATGCGGATATGGCGTAGAGGCAGTATCGGAAAAGGAGCATTACTTTGAGGAGACAGCCAACCATTACTACACCTATGCCACTCGCACTGCCCAGGCACTTGAGGCTCAGCATGTGACTGTTGCTCGTTCAGGTATTGGAGTATATCGCAACTACAACGGTCCTCGTGAGGGCGATAAGATCAATATGAACACAGAGTACAAGAACACTTTGCTCTATGATAATAAGGAGAAGTGGGACTTCTCGCGCTACACTCCACAGGTAGTATGCATCAACCTTGGTACTAACGATACTTCTACCACTGGTGCCGACGAACGTCTTCTCCTCAAGGGCTATAAGGATCTATACTCACAGGTGCGCAGCAGCTACCCATCTGCCAAGATAGTATTCCTCTGCGGTAGCATGATGAATGGTGATGCCCTCATCCTTGCCAAGAAGTGTATGGATACAGCCATGGCCGATGCCCACAAGGCAGGCGACAAGGAGGTCTACCGCTTCGACTTTGAACCTCACAATGGTTCCCTCAAGTATGGTGCCGACTATCACCCAAGCTACTGGCAGCATGAGAAAATGGCTGGTGAACTCACCGCCTATCTCCGCACCCTCATGCAGTGGTACTAAAACGGATATGTTCACATATTAATAAGTAAGTGTGTAGAATTATTTTTATAATATCTGCATCCCTTACTTACAAATAAAGCTTCAGCATTACGGCTGAAGCTTTATTTATGCTATAAATATAATAATGTAATTACTTTTCAATTTGTTGTTGGAGCCATGCTTTCAGTTCGTTTGTCCATTGAGGGCGGTGGATGAAGGAAGTATTGCCGAACCATCCATGGCCACCAGTAGGGTAGAGATGCATTGAAACGGGAACTTTGTTGGCAACGAGGGCATTGTAGTATTCGATGCTGTTGCGAACGGGAACAAGACCGTCATCGCTACTTGAAGCAATAAAGGCTGGTGGGGTGTCGCGAGTGACTTGTTTTTCGTTGCTGTAGAGATCGACGATATCCTGTTTTGCATTCTTGCCTATGAGATCCTCGCGTGAAAGCATGTGAGTGAAGGATGGATCAAACGAGATTACTGGGTAGAAGAGTATCTGGAAGTCAGGACGATTGTCGGTATTTGTGAAGTGTGTGGCTGCAGTAGATGCAAGATGTCCTCCTGCAGAGCATCCCTGGATGCCGAGTTTTGTGAATCCGTATTTTGACTGGTTGCTTTTCATGATTCGCATTGCTTCGTGAACATCGTTCAATGGCACTTCCTTGTGTCCGTTTGGCAAACGATATTTGAGCACAGCGTAAACTATACCCTGATCTGTGTACCACTTTGCCATGTTGTGACCTTCTGTGCCTTGCCATACCTGAAGGTAACTGCCTCCTGGACAAGCAAGTACTGCAAGTCCATTAGGATTCTCAGGCATATAAACAGTAAGTACTGGTTTTGTGACATTTACTACAAATTGTGTGTGGTCTTCTTCTGGAGCTGTGATGCCATTGCTCGTAGGTGCACCGTCGGGCCAAAGGTTGTAAACATCTGGCTTCTTGAGCATGAAGAGGTTGTTCTCCAATGCGTCGGCTGTGATAGCTGTGGAAACGAGTTTTCCTTCTGGATCGATGATGAGGAAGGCTGGTATCCAATGCAACTGATAGTCTTTGAAGGTAGAGTCTTCGCGTGTTGACTTAAGGTTGGATATCTGTGTCCAAGGGAATCTCTCCTTACGGATAATGTTCTTCCACGATTCGGCACTGGTATCGAAACTGAGACTCAGCCATTCAACAGACTTGCCATCGACCTTCATATCCTTGTACTTTTCATACACTTCCTTCAGTCTTGGAATCTCGCGTCGGCAGTCGCCGCACCATGTAGCCCAGAAGTCAAGAACTACGTATTTGCCTCTGTATGAAGAGAGTCTAACGGTGTTACCAAGTGTGTCGGGAGCTGCAATCTCAGGCACTACGCTTCCAATGGGAAGGGTAGATTGATATTCAGGATGATTGGCTGTAAGACTGTCAACATCGCCTGCACTCTGTGCCATAGCTGAGTAGCTCATAGACATCAGCAAAGCGAATATAATAAGAAGGTTCTTTTTCATCGTGTGAATGTTTTTGTTATTTAGGTAGTTGTAATATGTGTTTGGCATTATTGACCAAAACTTGCCACAAAGGTAAAGAATATTTATTTAAAAATCGTTCATATAAAGACTTTTTTAAACCTTGTGACAAATTTATTTGTCATAATCGAAAAAATTAGTTGCACAAACAATACTAATTTTACGCGATGAAAATAAATTTAATTACCAAATGTGGCATAGCTGCCTCTATGGCTGTTATGCTTGCTAAGCCTTGTTCGGCACAGGATCTCAAGCTGAACGACTTAGAGTATTTTGAAAAGCAAGGCGTTAATGTGCTTGTGTATAGTAATAATTTCAATGGTGGATTCAATGATGAGAAAAACTCAGGTATTGAGATTATTCATCATGGAGTTCGTACTGTTCAGGGAGGAGCTGTTCGTCTGAACAACACACCAGAGCAATGGGACCTTGTACCTAAGACCACAAGCAGAAAAGTCAATGAGACATTGTGGAAAAGTCGGACATCTTCCGTGCTGCAAACTTCCTCTTTGGATGTCACCCATACCACAACTATTCGCTTGTAGCTGCTGTAGGTGCTGCACGTCCAAAGGCTGTGTTCTACGGTAATAACCGTGCTGACTTCTCGTTCATCCCTGGCAATATGGCTCCAGGACTCTTATTCCGTCGTCCAGACCATTTTGAAAACTATGATGACTGGCCATTCCTTTGGGGACAGAACGAAGGTACGATAGCCGGCAATACTCAGTACATTATATTCGGTTCAGCCCTCAAGGGACTCATCCAGAAGTAATGTAATGTAAGTTGAGCAGGTTAGTGTCTTGCGAAAGTTGAATAATGTAATAAGTATATATAAATAAGGTGTTGTCTGAAAAGAACGTTTAGTCGAACACCATTCTAAGATAGGTTTCTCCGAAGATGAATAGTTTGCCGTCTTCGTGGAAACCTATTTTTTTGTATAGATTGTATGCGTTGGTATTGTCAGGGTCGCATGCAAGAATGGGAAGGAGTCCCCTTTCGCGTGCTATGGAGACACCATGCTCAATGGCTCTACGACCTATGCCCCTTCCCCTATATTCGGGCAGTACAGCCAGACTGTCAAGGTAGTATTCACCTTCCCGTGTCTCATCATCCATAGTCTCAAAGTCGAAAGGCAGTTTATCCTTTACCATACCGAATGTGCGCATCTTCACTTCATGGTATCCGGCACCTTCGTATGATATCAGTCCAGCGATAGGGCGTTCTCCATCCTCGATGATTATGGCATTCTTATACGAGTATAAGGTGTCCGTACGTCGGCAAATGTCAATGAGATGAGGTTCGGGAGTGCGCTTCTCCTCCATCATGGGAATCTCCACGGCCTCCATCATTACTGTGGCAACGAATGGTGCATCGTCGATTGTAGCAGGGCGAAAGGCAATGTTCATAAATGAAACAGAAAAGAAAAAGGGTAGGGCGCGAACCCTACCCTATATATAAATAATGTGTAACTATTAGTCAGCGAGCTTAGCCTTGATGAACTCACGGTTGAGGCGAGCAATGTTGGCGATAGTTTCGCACTTAGGACATACAGCCTCGCAAGCACGTGTGTTAGTACAGTTACCGAAGCCGAGTTCGTCCATCTTGGCAACCATTGCCTTGGCACGCTTAGCAGCCTCTACGCGACCCTGTGGGAGGAGAGCGAGCTGGCTTACCTTAGATGAAACGAAGAGCATAGCAGAACCGTTCTTACAAGCAGCAACACAAGCACCGCAACCGATACAAGATGCGCAGTCCATTGCCTCATCAGCATCAGGCTTAGGGATAAGGATTGCGTTAGCATCCTGAGGTGCACCTGTACGAACTGTTGTGTAACCACCAGCCTGAATGATCTTATCGAATGCTGTACGGTCAACCATACAGTCCTTGATAACAGGGAAACCAGCAGAACGCCATGGCTCAACTGTTACTACATCGCCGTCCTTGAACTTACGAACGTAGAGCTGACAAGTTGTAGCGCCGCGCTCAGTCTTGCCGTGTGGAGTACCGTTGATGTAAAGTGAACACATACCGCAGATACCCTCGCGGCAGTCGTGGTCGAATACGAATGGTTCCTTGCCCTCTGCGATGAGTTCCTCATTGAGGATGTCGAGAGCCTCGAGGAATGAAGTGTCGTCTGGGATGTTCTTCAACTCGTGTGAATCGAAGTGACCAGCATCCTTAGGACCATTCTGCTTCCAAAATTTTACTGTGAATGATATATTTGCCATTGTGATTAGTTCTTATAGTTACGAGTTTGTACCTTGATTGCCTCATACTCGAGTGGCTCCTTGATGAGAGTTGGTGTAGCATCATCTGAACCCTCATACTTCCAGCAGCCTACATAGAAGAAGTTAGCATCGTCACGCTTAGCCTCACCTTCCTCTGTCTGGTGCTCCTCGCGGAAGTGACCACCACATGACTCCTCACGTGAGAGTGCGTCGTGAGCCATGAGTGAACCCATTGTGATGAAGTCGTCGAGGTGGATAGCCTTGTCGAGCTCAACGTTGAGACCCATGCGATCGCCTGGGATGAAGAGGTTTGTCTCGAACTCCTTACGGATGCCCTTGAGGAGTTCAATACCCTTCTCAAGACCTTCCTTAGTACGTCCCATACCGATGTACTCCCAGCAGATGTGGCCGAGTTCCTTGTGGATAGAGTCAACCGAACGCTTACCCTTGATGTTCATGAGCTTCTGGATACGTGCCTCTGTAGCCTTCTCAACCTCTGCAAATTCTGGAGCATCGGTAGAGATCTTAGGCCAGATTGCCTGGTCAGCGAGGTAGTTCTGGATAGTGTAAGGGAGAACGAAGTAACCGTCAGCAAGACCCTGCATGAGGGCAGAAGCACCGAGGCGGTTAGCACCGTGGTCAGAGAAGTTACACTCACCGATAGCGAAGAGACCTGGGATAGAAGTCTGGAGCTCGTAGTCAACCCAGATACCACCCATTGTGTAGTGGATAGCAGGGAAGATCATCATTGGGTTGTAGTAGTCAACACCGTTTACTGTAGCACGCTTCTCGCCTGGGTTTACGTCTGTGATCTCCTCGTACATATCGAAGAGGTTGCCGTAGCGCTGGAGCACGATGTCGAGACCGAGGCGCTGGATAGACTCAGAGAAGTCGAGGTAAACTGCGAGACCTGTGTTGTTCACACCGAAGCCCTTGTCGCAACGCTCCTTGGCAGCACGTGAAGCAACGTCACGTGGAACGAGGTTACCGAATGCTGGGTAACGGCGCTCGAGGTAGTAGTCGCGATCCTCTTCTGGGATATCCCAACCGTACTTTGTGCCTGCCTGAAGAGCCTTAGCGTCTTCAAGCTTCTTTGGTACCCAGATACGACCGTCGTTACGGAGAGACTCAGACATAAGAGTAAGCTTAGACTGGTTGTCACCGTGAACTGGGATACATGTTGGGTGAATCTGAACGTATGAAGGGTTAGCCATCATAGCGCCCTTACGGTAGCACTGGATAGCTGCTGTACAGTTACAGCCCATAGCGTTTGTAGAAAGGAAGTAAGCGTTACCGTAACCACCAGTAGCGATAACTACAGCGTTAGCAGTGAAGCGCTCGAGCTCACCTGTTACGAGGTTCTTTGCGATGATACCGCGTGCGTGACCGTCAACGATTACGAGGTCTTCCATCTCATAGCGAGTGAAGAGCTTTACCTTGCCAGCCTGAACCTGTGCAGAGAGTGAAGAGTAAGCACCGAGGAGGAGCTGCTGACCTGTCTGACCCTTAGCGTAGAATGTACGTGATACCTGAGCACCACCGAACGAACGGTTAGCGAGTGTACCGCCGTATTCACGAGCGAAAGGAACGCCCTGTGCAACACACTGGTCGATGATAGAGTTTGAAACCTCAGCGAGGCGGTATACATTAGCTTCGCGAGCACGGTAGTCACCACCCTTTACTGTATCGTAGAAGAGACGGTATACTGAGTCACCATCGTTCTGATAGTTCTTTGCAGCATTGATACCACCCTGTGCAGCGATAGAGTGTGCACGACGTGGAGAGTCCTGAATACAGAAGTTGAGGACGTTGAAGCCCATCTCACCGAGTGATGCAGCAGCCGAAGCACCTGCAAGACCAGTACCTACGACGATAACGTCGAGCTTGAGCTTATTCTTAGGGTTTACCAAGCGCTGGTGTGCCTTGTAGTTTGACCATTTCTCAGCAACTGGTCCCTCAGGGATTTTAGAATCTATATTGATTGCCATAATAATCTAAAATATTTTACGAATTAGAAAATAAATGGAAGAACGTTTCCGTCGCACTTGCCGAGACAGTCAGGACAGAAAGTGAATGCGATAGCAACGATTGCGAACATAGCCATAACGACTGATGACCATACGTAACCGATGCACTTCCAGCGGTTGAACCAGATGTGGCCGCTCCAGCCGAGAGTCTGCATAGCTGACCAGAAGCCGTGAGTGAGGTGCATCCAGATAGCTGCAATCCAGATGAGGTAGAGAACTACGAACACAGGATTAGAGAATGTGAACTTGATCCAGCCGAAGCCATCAGTAGGAGGGCACTGAAGACCCTCAGCACCGATAATCTCTGCCCACATCATGTTAGCCCAGAAGTCGTGAAGGTGAAGAACAAGACCGAGTGCCACGATGATACCGAGCACGAGCATGTTCTGGCTTGCCCATTCTACGATGGCAGGCTTGCTTGTCACAGCATACTTGTTGTTACCGCGAGCCTTGCGGTTCTGGAATGTGAGAATGAATGCGTACACTACATGGAGTGCCATGAGAGCAGCAAGACCCATAGTTGCAACGATAGCATACCAGTTGCTACCAAGAAGCTTACAGATCTGGTTGTACGCACTCTCACTGAAAAGAGCTACTACGTTCATGCAACCATGGAACGTAAGGAAGAGGATGAGTGCAGCACCAGTGACTGACATGATCACCTTTCTTCCGATTGAAGAGTTACATAACCACATAAAAATGTAAGATTTTAAATTAATTAATATTGTTTGATGATTTTTTTCGATGTGTTTAAGATGTGCAAAAATAATATTTTTGGAGCACATCAGCAAGCAAAACAATAAAAATATGCTGCGAAGGCTTTTAATTTCTCAGCATATTCATAAACTTTTCCAATTTTCTTTGCTTTTGTTCAGTGGACAAGTCACCGCATTCCTCATTGAGAAACGCCATGAAGGCTTGTTCGGCCTTTGCTCGCATCTGTGCTTTTCCTGCTCTGAGTCCTGAGGCAAGCTCTGTCTTGGGCAGGAGTTGTCTGTTGAAGTTTCCGTCGCTCACGATATGAAAAATTAAGAATTATGAATTAAGAATTATGAATTAAGAATTATGAATTAAGAATTATCGACTGCAAAGATAGTAATTATTAATAAAATTTGTACCTTTGCCAAGAGAATCAGTATTGTTTTTTTATTTTTAATTCAATCTAAGCGTGACAACAGACGAAAAGTACATGTTTCGTTGCATTCAATTGGCAAGCAACGGACAGCAGAATGCGCAGCCCAATCCGATGGTGGGTGCTGTGATCGTTGCCCCTGATGGCAGGATAATCGGTGAGGGCTACCACATCCGTCATGGCGAGGGCCATGCAGAGGTCAATGCCTGTGCTTCGGTGCGTCCGGAGGATGAGCATCTGCTTGCCGACTCCACCATCTACGTGAGCCTTGAGCCTTGCAGCCATTATGGCAAGACGCCTCCTTGTGCCGACCTCTTGGTGAGCAAGCACTTCAAGCGATGCGTTGTCGGATGCCAGGACCCCTTTGCGAAGGTTCAGGGACGCGGCATCCAGAAGCTGCGCGATGCTGGCATCGAGGTTACGGTGGGAGTGCTTGAGGCCGAGTGCATGGCACTCAACAAGCGCTTCATGACGTACCATGCCCTCCACCGTCCCTTTGTCACGCTGAAGTGGGCACAGTCGGCCGATGGATACATCGATGGTCACATTTCCACCCCATTCACGCAGATGATATGCCACAAGCGCCGTGCTGAGCATCAGGCCATCCTTGTGGGACGAACCACTTATGATACTGATAGCCCTGGACTTAATACACGCGAATGGTATGGTCCCGATCCGCGCAGATACGTGGTGAGCAACGATCCCGATTTCCACCCCGATCCGTCAGCCGGCTTCGAGCGCTTGGTGGGCACCATACCGACCATGCTTCAGAAGCTGCATGAGGATGGTATTCAGACACTACTCGTCGAGGGAGGTGCCAAACTGCATCAGTCGTTCATCGACAGCGGGCTGTGGGACGAGTGCTATGTCGAGATTGGCGATGCTGCCATCCATGGTTCGGTGCAGGCTCCGGTAATGAAAAATGCCCGCCTTGCAGAAAGACGGACATATATGGGTAGAGTGATTGAGAAATACGTGAACACCCTCTATCCTTTCGCCTTAAACGCCATTGCGTAAAGCTTCATCTGCTTCAGCATGGCGAGAAGGCCATTGGAGCGGGTAGGCGACAGGTGCTCCTTGAGGCCGATGTCCTCGATGAAGTGAAGGTCGGCATTGAGGATGTCGTCGGGAGTCTGGTTGTCAAGCACTCGGATGAGGAGCGTCACGATGCCCTTTACTATCAGCGCATCGCTCTCAGCCTGAAAGTGTATGGTGCCTTCGGGAGTCATGTCGGCCTGAAGCCACACGCGGCTCTGGCATCCATCTATCAGGTTCGATTCCACCTTGTACTGTGCAGGCAGCGGTTCCTGTTCGCTGCCAAGGTCGATGAGCAACTGGTATTTGTCCATCCAGTCATCGTAGTCTGCGAACTCCTCGATGACCTCTTGCTGTATATCTTCTATTGTCATGATGCTGATGTGTGATTACTGTTCGTTCCATATCACCTCCATCACAGTCTGTCCTACTGCCTTGAGGGTGTTCTTGCTTATGTTGCTGATGTTATCGTTGATGGTGTGCCACGTCTCTGGGAATCCGAAGTCGTCCGACTTGTTGGCAATGATGTCCACGCAAGGTATGCCGCTTATGTTCACCTGAACGTGATCGTCCGTCACGCCTCCTCCGTCCTCATTGACGAAGTAATTGTCGTAGCCGAGCTTGCGTGCTGTGCTCCATATGCGGTCCACGTAGCTTGGAGCATAGTGCATGCTGTACGCCTCCTTCTTGAACTGCGAATTGTTGCCGCCCACCATGTCGAGGTTCATGCCCCATCGAGCGCGATAGCCCTCTGCGTGACGGTTGTCAGCCCAGTACTGCGAACCGAGACACCATGTGTTGGCATTATCGATGCCCGCATTGTCGTCAAACTTTGGCGTACCGCAGTCCTCAGCATCCCAGCATATGAAGTCGATGCCCACCTTCACTCCGCAGGTGTCGCCCTGGAGAGCCATCTGACGGGCTATCTCGAGCATAACGCCTATGCTGCTGCCACCATCGTTGGCACCGTCAATAGGGGTGTGGTGATTGGACTCATCGGGATCATTGTCCGCCCAAGGTCGTGAGTCCCAATGTCCTGATATGATGACACGTACGGTAGCCGAAGGATTCATGCTGGCAATGATGTTCTGCATGCTTACCACGGTGCCGTCGTACAGTTTTGACTCAGCACTCTGTATGATAGTTGTAGCGCCGAACGATCGGAACTTCTCAGCTATCCATTCGCCACACATAGCGTGTGCCTCTGAGTTCATGGTGCGTGGACCGAAGCTGCATTGCTTCTCCACATAGGCGTATGCCGAATCCTCGCAGAAAGTTGGTGCTACGGGTTCGTACACCAGCGGGTCGGTAGTCTTTGTTCCGCCGCCGCAGCTTGCCGTTGCCAGCATGCCAAGGCTGAGCGAAAGCCATAGGAATATTCTGTTCATATCGTATTGATTTTACATTAAATCATAATTCATAAATCATAATTCATAAATCATAATTCATAAATCATAATTCATAATTCATAATTCTCACACTCCCTCATCACCCTCAGGAAGTTACCTCCCCATATCATCTGAATCTGTTGCTCCGAGTAGCGCTCCTTCATCAGTCGGCGGGTGAAGTTGATCAGTTCGCTGGCTGATGCGCAACCGCGTATGCCACCATCGCCATCGAAGTCGGTGCCGATGCCCACATGCTCCACACCCATCACATTGACCATGTGGTTCAGGTGGTCGATGGCTGTGAGGATGGTCGCCTCGTTGGGCAGCAGAGGACCATGGTTGAAGTCGGGCGAACCCTTCGTGAGAAATCCGTGGTAGAGGGTCACCTGAGCTACGCCTCCCCGCTCGGCAAGCTTGCGCATCTGGTGGTCGGTGAGGTTGCGCGGATGGTCGCATAGCGCCTTTGCCGACGAGTGCGAACATACTATAGGTGTGCTGCTTATGTCGAGGGCATCGTAGAAGCTCTCCTCGCTGGCATGCGAGAGGTCGACCATCATGCCCACACGGTTCATCTCCTTTATCACCTTTTCGCCAAATGCCGACACACCACCATGCTCACCCTTCAGTCCGTCGGGATCGAAGCTCGAGTCGAGCGGATGGCACGTGTTGACGCGGTGGCGGGCAGAGTCGCATAAATCGTTGTCGCCATTGTGGCACAGAGTCATGTATACCACGCCTCGCTTGCGGAATGCCTCCACATTGCTCACATCCTTGCCTATGGCATAGCCATTCTCGATGCCCAGCATTATGGCGCGCTTGCCCTGCGCCTTCAGTCGCCACAGGTCGTCGGGGGTGTAGGCTATGTCGACCGCTGTACAATGGGCAGCTACCATCTTCTCTATCTGTGTGAGTATCTGGTTGGCCTTGGCTGTGGCATTCTCGAGCGATGCCTCATCGCGTTCGTTCTGCTGCAGGTAGGCAACCATGATCGTTGAGTCGAGGTGACCTTCAGCCATCTTGTGCAGATCGACCAGGATCTTCGGGTCGCGCGAAGCGAAATTGATGTTCTGGTTGAACAGCATAGGCGTGTCGCAATGGCTGTCGAGCGTCAGCACCCTCCTGTGCATAGCCTTTGCAGCCTTGTATTCGGCAGCCTCGCCCACCAGCCATTGGAATATGGGCAGCATCTCCTCGCTCAGCCTCAGTATGTAAGGCTCAGGGTGCCATTGCACTCCGAGTATGCTCTTGTATTCGTTCGACTCCACCGCCTCTATCACCCCGTCCGTGCTCCTTGCCGTCACCTTGAGGCATGGGGCAGCATCCTTGCAAGCCTGATGGTGGAAGGAGTTGACCGCTATCTCGTCAGCCTTGAACAGGCGGTGCAGTATGCTTCCCTCCTCCAGTCTTACCGTGTGGGAAGGGTAGCGGCGGTCCTGATCCTGACTGTGCTTGATGCGCGTGCCCTCCATCTGCACGTGAATGTCCTGATACAGGGTGCCACCCAGGGCGGCATTGATCATCTGTATGCCCTTGCATATGCCGAGCATAGGTATCTGACGGTCGTAGGCAAGGCGCACCAGCAGCAGTTCCTGCATGTCGCGCTGGGGCGTGATGCCATGCAGCTCCTTGATGGGCTGTTCGCCAAATAGCAAAGGGTTCGGATCGCCACCTCCCGAGAAGATGATGCCATCCAGTCGGTCCAGTAGTTCGGGCAACTGTGCCTTCGTCTCGAATGGCGGTATGATGAGTGGTATGCCTCCAGCCTTCAGCACCGATTGGTAGTAGCCTTCGGCGAGGGTGCACGTCTCCTTGTCGTAATTGCCAGTAATGCCAATCACGGGGCGTGCTTCGGTCGTTTTGAAGTCCGTAATTATGTCAGAGTATTCTGCTTGCCAGTCGAAATTCATCGTTTTATCACATTTTTATGGTGCAAAATTACGAAATTATCTTGGATTATGACTACCTTTGCACCATTAAAATGAAAAAATAAGTAGGTGTGCAGAATTATTTATACAATCTTTGCACTCTCTACTGTGCATCTTCGGCATCTAATAACAGTCGAGTAGGAGTCACTACACTCCTTTTTATTAGTCGCAGAATATGCATCACTATTGAATACAATCATTATAAAAATAATCCTGCACACCTACTTAAGAATGAAAACATTAGTATTTGCGAGCAATAATGCCCATAAGTTGGAAGAAATACGTAGCATGCTGGCTGGAAAGTTTGACGTCAAGTCGCTCAGCGACATAGGCTGCACCGCCGACATCCCCGAGACGGGTACCACCTTCCGCCAGAACGCCTTGCAGAAGGCTCAGTATGTCAAGGATCACTTCGGCTACGACTGTTTTGCCGACGACAGCGGACTTCAGGTGCATGCTCTTGGCGACGAACCGGGCGTGTATTCGGCGCGCTATGCCCGTATGCATGGTGTGGACGAGGTGCCTACCAAGGACGCAGCCAACATGCAGGTGCTGCTCTCCAAGCTCTGGCCTTCGGCAGAGTCAGCGCCCGACACCAGCGCCTGCTTCCGCACCAGCATAGCCCTTATCTACGAGGGTGCTACGCACTATTTTGATGGCATCGTAGAGGGGCACATCATCCGCGAGCGCCGTGGCAGCGAGGGCTTCGGCTACGATCCTATCTTCGTGCCCCGTGGTTACGACCAAACGTTTGCCGAGCTTGGTGCCGACATCAAGAATGGCATCAGCCACCGTGCCCGCGCCGTTGCTAAGCTTGTGGAGTTTTTGGGGTAAAAAGGGGGGAGTATACTAAAATCTTATCTGGAAACCTGCGTTCAGTTCGCTGACTTTTGGTGCTTTGTCCTTCTTGAATATTGACATTGGAGTGTAGCGAAGGTACAAGCCTATCTTATCGTCAAACATATATTCGGCTTTGATGGAAAGGAGGTTGCTGCGGATAGGTAGCTCGTTCATGTTGGTAACAGAAGTGCCGTCAGCCAACGTGTATTTGGTTTTATAGTTGCAATTGTCCGTTATCTTCGAGTTCCATACCAAGCCCAAGCCAATAGAGTGCTCTTTTGCCAGTCGATAGTGTCCCATAAACGTAAGGTTGCCAGATAAGGTTCGGAACGAAGATGACTGGGAACTGCTTCCATTCGGATAGGGAGCCATGGCGATTGTGCCGTCTGGGGCAGTCATCATCATGTTGTCCTTGAAGTGATATTGGCTTAACACTATACCCCAATCAAATGACAGCCACCATTTGTTGGTGCGAGGATAAAAAGCCAAGTGGACAATGTCAATGCCCCCTTCACCCGACTTGAACCACTTCAACTTCATGCCGGAAGGATTATTAAGCAAGAAGTTCCATCCTGCATACAACTGTGCCTTCAGGGACAGTTCTATCAATGTCGTAGAATTTTCATCTTCAAGGAGGCTAAAATCCCACCCCATTCCTGAACCAACATTATTGGACGATGTGGTGATCTCCTCTTTTCTGGAATCCACAACTACCGTCTTGTTGTAGTAGTAAGCAGGATTCTCCTTACTGCCCTTTACGCTGATATTCAACGTGTCGCCTGTTGTTATCAGTTTTACCTCCTTTGGCTGACGAACGACAAGAGTGTCAGTTTGTGCATTTGTATTGGCTGCAAACAGGGATGCAACCAACGACGTAATGATCAATCTTTTCATACTATTGCTTATTTTTTGAATTTTCTTTGTAATGACTTGAGCGAGATATTGCCTTCCATATATATTACCATGACGGCATTTTGCCTCTGATTGGCCAGCCTCATGTCTTTGAAAAACAAGAATCGATTGGTATTGCCATCATACTTTAGCCGGTACATACCCGCGATGAGTTTTCCACCCATTTTAGTCAGCTCCTTATCCGCGGCTTTCGGCTCGTCAGCAAGAAATGCGTCGACGACTTCCTGCATCAATTTATCATCGTCCCTAACCGTAAAGCTATGATAATAGGTGAGACCATAGTCGCGTAGTCGGTCTCCTACTATCTCAACGTCTGTCACAGCCGTATTCTTCTTGTAGTGACCATCAAGTATTCTGCCCGTACTCAGATCCTTTTGTGCTAACAATGTCAGAGGAATCGCAAGCATTAAAAATAATGTACTGATAAATTGTCTCATAATCTATTCGTTAAAGAAATCGTTCAACTGAGTATCAATAATGTCACACCCATCGTTCATGTTCATAATGTCTTCACTCATCATGTCCATGATCTGTTGCTCATCTGTCATACGTTCGCCTGCAACATAGGCTACACAGAAGCTCTTGCTATCGTCGGCATGCAGGTTCTCCGTTTCACTCACGCCTGAATTTATATACCATCCAAGTGCAAACACAACGGCTATACCTGCAGCAATAGAGGCAATACGTGCTATGCCCGATGGCTTCTTCCTGCGCTTCGCCGCCTTTTGGCGCACCCGTAGAAGTTCGGCATCAACGTCTGGCATGCCGATGTCAGCACCTTCCGCATAGGTGAAGGCCTCCATGAGTTCCTGCTCCATCAGGTATTTATTATCATTCTTCATATATTGTCATTCTTGTTGTGGATTAAACTTATCTCGCAGTTTCCGTAAGGCTTGCGAAATGTGCTTGTTGACAGCTTGTATGCTTATGTTGAGCTCGTCAGCCACCTGCCTGTACGACTTCTTCTCGTCATAGCACATCCGCAGTATTCTTTGGGTTTGTGGTGTCAGTTCCGTTTCTACGAATTGCAGTATCTCCTTAAGCCGTTCCTCCTTATGCCTGTTGGGCAGCATGAAGGTCTGATAGTCCGATAGCATCGTTTGCCTCGCCTCGTCGTCCACCTTCCTGTCCTTCAGTACATCCAGAGCTTTGTTGTGTACCATCGCCATCAAATACCCTGCATTTACATTTCCGCTATCCTTCATCTCCAAAACCTTTACAAACACATCACTCACGACATCCCTGCTATCCTCAACATCATGCAAAAGTGAATAAGCATGATGATAAAGACATTGGTATGACGAGCGGAACAACTCGTCAAACTCTTCATCATCTTTTCGTTGTTTATGTCGGAGTATCGAAATCATTATTGTGACCATTTTACTTGTATAACGAATAAGGAGGTAAATCAATTACCCCCTAACGCATATTTTTGTTTATAGTACACATTATTTAACATCTTAGCAAAGAAATGAGAAAAAGTTCGTTTACGGCATAAAAGTAGCTTTGCAACGCCGTTGGAGAACTTGGGCATACTGCTATGTGCTGCTGCTATGATGGCTTAATCCTTGTATGCGTGGTGGAACTGTTCACCTTCCCGTGGCCTTTCCTACTATTATGAAACCAAAAACTGTTTATTCTTGTACGCCATTCGTCTTCTTTGAGATTAATAACAAGATATACTATCTTATTTCGGAAGATATACTATCCTACGAAATAAGATAGTATATCTTATCTGTATCTCCTTACTTCGGTATGTAGAGTAATGTATAGTGAAAATGACCACTCTACATACTACTCTACATAGTATAGTGTGCAGAAAAACAATCGATTGTACTTTCCATGTAGAGTATGTATAGTGAAAACACATTTTAAAATATGCGTTTGCGAAAAGAGAGGTTTGTAAGAGAACCTACCAGCCTTGGTTGGTAGGTGAAAACTTTACTCGGACTTTGCTGTTCTATTGCAAGGCATCGGCACGAACATTGCAATGAGTCAACTAAGTCCTTTAAACATACAATTTAATTCATTCCCAATCGCCTCCTGCCGAGAACTTTTAGAGCTTTTAAGGTTTTTTATAAAACAAAAATTTTCATATTTGTCGTGCGGAAGGTATTACATATACTTTATTTTCAGTTCTTTAGTGCATGGATGAATTCACGATGAATTTTTTCTTTCGATTTTTCTTTGAAAATAGAAGCATATTGCCTACCTTTGCAATCTCTTAGTTAACGGCTTAAGCATACAGACATCAAAACCATGAGATATACGTCACTAATCATCACATCCTTTATTGCCTTGCTGCTCGTCTCATGCGGAAGCAGAGAGGCGAGTGAACTCTTTGCCCGTGCAGAGGCTTTGATGGACGAGCATCCTGACTCCGCACTCGCCATGCTCGATAGCGTGGCATACATGACCGATGGCTACTCACGTTCGCAGCGCATGCGCTACCATCTGCTTCATGCCAAGGCGCAGAACAAGGCATACGTCGACTTCACCTCCGACAGCATCATGAAGGAGGTCGTGGCGTACTACGATGCCCACGGCACAGCCAACGAACAGGTGGAGGCGCACTACCTGCTGGGATGCGTGTACCGCGATCTTGGTGATGCTCCCCAGGCGCTTATGTGTTTTGAAAACGCTATTGACGTATCTGTCGACGACTCTTTGACACACGCTACAATAAAACAGAAGAGCATTCTCTGCTCGCAGATTGGCTATCTCTATGACAGACAGTCTCTGTATGATGAAGCAAAGGAATACATGCTAAAGGCGCTTGATTGTGACACAAGACTTAAGGATAGCGTTAATATTGGTACAGACCTGACTGACATCGGCAATGCGTATAGGGAAATGAACCTTTACGATTCTGCAGCGCAATATTACGATAAGGCAGAGATCGTGCTTAGGCATATCAATCATAAAAATGGAATATCGCATGTGCTGTTTCAAAGATCATGCTTATATCTCAATATGCACGAAAATGCCAAAGCGTTGAGGTGTCTGAAAGAAATACAATCATGCTATCCGGAATCAAGAGACGGTATTAGTGCAATGTTCGGAATGGTGTACGATGCGTTAAGCCAACCGGATTCGGCAATTGTTTTTCTTAAGACTGCTATTAGCAATAGCTCTTTGTACACCAGAAGAGCAGCCTATGGCAGCTTAATTAATATTGCCGTTCGCTCCAACGATATTGAGAGTGCCACCCGCTATATTAACCAATACATGGAATGTTCTGACTCCATTAATGCTCGTGCAAAAACGGAAGCAGTAATAAATATGCATCATCTATACAATTACCATGTCAAGCAGAAAAAGATTCACGAACTGCAAATCCGAGAAATAAGTAAGAACCGAGTGATTGCTGTTTGCATATTCATCATTATTGTCATACTTCTCTTGATAGTTATAATACTGCGCCACTATCAGATGAAACAATTAAAGTCGGACATCCAGCTGGCACGTTATCGCCATCTGGAAGAGAAGATGTCAATGATGCAAAAGGAGAACTGCCAACCAATTCGGACAGAACGCCAGAATAGGATCAACTCGTCACATGTGACAAAGGATTTATTGGCTCTATTGGATAAGGAACAAATAATGTCAGGCGAAGACTGGCAAAACGTTACTTGCTTATTGGATGATGTATATCCTGCATTCTTGTCAACCCTGAAAGAATTGCGCACACTGAACGAAACTGACATGCACATTTGCATGTTGACTAAGATGGAATTCACACCTGTAAATGTATCAATTTTGATAGGCAGAGAGAGGTCAACCGTCACCGCTGCAAGAAAAAAGATGTATGAAAAGACCTTTGGACGTGCAGGAAAGGCAAAAGATTGGGATGAGTATCTGCTTTCATTATGAATAAGTTACAAATGCAGTTTGCATAATTCAACAATTATTCAACAGCATTAGCACTATAAATTAGCTGTATTATCGTAAATTTGCAACCGCTGACGCATTCAGCTATGTTTAACTAAATTTACGATATACATGAACAAGTTATTTTCTTTAATGTATAATAATACTACCCTGACTATCCAAAATGGCGGTAAATTGGTAATTGATGCTTCTATATTACAAAATGCAAAAATTATAATGGAATCAGGAAGTAATTTGGAAATTATTAATGGTGGATCAATAAATATTTGTTCTAATGAAGAATTTTCCGTACCTTTGGGTGCAATATTAAATTTGGTCAATGGTAATATTAATCCTTAATTGTTTATCTTATGAAACATCTTTTTACAATCGTATTATTTTTGACATCTATGTACTTATACTCGCAGTCGTTTGCATATAAGGGTAAGACTTGGCATGTACTTGAACTTAATACCAAAACAATGATGTCGTTGTGCAATTTCAAAGGAGTAGATGAAGAATATGATCTTTGTATTGGAGCTGAATGTGACACTACCATTGCTGGCACAGATTATTTACGAGTGACTAAAGACGGCAGCACTTATGCCATCATAAGAGAGGAAAATGGGAAAGTATACATATTCAACGAACCATCGCAAAGGGAATATCTGCTTTATGACTTTACACTAAATGTAGGAGATACTTTCTGGCTGGATGAGATTGATGACTATGGAACTGGTGCTGGCAAATTTCAGTGTACCGTATATGATGTGACATACGAAATGCATGGAGATAAGAGACTGAAGTGCATAACATTTACATCAATATATCACCATGATATCTATGATATAACATATCCTGCGGAACAGAATGTATGGAAAGAAGAATTCGGAGGCGATGCGCCTATATGCCAACCACGTAATGGCGATGTGCCAGGAAGGTGGACGTCTATAATCCCATATATAACAACTCCTCAATGTGGCTTAATAGCAGATCGATTTGACTGGAATGGATTCAGAGGACAACAGCTTGTACTTGGAGAAGATGTCACATCCGACATTCCTGCCGAAATGCGTGGACGTGACAATTTGAATTATGAATTCACGGGACCTCAAACCCTTCACATATATGGTACTATGTGGACATCATGCAACCCGAATCAATACATATACTGTTCTAGTAATGGAGAAAGGATCGACATAAAAGTTGTTGAACCTGAGCCATTGGATGATGGTGTAGGTGCTTATAAAGTAGATTTATATTTCAATGGTTTCTTTATTGAAGGTAAATATTATATACTAACTGATACAGGCGAAAAGCGTATCATATATAATGAGCCTGCATCTATATCATCTCAGACGCTGTACAAAAATAAAAACCACATGTACAATCTCAATGGCAATCCTGCAAACATACCAAATGGCATTTATATCCAAAATGGCAAGAAATACATTGCAAAACCGAAGAGATAAATGAATGAAACAAAGGACAGACGAGAGAAGCAGAGAAACAATAACATATAAAAGCCATAACTCTCAGGATACGAGAGTGAACAGAGATGAAGAGTGGTGAAGAGTCATGCTCGACTCTTCACCACTCTTATGTTTTATGGAACAATGGATCGTGTGGCATGCTGAGGCTTTAACATCGTTTATCGCATTTTTCTACCATTTAACACTATAGGCATAATGAACCTTAAAAGTCAATAATTGAATTTAATTAATTGGCAGGTACGATTGTAAATATATACCTTTGCATCAAAATTCAAGAAAAGCAATGCGTGATAGTTTCATTTGTAAGATGTTGGTGATATGTGGCGCACTCCTCCTTGCCACAACGGCGATGATGGGTGCTGTGCCTCCACAGAAGAAGAATGTACACATAGAGTTGGTGTATGACATTAAGCCTGTTCAAACACCAATGGGCGAGAAGAAGTTTTTCACCGTGGTGCCACATTCGTATTTCCACATGAACGATGTATACACAAACCAGGAGTGCAAGGTGGGATCGGAGCTGTACAGGGATAATGTTACGGCGCTCGACTTTGAACTCAACCACCCACTCTACGATGAGATTGTGCCTGGCAGCACGGCACGTATACCCTTCTATGTGGAGCCCGGAGACTCGCTGATAGTCAACGTGACAAGGACTGGTAAGGTGATAGGGTACGCGCGAAAGGATGGCGGACGCGTGAAGTACGAAAACATGTTGCGTCACGACATCTCCAACTCCGTGTTCTATACGGCAGCCGACTTTGAGTCCGATAGAAAGGGGGCAGACTTCCCACAGTTTCTGCAACGGATAGTGAAGAGGATGAATCATGCAGTCGATAGCGTAGCAAGCATAGCCGACCGCTATGGATTCACGGATGCAGAACGACGGATGGCTACCAACAATGTGAGATTGCAGTTTGCTCTTTGGATATTTGAATTTGCGCCCTACAAGTCGGCAGAGTTGGATTCGTACGGACGCCGGCACAAGGAAGGGTGGCAGGCACTTCCCGAACAAGACAAGGACATTGATGCCATCTCCAACCCTCGCAACTACTCATTCCTGCTCGACCTGCCAATCAACGACAGCACAAGTCTGGCATCAAAGTACTTCCCTATGTTCATACAGAGCTATGAGCATGCCCACATATTCAATTGCGATCAGTACCTATATTACGGACCTACGGACGAGGACGGCGCTCGCATGGATTCCGCTTGCGTAGCCAGGGAGCAGTCGATAACAGGCAGCATGAGGGCATCCCTGTTTATGGACATAGTCCTTCAGCGCCGACACCTCGATACCCCGGCTCCCGACGATGGCAGCATCAGGCTGCAGGAAGTCCAGGTACTGGGTCGCAAAAGCACCGACTACACACCTCGCACCACGATTCAGGACATGATCGATGCGCGCCTCAATAGTCGCCCGACGTACAATGCCCTCAGTCCATCCTACTGGCTGTATGACCGCAAACGCGAAAGGAGCAAGCGTCGTGCGCTCGATCTCATCAAGAAGATGGAGGAGGAGGATGAGCGTGAACGTGCTGAAAGAGAGGCGGTGATGAAGGCATACGAAGCCACGGTAGGGGAGAAGGAACGGGCTACGGAAAAATAGCGTCAGAAGGCGTTGTCCATCTTGATCACCAGTACGCGGAGCTGCTGCGAGGGGTCGCTGGTCTTGACCTTTGCTACGTGCCAGTCGCAAGGGAACATGATGTTGAAGGTGCCGGGGATGGACTCGAAGCGCTCGAGGCGATCGGCAAGGAATGTGTACTCGAGGCGGTCCTTTTTGTAGTCCGCCTTGGGGGTGGAGGTGTCGTGGTCGAGACGGGCGAAGCCTTCCTTACCCTTGACTACGTACATGAAGTCGATCTTCTGCCAGTGGCTCTCGCTGCCCTTGCCTTCGCGGAGGTCGGCATCGGAGCACCAGTTCTCGCTGTCCTCCACGCTCACGGTGAGGTTGGTGCCGGGGATGGGGTGCTTGCCGCCTGGGATGGCGAGGAGGTCGGTCGATTCAAGCCACTGGAAGAGTGCCTTCCACTGCTCGGGGTTCTTGTGGTACTGAAGGTAGAACTCGGCGATGTTGACGGTTGGGGCAGGCACCGCCTTGGTGAATCCGTGTCTCCATTCGCCTTTCTTCAGCCATTTGGCTGCCAGTTTCTGCACTTCTTTTGGATACTGGTTGGTGTACGTCTGGGCATGTGCTGCCGATGCCAGCAGGAGGGATGCCGCGAGGATGAGGGTTTTCATGAGCGATAATGTTTGTTTGTTTTGTGCGGCAAATATAACCATTTTCTGTCATACGGCAATGCTTTTCTCTTTTCTCTTTTCACTTTTCCATGGCAACACGCATGGATATTCGCTCATTTTTCGTACCTTTGCACAAATAAAACGTAAACACATTAATGTATGGCATTAAAAGCAGGTATTGTTGGACTTCCTAACGTAGGCAAGTCAACACTTTTCAATTGTCTGTCGAGTGCTAAGGCACAGGCAGCTAATTTCCCTTTCTGTACTATCGATGCGCAGCTCGGACAGGTCAGCGTGCCTGATGAGCGACTCACGAAGCTTGCAGAATTGGTGCATCCGGGACGCATTGTCCCTGCTGTGTGCGACATTGTCGACATAGCAGGACTGGTGAAGGGCGCAAGCCGCGGTGAGGGACTGGGCAACCAGTTTCTCGGTAACATACGCGAGTGCGACGCCATCATCCATGTGCTCCGTTGCTTTGACAATGGTAATATAGTGCATGTGGACGGGTCGGTCGATCCTGTGCGCGACAAGGAGATTATCGATACTGAACTTCAGCTCAAGGACCTGGAGACGGTCGAGGCTCGCATCAAGAAGACGGAGAAGCTCGCCATGGTGGGCCACGACAAGGATGCGAAGGTGGAGTATGAGCTCCTGGTGCGCTACAAGGAGGCATTGCTGCAGGGCAAGAGCGCACGTACGGTCGAGTTCCTGAACGACGACGAGGCGCAGGCATCGAAGGCTATGTTCCTTCTCACCACCAAGCCTGTGCTCTACGTATGCAATGTCGATGATGCCTCGGCTGCTACCGGCAATGCCTATGTCGAGGCTGTGCGTGAGGCGATCAAGGACGAGGATGCTGAGCTGATGGTGATATCGGCGCAAACGGAGGCTGATATAGCCGAACTCGAGAGCTACGAGGAGAAGCAGATGTTCCTTGAGGACATGGGACTGCAGGAGAGTGGATGCAACCGCCTCATCAAGGCCATCTATTCGCTGCTCAACCTTGAGACATTCATCACCGCTGGTCCGATGGAGGTGAAGGCATGGACCTACCGCAAGGGCTGGAAGGCTCCACAGTGTGCCGGTGTGATCCATACCGACTTCGAGAAGGGATTCATCCGTGCCGAGGTCATCAAGTACGACGACTACATCAAGTATGGCAGCGAGGCTGCTGTGCGCGAGGCTGGCAAGCTGGGTGTGGAAGGTAAGGAGTATCTGGTGCAGGATGGCGACATCATGCATTTCCGCTTCAATGTGTAATAGTTTATAACAAACCTATGTTGGCATTTATCGACTGGCAACCAAATGGCGAAATCATAGCCTTGGGTCCCCTCGTGCTTCGATGGTACTCGATGCTGTGGTGCCTTGGATTGCTTTCTGCCTATGTGATAGTGGGCAAACTATATAAGCTTGAGAAGGTGGCGGACGAGAAGTTCGACCCGCTGTTCTTCTATTGTTTCTTGGGTGTGCTGATAGGTGCCCGTCTGGGGCATTGCCTGTTCTACGAGGCGGACTACTACCTGGGCTCCATGCGTGGCGTGGCTGAGATGATACTGCCTATCCGTTTCGCTCCCGACATGTCGGACTGGACTTTCCGCGGCTATGAGGGACTGGCAAGCCATGGCGGTACGATAGGCCTCTTCGTGGCGTTGTGGCTGTATGCACGCAATCATAAGCTCGGCATGCTCGGAGTCATAGACAATGTGGCTCTCAGCGTACCTCTGGTGTCGTGCTGCATACGTCTGGGCAACCTGATGAACTCAGAGATCATAGGTAGCGTGACCGATGTGCCATGGGCATTCATCTTCCATACGCACGAGGCTATGGTGGATGGTGAGTTGGTGCCACGCCATCCGGCGCAGTTGTATGAGGCTATGGCTTACCTCGTGATATTCTTCATCCAGCTGTACATCTTCAAGAAGCACGACATGCCTCACTTTGCTCCTGCCCAAAAGGAGGAGACGAAGATGTTCAAGGCAGGACAGAAGGCCATCGCGGGTGCTGGCGCTTACGACCTTCGTGGTGGCAAGACCTTCGTGGGCAATGGTTTCTTCTTCGGATTTACGCTCATCACCATCTTCACGTTCCGCATCTTTGTCGAACTCATCAAGAAGGAGCAGGTGGCATCGGAGCTTGACATGACCATCAACATCGGTCAGCGACTGAGCATACCATTCATTCTCATCGGTGCCTGGCTTATATGGAATGCGCTACGACGCATCAAGCAGCATGGATGATGAACGCATTTGTAAGATACAAACAATAAGACACAGATAGATGTTTTCCAGATGAAAAACATTATAACACTCTTCTCAATGGTCTTCGTGCTGAGCTCTCAGATGCAGGCACAGAAGACCATTGCGCCTTTAAGGGAGCGACTGGACCTGAGCGGCACGTGGAGCAGCACGCTGGGCGATTGCCGCTTGCCGGGCACTACCGACGAGAACAAGCTTGGCAACCCTGCCAGCCGTAAGGATGTCACCTCGCAGCTCACACGCCTGTATGCATACAGCGGTCCGGTGACGTACACCCGTACGGTCGACATACCGCAGTCCATGGCTGCATGCCCGATGGTGCTCTGCATGGAGCGCACCAAGCCAAGCACCCTATGGATAGACGGCGACAGCGTGGGCAGCATCTGCCAACTGTATTGCGCACACGAGTATCAGCTTCCTACGCTGTCGGCTGGAAGGCATGAGATACGGATACGCATCGACAATAGCGATGGTGCTGTGCCCGATGCCGTGCATGGTTCGCACGCATGGGCGGAGTCGACTCAGACCAACTGGAACGGCATACTTGGCGACTTCTACATCGAGGCTCGCCCGCATGCGTATATAAATAAGGTGTATGTCTACCCTGATGTGGATGGCAGGAAGGCGAGGGTGAGGATGACGGTAGTGTCGGACAAGGCGCTGAAGACCACCCTGACTCTCAACGCCGAGGCTTACAACACTCAGCAGGCTGCCGCCCCATTGAAGCATCGGGAGGCTGTAGTGCTTACTGCCGGCGAGAATACGGTTGAGGCTACGCTCTCCATGGGCGATGCACCATTGCTTTGGAGCGAGTTTCACCCAGCACTTTACCGTCTTACGGCACGCATCGGTGCGGAGGATGAGTATGTCACAAGCTTCGGCATGCGAAAGTTTGGGATTGAAGGCACGCAGTTTGTCATCAATGGCAATAAGACCTTCCTTCGAGGCACCCACGATGCCTGCGTATTCCCTCTCACGGCTTATTGCCCGACCGATGTGTACGAGTGGCAGCGAGTGTTCCGCATAGCAAAGGCATACGGCATCAATCATTACCGATTCCACTCCTACACCCCTACCGAGGCGGCGTTCGTGGCTGCCGATCTGGAGGGAATATACTTGCAATGCGAACTGCCTGTATGGGGTACGATCGAGAAGAAGAACGGCACGCTCAACGACTTCCTTCTCCATGAAGCCCATGGCGAACTGGATGCGTTTGGCAATCATCCTTCGTTCATGAGCATGGGACTTGGCAACGAACTGTGGGGCGAGGCCGATACGATGGCTGAATGGCTTGAGGGATTCCGCAAGCAGGACGATCGCCACCTCTATTGCTTCGGTTCGAACAACTGGCTTGGATGGCAGGTGCACGAGGGTGAGGACTACATGGTCACTTGCCGTGTTGGGGGAGGCGAGCACTACAGCGCCAATACGCGTACTTCGTTCTCATTTGCCGATGAGGATGAAGGAGGTCTGCTCAATCACACTCGCCCTAATACACGCGACGACTTCTCACTTCCTGTGAGCAAGACTGCACGACCTATCGTGGCACACGAGACATGCCAGTTTCAGATGTACCCTAACTACAATCAGATAGGTCGCTACAAGGGTGTGCTGTATCCTTACAACCTTGAGGTGTTCCGTAGTCGTTTGGACGAGAATGGTCTTACCGATCAGTCGGTGGACTTCGTGACTGCCACTACGGCATGGGGACTGGAGTGCTACAAGGCAGACATCGAGTATTGCGTGCGCACCAAGGGATTTGGCGGCTATCAGTTGCTCGACCTGAAGGACTATCCTGGTCAGGGTTCAGCCCTTTGCGGCATTCTTGATGCCTTCATGAATCAGAAGTCGAAGGCCGACTCAAAGGTGGTGAACGTCATGCAGCCTGTAGTGCCGATGCTTCTCATGGACAAGTATTGCTGGAGCAACGAAGAGGAGTTCAAGGCGCACATTGCCCTTTGCAACTATATGGAGGGTGATTGGACCCAACCTATAGAGGTAGTCGTAAAGTGTGGAAAGAACGTGAAGACTCTCACTACGGCATGCCATGTAGGGCAGGGCGATGTGCTGGTTGTCGACTCGTTGAGAGGAATGATATTCTGCCCAGATGATTCGGCAGTAGTCAATACCATCACCCTGAAGACAGGCAACTACAGCAACGAATACAACGTATGGGTGTACCCCGAAGTTAAGGAGATGAAGTCGGATGTGATGATGGCTGACACCCTCGATGCTGCTGTGCTCAAAGCTTTGGAAAAGGGTAGGACGGTGCTGCTCGCTCCATCGTTCCCATCCATCGAGAAGCAGAGCATAGGCGGTTTGTTCACACCTGACTATTGGAACTATGCGATGTTCAAGACCATCTCGGAAAACAATGGCAAACCAGTCTCGCCGGGTTCGCTTGGCATGCTGATGGATAAGTTGTCGCCACTCTTTGACGATTTCCCAACCGAAGGCTATACCGACTGGCAATGGTGGTGCGTAGCAAAGCATAGCCGTCCGCTTATCCTCAATTCGCTTCCAAAGGACTATCGCCCTATCATCCAGACGGTCGACAACGTGGAGCGCAACCACAAACTTGGCATCCTCATGGAGTTCAAGTGTGGCAAGGGCAAACTGCTCATCTGCACCACCGACCTTGAGAGCATCAGCGACTTTGTAGAGGGACGTGCATACCGAAATGCCGTAATGAAGTATGCCCAGACTTTCAATCCTACCATCGAGATCACTCCCGATGCCCTCCGCACTTTGCTCTATTCAGAGACCAAGATACGCGACATTCAAGGCGTGAAGAACGAGACTGACTATAAGCATTAGGCTGATAGTGGACTAATAGACTTCCTTGTTCAAGTTTAGCAAATCACAATTTATTAATTGTCATGGTTTTCTTTTGTTTTCTGTGTTTTCTTTTGTTTTCATAAATAGCGCTTTGCGCAACTAAACTGGCTCGATGGTTGCCGTAGGCTTATTTGAAAAAACAAAAGAAAACACAGAAAACAAAAGAAAACAGATACGATTCATCAAGTTATGGAAAGTTGAATAACTTCCTTATTATCAAAATAAAAACCATAGAATCATTACCATGCTTCCTACCATATTCAACTGTTCGAACGACATGGCACTTGCCGCTAATGTCACTCAGTACCTGCCTCCAAAGCGCATACAGCAAATGGAGAAGGATCTGACTGACATCTGTCACTTTTGGAAGGAAGGTCCGTGGGGATGGAGCCGCGCTACGAAGCAGAGGTACAAGCACAAGGGTGTGGTTGAAAGCGACCTCCCTACCGATGAGTGGCTGGATGAAGTGCGGAGATTGAGTTCACGGCAGTTTGCCTGCGAATACATTCACGACCTTCTTGCTGAGGCATCCCATGCAGGAACGGCGGTGCTTGGTGATAGGAATCTTGCCGATGTTTTGGTAGGAGCAGATATGCGTTACCTCGAGTCCGTGGAGACCGATGCATCCCTGCCCGCCATCTTCAAGTCGCCTTGGTCCAGTTCAGGGCGCGGAGTGTTTGTGTGCAACGAGATGGATGAGAAGACCATCACACGCCTCAAAGGCTACATACACAATCAGGGAGGCTATGTGGCCGACACCTTCTACGAGGATAAGGCTGTCGACTTCGCAATGGAATTCATGGTACATGCCGATCATCGTGTGGACTTCCTTGGCTATTCAGTCTTCGAGACGGCAACGGGCGGAGCGTATGGTTATAATTACGTGGAGAGCCAGGACAAACTAAAAGCGAGAATCGGTGCCGATGCTCGCTTGTTGGACTGGCTCATAGACTACCATATTGCTCACCTCTCCACCATCGATTATCATGGTCCTGTAGGTATTGACATGATCCGACTGATGGATGGCAGGATTCATCCTGTCATAGAGATCAATATGAGGATGAACATGGGTATTCTCGCCCTCAATATGTACGATAAGATTGTGGTAGAAGGCATGCAACAGCCTATCTACCTGACTCCTCAACGCGAAGATGGCTTTTCGGCCAAGGTTGAGGATGGCAAACTGATGATTAGTCCTCCACGTCGTCTTCCACTTCGTCCGAAGTGTTGATAGGCGCTATGGCTTCATCTGGATTGATGTTGATTGGCACTTCCTTCTTGATGCTCTGGTCGAGCGAAATGAGTGTCTCTGTTGAGTCAACACCGTGGATGCCCTGAATGCGGCGATTCAGGAGGTCCATAAGTTGTTCGTTGTCGCGTGCGTAGAGTTTGATAAGCATGGTGTAAGGGCCAGTAGTGTAGTGGCACTCCACGATTTCCGGCACCTCTTTCAGTTCTTCAACTACTCTTGAGTACATCGAACCTTTTTCAAGTTTAATACCAACATATGTACAAGTCTTGTAGCCAAGACTCTTAGGGTTTACATGATATCCTGAACCTACAATAACGTTCATATCAATCAAGCGCTGTACTCGCTGGTGAATAGCTGCACGTGATACACCACAAACAGCTGCAACATCCTTGAATGGTATGCGTGCATTGTTAGAGATTATCTCCATAATCTGCTTGTCCAGTTTGTCAATCTTTTCCATCTTTAATATTTTTTCTTTTATTGATTTTTGTCAACAGAATAACAATTTGTCAGCAAAATTAAGCATTTCTTTTCATATAACAATGTGTTTGTGCTATAAAAATTCAATAATTACGTAAATTGCTTATTGTAATGTCAAAAAAAAGGCGAACTTTTCAAAGTCCGCCTATCATTTTGCTATTAAGAACGTGCAAACACGTTTCAATGCGTCATTACTTCTTCTTGGTTGTAGTCTTGCCCTTTGCGCCAGTCATCTTCTTTGCATCGTCCTCAGCCTTCTTTGCCTCTGGCTTTACGATGCTGATCAGCTCGACTGTGAAGATGAGTGCTGAGTAAGGCTTGATCTCCTTGCCTGTCTCGCGGTCGCCGTAAGCGAGGTCGTAAGGGATGTAGAGCATCCACTTTGATCCTTCCGGCATGAGCTGCAGAGCCTCGGTCCATCCCTTGATTACCTGTGTTACACCAAATGTGGTAGGAGAGCTTCTCTTGTAGGAAGAATCGAATACTGTGCCATCGATGAGAGTACCCTCGTAGTGTACAGTCACTTTGTCAGTTGCAGTAGGCTTCTCGCCTGTACCCTCTGTGATGACTTTGTACTGGAGTCCTGAAGGGAGAGTCACCACGCCTGGCTTAGTCTTGTTCTCAGCAAGGAACTTCTCACCAGCCTCGCGGTTAGGTCCCCACAGCTTCTCCTTGTTGGCTGCCTGTCGCTTGGTGATGACGTCCTGGAAGTGAGTGCCTGCTTCGGTAGGGCGAATGCCGCTTGTGCCGAGCAGTCCGTCCATCACGCCCTGAGCCACGATCGATGGGTCGACTGTCATGCCAGGATCGGCTGAGTAGTAGTCCTTTGAGAAGTTCTCAGTCATGGTGCGTATCTGGCTTGCTATCTGGCGTCCAGCATCCTTTGCCTTGTTGCTTGGGTCAGAAAGGTCGACGCCGATGCTTTCCATCACACTCTTGGCAAACACGTCAACGAAGGCTGTGTCGACTCCAAGATTGTTTTTGATGTACTGCATCAGTCCGTTCGACTGTGCCACACCCATGATGTAGGCTACCGAGTCGCCCTGGTTGTTCATCACTGGTTTCTTATTTGCCTGTGGAGCATTCTGCTGTGCAATGAATGCCTCGAGATCGGCCTTCTGCTTCTCCTTGAATGCCTTGAGCTCAGCAGCCTTCTTTGCCTTCACTTCCTTAGGAGAGAGGGCTTCGGATGTGCTCTGAGCAAAAGCAGCGCTTGCAAATGCAAACGCTGCTATGATGATAAATGCTTTCTTCATCGTCTGTTATTACTTCAATACTTCGATAGTAAAGATAAGAGTTGAGAATGGCTTGATCTGACCCATGTCCTGAGCACCGTAAGCCTTGTCCTGAGGGATTACAACCTCCCACTTTGAACCAGCTGGCATGAGCTTGAGGATCTCAGTCCATCCCTCGATAACGCGTGGTGCAGCCATGTTAACCTCGAATGGCTGGTTGCGCTCGTATGAAGAGTCGAATACTGTACCGTCGATGAGCTTACCCTCGTAGTTAACCTTTACTACAGTAGTATCAGTTGGGAGAGCACCTGTACCCTCTGTGAGCACCTTGTACTGAACGCCTGAAGGAAGAACCGTTACGCCGTCCTTCTTCTTGTTGTCAGCGAGATACTTCTCACCAGCAGTCTTGTTGTCGCCGTACTGCTTCTCGAGGTTTGCAGTCTTGATTGGCTCGAGCTTAGCCTGGAAGCTTGCCATAGCCTCTTCGCCTGTCTTTGCAGCCTTACCCTTAAGACCGTCTACGAAACCTGCGAGGAGGTTGTTAACGTTAACTGTCTGAGTTGAGTCGCCAGCGTATACCTCGTTTGAGAGACCCTGAGCCATCTGCTGGATCTGCTTACCTACTGTAAGACCCTGCATGTAAGCTTCCTTCTTAGGATCAGCCTCGTTGATAGCGCCTTCCTTCATACCCTTGATGAACTCGTCGATATATGTAGAGTCAACACCGAGCTGCATAGTCATGTACTGCTTGAGACTCTCTGACTGAGCCACACCGAGATCGTATGTGAGGCTGTCTACATCGTCCTTAAGATTTGCACTGCCACTGCCGTTACAAGCTGTGAATGCCATTGCTGAAGCAGCGATTGCTGCCATCATGAAAAACTTCTTCATTACTTTGTCTTTGATTTTATGTTAATTATTTTTTGTTTTATTCCTTAATGATAAGAGCATAGGAATTGCTTTCAGCGTGCAAAGTTACGATTTTAATTCTTTGAATTATACTTATTCGGCAAAAAATATGCTAAAAAAGTTAAATTATTGCATTTCTACCCTGTATTATCGTGTCCGAAAGCTTGTATCTGCCACCTCCGTATGCACTTACCAGTCCCTTCATCTCCATGTCGAAGAGTGTGGCGCTGATCGAGAAACTGCTCATTCCCGTGGCGTTCACTATCTCGTTGATGTGCCGTGTGTCGGTGCCTTCAAGGGCTTTTACGATGGCTTGCTCCTCGGCTGATAGCTGTACGAACAGTTCCTGTTGCAGGGGCTGTGTCCTATCCGTATGTTGGCTGCTCCATCCGCACCAGTTGGCAAATTCCTGAGCATTGTGAATGGGGCGTGCTTTCTGTTGCTGTATGAGCTTGTTGCATCCAGCGCTATAGAGGTCGGTGGTGCGGCCAGGGAAAGCATGTACCTCACGTTCGTAGCCGTTTGCCAGGTCGGCTGTGATGAGCGAGCCACCCTTTTCTGCGCTTTCCACCACGATGCAATGGTCGCACATTCCTGCCACTATTCGGTTACGGCTTATGAAATTGTATCGCTCGGGCTGAGTGCCGGAAGTGTATTCGGTGAGCAGACCTCCATGGCGAGTCATCTCCACGGCTGTAGCACGATGCTTATAAGGGTAGATGCGGTCCAGTCCGTGAGCCAGTACACCTACCGTCTCCATATCGTTGTCCAATGCAGCCCTATGGCAATGGATGTCCACTCCGTAGGCCAGTCCGCTGACTATCAGGACATCGGGACAAATCCTCTTCAGATCCGCCACAAACTCCTTGCATAAGCCTGCCCCATAGGGTGTGATTTTGCGAGTGCCGACCATGCTTATCACTTTGGCATTGTTGAGGTTGGCATTACCGCAGTAGTATAACGCTATCGGTGCGTCGGTGCAGTTTCGGAGTCGGCGTGGATAGTCGGCATCCTTCTGTGTGAGGCATCTTACCGACTTGCCTTCCATAAACTGTAGCTCGCGTTCAGCTTCTCTTATGGCATAGTCCACATCCTTGAAGATGTCGACCACTCGCTGGGAGGCCTCTGGCACGTAGCTTCTGATGTCGTTGCGGTTGGCAAACACACTCGTAGCATCGCCCATGGCCTGATACAGCTGGTTGGCATTTATCAAGCTGATACCCTTGATCTTCGACAGGGCTATGGAGTATAGTATTTCTTGATCGGAAGTCATTGTTTTAGGAACGGTGCAAACTTCTCGTTCAGCTCTGGGCTTTCGTCGAGCTTACCGTTTACCAGGCATACGCTTTCCACCTGAGCACGGATGGAAAGCTTCATGTCCGAAGCCCTGAAGATGTCCTGCATGAAGACGTATTTGAGGCCGTCCTTCTTTACCCACAGCTTTGAGATGTATTCATCGCCGCTGCGCAGAGGCAACTTGAACTGCATGGTGAGTCGTGCCACTACGGCATCGGTGCCCTTATCGTGCAGTTCGGCGAAGCTGATGCCGTGGCTCAGCAGAAATTCGTGACGGCAATGCTCAAGGAAATGCTGATAGTTGGCATTGTTCACGATGCCCTGAAGGTCGCACTCGTAGTCGCGTACCTTATCCTTGAGTTCGAAGATGTATTTTACCATTATATTTTTTAGTCTGTTTTAGTAAATCGGATGCAAAGGTACGAATTAATTCATAATTCATAATTCTTTTTTTGCAAAAAAAGCGACATAATCGATGACATAATTCATAATTATTCGTACCTTTGCATTCGATTTAGTGTGAATATAATTGATAAACAACAAAAAATACAGACAAAACAATGGACAATTTAAGTTATTCGCTCGGCCTTGGCATTGGCCAGCAACTCAAGCAGATGGGCCTGAAGGACACACTCGTCATCGAGGACTTCACAGCATCGATCGTTGACGTACTTCAGGACAACGACCTCAAGATTTCAAACGCTGCTGCTCAGCAGATCATCAACTCATTCTTCTCGGAGATGGAAAAGAAGCAGAAGGCTGCTGCCGAGGAGGCTGGCAAGGCTGCTAAGGAAGCAGGTGCTGCATTCCTCGCTGAGAATGCTAAGAAGGAGGGCGTGACAGTTACTGCCAGCGGTCTGCAGTACGAGGTGCTCACAGAGGGTACTGGTGCTCAGCCAAAGGCTACAGATACAGTACGTTGCCACTATGAGGGTCGCTTGCTCGATGGCACAGTGTTTGACTCATCGTACAAGCGCAATGAACCAGCAGATTTCGGTCTGCAGCAGGTCATCGCAGGATGGACTGAGGGTGTTCAGCTCATGAAGGAAGGCAGCAAGTTCCGCTTCTACATCCCTTATATGCTTGCCTATGGCGAGGGTGGTGCAGGAGCCATGATTCCTCCTTATTCGGCACTCATCTTTGATGTTGAACTCATCAAGGTGCTTTGATAGTATATCTTCCTTATTTTATTATATCAGCGTGTGGAATGTCGTTCTGCACGCTGTTTTTCTTTATAGGGATATTGTCATATTGTCAATTGTCATGATTGTCATTAAGGATTGGAGATTGATGAAAATCGTGCAAAACAGAGATATATAATTATATTTTAAATATTTACTTCTATATTGGGCCTGATGCTCACTTTTCATTTTCTTAATGACAATCATGACAATTGACAAGATGACAACGCTACGAATGCATATTTTGCCTCGCCTCAGAATACTCCTTGCAAGGAAACGTCAAACTCCTTGCAATAAAACGTTCAACTCCTTGCAAGGACATTGCTGTTTCCTTGCAAGGAGTTGATGGTGTATGAATCGTCTATGTGGATCGGTCGATTACTTCACGAGAATCTTCTTTCCACCTACGATGTTGATGCCCTTCTGGAGCTGGAGCAGACGCTGACCGTTGAGGTTGTAGATTGCTGCTGGAGCTGCTGGAGCAGTCTGAACGTAGTCGATTGATGAAGCATCCTCTGGCGACTCCTGCTTAGAGCTTGAAGTACCATAGTAAGTGAGCTTGAAGTTGTCGATCATCACCCAACGTGCGCTGAGTTCGCCGATATTCTTCGAACCGATGATGAGGTCTTCACCTTCCTTGAGAGTGATGATGACTGAGTAGTTGCCACGTGCTTCTGTACATCCCTCTGTCTGGATAGCGATTGGCTCGCTGAGGAGAGTGCGGATATCCTCACCCTTGGCAGCACCTGCATAGATGTATGCACGGCCTTCGCCTGGACCAGCCTGCTGGCCGTTGAGCGAGTTGGATGCCTCGGCTGTGAGTTCGTATGTACCTGCAGGGAGGCTTGTGATGTGCTGGTAGAAGTCGTACTTAGTACCGCTACCGTTCGTGTTGCTCCAGAACTCCATTGATACGCCACCATCGTAGCCATTCTGTACCTGGTAGTTGCCTGAAGCGCCTTCGCCCTTAACGAGTGTCCAACCTGTAGCCTGCTGAGAAGCAGCGTTAGCTTCGAAGTCTGGGTTGATGATGACCTGAGTCATGTCGACTGGAGTAGCGTCAGAAGCATCATCGTGAGCAGGAACGCGGAGTGCTGCAGAGAGCTCGTTGATCTTTTCGATCTTAGCGAGGGCTTCGGCTGTTGTATAAACACCATTGTCGCATCCTTCCCAAGTGTCGTTGAACAGATCAGTAGCTGCAAGAGTTGTAGCTTCAGAAGCTGTGCTGCCCTCGATGAGTGTAGCAAATTCTTCAAGTGCTGCGCTGAGCTTGTTGTAGGCTGCTATGTTCTCCTTTGTCTCTGCAATGACTGCGAGGAGCTTAGTGAGGGCAGCGAATTTCTCTTCGCCTGTAGCTGCATCGTTTGCTGCAGAGTAAGCTGCCTGGAGAGCCTCATGTACGTCTTTGTTCATCTTGTTTGCTTCGAGTTCTTCGATAACTGGCAAGAGAGATTCGACAACATTGGCGATTGCATCCTTGTCCATACCGATGAATGTGAGGCGGAAGTTGTCCCAGAGGGTCCAACGACCAGAAGCAGAACCTGTAGTCGACTTGATACCTACCTTGAGCGTGCCGTCAGTTACTACACCTACTACTGTGTTCTCGTATGCGCCCTGTGAGAATGCGTTGGATGCTGAGTTCATGCCGTTTGGCACGTAGAGGTTGTCGCCTACTACAGTACAGTTGTCCTCGAGGTTGGTTGCGAATGTGTGAGCACCGATGTTGAGGACTGGAGTCTCAGTAGTATTTGCATAGATGTAAGCAAGGATCTCGTCCTTCTTAGGGTCTTCTATATAATTGTTGTACGACTCCTTAGTGTCGCCTGTAGGACGGTAGAATGCCTGAACCTTGAGCTCGTAGACACCGTTTGGCACGCCTGTGAGCTGCTGGTAGAAGTCGAAGTTGTCGTTCCAACGCTCAACACATGGGTTAGAGCTGAGACCGCCCCATGCTACTGAAGCATAGTTGCTGTCGCTTGTCCATCCGTCGAGACGGCTTGTAAAGTTAGGGTTGACCATGAGGTTTGTACAGTCCATACCTGCAGCAAGACACTTAGCCTTGACTGTCTCCACCATCTCGTGAAGCTTGTCGTACTCAGCGAGCATCTCTTCAGTCGAGAGCTCCTTGGCATTCATGATGTCCTCAACAGTCTCAGAGATGTAGTCGTAGAGGTCGTCAGCCTCAGCACCTGTATAGCCTGCAGTCTGAAGTCCTTCAGCCTCCTCGCAGAGCTCAGCGTACTTAGCGTAAGCCTCAGCGTTGGCCTTGATAGTGGTGACTGTCTCGTTGAACTTGTCGTTGAATGCGAGCACGTCAGCAACAGTTGTGAATGCATTGAGGTCGGTGCCAAGCATATCCGTGTATTCAGCAACGAGCGATGCCTGAACGAACGAGTCCTCATCGTACTGAGGAGCATTCTGCATGTTAGTATTTACCCAGTAAGCGTAAGAAGCCACGCTGTTGCCGAGGTAGAGGAGCTTAGCATCATCGATACCTACCCAGTTCTGAACTGCGTTAGGCATGTTGAGACCAACCTCGAGTGTACCATCCTCAACGCGAGTGAAGACTGTGTAAGCAGTCATGTTGTCGCCTGTAGTAACCTCGACTGAGTCTGTACCAGCATATACGTAACATCCGTTACCACCGTTGGTTGCAACAGAGAGGAAGAACTGGTATACGCCGTTTGGAAGACCTGTGATTGGCACATACATCTTACCTGTGAATGCACTTCCGTGCCATGCCTCAAGGAATGTAGTGCTGTCGCCCATCTTGCCAGGAGTACCTGAAGTCTGGTAGTTCTGTGCCGAGTGAGTGCGCTGCCATACGCCTGCTCCCTGGTTGAGCTCGAAGTCACCGTCAGGGATGAAAGTGCTTGTGAGGTCCTGAGGATTGTCAGGAGTAGCGGCACCCTCCTTGTAGTTGTTGATAGCCTTCTGGAGATCCTCAGTTGCAGCATCGAGTTCCTCCTTTGTGGAAGCTGTGTTGGCATAAACGCCCTCAGCAGCAGCTGCATCGAGTCCGAAGCCCTTAGCCTCTTCGATCTTGGCAGCGAGGGCAGTAGCAGCAGCGTAAGTGCTGTACTTAGCCATGTACTCGTCGTAAGCCTTCATCGATACGATCCACCACTTGGTCTGGATCTGCTCAGGAGCATACTCTGCTGGGTCGATGAGCCAGAGGACTGTGTTGTTGTCGGATGTGAGGTCGACACCGAAGAGGTGGCCAGCGAAGCCTTCAGTAAGACTCTGGATGGTGTACGAACCGTCAGCCTGTGGTGTGAACGACCAGAAACGGTAGCCCATGTCGGCATCGTTGCAGTCTACATAGATGTCGTCGAAGTTCTTTGCACGTACGTAGAACATCTTGCCCTTGTCCTCAACCGAGTCCTTGATGGCAATCTTCCCCTCCTCCTCGAGGAGTACGCACTTGTAACCGTGAGCTGCATCGACTGAGGCACGAGTACCCCATGAATTGGCTCCACGGAAGAAAGCCTGAGCTTCTACATTGTACAGGTAAACTGTGTCACCGTACACAATGTCCATCTTTGATGGTTCTGGGTGTGTCCACTGAGCCATAGCTCCAACACACACTAACAAAGATGCAAACAAAAAGAGTAATTTTTGTTTCATAAAATAAAGATTAGTTTGATAAGTTTGGTTTGGATAATAGAATTATTATTTGAAATCTCGCGTGCAAAGGTACTTATTATTTTCATAACTCAAAAGTTTTTGTGCTTTTTTCTGCTTATTAGCGAAATAATTACTACCTTTGCGCAAAATTACGTAATTTATTAAATTGTCATACCACACAAGTTATGATTTATTTCTTTCAGACTCCTGCCAAGAGCATCGTGGCTACCAGCGTAGACCATCAGCTCAACGCAGACGAGACACAGGAGCTTTGCTGGCTGTATGGCGAAGCTACACTACTCAATGAACAAGCCCTAAAGGGGTATTTTGTAGGACCACGCCGTGAGATGATCACTCCATGGTCGACCAACGCTGTTGAGATTACTCAGAACATGGCAATCAAGGGCGTGCAGCGCATAGAGGAATATTTCCCAGTAGAATCGGAAGATGCTGAGCATGACCCAATGCTCCAGCGTATGTACAACGGACTCGACCAGGGAATCTTTACTGTAAATATCGAGCCTGCACCAATCATCTCGATCGAGAACCTTGAGGAATACAACGAAAAGGAAGGTCTGGCTCTCTCGCCAGAGGAGATCGAGTACCTTCACAAGGTAGAAGGTCAGCTCGGACGCAAGCTTACTGACTCGGAGGTATTCGGTTTCGCACAGATCAACTCTGAGCATTGCCGCCACAAGATCTTCGGCGGTACATTCATCATCGATGGAGAGGAGAAGGAATCGTCGCTCTTCCAGATGATCAAGAAGACTACTCAGGAGAATCCTAACAAGATCCTCTCAGCATACAAGGACAATGTGGCATTCAGCCAGGGTCCTATCGTAGAGCAGTTCGCACCTAAGGACCACTCTACTTCTGACTACTTCGTGGTGAAGGACATCGAGTCGGTGATCTCGCTCAAGGCAGAGACTCACAACTTCCCAACCACAGTCGAACCATTCAACGGTGCTTCGACAGGTACCGGAGGTGAGATCCGCGACCGTATGGGTGGTGGTGTTGGTTCATGGCCTATCGCAGGTACTGCAGTCTACATGACTTCATATCCACGCAATGGTGTGGCTCCTACTCAGCCTCACAGCTATCCAAAGTGGACAAAGTCGGATAAGGACGGTGACATCCGTTCGTGGGAACAGATCCTCCCAATCCGCAAGTGGCTCTATCAGACTCCAGAGCAGATACTCATCAAGGCATCGAATGGTGCCAGCGACTTCGGTAATAAGTTCGGCCAGCCACTCATCTGCGGTTCGGTGCTCACATTCGAGCATGCAGAGCAGCAGGGCGACACAACCGAGCAGTACGGTTACGACAAGGTGATCATGCTTGCTGGTGGTGTAGGCTACGGCACAAAGCGCGACTGCCTCAAGGGCGAGCCTCAGAAGGGCAACAAGGTTGTCGTAGTGGGTGGTGATAACTACCGCATCGGTCTTGGTGGTGGTTCGGTATCGTCGGTTGATACTGGCCGTTATTCATCAGGTATCGAGCTCAACGCCGTACAGCGTGCCAACCCAGAGATGCAGAAGCGTGCCAACAACCTCGTTCGTGCACTCTGCGAAGAGGATGTCAACCCAGTGGTTTCTATCCACGACCACGGTTCGGCTGGTCATGTGAACTGTTTGTCAGAGCTCGTAGAGGAGTGTGGTGGTGTAATCGACATGACCAAGCTTCCTATCGGCGACCAGACACTCTCATCGAAGGAGATCATTGCAAACGAATCGCAGGAGCGTATGGGACTCCTCATCGACGAGAAGCACATCGACCATGTACGCCAGATTGCAGAGCGTGAACGTGCTCCGCTGTACGTAGTCGGTGAATGTACAGGCGATGCTCACTTTGCATTCGAGCAGGGCGACGGTGTTCGTCCATTCGACCTCGACGTGGCACAGATGTTCGGTCACTCTCCAAAGACTTACATGCGCGACGAGACTGTGGTTCGCAAGTACGAAGATGCAACATATTCATACAACGACATAGATACTTACCTCCAGAATGTGCTCCAGCTTGAGGCTGTGGCTTGTAAGGACTGGTTGACCAACAAGGTGGACCGCTCCGTGACAGGTAAGATTGCTCGCCAGCAGTGTCAGGGTGAGATTCAGCTCCCACTCTCCGACTGTGGTTGTGTAGCTCTCGACTATCGTGGCACAAAGGGTATCGCTACAGCCATCGGTCATGCACCTCAGGCAGGTCTTGCTGATCCTGCAGCAGGTTCGGTTCTCGCTGTTGCTGAGTCGCTCACCAACCTCGTGTGGGCTCCAATGGCTGAGGGACTCGACTCTGTAAGCCTTTCTGCTAACTGGATGTGGCCTTGCCGTTCACAGAAGGGTGAGGATGCACGTCTCTACGCAGGTGTAAAGGCACTTTCAGACTTCTGCTGCGAACTTCAGATCAACGTGCCAACTGGTAAGGACTCGCTCTCGATGACTCAGAAGTATCCTGATGGCAGCAAGATTGTCAGCCCAGGTACGGTTATCGTATCGTCTGGCGGTGAGGTAAGCGATGTAAAGAAGGTGGTAAGCCCAGTCATCGTAAACGATCCTGATACTACGCTTCTCCACATCGACTTCTCGTTCGACACTCTCAAGCTTGGTGGTTCGGCATTTGCTCAGAGCCTCGGCAAGGTAGGCAGCGACGTACCTACAGTTCAGAACGCAGAATACTTCCGCGATGCATTCCTTGCAGTCAACGACCTCGTTAAGGAAGGTCTCCTTCTCGCTGGTCACGACATTTCTGCCGGCGGTCTTATCACTACGCTCCTCGAAATGACCTTTGCTAACCAAAAGGGCGGTATTGAGGCTAACCTCAAGGGCATTGCTGAAAGCGACATCGTAAAGGTTCTCTTCGCTGAGAACCCAGGTGTAGTGGTTCAGGTAAAGAACTCTGACAAGGCAGATGTGCTCAAGATGCTCGAAGGTGCCGGTATCGGTGCTATTGAGATCGGTAAGCCAATCGCAGAGCGCAACATTATAGTAAAGAAGGATGGCCGTACACGCACATTCGACATCGACGCTCTTCGTGATGTTTGGTACTCTGCTTCGTACCGTCTCGACACTAAGCAGTCGTTCAACGGCATGGCAAAGGAGCGCTACCAGAACTATAAGAACCAGCCTATCGAGCATAAGTTCAACGCAGACTTCACAGGTATGCTCGCTCAGTACGGCATCTCAGCCGATCGTCGTGAGAGCACAGGCATCAAGGCAGCCATCATCCGTGAGAAGGGTACTAACGGTGAGCGCGAAATGGCTTACTCACTCTATCTTGCAGGCTTCGATGTGAAGGATGTCATGATGACTGACCTCGTAAGCGGACGTGAGACACTCGAGGACATCAACATGATCGTATTCTGTGGTGGATTCTCTAACTCCGACGTACTCGGTTCGGCAAAGGGATGGGCAGGTGCATTCCTCTTCAACCCTAAGGCAAAGGCAGCACTCGATGCCTTCTATGCACGTAAGGACACACTCTCGCTCGGTATCTGCAACGGATGTCAGCTCATGGTAGAGCTCGGTCTGCTCAACAATGACCACGCCGTAACCGACGCTAAGGACTACGCTCAGATGCTCCACAACGTCAGCCATAAGTTTGAGTCAGAGTTCGTCACTCTCCAGATTCCTCAGAACGAGAGCGTGATGTTCAAGTCGCTCTCAGGCAATAAGCTCGGTATCTGGGTAGCTCACGGTGAAGGCAACTTCCGCTTGCCAAAGGCTGAGAGTGAGTACAACGTAGTAGCTAAGTACAACTATTCTGGTTATCCAGCCAACCCTAACGGTTCTACATACGATGTGGCAGGTCTCTGTTCAGCTGATGGTCGCCACCTCGCCATGATGCCACACCTCGAACGTGCCATCTTCCCATGGCAGCAGGCCAACTATCCTGCCGATCGCCGTATGGAGGAGGTTACACCTTGGATTGAGGCATTCGTCAATGCTCGCAAGTGGGTTGAAGCAAACAAGAAGTAAGCACTATGATATCGTACAATGTCGATGGCGTTAGGATGCCAAAGATCAGGAGGCGTGATATCAGTGCCTGGATCAAGGCTGTTGCTGCCTCTTATGGCAAGAAGGTGGGCGAGATTGGCTACGTGTTCTGCGACGACGAGAAGATCCTTGAGGTCAATCGCCAGTTCCTGCAGCACGATTACTATACCGACATCATCACCTTCGACTATTGCGAGGACTTTGCCATGATGGGCAAGCCCGACTGCATAGCTGGCGACATTTATATCAGTCTCGATACCGTAAAGTCCAACTCCGAACAGCAAGGCACAACATACGAAGAGGAGCTGCATCGTGTCATCATACACGGTGTGCTCCATCTCTGTGGCATCAACGATAAGGGACCGGGCGAACGCGAGATTATGGAAGCCGAAGAAAACAAAGCATTAAAAATATATGGAATATAATTTTCAACAGATAGAAAAGAAGTGGCAGGCTCGTTGGGTCGAGAACAAGACCTACAAGGTTGCCGAAGATGAGAACAAGAAGAAGTTTTATGTCCTCAATATGTTCCCTTACCCATCAGGTGCGGGACTTCATGTAGGCCACCCACTCGGATACATTGCATCCGACATCTATGCACGTGCAAAGCGCCTTCAGGGCTACAACGTGCTCAATCCAATGGGTTATGATGCCTACGGATTGCCAGCAGAGCAGTATGCTATCCAGACTGGTCAGCATCCTGAGGTGACTACATTTGCCAACATCAACCGCTACCGCGAGCAGCTCGACAAGATCGGATTCTGCTTCGACTGGGACCGCGAGGTACGCACATGTGCTCCTGGCTATTACCACTGGACTCAGTGGGCATTCCAGAAGATGTTCAATTCGTTCTTCTGCTACAAGCATCAGAAGGCTATGCCTATTGAGAAGCTCATCGAACACTTCGAGAAGGAAGGTACAGGCGACTGGACCAACCTGGCATGCACCGAGACCATGTCGTTCACAGCCGATGAGTGGAACTCATGGGACGACAAGAAGAAGAGCGATGTGCTGATGAACTATCGTATTGCCTTCATGGGCGAGACTATGGTCAACTGGTGTGCAGGTCTTGGTACCGTGCTTGCCAACGATGAGGTAGTCGATGGTGTCAGCGTGCGTGGAGGTTTCCCTGTTGAGCAGAAGAAGATGCGCCAGTGGTGTCTTCGTGTCAGCGCTTATGCACAGCGCCTTCTCGATGGTCTTGAGACAATCGAATGGTCCGATTCCATCAAGGAGACTCAGAAGAACTGGATTGGTCGTTCTGAGGGTACAGAGATCGAGATCAAGGTAGCTGACAGCGATGTTGACTTCACTATCTTCACTACTCGTGCCGATACAATGTTCGGTGTCACATTCTTCGTTCTTGCTCCTGAGAGCGAGCTCGTGGACATGGTGACTACTCCTGACCAGCGTGCTGCAGTCGATGAATATATTAAATATGTAAAGGGACGCACAGAGCGTGAGCGTATGATTGATCACACCGTGACAGGTGTGTTCTCCGGTGCTTACGGTATCAACCCAATCACAGGCGACAAGTGTCCTATCTACATTGCAGAGTACGTGCTTGCTGGCTACGGTACTGGTGCCATCATGGCGGTTCCTGCCCACGACTCACGCGACTACTCGTTCGCTAAGCATTTCGACCTCCCTATCGTTCCTCTCATCGAGGGTGCTGACGTTAGCGAGGAAAGCTACGATGCAAAGGAAGGTATTGTGACCAACTCGCCAGCCGAAGGCAATCCTGCTGTGGAATATGATGGCGAGGCTCTCATCCTCAACGGCAAGACCATCAAGGAGGCCATCCAGGCAACTAAGGAGTTCGTGAAGAAGCACAATCTCGGACGTGTGAAGGTTAACTACCGTCTGCGTGATGCCATCTTCTCGCGCCAGCGCTATTGGGGTGAGCCATTCCCTGTATATTATAAGAAAGGTATACCTACCATGATTCCTGAGGAGTGTCTGCCTATCGAACTCCCACAGGTCGATAAGTTCCTCCCAACTGAGACTGGTGAACCACCACTCGGCAACGCTACCGTATGGGCGTGGGATGAGGCAAACAAGAAGATTGTTGAGAACACAAAGATCGACAACGAGACTGTGTTCCCAATCGAACTCTACACCATGCCAGGCTTCGCAGGTTCTTCTGCCTACTATCTCCGCTACATGGATCCACACAACGACAAGGGACTCCTCTCTGAGCAGGCTGCACAGTACTGGCAGAACGTTGACCTCTATGTCGGTGGTTCGGAGCATGCTACTGGTCACCTCATCTACTCACGATTCTGGAACAAGTTCCTCTTCGACCTAGGCGTTAGCGTGAAGGAAGAACCATTCCAGAAGCTCATCAACCAGGGTATGATTCAGGGACGAAGCAACTTCGTATATCGTATCAAGGATACCAACACATTCGTTTCGCTCGATAAGAAGGATGGCTACGATGTCACTCCAATTCATGTGGATGTCAACATCGTTTCGGCCGATATCCTCGATGTAGAAGCATTCAAGGCTTGGCGTCCTGAATATGCAACTGCCGAGTTCATCCTCAACGATGATGGCAAGTACGTATGTGGATGGGCTGTTGAGAAGATGTCGAAGTCGATGTTCAACGTTGTTAATCCAGACATGATTGTTGAGAAGTTTGGTGCTGATACACTCCGTCTCTACGAGATGTTCCTTGGTCCTGTTGAGCAGTCGAAGCCATGGGATACAAACGGTATTGATGGTTGCCACCGCTTCCTCAAGAAGTTCTGGAACTTCTTCATCGGTAAGGACGATCAGCTCGTTGCTACAGCCGATGCTCCATCGAAGGAAGAGCTTAAAGCACTCCATACACTCATCAAGAAGGTGACTGGCGATATTGAGCAGTTCTCTTACAACACAAGTATCGCTGCCTTCATGATCTGCCTCAACGAACTCACAAAGATCAAGTCTACAAGCCGTGAAGTCAAGGAGACGCTCGTGGTTCTCATCGCTCCATTCTGTCCTCACCTCGCTGAGGAACTCTGGGAGATGCTTGGTCACGATACTACCGTATGCGATGCTCCATGGCCAGCCTTCAACGATGATTACCTCAAGGAGGATTCAGTCAAGATGATGGTTGCCTTCAATGGTAAGGCACGCTTCCCACTCGAGTTCCCTGCTGATGTCACAAAGGAGGCTGCCGAGGCTGCTGCCCTTGCTGATCCGCAGTCGGCAAAGTGGATGGAAGGATTCCAGGTCAACAAGGTTATCGTAGTGCCAGGTAAGATGATCAATATCGTTCTGAAGAAATAAATATGACCAAATCACATTTATTACATGAAATTAAAGACTACGCCCTCATTCTTGTGGGCGTATGTCTTTATGCGCTCGGCTTCACCGTATTCATGCTTCCTTATGGCCTCACCATGGGTGGCGTGGCAGGTATCGGAGCCATCATATACTATGCTACTGGTATTGAGGTGCAGGTCACTTACATGACCATCAATGTATTTCTGCTTGCCTTTGCTATCAAGATTCTTGGATTTCGTTTCTGCGTGAAGACCATCTGGGCAGTCGCTATGCTGTCGTTTGCCATGTGGCTCTTCCAGCGACTGCTTGAGACGCCCGACCCTGCCAATCCGGGTGCAATGATGCTGCCTCGTGTCATAGGCGATGAGCTCTTTATGGCCAGTGTGTTGGGTTCTATCTGTAGCGGATTGGGACTTGCCTTCTGCTTTGAGAACAACGGTTCCACAGGTGGCACGGATATCATTGCAGCCATTGTAAATAAGTACAGGAACATGTCGCTCGGATCCGTCATCATGGCTTGCGATGTCATCATCATCTCTTCGTGCTACTTCATCTTCCACGACTGGGCACGTGTGATCTACGGATTCGTGATCCTCTTCGTTGCCTCGATGACGCTCGACTATAGTCTGCGTCGACTCAACCAGTCGGTTCAGTTCATGATTTTCTCGCGCAATGCTGATGCTATAGCCGACGATCTTGTGAAGGACGGTCATGGAGTCACCGTGCTCAATGGTGAGGGATGGTATACCCATACCGACCGCCGAGTAGTAGTTTGCGTGGTTCGCCATCGCGAAAAGTCAGCCATGCTCCGCCTCATCAAGGACATCGACCCTTACTGCTTCGTGTCCATGAGCGATGCTAATAGTGTGTGGGGAGAGGGATTCGACAAGATGAAAGTGGCGGATAGGCGTAAGTTCAAGAGCAAGCGTCCATTGGTGTGTGCTACCAACAATATCGTAAAGATTGAGCAGGCGCAGAAGTTGTTGGGCGATAAGTACGATGTCCGTTCGCTTTACCAGATAGGTTGCGACACAAGCAAGGAACTCTATAGTGGCATCTTCGAGATGGAGGCAGGCGATCGCTGTGCATACGTCAAGCGCCACTTCGGTTTTGATACCTTCTACTTCAGTCATGATGGCAAGACCGTGTTTATCGAGGATGACTATTACGCTCCTCAGTTCGACATCAAGCGTTTCGACACGTTGGAGGGGCTTATGGAATATCTCGAGAAGAAAAAGAAATAAACGCAAAAGAGAGATAATTGAAAAAAAGAAATGACTCGCGATGGAGCCATTTCTTTTTTATTACATAATTCTGCACACTTACTTATTTATTTCTTCTTCTTTTTCTTTGCGAACTCACCGTAGAATGGTTGGTTCTCTACCTGACCTTCGAAGTATTTTGCCCATTCGGCAGGTCCCTTAGGCCCACGCTTGTCAGTATAACCGCGTTCTTCTCTTGATGGCTTGCCGCTCTTAGGCTGCTTGGCGCGTGAACGTACGGATTCGAAGCGCTCGGCACCACGCTTTCCACGGCGCGATTCCCTGTCGCGACGAGCTCGTAGCTCATCTTCGTGGCGGCGTGAACCGTTGCCACCGTTTGCTTCGTCTGCGCGTTCCTGGCGGTTGTCGGTCAACTCTACGTTTACGATACGTCCGTCAAACTCCTGTCCGCTGAGCACGCTGATAGTCATCTGTGCTTGATCCTGTGGAACCTCGAAGAACGAGAAGTTCTGGAGCAGGTCTATGCGGCCGAGGTCGATCTTCTTGCCTGCTGCCACTCGGTTGATGAATCCCATGAACACCTTAGGATTGATGTTGTCCTTCTTTCCGAGGTTGATGAACAGTCGTGAGTAGCCTTTCTCTGCCTTGCGTGAGCGTTCTGTTCCACGGTCGCCCTTACGGTCCTTGTAGGTCTTCTTGTCTGCATCGCCCTTCTCCTTGCGGTCGCCCTTTTCCGATGGCTGGATGATCTCAGGCGCGTTCTTATAATAATTAAGGAAGGTGTTGAACTCCATCGATACCATTCGCTTGATGATGTCCTCCTTGTCCATTGTGTCAAACTTGCGGAACACTTCTGGAAGGAATGGTGCAATCTCGTCCTCATCGACCTCGACCTTCTCGATGTCGTCGATTACCTTGTAGAGTTGCTTTGCACATATTTCCTGACCAGAAGGCAGGATGCCCGGCACAAACTTCTTCTGGATCTGCTTCTCGATGGCGCGCACCTTGCTCTTCTCCTTGACATGAATGATGGAGATGCTGGTACCGCTGCGGCCTGCACGGCCTGTACGTCCCGAACGGTGAGTGTACGACTCGATGTCATCAGGGAGTCCGTAGTTGATGACGTGGGTAAGTTCGTCAACATCAAGTCCACGTGCTGCGACGTCGGTAGCTACGAGAAGCTGTACGCGATGGAGGCGGAAACGCTGCATTGTGAGGTCGCGCTGTGCCTGTGATAGTTCGCCATGAAGCGACTCTGCATTGTAACCATCCTGAATGAGCTTGTCAGCTATCTCCTGAGTCTCCATTCGGGTGCGGCAGAAGATGATGGCATAGATCTCAGGATAGTAGTCGGCCACTCGCTTGAGAGCATTGTACTTGTCGCGAGCAGATACGAGATAGTAGATGTGGTTGACGTGCTCAGCACCTTCGTTGCGCGAACCGACCACGATCTCCTTGGCATCGGTAAGGTAGTTCTTTGCGATGCGTTCGATCTCCTTGCTCATGGTGGCAGAGAAGAGGAGGGTGTTGCGGTCCTTTGGCACTCCGGCAAGGATGTCGTCGATGCTCTCGGAGAATCCCATGTTGAGCATCTCGTCGGCCTCATCGAGCACCACATTCTCTACCTGGTCGAGCTTTGCCACTCCACGATTCATAAGGTCGACGAGTCGGCCCGGTGTGGCAACGATGACCTGTACGCCGCGCTTGAGGGCACGGATCTGCGGTTCGATGCTGGCACCTCCATATACGGCAAGCACATGGAGATTGTCGATGTATTTTGAGTAGTCCTTGAGATCGTCTGTGATCTGAAGGCAAAGCTCACGCGTCGGTGCTATGACTACTGCCTGAGGTACGAGGCGTGAGGTGTCGATCTTCTGCAGTACTGGCAGTCCGTAGGCAGCGGTCTTTCCTGTACCGGTCTGCGCAAGGGCTACCACATCGTTGTTGTTGCCAAGCAGGTATGGAATCACTTCTTCCTGTACTGGCATCGGGCTTTCGTAGCCCATCTCTGTTATGGCGCGGAGTATCTCTCCTGAAACGCCAAGCTGTTCAAATGTTTTCAAATGTTTGTTTTGTATTGCTCAGCAAACTGCTTGCTGATGGAGTTATTAAAACTTTGGCAAACCTGTGCTGCAAGGTCCTGACCAGTACGGACTATGTCGTCCCATATAGCCTCGTCGAGTGTGTCAAGGTCGTCTCGCATCACGTGGTTCTTTACTATACCGTATACGCATCCAGCATTGAAGTTGTCGCCTGCTCCGATGGTCGACACGGTTTCTATCTTATTTACCTTATAATGTTTAGTCGCAGTAGGGGAGAAGAGGCGTATGTCGCCATCGGCATCGGTGCAGAGCATGCGCTTGCAGTAGAATGATACTTCCTGGCGGTATGCTTTCTCCGGGTCGGAGATGCCGAACATGTTGTAGAAGTCCTCGGTCGATCCGCGTACTATGTCAGCATATTCGAAGTTCTCGAGGATGGTAGAGTAAAGCTTGATGGCTTCGTTGGCATGAGTGGAACGGAAATTGATGTCGTAGTAGATGAATGCTCCCTGCTTGCGTGCATAGTCGAGAAACTCCTTTGTCTTGTCGCGAAGCACGGGGTTGAGCACGAAGTATGATCCCATCATGATGATGTCGTCCTTCTCTATTGTAGGCCACTCGACATCGAGGCGAGCCTTTGGATAGTCCTTGTAGAAAGTGTACTCGGCATCGTTCTTGTCGTTGAGGTAGGCAAGCGAGATGGCTGTGCGTCCGTCGCTGTACATGCATACGGCTGAGTCGTCCACTCCGTTGTCCTTCATGAATCGCTTGATGATGCCACCTACCTTGTCGTTGCCTGTCTCTGTGATCATGCCTACGTTGAGGCCGAGGCGTCCCAGCGAGATGATGCCGTTGAACACGCTTCCTCCTGGCACGGCTGCCGTAGGTTGCTCGTTCTTGAATATTATGTCGAGAATCGTTTCACCGATTCCTATTATCTTTCTCATTTGAATATAAGTGTTGTCAGGTTGTTGTCGTCAAAAATCTCCTGCGCTACCTTTTGGAGCTTTTCGGGAGTGAGGCTTTCGAGGTGGGCAAAGGTGTCCTCCATGCCTTCAAACTTATTGTAATGCAGGAATGCCTTTGCGGTGTCGAGTATGTAGTTCTCGAAGTTGTCGCAAGCCACGCCTATCTGTCCTTTTATCTGCTTCATGGCCGACTGGAACTGCGATGGTGTAAGCGGTTTCTCCATCAGTCGGTCGAGTTCCTTACGTACTATCTTGCAGCAGCGGTCCACATCCTCAGGGTCGCAACCGAAGTATATTGCCCATGTGCTGGTGTCGGTGTAGTTGGTCAGGCTGCTCTCGACGGTGTATACCAGTCCTCGCTTTTCGCGCAGGGCAATGTTGAGGCGTGAGTTCATGCCCGGACCGCCCAGTATGTTGTTGAGGAAATAGAGTGCGATGCGGCGATCGTCCTTCGATCCGTAGGCTGCACACCCTATCATCACATGAGCCTGGTGGGTGCCTCTATCTTCTATTATCGTTCGCATATCGTTCTATTGTCCTTTTTACGTATTTGAAATCGTAGTCGCCCATCACAAACATGATCATCTTCTCTGGCTTGTAGAGTCGGTCGGTGAATGCCTTTGCATCCTCGCTGGTGAATCGGCGCACATCCTCTGCACGGCCCAGAATGTCGTGACCAAGATCCTTGCCTCCGTAGATGATGTTCTCGAAGCGGTCGAATATCAGGTCAACTGGCGAATCGTTGTAGCTCTCAATCTCATCGATGATCACCTCTGCCTCCTTGTCCATCTCGTGCTGAGGATAGACGCTGTGAAACACGACATCGTAGATGAGTTCGACGGCGCGTGGCAGATGCTCCTTCATGAATGCGGAGTAGACCACAGTCTCCTCCTTGTTGGTGTAGGCATTGAGGTCGCCGCCCACCGATTCCATCCTGTTGATGATGTGGCAAGCCTTTCGGTGCTCCGTGCCTTTGAACATCATGTGCTCGCAGAAGTGTGCCATGCCTTGCTCGGTGTCTAGTTCGTCGCGAGTGCCAGCATCGATGCTGATGCCGCAGTAAGCCACCTGAGTGGGCGACGACACGTGGATGACACGCATGCCTGAGGGTAATGTAAAGGTGTTGAATATCTCCTTCATCTCACTTTGTAAAAAAAATGCTTCCTTCTACGGTGGTGGAAATTAGTAAATCAGTAGTCCTGCAACGCCGCATAGTAGGATCATCAGTATCGGGTGAACCTTGAACAGGCGGGTGCCGATGAATGCGAAGAGGAATATGATGATGCTCACGATGAATACGAATGTGTTCTGGCTTGGGCTGCCAAAGTTCTCGACCGACATGAGCATGATGGCTGCAGCAGCGAGCAACCCCACTATGGCAGGGCGAAGCATGGCGAATATGCTCTTGACGTGGCGTGAATCCTTGTTCTTGATCAGATAGCGGCTTATGGCTATCATCAGTATGAACGGCAGCCACATGATGCTGAGGCTGGCGATGAGAGCGCCGATCACTCCCACCCATGCAGGCAATCCCTCGTTCACTACGGCAGTATAGCCGGTGTAGGTGGCACAGTTGATGCCTATCGGGCCCGGTGTGGACTGGCTGATGGCAACGATGTCGGTAAACTCGGCCGTCGTGAGCCAATGGTTCTTGTGCACCACCTCGTCCTGAATGAGCGAGAGCATGGCATATCCTCCTCCGAAGTTGAATATGCCTATCTTGGTGAATGTGATGAACAGTTTCAGTAATATCAGCATGCTACAGTATTATTTAGTCATTTTACCGATTGCGGCACCCAGCAGGGCTGCACCGAGAATACACCATATTGGGCTGACGCCGAAGGCGCAGATGAGCAGGGCGCATACCAGTGGTATCCAGCAGTTGTGCTTGTTGAGCTTTGCCGATCGTGCCATGCTGAAACATGGTACGAGAATCAGCGCCACGACGGCAGGACGCACGCCCATGAAGAACTTCTCCACGTATACATTGTCCTTGAATGTCTGGAAGAACATGGCTATGAGCAGTATGCACACGATGGATGGGAAAGCCACGGCAAGTGCCGACACGATGCCGCCCAGCGTACCCTTGTACTTGTAGCCGATATGCGATGCCATATCGATGGCAAATAGTCCTGGAGTCGATTGTGCCACAACGAGGATATCCATGAATTCCTCCTTCGTAAGCCATTTCTTATTGTCTACAATTTCCTTTTCCATCACAGGCACCATAGCATAGCCGCCACCGAGGGTGAATCCGCCTATCTTGGAAAAAGTAATAAACAGATCAGTATATATATTCATTTGTAGGCGTTTAATGAGAGGCAATTGTCCGTTGATTGAAGGCAATTGTCCAAAAAACGTAACTTCATTTTCCTTTTCTTTATCAAGAATTCGTGCAAAGTTACTAAAAAATCATAAAACATAAATCATAAATCATAATTATTAGTACCTTTGCGTAACAATTAGTGGCAATTGATAACAAATCACACCTTAATTTATAAAATGAAGATAGCAGATATAGACTTAGGCCGCCAGCCGGTCATGCTGGCACCGATGGAGGATGTGACCGATCAGGCGTTCCGTCTCCTGTGCAAGGAGTTCGGCGCATCGATGGTGTATTCCGAGTTCGTGAGTGCCGATGCTTTGATACGCAATGTGGGGCGACAGTTTGAGAAGATGAAGATCGATGAGCGTGAGCGTCCCGTAGCCATTCAGATATATGGCCGCGATGTGCCTTCGATGGTCGAAGCTGCTAAGATAGTGGAGAGTGAGGCTCATCCTGACATTCTTGACATCAACTTCGGTTGCCCGGTGAAGAAGATTGCCGGCAAGGGTGCAGGGTCGGGCATGCTGCGTACTCCAGAACTGATGCTCGACATCACCCGCGAGGTGGTCAAGGCAGTCAGCATCCCGGTCACCGTGAAGACACGCCTCGGATGGGATGTGCCGACCATGTACGATGCCCGCAACTTCCTGCCCGATGCTCCTGTCGGCCGGCCGTACATCGTCGAACTTGCCGAGCGCTTGCAGGACTGCGGCATCAAGGCTCTTACCATCCATGGACGCACCCGAAGCCAGATGTACCAGGGTGAGGCCGACTGGACACTCATCGGTGAGGTGAAAAACAATCCACGCATGTCGATCCCTATCATCGGCAATGGCGACATCACCACAGCCGAGCGTGCCAAGGAGTGCTTCAGCCAGTATGGTGTCGATGCGGTGATGATAGGTCGTGCCACGTTCGGCCAGCCATGGCTGTTCAAGGATGTCAGGTCGTATCTCGACACCGGAGTGCACGATGACAGCATGACGCTCGACTGGAAGTTCGACGTGCTGAGGCGTCAGGTGCAGAAATCGGTCGAATACAGTCTGCGTGGCGACAACGAACTGAAGGAGCGCAAGCGTACCGAACTGGGAGGCATCATCCATGTGCGCCGCCACCTTGCCAACTGCCCCCTGTTCAAGGGCATTCCCGACTTCCGCCACACTCGCATCAGCATCCTTCAGGCAGAAACGCAGGAGCAGCTTTTCGCCCTTCTCGACGAGGCAAAGGAAAAAATTATCCTGTTTTCTCAAAATTCTTAATTCCTAATTCTTAATTCTTAATTAATTGTATTATATTTGCACGCTAATTAATACTAACAAACCAATTAATCAGAAAAAAAACTATTATGGCAAATCCATTTTCACTTGAAGGCAAGAACGCTTGGATCACAGGCGCTTCGTACGGAATCGGTTTCAATATTGCAAAGGCATTTGTTGAGGCAGGTGCCAACATGATTATCTTCAACGACATCAACGAGGCAGCCCTTGAGCGTGGTCTCGCAAACTATAAGGAAGCAGGCATCACCAACGTGAAGGGCTATGTGTGCGACGTTACTGATGAAGAGGGCGTCAAGGCTCTCGTCGACAAGATCCATGCCGAGGTAGGCCAGATCGACATCCTCGTCAACAATGCAGGCATCATCAAGCGCATCCCAATGCACGAGATGAAGCGCTCAGAGTTCCAGCAGGTCATCGACATCGACCTCGTGGCACCATACATCTGTTCTTCAGCCGTACTTCCTGAGATGATGGAACGCAAGGAGGGCAAGATCATCAACATCTGTTCGATGATGTCAGAGCTTGGCCGTGAGACCGTGTCTGCCTATGCAGCAGCCAAGGGAGGTCTGAAGATGCTCACCCGCAACATCTGTTCTGAGTACGGCGAGTACAACATCCAGTGTAACGGTATCGGCCCTGGCTACATCGCTACTCCACAGACAGCACCTCTCCGTGAGCGCCAGGCTGATGGCAGCCGTCATCCATTCGATTCGTTCATCTGTGCCAAGACACCTGCAGGCCGTTGGCTCGATCCTTCCGAGCTCGGAGGTCCAGCCGTGTTCCTTGCTTCAAAGGCATCGGATGCAGTCAATGGTCATGTGCTCTATGTCGATGGTGGTATCCTTGCATACATCGGCAAGCAACCTAAATAATGAGTAACCGCGATTCGCTCGATTTCGCCAAGGAACCCGTAGGCAGCCTCTTTCGGCACATGTTCTTTCCTACCCTGATAGGCATGGTGTCGATGGTGGTGCTCAACATAACTGATGGGGCCTTCGTAGGCCATGGAGTGGGAAGTGACGCATTGGCAGCAGTCAATATCGTCGCTCCCCTCTTCATGGTTATGGGAGCCATTGGCCTCATGTTCGGCATAGGCAGCAGCGTGGTGGCAAGCATCCATCTTGCCAAGGGCAATGCTCATGCTGCCAACATCAACCTCACGCAGGGCGTGGGAGTGTCGGTGCTCATCGGCATCGTACTTGGAGTCCTCATCTACACCTTCCAACGCGAGTTGTGCCTGCTGTTCGGATGCAGCGAGGCACTGGTGCCGCTTGCCTGTTCCTATATGAAGTGGATAGCCCTGATGGTGCCATTCAACCTGTTCGGCATGACAGCCATGTTCATGGTTCGCCTCGATGGGCATCCTAAGTTTGCCATGCTCATCAACTGCGGCATGGCAGGACTCAACATGCTGCTCGACTACATCCTCATCTTCCCCCTTCACATGGGGCTTGAGGGAGCTGCCATAGCCACAAGCACAGCCTTCTCGCTCGGCAACATCCCATTGATGTGGTTCATACTCACCCATCTTGAGAAGGTGCATTTCCAGCGCATCAAGCTCACCATGACCAGCCTGCGCCTCACCCTGCGCAACCTCGTGTACCAGATGCGTATAGGCGTGTCGGGACTGCTCGGCGAACTGGCCATATCGTCCATCCTCATCGTAGGCAACTACGTGTTCATCCACTACCTTGGCGAGGATGGCGTTGCAGCCTATAGCGTGGCATGCTACTGCCTGCCTATCGTGTTCATGATCGGAAATGCCATCGCCAACAGCATGCAGCCCATCATGAGCTTCGCCTATGGTGCGGGCAATGGGGAGCGCCTTGCCGATGCTCGCCGCCTTGCATTGCGTACAGCCCTGATAAGCGGATTGGCAGGTATGATCATCATGTGCCTGGGATCCGACTTCGTAGCCGCCACCTTCCTCGACACCAGATGTACAGCCTACCAGCTGTGCCGTGAGGGACTCCCCCTCTATTCGCCAGCCTTTCTGGTCATAGCAGTCAATGTGATGTACATAGGCTATCTGCAGAGCATAGAGGCAGCACGCCAGGCAACCCTCTTCACCCTTCTCAGGGGATTCGTCCTGTCCATCCCATGCTTCATCATCCTTCCCATGCTTATCGGAGTGTCAGGCCTGTGGCTTGCCCTGCCTCTTGCCGAATTGCTTACTGCCATTGTCATGTTTGCAGTAAACTTTCGCAAGAAAAACATGCAAAGGCAAAAGCCGTGAAGTAAGGACGTTTTTCTTACTTCATACTTCTTACTAATTACTTCTTACTTCGTAGTAAGACGCAGGGCATGTCCTTGCAATCATTAGCCCAACTCCTTGCAATGGTTCGACTGAATCCTTGCAAGGAGTTGAGCGTTTGAGAGGGGTAGTGATTTTTTTAGTGGCAAACTGAGAAAAAACACCGTCACGTAACTTGGTGGTCTATAGTAGTATACCCTGTTATTCCTTTATTTTATATACTTTATATCTAAAAACCCTTTACTACGCGTAGGCGTTTAAAGAGTTTTAAAGGAAAACGTGAAAAAACAAGCTATAAAACACGCAATCTGCTATATATTAGCATATTATCCTCTTGTAAAAAATTTCAAAACATCACTATAAAAAACCACTGACGCCAAAAAACGGCTCTAAAACGGCTGATGCTATGCCCAAAACACGTACATTTCGTGAAAGATGCGGACATGATGTGAAGTTCACAATTTGTACGTTTGGTTTTCACAACGAACACGCTGCACCCTGTGAAAAGTCCGTACCTTTGCAGCGTCAAACAAAAACAATGACATCAA
>JAKSLM010000013.1 GCA_024401225.1 Bacteroidaceae bacterium | reverse complement strand
ATGCACCCATCTCAGCAGCCTCGATGATTGCCTCATCCTCAGCTGCAGGCTCCTGGTTAGCCTTCTTCGCCTTGTTGATGCGACCGAGTGCAGCATTGTACACCGCGATGTCCTTCACAGGCTTCATGGAAAGTGAATACTTGATCATGATTTTGTTTTGTGTTTGTGTTATGAGATGAATAAAAGATAAAAATGCTTTCCTTGTCTCCCTTTTCCGGGTTCTTCCTTCGTCATTCCCCTGTCTGCTTCGTCCCTTGTAAAGTCTTGATAGACCTTCGGTACTCTCACCCTTTACAATGTCCAAACCATCCAAGGATCCAAGCAAAGAAAAAATACACTTCGTGAAAAAAAGTGGCTGCACCAAAAAAATCAGACACCCACATCCCGCATGGTTCTTGATACCATAAGGCAATTCTAACCGGCAGCATACATCCCGCATGGATTTTTTACCCGTAGGGCATTTTGGGTGCGTAGCACATTTTGTTTTTCGTTGTCTTCCGGCAGGCAGTAGCGTCAATCGCATCTGCAAGTACCGCAGGTCTTGCGTGAGGTGATTGGCGGTGCTGGATGCCAGGGCTTCACGAGTGAAGACCAAGGGAAGGAAGACGATGAAAACATTTTTCTCTCCTATCATCACAATAACTGTTATTTATTTGTCAGGAGCTCGGGTAGAGGCTTGCGCTTCACTCTCCTTACGACATTACAAAGGTACGACTTTTTCTGCGCATAACCAATGCTTAACCCATTGCTATAAGCATATTTACGCACAACTGCGCAATACTGCGCAATAGTTGGAGAAACGCTTGCATAAGTCAAGAAAAATGCGTATCTTTGTAGTATAAATCCAACATTATAAATCATAATTCTTTCCGCTTCGCTACAAGCGACTGCGTCGATAACAAAAATCACAAATCCTATGAAATGTTCCTTTACCTCCAAGACCGACCTCGCAAGGTCGTACTTTCCCAACCACTCCGATAGTGGTGCTCGCCGCTTGCTGATGGACACCATCGCAAGCACACCTCCCCTTATCTCCATGCTTCACGAACTGGGCTACTCGAAAGAGCAGCATTTCTTCACTCCCCGACAGGTGGAGATGGTAATTGAATACCTCGGCAATCCGTTCAAGTAAGAGGCTGGGCAAATCCTTGCAATCATTTGCTCAACTCCTTGCAATGTTTCGACTGAATCCTTGCAAGGAGTTTTCCTTGGTATAGCGATGGATAATCAAGGGGTCAGACCCTTTGATTATCCATCTTTTTCGCGTAAATTGCTCCAACTTATTTCTTAATTACTATCATTTTGTTGAGAATTTTACAGAAATATTTGGCAAATTGAGACAAAAGCCATATTTTTGCCGATGGATAATCAAAGGGTCAGACCCCTTGATTATCCACATTGGAAAAAGAATAGACAACATGGCAAGAAGACAAAGGGAAAAAACAGCAACTGGTATATACCATGTAATGCTCAGAGGTATCAACAAACAGGATGTATTTCTCGATGACAACGATTTCGACTCCATGCTAAGCGCATTGAGAGAAGCGCGTGTGATGAGATACGAAGACCTGGGAATCACCAAAACTGATGGATGCACCTATTATGCATACTGCATGCTGCACAATCATATACATCTGCTTGTACGCGAAGGTAGCATCACCATAAGCGAACTGATGAAGAAGATTCAGGATCGCTTTGTGGCCATCTACAATCGCAAGTATGACCGCGTGGGACACCTGTTCCAGGATCGCTTTGTAAGCGAACCCGTCAACGATCTGAACTACTTCCACCAGCTCATCAGATATATCCATCGCAACCCGGTCAAGGCGATGGAGTGCAATGCACCAGAAGAGTACAAATACAGTTCGTGGCGCGAATACCTCGATGCCAAGAATTGGATAATCAAGGGGTCAGACCCTTTGATTATCCATCTGTGTGATGTCCAGACGGTTATTGCAAGGTTTGGGTATGAGGAATTGGTCAAATGGGTGAACGAGGATGTGGATGACAAGTGCATGGATATGGATTCGTTTGCCCAGCCGATGCCTGAGATGGAGGTGTGGGAACGGTTGCATGAAATCAGCGGTGTGGATTCGGTTGAGGAATTTAAGCAGCTGGCCCCTGATGTGCAGGTAAAATACATATCCCAGTTGCTCCAATCGGGCGCCTCGCTTCGTCAGGCTTCGCGTATGTCCTCACTAAGCTACAAAGCACTTTGGAACCGCCTGAATCCAGAGGAATATGCAGCAGAACTTGCGAGGAAAAAGGAGGAAAGAAAGAAAAGGCGAACCAAGATGGATAATCAAGGGGTCTGACCCCTTGATTATCCACGTGTATTCTAGTGGGTATGAAAGGTTATCTATGCTAAAATCAATGACTTTGGATGGATAATCAAAGGGTCAGACCCCTTGATTATCCATTTTTGTTGGTGTTGGGATCTGGGTCACCCTTTTCGATTACAATTATCGGCCGGCAACAGATCTTAGGAATAAGGCATAAAACGGACCTGAAACAGTCAACTTTTTTCAGGACGAAAGACTGGTCAGTGGTTTTTTCAGTGGTTTTCATGGTTAAAATCGCACCAAGCATTGTTCACATTATCAAGTAGTTACAAAATTTTAGTGGTTTTTTAGTAGTTTTATATTTAAAAACCCTTCCACACACGCGTGTGAAGAAAGTTTTAAATGAAAAAGTAGGATTTTACCACTGAATATTTCTAAGTTTATAATAATCAGACATTTATTTGGTGGTCTATTTTTCAAAAACACACTAAGAAAAACCACTAAAAAGAAATATGGAACAATCTGGAAGAAAAAACATGCAAAACGAGGCTGCCGAATGTTTCTTTACAACTTTTCGCCCATTTGCTTTGTGGTTTGAAAAAAGAAGTGTATATTTGCAAGCGAAAAGGGAGGAGTGGATTATTCATGATTCTGCAATAGCGGAAAAGAGTAAATAACCGACGCTGTGGGTTGAAAACACATCGTGAAAAACGAACTAAGAAACAAACATTCAATTATGCAAAATACAATAGTTAAAGATACGCTCCGCGAGTATGTCATGCGGAATGAGGTGATGCTCAGGAAGGGTGAAAATGTCACTTTCCGTTGTGGAGGCTAACCCAAGAAAGGTGTCGTTTGCATAGTTGATGCTCACGGAACCTTCGAGCTGCCAGGCGTCAGCACCAAGCACGTCTATGAAGTAAAACGAATTGATTCAGATTATTTTGAAGAGTAATGATCAAGAACTATAGAACACTTCTTGTTAAGCTATTAACAGAAAACGAATATCAAAATGCGAGAACACATTTCTCAGGTGAAGAGGATTTTGCAAACTATATTCTTTCAATGCCAATAATAAACTGCCATGATTGGGCATCAGAGAATCTTGACTCTCCGTTACATTCGTTCATCAATAGACGGTTAAAGGATTTTGGCATTCAAGGATTTGAAATTGATAGAAGCCTATATTGGAATTGTTTCTCATGGGCTTATCCTGCTGCACGACGAGGAGATTGGCTTCTATATGCAATAGCAAGTTATGACTCCGCAATTAAAAGACATGGTTATAGATTAATGCTTATAGATCTTGGCGATGATCTTTATCGAATTATTGTTGTTAACAAAACCAGTTTATCAAAGCTCCGTAACATAAAATCGGATATCATTTCTTTTAAGGATGTAAATAATATAAGTAAAAATATGACAAAACAAAGTAAAGCATCTCTGTTTGGGCAAAAGTATTCGAACCGAGATTATAGTAAGGCTAAATATTGGGGTAAGAACCAGTTTAATAGTTCTTTCCCTGCATCATTAGTTGCATACATGTCTTCTAAGGGTATGGATGCGGTGTACTTGTGTACAGATTCAAACAATAAGGTCATCCATAGTACAATAAGCGGAACGGATATTCTTGGTATTAATCCCTTAAGTGATAATGCCTATTATAATTTTGAGGCTGGTTTCTTCCCCTACGAACAGTTCTATTATACTGATACAGAAAACGACAAGAAAGAAAATATTGACCTTGTAATGATTGACCGTAGCACCAATCTGCCGTTACGTGGTCTTGAAGTTAAACTTACCGCATTGCCTGATAATACGACAGCAAAACGTACTGAGGATAATTATAGTTGTGAGATTGTAGTGCGTCCACCTACGATTTGTTTCCTTGCTTGTAGCATTTGTAAGCATTATTCTTCGGCTCAGGATAAAGAACGCTTGCGTAATATGCTTTTGACAGTTCCTAAAATCAATCACTGGGGAGATGTAGGTGATGTTGCTCCAAGATATGCGATGATCCGTGATGCCGTCTTAAATGTAGCCAAGGATATGGCTGACCATCAAACTCCGCTCATTCTCCAACCTGTATGGAAGACAGAAGGTAAGGCTGCAAGATTGGCTGACGACTGTCTTGATGTGTTTGTGTGGTCAAATTTGGCAACTCTTCAAATGTGTTGCGTAGATGACGATGCAGCAAACAATAGCACGATAACACGATTCCAACGAGCAATAATCTGGGTCTATCTAATGTTATGGGAATACGTTACCTATGGAAAATTTGATTATGTCAAGATAGTCAAAGATCATTCGTACGATACTGCAAATGATAAAGCCTTTTCTCTTCCTGGACAACGTAGCCACCAGTTCCTCACTTGTGCCGAATTGACTCACCCAAGAATCAAGAAGAGTGAAATCAAAAACATCATTTTGGGTGGCGGCCAGAATTTCCTAAGCCCTGAGAGACGTTTTGATGCTGTAATTGTAAGTAGCCCAGATCTGTTTAATTAAGTATTACCTCAAATAATGAGAGTTGTAGATTTGTTCTGCGGATGCGGAGGTCTTAGCCTTGGTTTTGAGAAGGCTGGAATGGAAGTCGTTGCTGGTTTTGACAACTGGCAGGATGCACTTACCGTTTACCGCAACAATTTTAGCCATCCGGCATTACATGCTGACCTTATGGATGTAGAAGGCTCGGTAGAGAAAATTCGCACCTTTGCTCCAGACATGATTATTGGTGGTCCCCCATGCCAAGACTTTTCGTCAGCAGGAAAACGTGACGAGAACAATGGACGCGGCGACCTTACGGTATGCTATGCACGTATTATTGCATCTATTCGCCCTCAATGGTTCGTCATGGAAAATGTGGAGCGCATAACTAAAACGCAAAAGTTGCAGGATGCCCTCGCAATTTTTCATGAGGCAGGTTATGGCACAAGCTACACAGTTTTGAATGCCGCTTTATGTGGTGTTCCTCAGCGTCGTAAGCGTTTTGTAATGATAGGACGTTTAGGCGCAGAGAATGACTTCATGCAAACAACCATACGTGAGAATCTTGCTGACCACGAAATGAGTGTAGCAGAATACTTCGGTGACAAGCTGGACATAAAGTATTATTATCGTCACCCTCGCAGTTACGTTCGCCGTGGTATTTTCAGCACGGACGAACCAAGCGCGACCATTCGTGGTGTAAATCGTCCTATGCCTAAAGGCTACAATCTGCACCCTGGGGATCCTGTAAACTCTTTGGAAGGAGTGCGTCCACTTACGACTCGGGAACGTAGCATGATTCAGACATTCCCCGAAGATTTTTCGTTTGATGGAACTAAGACCAACATCGAACAGATGATAGGCAATGCTGTACCTGTAAATCTTGGTTATTTCGTAGCCGATGCCATTTTTAGGTATTCAGGAGAGGCTAGACACGAATACAAAGCAAAGCGACCTTCAACTAAACAATTATCTTTCCTTGACATGCTTGATCTCTTTGAAGGTGTCAACACAGAGGCAACAATGGTATGCGAGGATGCCCCTCAATATGGTCGTTATCGTGCGCCAATGTACCCAACGGAGTTTCACGAGAAGCTCTACATCGCTCGTGGCAACGTGTTCGATGTTGAAAGCTTCTGGGCAGATGGTGTTGCTGCATTCGTAAAGGGAGGTTTCAACAACATTTCAGCGTCTTACGATGAGTTCAAATCCACTCCTCACGAAGGCGTTCATGTTGCAGAGTACCTCTACAACAACCCTGGCACAACTGATCCTACTCCCGAGAATGTCAACAACCTTGTGGCTGATGCCTTAAACTCGCTCGTTGAGAAAGGTGCCAAAGTCATCACTATGCCTCCAATCAACATCGTTGGAGTGAAAGCAGAGGTAAAGGATGCCCTGACCGCTCAGGCAGTAGTCGCATGGTTAAAAGAAAATGGCGAAAAGATCAACCGACTGATAATCGTTGACAAGGAAGGAGCTTTATAGATGGCGAAGAAACAGACATTGGAAGAAATCGTAAAGGTTGAGTTCCGAGATTGCAGATTTCATGCCGACTGCATGGCTCTAATGGTAAAAAAACAACGTGGTCGTGACAAGTGGATGAATGTTTTTCTGGCAGTAACATCGTCAAGTAGTATTGCCGGTTGGGCAATTTGGAGCGAATATGGCAAAATATGGGGCTTTATAATAGCACTTTCACAAGTCATTACTGCTCTAAAACCTCTGTTCCCATTTAACAAGCACGTCCACACGCTCAACACCCATTGCTACAAACAAGAGGCTTTGTTTCTTGAATTAGAGGAACTATGGTTTAAGGTAAAGGATAAACGAATAGCGGAAGATGAGGCAAGACAACAATTGACTCACCTGAAGAAACGTATTACTGAAAATGAGTTCTTTGACGATGATGACGGCTTTGAGTTTTCAAAGGAGGTGATTGACGAAGCTAATAAAATGACAAAAGAGACGCTGAGCGTCAAGTATAATATTGAAGATTAAAATGGCAAACGATAAGAAAACAACAGAAATGCCTTCTGGTGATTATAGACAGAATGAAAAGAAATTGCCAAGTTATCGCCCAACTCCTCAGCCAAAAACAAAATAAATCAAGAAAGGAAATAAATGGCATCAAACGACAATATAAACTTCTTTGACCAGCAGAAGGCAAATTCGAGGATTAAGGCAAGGATTGTGTCGGAGTACTTCCCACACTATTGCCAGATTATTGCTTCGAAGCACATGCCTGAGCGGTTTGGGTACTTTGACCTTTTCTCTGGCCCTGGTGTGTATGAGGACGGTCAGGAGTCAACACCTATTTTGTTGGCTCGCAACTGTCATCGTATGGATTTTCTGCGCCAACGCCTGTGGATGGTGTTCAACGACGCTTACTGGTCAGATAAACTTAAGGAGAATTTTTATCAACGGTTCTCTCAGACGGATTTTGGCTTCCGTCCTCATTTTGGTCATAGTAAGGTTGGTGAAGAACCCGAAATTGACAAGTTCCTTCGTACAAGCTGGATGAAACAGAATCAAAGCGGCAGAATTTATAATGAGTGTCCTTCGGTTTTGTTTATTGACCCTTTCGGCTACAAGGCAATACACACGGACGTGCTCACCGACTTCATGAAGAGTTGGGGCAATGAGGTGTTCATCTTCATCAACTCAAAGCGTATCAATCCTGCACTTGACAACCCAAAGTTTGAGGAGGATCTTCGCAATCTTCTGCCTACTACTTTTGACCAAGTAAAGATTGACATACGCACGAAGCGGACACTTGGCGAAAGGCTTCAAGTCATCATCAACGGCATTGGCGAAGAGTTCAAACGTAAGTTGGGACACGTGTTTTATACAGCCTTCAAGTTTCAAGAGGAAGACATCAACACTACGAGCCACTTCATTCTGCACATTACGAAAGGTCCTAAGGGCTATGAACTGATTAAGCAGATTTACAACGATTTTGACAATGTAGGAGCTGCCTTTGATGCCGAAAGCAATACTTATACATTCGACGCGAAGATGGATAACCGTCCACAAAGTCTGTTTGAAGAGGAGTTGCGCCGTATGCCAATTGAGACACTTGCAAAAAGGCTTTGGAAAAAATATGCCAATCAGACAATTAGTGCTCAGAAACTCTTTGACGAAGACCAAAAGGAAACCAAGTTCTGCCGTATGCATTATGCAATGGCTTTGCGCTCACTCTACAGCAAGGGAGCTTTACAGTCAAGATTTACCGATGACAAGAAACACGTGGTAACCGTTCTCATTAACGATAACTGCATACTCACCTTTGTAAATCACGATTAAGTATGGCTACATCGAAGATAGAATGGACAGATAAGACATGGAACCCTGTTACTGGTTGCACGAAGCAATCAGAGGGTTGTCGTAACTGTTATGCGGAAGTGATGGCTCGTAGATTGAAGGGTATGCATAAGCCAAAGTACCAGAATGGATTTACTTTGACTCTCCACCCAGAAGACCTAGACGAGCCAAAGAAGTGGCGTGCGAAGTCGATGGTGTTTGTATGCTCAATGGGCGACCTTTTCCACAAGGATGTGCCTTTTGAGTTCGTGGATAGAGTGATGCAGACAATACGCGAAACGCCTCAGCATCGTTACCAGATACTGACCAAACGAGCCGAACGTATGGCTGAATACTTTGCTACACGAACGGCTCCGGCTAATGCTTGGCTTGGTGTGACTGTTGAGGAAGAACGCACAAAGTTCCGTATGGATTACCTGCGTCAGATTCCTGCAACGGTGCATTTCCTTTCGTGCGAGCCATTGCTCAGCGACCTTGGAGAAATGAATCTCGAAGGCATTGAATGGGTGATTGTTGGTGGTGAAAGTGGCGTGAAAGCTCGTCCTATGCAGGAAGCATGGGTATTGAACATCAAGCGTCAGGCGAATGCTGCCAAGGTTCCTTTCTTCTTTAAGCAATGGGGAACCTGGAGCAAGGACGGAGTGAAGAGCAACAAGCACGTAAACGGCAAATTGCTTGAAGGAAAGGTCTGCCAGGAGTTGCCAAAGGAGAAAGGAGGCAAGCAATGAACGGACTTTATGTAGAACGCGTTCTTGCAATGCGTCCTGATCGTGCAGCCTTTCAGCATGTAAATGGTGATGAACTGGAGTTGAACAAACTTCTGGTAAAGGAATTAACACCCTTGCTGAAACAGACGCAATTCAATCCCAATCATGATATTGACAAGGTTGATTTGCTTCAATTGGCATACGGCATCTGTTTACAAGTTTACGAAACTCCCCTTGAGATAGACACCGAGAAGAGTAGCGTTGAATGGCTGACGATAAATGACTTCCTAGAATCAATAAGGATTTACACAACGTCAAACGAGCAAAGTTCGATGGCTCTTTGTTTGGCTATGCACATCCTCTCCTTGCAGAAAGAGATTACGCATGAAGCATACAAGTTTGCCGACTTGATGCAATTGTATTGTGCACAGACAGCACTCGACTCCCGACTTTATAAGTATTTCTGCTCGTTGCGAACAGAGAAGTCAAAGCAGTACAAGGTTGATTGGGCATCTTTCATTCCAGACATTGACATTCTTTCTTCGCTTTCACATTCTACTTGGAACACCATTACTCATGGGTTCAGTTTGGAGATGGTGGAGAGTTGGTTGGGACGAATTGATAACAAAAGACACAAACTCTTAGAAGTTATCACAGCTGCTTTTGAAGAAGACGTAAGGCGTAGGAAGATAACTGAGGAACAAAACGACAATTTCGACTGGTAAGTATGAACAAGATATTCAATTACGAAGAACATGAAACTCGTGCAGCACTATGGGCATTGCAAGAGGAAAGTAACCCCATCATCAACCAAGCTGATGAAGAGGGTTCTTGGCTCTTGTGTGCTCACGCTTCTGGGCTTATCTCGCGCATACGCCGACAGAACGAGGAACTTGCAGAACGAATTTCTTATTCTGATATTGAGATTGCCTTTGCTCGTTATGCTGCTGAAAACGAAGACAAGAAGGAGATGCTTGTGGAGTTGCTGGAACTGATGCAAGACGGAAAGTACGACAGCCGTCTCTATGCTATTCAACGACACTTGCAGGACAACTCATCTGTCTTCAACGAACTGCCTCCAGCGATGCCTTCAATTGCGCTTTGTGAGTTTGAGAACTTTCCTGCTCAGTTGTTTGAGTTCGTAGCAGGCAATGACATCAACACAAGAAAGCAGAAACTGAAAGACGTGATTGATGATCTGAAGGATGAGGTTGCGAAGGTGATTAAGCGTAACGAGAAACCAGGAAATGACACACTTGTTTCGGTACTAAAGAACTACTACACGAATCATGACTTGACGCTTATTCCATCCAGAAAGGCATACACGACATTCTTTGCTCCTGTTATCAATCTTACCGCAAAGGGTTCGTTTGACAATTTCCGCACGAAGATAAAGGAGAAATTCCCACGCCTTGAAAGCATGGAATAATACGACATACTGACTTTTACTGAACTAATGGTGAACTTTCGCTGACCGCAGTGGAAATTCACCATTTTTTCTTTTGTATTTATCCGTTTGTAACAAATTGAGCTACAAGCGGATATTTTTATTTCTAACTTTTCTTGAAATTATTTTTGGTGGTCTATTGCGAGTTCAAAGTGACCCTTTACTTTTGCACCCAGATTGAGACGGAAATGCATCAATCATTCGCTCTTTGACATTTTGGACGCAACAACAAGATCTCAGTTACACATTATTAATAATAATATAAAGGTCGTGCTCAAGGACACGACGTAAAACAAAGAATCGCGTATGAATACAAAGATTCAAGTTTTTAACCACGAGCAGTTCGGACAGATTCGCATCTGCCAGAACGAAGGCAAGGAGTGGTTCTGTTTGAGCGATGTTTGCAAGGCATTGGAGATTAACAATCCTCGTGACGTGAAGAAAAGACTCCAGCAGAGGGGCGTAGTTACTATCGACACCCCTACCTACAACCAACACGGCGCGATGGTGATGCAGAAGATGACCTACATCGATGAGGCGAACCTCTACCGTTGTATTTTCCAGAGCCGTAAGCAGGAGGCTGAGCAGTTCCAGAACTGGGTGTTCGAGGTTGTCCTTCCTCAGATTCGCAAGACGGGCGGCTACATTCCGGTGAGCCGTGAGGACGACGAGAAGACGATTCTCGCTAAGGCGGTGAAGATCTTGATGAAGACCGTAGAGGTGCAGAAGCAGGAGTTGGCTGAACAGGACATTGAGATTGCTCGTCTGGCACCAAAAGCTGAGTATGCCGAGGAAGTGCTGATGTCACCAACCTGCTACACCATGACACAGGTTGCCAAGTCGCTCTCGATGACCGTTCAGCAGTTGCAGCACTGGCTTCACAAGATGCGCATCATCTACCGTTCGCCTTCGGGATGCTGGATGCTCTACGCTGAGTACCTGAAGAAGGGTTACGAGGCATACCGCACGAAGAAGGGCGAGAACCTGTTTGGCGATGTGCTCTGGACCGACACCTATCTGGTATGGACGGAGCGAGGCAAGGAGTTCATTCACAGTTTGTTTAACGAAATGGCTGCGTAAAAACAAGTAATAACAATAATAAATTAAAACTATAACAATCATGAAAAAAGAATATGTTTCAATTCTCAAGGACATTGGTTTCGAAAGCAACCATGAGGCTGGCTCGGAAGGTAGAGCACTCGAGATCCTTGCTTGCATGGATCCTATCTTCTCGGCTATCAAGCCTTGGTGGGCTAAGCGCATCAAGGAACTGTTTGAGGAATATACCGGAGGCGCCGACCTCGCTATGCTTCTGGAGCGTAGGAAGGATGGACTGTACTTCGATTTCCACAAGGTGCTGCTGATCGGAATGTGCAATGCGTGGGAGAAATAGAAGACCCTCTCCGCCCTTTGGGCACCTCCCCCATTAGGGGGAGAAAAGACCATGCGGAGAGACATTAAGTAATAAGTAAGAGGTGGATCATGAAAAACAAGAAACGTGGTAGTAAGCGTTGGTTCATGGGGATCACGGTGGAGCATGAGGCTGACTTCAAGGAGATGGTCTCGGCTCTCGCCCCTAAGCACCAGAATGAGCTGATGAAGAAGCTTACGGAACTGATCGGGACGAGCGTACGGTACGAGGTGAAGTTCTCGAACGTGGTGGTGGCTATGGTGGCTCGCCGCATGGTGGAGATGTTCTGTCAGGAATGGTATCACTCTGTGCCACTGGTGTTTCTCGAAAGGGATGGTAAGGTGGTAAGGATTGATTGGAGCCTGTAAGCTGCTTATCAAGTCTATCTTTTTGAAAACGTGAATTGTCCGAAAATGTCCCGAAAATTATTTCGTGAATAATATTTGTTCAAGAGTAAAAGCAATTTGCAATTAAATTTACGAATAAATTCACGGAAAATTTACGAGCATTCACGTTCGCCGAAGGCAAAAAAAGAAACCGAGTAATTATTGTTTATCAAGTAAGACTAAAAAATTAATCATTATGAAAATCAAAGGAACAGTTGGCAAATGCTATGACATTGATGCCGGCGAATACATCGGAGTGCCATACAAGAATATGGACGTAGTGATAAACGAAGAGCGCGAGGAGGGCAAGCCTTACAGCCGTATGGCTTTCCGCATCAAGGGCGAGCATCTGGAGCGTTTCCTCCGCGAGGGCATCGGCAACGATCACCGCTCTCACACTTTCGAACTCATCGCTGATGTGGATGAGAAGGAATGGAAGAAGGATGGCAAGGTGCATCCAAGCAATAGGATTCCGGTGTGCATAGCGTGGGAGTAGTTTGAAGAATTAAGAATTATGAATTATGAATTAAGTTATCGACGCAGTCGCTTGTAGCGAAGCGGAAAGAATTAAGATTTATTTGGGGCATCCAAAGAGGGATAAGAGAGAGGAAGAGGTTTATAATTTATACGCCTTCGGCGGACGAAGAAAAAATAGGTAAAAATAAGATAAAACATTGAAAATATGTTCTTCTTGTTTAGTACTGTTACGAAAGAGTTATTTTTATTATTTTCCTGTGTTTTTATTTGTTTTTCTTTCGTCCGCTTTGGCGAAGCCAATCTAGCGTAAATCACTAAGTTTTAAGAATTATGTTTCAATCTTTTTCTTCTTTGGAGGCAAAAAACATTTAAGATTATGGAAAGACAAATTTTGAATACTACGGTGAATCTTCATGATGAGGATAACCGATTTGAGAACGACAAGGATGTGAAGGTGGTACTGAAGTTCGTGACAAGCAAGAAGGAGTTTCACGTTACGGTGCCAATAGTCAGGAAGGTGGATCGCACTCCTAATGAGTTCATCTTCGAGAGTAAGAAACTGAATTTCAAGGTCAGCATCTGCAAGGATGGCAGGCTCTCGCCAAGTGGACGCATCTCGCAGAAGATGGCTATCGACCTGGGTGAGGACAACCTCATAGAGGAGTTCCGCGCTGCTGCAATGAAGATCTGGAACCACGTAAATGCAAGCATCTGACAATGGAGGAATACATCGAGAAGGACCTTCAAAACCTCGAGACTCTCGCTGCCATCCGTAGCGAGAATCTCGTAGAGTACACGCTGGATGCGGTACTGGCGAAGGTGGAAAGCGAAAAGAGCATCATCGATGCTTTGTTTCAGTCATCAAGCAAGCGAAGCGAGATGGAGCGCGGAGTGATGGAGTTCATCACGAAGTATATTGCCGATGTGGTGGAGGGCATGATGACTGTAACGGAGTATGTGGAGAAGACGAAGTCGAAGCAATTTGTGTATGTGTTTCTCTGCACTCACTGGGAAATGATCGATGTGCAGCTCTACTATGTGTTCGTGAAGCGATGCGCAAGGAAGCTTGGACTCGAAGAGATATACTGCGAGGATCAGGACTTTATGAATAAGGTGTTTGAGCGATTGGCGTTCCGTGTGATGGACTATAGGAAGCAGAAGGTGACTCCGGGCGAAGTGTGGGTGAACCTTTCGAACGGTACGCTGGAAATCAAGAAGGATGGTACGTTCGTGCTTCGTGAGCACAGGGCAGCGGATTTCTTCACATACGTTCTTCCTTATGTGTATTCGAAGAATGCTGTATGTCCTAAGTGGCATGCATTTCTCGATCGTGTGCTACCTGAAAAGGAGATGCAGACTCTGCTTGCGGAGTACATCGGCTACTGCTTCACGCAGAACCTGAAGCTGGAGAAGATGGCGGTATTCTACGGTACAGGTTCGAACGGAAAATCGGTGTGCCTTGATATCATAACTCGCATCATGGGCAGTTGCAACGTAAGCAACGTGACACTCTCGGCCCTTACATGCGATGATGAGAAGCGTTCGCTGATTGAAGGCAAGCTGGCGAACATCAGTCATGAGTCGAACGGTGAGTTGGACACAGCGATGCTGAAGCAGATAGTATCGGGCGAGCCTACGGAGGTGCGAGTGCTTTACCGAGGTACGCATACTATGACAGATATCCCAAAACTCTTCACAAGCTATAACAGACTGCCATCAACAGAAAGCACATACGGTTTCTTCCGCCGTTGGATCCTATTTCCTTTCAAGGTTACGATACCAGAGGAGGAACAGGATGTGGACTTGGTCGGCAAACTGACACGAGAGCTGCCAGGAATACTGAATTGGGTGCTTGTGGCATTGGCTGGTCTTCTGGAGCGTAAAGCCTTCGGCAAGAGCGATGTGTGTCACAATGCGCTAAGTGAGTACATCAAGGGGTCAAATAGTGTGCTGAGTTTCTTTTCTGCAAAGTGTGAGGTCGATGAAGCTTCAAGAACAAAGCTTTCTGACCTTTACAAGTCTTATACTCAGTATTGCAACGAGGAAGAGATGAAGCGTTTTGGCAAAAAGAATTTCCAAGATATAATACGCAACTTTGGTGCCAAAAGCGTGATGTACAATGGTTTCATTTGTTATACAGTAATGGTGAAGTAAGAGGAGAAGAATTAGGAATTAAGAATTTTGAATTAAGAATTTTGAATTAGGAATTATGTTATCGACGCAGTCGGTTGTAGCGAAGCGGAAAGAATTTTTGGGCATCCGAAGAGGAAGAAGATGGAAGAAGATTTTTTGATCCCGAATTAGCGAATTAGAGAAACTTGTGACATTTTGAATTCTTTTGAATTGCGCTCAGCGCTTTGAATGCCATCCGGATGGTTGAGTCCTCGCAAGGACTCTCTCAAATTCCTAAAAATTCAAGCACATGTACGTAAAAAAATTCTCGAATCCTCTAATTCGGGACAAACAATGTTCTTGCCTTGCCTCATCGCCTTGGCGCTTTCTCGGAAAGAACCGCTTCGCGATAACTTTTTCTTTGGATGAAACTTTTCTTTGGAGGTAAATAATTTATGGTTAGATATGATACTGCGGAGCTGAACAACATACCGTTCGGCTCCGTTGTGGAACGATACGGTAAGGTATGGAAGCGGGGCAGTTCGCTGATGGCGATATGCCCCTGGCACGATGATCACAATCCAAGTCTGCTGATAGGTGGCAAGAATAATCGCTGCAAGTGCATGGTGTGCGATGGTGGTGGAAGCGTGATCGACTATGTGATGGCAAAGGAGAATGTGGATTTCAAGGGAGCGTGCGAAAAGCTTTCTTCTAACTTCAATATTGGAAAGGTTAAAGGTGAGAGGTTAGAGGTTAAAGGAGACATCCAAAGAGGAATAAGAGAGAAGAAGAAAAAGGTTGGTCGTTCTTATTCTTCTTTGGAGGCAATAAAAGCTTCTCTTGTGAAGAAGAAGGTGAAGATGCCGGAGAGGAGGTATGAGTTTATACCTACGGAGTTTCTGCTGCAGCATGTGTCGGCTGATAATACTTTCTGTGAGTGCCTGAGTAGTCTTTGGGACGATGATGCCATCCGGTATGTGACTGACCTCTATAAGCTTGGGTCGTACACGCTGGGGCAGAAGTCGGGGTATGTGATGTTTCCGAGCATAGATATCAAGGGCAGGGTGCATAACATCAAGATTCAGCGGTACTGCACGGATAAGGATAGTGAGCGGTTCTTCCACAAGGAGGACAGGAGCACCTACTGGTTGGGGTCGATGCTGAAGAAGCAGCTGAGGATGGCAGAGGATGCTGAGTTCGACTGCACGTGCTTCTTCGGTGAACATCTGCTGGCTTGGTTCCCCGAGGACACGGTGGTGCTGGTGGAGAGTCCGAAGAATGCGGTGATTGGTTTCCTCGCTATGCCCAAGCTGAACTGGATAGCGGTAGGCAACAAGTCGAACATCAACCGCGAGCGCATGGAGGTGTTGCGAGGCAGGAAGGTGATTGTGCTTCCCGATGCGGATGCGGTGCAGGAGTGGAAGGAGAAGCTGGAGGGGATGAAGGACATCGCCACGTTTGAGTTCTCATCCTTCTGCGATGTAGCATTGGGCGAGTGCGGAAAGAAGGGCGATGTGGCGGATTATATAATAAAAAAGACAGCCAGACCTTAGACCCTCTCCGCCCTTCGGGCTTATCCGTCCTCGCAAAAGCGTTTGCTCGGTCGCTCGCTAAACCGTGACATTCAGTCACGGTTCCGGGCGCTCGCTACCCCCATTAGGGGGAGCGGGCCATGCGGGGTGTTAGGGGAGGAGAAAGACCCTCTCCGCCCTTCGGTATCCATAAATTGTCCATAAATTATGAAGCATAAAATCTGATTTTTCTTTGGAGATAAATATGCGATGGGTGCTGGAATGGGTGGTTTTTGGGGGTACAAATGGTGGATGGAGAAAAAAATGGGGGTGGAATGGTGGTTTTTCGCTGTTTTTGTTTGTGGTTTGGGATATATGCTGTAATTTCGCACCATAATTCTTAATTCATTGTTTTATGGAAGCAGACTTCGACAAACAAATAGAAGAAGCGGTGGACCATGTGCTTGAGGTCATGGCACAGCGTGTGTCGCCAACCGACCTGGAGCGCATTAAGTCGGCATTCGCCCTGGCGCGTGAAGCTCACGCCTCGCAGAGGCGAAAGAGTGGGGAACCATACATCATTCATCCGATAGCTGTGGCGACCATTGCAGCCGAGGAGCTGCGCCTTGATGCCAATAGCGTGATGGCTGCGTTCCTGCACGATGTGGTCGAGGATACTCCATACACAATCGAGGATATTGAGAATATGTTTGGACCGGATGTGGCTTTCCTCGTAAATACGGTGACTAAGAAGAAGAAGGAGAACTACACGATGTCGAAGCAGATGGATAACTACCAGCAGTTGCTCGACTCCATTCATTACGACATACGTGCCCTGATGGTCAAGATTGCCGACCGCCTGCACAATATGCGCACGCTGCAGAGCATGCGTCCTGACAAGCAGATGAAGATAGCCGGCGAGACGGACTATTTCTATGCTCCGCTGGCTAACAGACTGGGTCTGTTCAACGTGAAGACTGACTTGGAGAACCTGTCGTTCAAGTATCGCTGTCCGTTGGAGTACGATGACATATCGTACGCTCTGGAGCAGGACATCAAGAGCAATCAGAAGCGACTGGAACTCTTTACTTCCCATATAGAAGATGTGCTGAAGAAGGCTGGCATCGATGCGAAGGCGGAGGTGTACTACCGCCGTCCATACAGTATATGGCGCAAGATGAAGACCGAAAACAAGGACTTCCTGCACATCGACAACCGCTACTATGTACGTGTGACCTACACGAAGTGTGACATCGAGGGCCTTTCGGAGAAGGATGTCTGCCTTCGCATCTATTCGCTGCTTACCGATGCCTTCAAGGAGAAGGCGGGCACGTTCGTCAACCTCATCGACCAGGCTAAGGAGAATAGCTACAAGTGCCTGAAGGTGATGTTGCTTTCGCTCGAGGGCATCTGGGAGGATGTGCAGATATGCAGCGAGGACATGGTGGAGAGGTCGAAGATAGGATGCATGTACCAGATGGATGAGGGCAACATTGCCGATTGGATATCGCGTTTCAAGATGGTGCTGAAGGACATTGCGCAGCAGCAGACGGATGGTTCATTCCTTGAGAAGATTGCCACTACGCTATACTACGACGATGTGATGGTGTTCACTCCTCAGGGACGAGGCATCATCATGCCAAAGGGCTCGACTGCCATCGATTTCGCCTTCGAGGTGCATACCGATCTGGGCATGAAGGCCAAGTATGCGCGCATCAATGGCAAGCTGTGCAGCATAAAGACCGAACTGTACCGAGGCGACTGCGTGGAGATTGGTGTGGATGAGGATGCCTCGCCTAAGGCCGACTGGCTCGACCATTGCGTGACTTACCGTGCGAAGCGTGTGCTGCGAGGTGTGCTCGACACGATCGATGACAAGGGCTTGTGCCGCTGTTCGACCTGCAACCCATTGCCTGGAGGCGACACCATCGGATTCATGCAGCAGGATGGCAGGATAATGATACATCGCCGTACGTGCCCTGATGCCATTCGTGAAGCATCGGCTCATGGTGATAACATAGTTGCTGTCGACTTCCCTGAGGAGGAGTCGGTGGTGTATCCTATCACGGTGGCTGTGAAGGGTATAGACCGCTACCATCTGCTCATCGACCTTATCGATGGCATTACGAACACGCTGCACCTGAGCATCGATTCGCTCACCACCGTGACGAAGGATGAGATTGTGGACTGCAAAATCACCTTCTTCGTACATTCGGTTCGCGAACTGGTGATGTCGATGAATCATCTCTACTCCATCGAGGGCATAGATGAGGTAAGGCAGATAGATGAATAAGGAAAAAAACAAATCAGAAATCAACAATAGTAAGATATGAACAAGAAGATTGCCGTAGCAGGAACAGGCTATGTGGGCCTCTCGATTGCAACCCTGTTGGCACAGAACAACAAGGTGGTGGCTGTGGATGTGATACCGGAGAAGGTGGACATGATCAATCAGCGCAAGTCGCCTATACAGGATGAATACATAGAGCGATACCTTGCAGAAAAGGATCTCGACCTCTCTGCTACTCTCGATGGACGAAGTGCATACAAGGATGCCGAGTTTGTGGTGATTGCTGCTCCTACCAACTATGATCCGGTGAAGAACTACTTCGACACCAGTCATGTGGAGGAGGTGATAGACCTCGTGCTTGAGGTGAATCCGGATGCGGTGATGGTGATAAAGAGTACCATCCCTGTAGGCTATTGCCGCAGCCTGTATGCTAAGTACGCGTTGAAGTTCCTCTCCACACCTGAGTTGGCAGGCAAGAAGTTCAATCTGCTCTTCTCGCCTGAGTTCCTGCGTGAGAGCAAGGCGCTCTACGACAATCTGTACCCATCGCGCATCATCGTGGGCTACCCAAAGATAATAGAATGTGCTGACAATAGCTTCACAAGCGAGAACGTAGCCATCCAGGCCATTGCAGGTGCTGATCTGGAAGCTAAGGCGCACGAGTTTGCCGCTTTGCTGCAGGAGGGCGCATTGAAGCCTGACATCGATACTCTGTTCATGGGCATGAAGGAGGCTGAGGCTGTAAAGCTGTTTGCAAATACTTACCTCGCACTCCGTGTGTCGTACTTCAACGAACTTGACACCTATGCAGAGATCAAGGGCCTCGATTCGCAGGCCATCATACAGGGCGTAGGTCTCGATCCACGCATCGGCAGCCACTACAACAATCCTTCGTTCGGCTATGGCGGCTACTGCCTGCCTAAGGACACCAAGCAGCTTCTGGCCAACTATCAGGACGTGCCACAGCAGATGATGTCGGCCATCGTGGAGAGCAACCGTACGCGCAAGGACTTCATTGCCGACCGTGTGCTGCAGATGGCTGGTTACTATAGCTATAGCAACCGCACACGATGGGATCAGCAGGAGGAGAAGCACGTGGTGATAGGCGTGTTCCGCCTCACGATGAAGAGCAATTCGGACAATTTCCGCCAGTCGTCCATCCAGGGCGTGATGAAGCGCATCAAGGCGAAGGGTGCGACTGTGATCATCTACGAACCAACGCTCAAGGACGGAGAGACATTCTTCGGCAGCAAGGTGGTCAACGACTTGCAGGAGTTCAAGGCTCAATGCAATGCCATCATTGCCAACCGCTACGATGCGTGTCTGGATGATGTGCAGGACAAGGTTTACACTCGCGACATATTCCGCCGCGACTAAGATAAGGGTGGGGGCATCATGATGCCATTCAGTATGCGTCCCGACTTGATGCCGAGCTTTCGGGCAGAGAAGAAGCGGTCGGAGCTGGAATAGGTGCAGATGCCTGAGGAAAAGATGTTCTCGGGCTTCACGCCCATACTGATAAGTTGCAATCGATTACAAAGTGGCAAGTCAATGTGCCACTTTGTTTTTCTTTTAAACGAGGTGTCGGCTGTAGGCAGTTCGGCAGCTATGGCACTCATGTCAAACCCATTGAGGCTGAAGGTGTCGTACACCTCATCGCCCACCTCAAAGGCACGGAACGAGATGCCCGGACCGATGATGGCATGAAGGTGGGCAGGGCTGCATCCGTAGTGCTCAGTCAGCCCCCGTATGTTCTCCTCCACTATGCGGCTTACGGTGCCTCTCCATCCGGCATGAATGGCACTCACGGCACGGAGGCTATCGTCGTAGATCAGGACAGGAATGCAGTCGGCAGTCGATACGCACACGCATACGCCTGGGATGCTGGTGCTCACAGCATCAATACCCTCGAGCATGTCGTGCTGAAGCGATGCTGGCTGGGCGAGAAAGGATTCGTCGATGATCATGGTACGGGTGTCGTGAGTCTGATGAGGCACAATCAGGTGCTTCTCCTCGATGCTGAGGCGCTGGCACAGCAACTGGCGATTGGCAGCCACATGGGCAGGAAGGTCGCCGCAGTAGTGGTTGGCATTGAAACTGGCATAGTTGCCTACTGACACTCCTCCCTGGCGCATGGTGGAGAAGGCGAGGATGGAGTCGGGGGTGTTATAGCGATGTAGCATGAATCTTATGTCGGGTTATGGTCTGTACGATGCCTCTTGTAGCCAAGTATCCGATAAAGGCTATCCACAGACCGTGATTGTGGAGCGAAGGAATGAGCGTGAAGTAGAGCAGGAAGAACACCACCATGCCCGTTGCCATGCTGAGCAGCATGTACTTGGTGGCTGTGGCACCGATGTAGATGCCATCCCAGATGAAGGCTGCCATGCCGCACACAGGGAACAGGATGGTCCAGTGCTGGTATGTGCCCAGCGCCTCGATGATGTTGGCTTCGCTTGTGAGCATCTGCATGAACCATTCGCCGCCTATTATATATAATAATGTGAACAAGGCTGCAATGCTGGCTCCCCACACGAACAGGTGGCGCACCACCTCGCTGTACACCTTGGGCTGGCGGGCTCCTATCGCCTTTCCTGCCAGGGCTTCGCCTGCAAAGGCAAATCCGTCCATGAAGTAGGAGTAGAGCGTGAAGAGCTGCATGAGCAGCGTGTTGACAGCCAGCTCGGTGTCGCCCTGCTTGGCTCCAGCGGAGATGAAGAAGAAGTGGACGGAGATGAGGCACAGGGTGCGCAGGAAGATGTCCTTGTTGACATGGAAGAAGCGCAGTATCTCGTCGCGATGCCAGATGTGGGATGGCAGTCCGTCCTTCCACAATCGTGAGTAGTAGCGGTACATCAGCGCAAGGGCTGTGATGAATCCGCCCCACTGGGCTATCACGGTGCCGAGGGCTACGCCTTCCACCTTCATGCCGAGCCCGTACACCAGGCACAGGCTGGCGATGATGTTGGTCACGTTCTGGCTTATGGCTATGATCATCGGTGTGCGCGAATTCTGCATGCCGATGTACCACCCATTGAGGGCAAACAGACCGAGCGATGCAGGAGCACCGAAGATGCATATATTGAAATAGGTACGGGCAAGGTCGGCTACATCGGCCGATGGGGCGATGAATGTCATGGCTCCTTCCCTCACCAGGGGCGAGCACACAAGCAGGACGAGCGAGATGCCCAATCCGATGCCCAGGCTTCGCATCAGCAGACGGACGGTCTCGGCAAAGTCGCGCCTGCCTCGCGCCTGAGCAGTCATGCCACTCGTTCCCATGCGCAGGAAGGCAAACATCCAGTAGATGATGTTGAACAGCATGCCGCCCACGGCTATTGCTCCGATGTAGGCCGACGAACCCAGATGGCCCGTGATTGCCACATCGATGAGTCCCAGCAGCGGCACGGTGATGTTGCTCACTATGCTTGGCAGCGCAATGCGCAATATTTGCTTGTCTCTTATGTTCATAGTGCAAAGGTACATCAAAAAACTGACATTTCTCGACATTTTGCAATGTATTATTTTGTTTAATGATTTTCTTTTCGTAAATTTGCCTCGAAATTGAATTTATTATATTAACCAAACAACCTAAACAGACAAAATGAAGAAAATTAGCTCAATGCTTGCTGCACTCGCAGTTGCGACAGGTATGTCGGCTCAGACTCACCAGTTTGATGTCAACACATCAAAGCTGGGAGCACCAATACCTTCCACTATGTATGGTATATTCTTCGAGGATATCAACTATGCAGCTGATGGAGGTCTCTACGGCGAGTTGGTGATGAACCGTTCGTTCGAGTTCCCTAACCACTATGCCGGATGGTCAATCTCAGGCAAGGTGTCATTGAAGGATGATGGCCCATTCAACAAGAATCCTCACTATGTACGCATGGCTCCTTCTGGTCATGCTCACAAGCACACTATGATCGAGAACTCAGGCTTCTTCGGCATCGGTGTGAAGAAGGGTGCTGAGTATAAGTTCTCGGTATGGGCTCGTTGCCCTGAGGGCGGAAGCTCAAAGCTCTGGATCGACCTTGTGGACAATGCTACCATGGGCGACGATCAGAAGATCGGCAACGCAGGCGTGGAAATATCTGGCAAGGAGTGGAAGAAGTATACAGTAACAATCAAGGCTAACAAGACATTTGCCAAGGCGCATCTCCGTGTATGGGGCGACAGCAAGGTGACTACCGATGTAGAACACGTATCGCTCTTCCCGGTTGATGTATACAAGGGTGACGAGAATGGTATGCGTAAGGACCTCGCTGAGGCTCTTGAGCAGATGCACCCAGGTGTGTTCCGCTTCCCAGGCGGTTGTATCGTTGAGGGTACCGACCTTGCTACACGCTATCAGTGGAAGAACTCGGTAGGTCCAGTTGAGAACCGTCCATTGAACGAGAACCGCTGGCACTACACCTTCACTCACCGCTATTTCCCAGATTACTATCAGTCGTACGGACTCGGTTTCTACGAGTACTTCCGCCTTTCGGAGCAGATCGGTGCCGAGCCTCTTCCTGTGCTCAGCGTAGGTTTGAGCTGCCAGTACCAGAATGACATCAAGGACGAAGAGCATGTACACGTACCGCTCAATCAGCTCCAGCCATACATCGACGACTGCATCGACCTCATCGAGTTTGCCAACGGCGATCCTGCAAAGAATCAGTGGGCTAAGCTCCGTGCAGACATGGGTCACCCAGAGCCATTCAACCTCAAGTACCTCGGCGTAGGTAACGAGCAGTGGGACTATAAGGACAACCCTGCATTCACCAAGCGTCTGAAGATTTTCGTTGAGGCTATCCGCAAGGTACACCCAGAGATTAAGCTTATCGGTACTACAGGTCCTGACTCGGAGGGCGAGAACTTCGATCGCCTCCAGCCACTCATGAAGGAACTCGGTGCTGACCTCTACGATGAGCACTTCTATCGCAACGAGGAGTGGTTCCTTAAGAGCGGTAACCGCTACGACAACTACGATCGCAGCAAGAAGGCTCCTAAGGTATTTGCAGGTGAGTATGCTTGCCATGGTCGCGGCAAGAAGTGGAACCACTTCAACGCTTCGCTCATGGAGGCAGCATTCATGACCGACCTCGAGCGCAATGCTGATGTAGTTGAGATGGCTACCTATGCTCCTCTCTTCGCTCACGTTGAGGGATGGCAGTGGCGTCCAGACGCTATCTGGTACGACAACCTCAATAGCTTCAACTCTTGCTCTTACTACGTTCAGCAGCTCTACTCTATGAATAAGGGTACAAACGTGCTCTCGCTCAAGATGAACGGCAAGCCTGTAGCTGGCAATGCTGACCAGGATGGCCTGTTTGCTTCGGCAGTATACGACAAGAACACCAACGAGGTTATCATCAAGGTGATCAACACAGGCGACACTCCTCAGGATGTCACTCTCAACCTCAAGGGCATGAAGGGCAGCCACACAGCTCAGCTCATCTCGTTCCATAGCGATAACCTCAATGCTGAGAACACTATCGAAGAGCCAAAGAAGATTGTACCTCAGACAAGCAGCATCACAGTTTCTGCTCCATCGCAGAGCGTGACAGTTCCTTCTCGTACATTCTACATCTACAAGATCAAGAAGTAATTCCTCTCCTATAGGAATAAACAATAAAAAGCCCGTGCACGAATTCGTACACGGGCTTTTATTGTGTTGCTTCTGTTTTGTTCCTACTTCGTCTCTCTTGACATGACGGCTATGTCGTCCAGACTAAGTAATCCTGAGGATGGTGCAGCATCGAGGAAGGCACGCTGCTCGGATTGCAGATAGATAGGTGCCGACTTGGCAAGCGGGAGGATGCGTAGCTCAACCTTCTTCCCGATGAGGTCGGCAATGCGTACAAGCATAGGTTTGCCGTTCCAGAAGTTATCCTCTACGAGTATTCCATCGGCATACACTCGAGCGCAGTCGCCCTTGTAACCGATGCGAAGGAAGAGACTGGCTGCGTTGGCTGTGCTATCAGCCTCAATCTTGCCAAGGTCGATGGAGTAGATGGCTGCTGCATCGAAGTCGGCATCCTTTGGCTGCTCAGCCACCTTTGCGCCTCCCATGCCGATGGCTCTTGGTGCGCCCGCATCCCGCACTTTGGAGATGGATGCTGTGAGGGTAGGGTGGGTAGTCCAGTATTCTTCCTTTATCTGATTGCCATCCTTGTACAGTATGCCTCCATGCTTTGAGTACTCCATCTTGCCGTCTATCACATAGGCGCTCTTTGCCTTTGCTGTGGAGAGAACGGTGAAGGTGCATCCGGCTATGCGCTTCGGAGTGTCCAGTCGCATCGAATAGCGTTTGCCGTTGATGGTGAGCGATGGGCGCTGGCCTTTGATGGTGATGAAGTAATAGGCATCATCGGCCTTTGCAAATGGCTGTACGGTAGCGGTATTGATTGTTACTCCCTCTTGCAGCATGAGGTTGTAAGGAGTCACGCTTGCCACTCCATCCTCATTGAGTATGCGCACGTAGTCGTTGCGGAACTCAAAACTGCCTCGGCGGGCATAGTGGTCGCTCAGGGTGTCCACATCCATCACGGACAGTTCGCTGCCCCAGTCCTTAAGGAACTGATGGAACCATCGTGTCTGGTGCCATGCCTCCTCGTTGGTCTGTCCCATCTCGCCCAGTGGGCTCTGGAAGTCGTACGACATCTGAGGCAGGTCGTTGTGGGCTGTGGTGCGCGAGGCCTGGCATTCCGACATTGGGTGGTTCAGGCTTCCGTCAGCATTCAGCACTCGCTGAGGGTTTGTGCCTCCGTGGTACATGTAGTAGCCCGGCAGGTTGCTTCCGCTGCCCACCTTGCAGATGGCAAGAGGCAGAGGCTCGTTGCCGTTCATGTTGATGCGTCGGTGGTAGGCAGGCATCATGCCGCCTCCCAGTTCGCAGGTGAGGTAAGGGTAGTCGAGGTCGCTGCGCTCCATGTTGGTGTCCTGATTGGTGCCGAAGGTCTCGGTAGCTATCACTCCCGAGAGTCGGGTGTCCTTGAACAGGAACGCCTTTGGATAGTCGCCTGGCATGTCGTCGAGCTTGCGGTCCCAGAATCCATCGGCATAGTCGCCATAGAGAGGGAGCATCTGCCCGAACTCTTCCTTGCCGTTGAGCTTAGGCCATCCGGTGCGGGTGTAGAATGGAGTGTCGAATCCTATCTTTACTGCCATATTCTTCAATGCCATATAGTACGACCATGGGCCACGGCATTCGTTCTCTATCTGTATGCCGACTATCGGTCCGCCGTCCTTCCACTGCAGACCGTTGATCTGTGCAAAGATGTTGCTGTACAGTCCTCTCACTTCCTCAAGGAACCCCCTGCCCTCGCTGCGCAGTTTGTATGCCTTGTCGCGCTCGGCATTATCCACCACCCATACAGGGAATCCGCCCTGGTACACCTCGCCGTGGCAGAACGGACCGATGCGAAGCACTACGGGCATTCCTTCCTCGTGGCAGGTCTGCACGAAGCGTCGCAGGTTCTTGTTGCCCGACCAGTCCCATCGTCCTTCCTCCGCTTCGTGGTGAATCCAGAACACGTAGGTGGAGATGAGGGTGATGCCTCCGGCCTTCATCTTGCGAATCTCCTGTCGCCATTCTTCCTGTGGCACTCGGGCATAGTGGATCTCTCCCATCACGGGCAGAATGCGTTCTCCTCCGATGATGAAGCCTCTGGAGTCGACCTCAAACTTCACCCCTTGTGGATTGCTCTCTGTGCCGAAGTGGAATCGCTGCTGAGCCACGCCCGATAGGGTGCAGCCCGACAGCAATGCTAATATGGTAAGTATTCGTTTCATGACATGAATGATTGAAGTGCCAATGCACCTTGATGGTTGATGTTGAGTCGGCGCACCTCGTCCAGGTGTTGCTTAGCCTTGGCTGTGTTGCCAAGTCCGCAGTGGCCGAGTGCCAGCATGTAGTGGCAGTGGATAGCGTTGGCTGTGTCGAGGTTGCCATCCCATACGAGAAGGTCAGGAAGCGACACGGCAAAGTAGTCCATTGTGATGTGGTCGAAGATGTGCTTCTCTCCGTACGATACCAGTCGGTTGAACAGGCTGCGTGCCTTGTTCTCATCGCCCAAGGCGCGGTGGCAGAGGGCTGCGTAGAATATCTTGTCAGGCTTGGCATCGTTGTAGTACATCGCTGCTGCAGGTTCGGTAGGTCCCTGTGTGCCAAGGGCGTACATGGAGCGTGAAGTGGCATCGTCTCCCTTGAAGGCATAGGCTTTTCCAAGGAAATAGTAGAAGTCGTTGTCCTGCGCACCATGCAGTTTGCCCTCGCCTATGTTGTGAGGGAACTCAAGGCATTCCTTGAGCAGGCTGATGGCGCGATCGGTGTCTTTTCCCTCTCGGATGAGTGCCTTTGCAATCTCCGTACGGCACATCTGGTACTGTCCGCTCACCTTTCCTTCACCGCCTTCCCACACGTGGAACCATCGTGAAGCAAGCATCTGCATGGCTTCCTCGTGGCGTCCTAACTGATTGAGAAGGGTGGCCTCCTCGAGTACGAGGTCATCGCGCTGGCTGACTTCCGCTGGATGCGACTGCAGGAGGGCAAGGCGCTTCTCGGGTGCAGTCTGCAACGCCTTGTAGAGTTGGTCAAGCTCCATCAGCACGCGTGCATCGGTAGTGTCGAGCTGGTAGGCGAGTTCCATCTGCTGGAGTGCCTCTTCCGGTGTGTGGCACTTGTTGTAGTAAACCAATGCAAGGTTGCGGTGTACGGTAGGGAAGTCGGGCTCAAGCGAGGCTGAGCGTTCCCACAGTTCGCGTGCCTTATCGTATTGGCGACGATCGTAGTAGAGGTTGCCGAGATAGTAGCATGCACGAGGATCGTCAGGATAGATCGACAGGGCAAGCACAGCCTCCGCACGGTTAGGGAAGCAGAAGTCCTGCGGCTGGCGCATTGCCTCTTCATGATCAGCATCGCTGCCTGTGAGCCAGGCTTTGTAGTAGTATGTCATAGGAGTGGTTGCTCCTTCGCTTATTGCAATATCGAGAATTGCTACAGCATCGGCTGTTAGTCCGCACTGGGCATAGTCGAGTGCCAGTTCGTCGTAGTTGTTGGCATCCTTGCGCATCAGGCACTTCATCTCCTCTATTCGTCCCTGCTCGTAGAGTATGGCATAGTTGAATGGATTGATGTCGAGCGACTCGCGAGCGAATGCTTCAGTATCAGCATCAAGCACCTTGAGCAGATGCATCTTCAGGGCGCGTGCCTTGTGATTGTGCCAACCGCTGATGAGCGACTTGTCGATCAGCATCAATGCCTCCTCGTAGTCGCCGCGTTCGGTGGCTATCTGTGCACAGGCGAAGTAGCCAGCCTGCTGCCATGCTGCATTCCAGGTCGACTTGTAGAACCAGTCGAACGCCTCATCCGTTTGGCCCAGATATCGAAGGCAAAGGCCGAGATTGTACAGAGGCTCGCCATCGTAAGGATTAGGATTGCGGCGCTGGAGCACCTTGACTGCACAGCGAAGGTAAGGCTCAGCCTTGTCGAATCGGCCACGGCGTATGTACCACAGGCCGAGTGCGTTGTTGCAGCGCACATCCATCGGGTCGCGGCGCAATGCCTCCTCGTAGTAGTCGAGTGCCGACCATGTAGCGTGGCGGTACTGCTCGAGGTGGAGGCCGGTGAGGAATAGTTGCTCGTTGGTCTTTATCTCATCTGGCTTCAGGGCTGGTTCGGCAGCATCAGGTATAGGCATTATCTCGTCAGGTTCCGGTTGCCATGAGAGCAGGGTGCGCTGACCGTTGGTGATGTCGAGTCGCAGCTGCTTCAGTTCGTCTTCGGTCACTTGTATAGGTACCACGAGTATGCTCTCAGGCGAGATGGTCTCATCCCTGTCGTAGATCACGGCACCTGTGCTGGTGTTGCTGAGGCATACGTGTACCTTCTGCTTGCTTGTGGCGAAGATGCGGAAGCACTCGCGGTCTATGTTGATGAGGAAGTCGCGGCTTGCATTCTTCACGATGCCCAGTTCGCGGTAAGGCATGAAGTACTGTACGAACGATTTCTCCTCGTAAGGCATGAGCCACGAGAAGTCAGGCTGATTCTCGGTGTATACACCAGCCATCAGCTCGATGTACGGACCGTCGGTATCAGTAAGTGCGCGGTCCCATGCACGTCCGAAGTCGCCGTTGCCCCATGTCCATTGCTTCTTGCCAGGAGCTACGTGATGGTCGGCTACGTGCAGCATGCCGGCACGGGTGTCGTTCTCGTATCCGCCTTCGAAGTTGTACTTCGACTTTGCTACCATGTAGGATGTAGGCACAGGTATGTTCCTGTAGTTCGAGATGTCCACTCCTGCCGAGTAGTCCATCTTGTAGTATGTGCCCGTAGCTATAGGGAACGAACTTACGGCACGCTTTCCGTGGTCGAACACCGCATTCACATCGGGTGGGAATACCGACTGGTACTCATCGTTGACTGCTACTGCAGGGTTTGCCCACCAGAGGAAGGTTTGTGGCACTTCGGTCGGATTGTACAGTCGTCCCTTGATCTCCAGATATGCGCATCCAGGGCGCAGCGTGAATCCTGCCTGTCCCTGCTGGTGGAACATGCGCTCACGCTCGTTCACCCACACCGTGATGCTTCCGTCCTTTCCTTCCTCAATGGTGCAGTCCACAGGCATGAAGGTCGATGGACGATGGTGCTGTGGCCAGTTGAACTCAATGCCGCCCGATATCCATGGACCAGCCAATCCTACGAGGGCAGGCTTGACTACACTATTATAATATATAAAGTGGCGCTGCTTGATCTTGTCGTATGCCATTTGCACACGGCCTCCCAGTTCAGGCAGTATCATCACCTTAATGTATTCGTTCTCGATGTATACCGCTTCGTACGTGTGGTCTGTCTTCTCGTTCGAGATGCTTTCAATCACAGGGTAAGGGTACACTACGCCCGACGACCCCTGGTATACTCGCTTCTCGAGGAATATCGGGTTCTTCTCGGCTTTGCCTATTTCGTAGGTGGGAATGACCACCTGTTCCTTCCAGGCTTTTACCATAGTAGTTATTGGTGTGTTGTTGGTTTTAATTATGTGTACAATATTATTTTTTTTGTCCTACATTATTCATGAATATTACAAATAAACATTGTTACTATTTTTTATAACTTAAATTGCCATAAATTATCCACAAATTATTCAAAAATTACTGGCTATAATATAAATTATGACTGATTTCCCACAGAGACACAGAGAGCACTGAGATATATACCATGCGGATAGTGGGAGAACACAGAGTCGCCCTTCTGGCGATTGTACCATCAGATATGCCGCATGGCTCTGTGTCCTCTTTCAGCGCAGCACGAAGTGCCAAAGCCTTTGTGACAAGAAGAAAAGCTCTGTTTCCTCTGTGTCTCCGTGGGATTCAATATTATCAGTCAAAAAGTACATAAGAGCGAAATTAATTTATGGTTAAATTCGTGGTAAATTCGTGAAAATTCGTGTTTTAACTAAAATAATATATTATCATGAATAATTCAGGATATAAAGATTATGCTGACAGTTCCTTCTCCAGCTCTTCGAGGCTCTTGCCCTTGGTCTCAGGACAGTACTTCACGAAGTAGATGAATGCGCACAGGCAGATGGCGCTGTACACCCAGAACGAACCGTAGCTGCCGAGCGAAGCGTTCATGATAGGGAACGTGTAGGTCAGCGTGCAGCATCCAGCCCAGAGGGCAAAGGTGCAGGTTGCCATTGCTACGCCTCGTATGCGGTGAGGGAAAATCTCCGAGAGCAGCACCCAAGTCACAGGACCGAGAGTCATGGCATAGCATGAGATGGCCATCACCACGAGCACCACCATCATCACGCCCTTCACTTCCATATAATAGAAGGTACCGAGCGTAAGGTAGATGACGCACAGGCCGCACGAACCTATGAGCATGAGCATGCGTCGGCCCCAGCGCTCCACGGTGTATATGGCCACGAAAGTGAAGAGCACGTTGGCTATACCTGTGATGACGATATTGATAAACATGCCGTCAACATTGAATCCGGCACTTACGAATATCTCCTGAGCGTAGTTGAAGATGACGTTCGTACCGCACCATTGCTGGAATACGGCAATGATAAGTCCGAGCACCACAATGCGTCCGTATTTGCCTTCGAACAGAGTGGCAAGCGAAGCCTTTGCAGCGCCGCCATCGTGCTGTGCAGTCTGACCTTTCTTCAGGGCAAGGTATACTGGACTCTCAGGGATGAAGAACGACATCACGAGGAACAGGGCAGCAGGCAGCGTCTCAGCCCAGAACATCCAGCGCCATCCCTGCTGCACGTTCCATGTAGCCATGAGTGCCTCGCTGCTTGCCTCAGCATCGACTGGCTGAGCGAGGAGCATGTTGACTATCTGTGCTGCTAGGATGCCGAGCACGATGGTCATCTGGTTGAGGCTCACCATGCGTCCGCGAATATTGGCAGGCGATACCTCCGCAATATACATAGGCGAAAGGGCCGATGCCACACCGATGCCCACGCCGCCTATGAATCGGGCTATGTTGAACATCGTGAAGTCGTCGAATGCTCCTGTAGCTATGGCACTTACGGTAAATAGCATGGCTGCCGTGGTGAGCAGAGGCTTGCGGCCGAAGCGGTCGGCAAGCGCACCTGCTGTGCATGCACCAAACAGGCATCCGATGTTGGCAGTCGTCATGGCAAGCCCTTGCATCGAAGGACTGTCAGCGATGCCGAAAAACAATTCGTAGAAAGGCTTAGCACCACCTATCACTACCCAGTCGTAACCGAATAGCAGTCCGCCCATCGCCGAGATGCAGCAGATGAAGTAAAGGAACGATGTCTTCATTTGTTTCTTTGCCTTGTTGCTATTTTTGTCTTGCTATTATTTATGTTGTCTTGTTGTTATTTCTTTGCCTTGTTATAGTATTTCATAGCCTCAGGCAGATACTTCTTGATGGTAGCAATGCGGTTCTCATCACTTGGGTGGTCGCTGAAAATCTCGGCAGTCTTTGTAGTCGACGATGCAGCCATGCGCTGCCAGAAGCTCAGAGCCACCTGCGGATCATAACCAGCCATGGCAGCAAAGATAAGACCAATGCGGTCGGCCTCGGTCTCGTTGTCGCGGCTATACTTCATGTTGGCAAACGACAGCCCGGTCTGTGCAATCAGGGATGCGAGAGCCGCCGTGTTCTGGCCTGCAGTAGCGTTGAGCACCGATCCAATGATCTGTGCGCCATACTGCTGGCGTATCTGGTTCGATAGCTGCTCAGCCGAATGCTTGGCAACAGCGTGTGCCACCTCGTGTCCGAGCACGATGGCAAGCGAAGCCTCATCCTGAGCCACAGGAATCATGCCCTCGTACACCACAATCTTACCACCTGGCATGCAGAACGCATTCACGCTGTTGCTCTGCACGAGGTTGAACTCCCACTCGTAGTATTTCAGTTCGTTAGCACCGCCATTGGCCTTGAGGAATGTCTCCACCGCAGTAGCCAGTCGTTGGCCGACCCTCTTCACCATAGCCGTGTTGGTAGCATTCTTCGATAGCGTGAGCTTCTTCATCGTCTCGCCATACTGCTGCTTGCTAAGGCTCAGCACCTGAGCATCGTCCACCAGCAGCGTATGCTTGCGCCCCGTGATAGGCACGGTCGAAGTAGTTCCACATGCGGCAAGCATCAGCGATGCTGCCATGATCATCATGATTCTTCTGATAGCTTTCATATGTTCAGTTTCTTTAGTTAGTTTCGCAAAGATACATATTTTCATTCACTCAGCAAGTGATTTATCCAAAAACTATGCGTGCAGGGTAGGGATTTCCCCTAAACAATAGGAGAAACATACTCCATAATCGGCGTTTTCACATTGCAACTGACGTGAAAACGCCGTAACTTTGCAGCGTCATCAAGAAACAACGATGACAAATGAACAAAGTTATTAACCGAAGACAGGCTCGCAAGGCCGCTTCACAAACACTTAGATGATTATGAAGTACAATACTCTTTTCAAGGCAGCAATGATGACAATGATGATGGTCGCAAATATGACAGTAGCTAACGCTCAGAACCGCGGTGGACGCGAGATGCATGTAGGTCGTGAAGGTATCCGCATGGAGAATCGCAACGATCGCCACAACGATGACTTCCGCATGGATGGAGGACATCATGACAATCGCCACATGGATGTTCGTCGCGACGACCGCCACATGGCTCCACGCCACGATGATCGCCACTACCACGCAGCACCAGCTCCACGTCCACACTTCGATCGCCACGGCTATCTGCCAGGTTGGGAAGGACGCGTACGCTTCCACAACGGACGCTACGGCTACCTCCGCGGTCGCGACTGGTACTGGTACGACACTTACTTCGAGCCAGACTACTACTACGCACATCCAGTGGCACACTTCCACCGCCATCGTCTCAGCCCAGAAGGACGTGCCATCGTAGGTGCTGTAGCAGGCACAGTAGCCCTCGCCACCATCATCAGCGCCCTCGCTCACTAAGCGTCAGTAGCATTAGAACATTAGGATATTAGGATAAAATAATTAGAATGAATTAGTACACCCAGAAGGATGCATCAGTGATGATGCATCCTTTCTTTTATTTTATACTTTTGTGTCAATATTTTTGTATATAGGTTTGAAATCAGTGAAGAATATAGACTAAAGTAAAAATAATGAAGAGTGATGAAGGTGTTATTCCATCACGATCTCGACTGGGCAGTGGTCGCTGCCGAGGATCTCGCTGTGGATGGAGGCACTGGTGATGCGGTCCATGAGGCGGGTGCTGGCAATGAAGTAGTCGATGCGCCAGCCGGCGTTCTTCTGGCGGGCCTGAAAACGGTAGCTCCACCATGAGTAGGCACCTTCGAGGTCGGGGAAGAAGTGACGGAAGGTGTCGGTGAATCCTGATGATAGGAGGGTGGTCATGCGTTCGCGTTCCTGGTCGGTGAATCCTGCATTCATGCGGTTGGTCTTCGGATTCTTGAGGTCTATCTCTTTGTGGGCCACGTTGAGGTCGCCGCAGAGGATGACTGGCTTCACAGCATCGAGGCGCTGGAGGTAGACGAGGAAGTCGGCTTCCCACTGCATGCGGTAGTCGAGGCGCTTGAGGCCATCCTGCGAGTTGGGTGTGTAGCAGGTGATGAGATAGAAGTCCGGGTATTCGAGTGTTATGACTCGACCTTCATGGTCGTGCTCATCGATGCCTATGCCATAGCTTACGCTGAGGGGTGTGTAGCGTGTGAAAATGGCTGTGCCTGAGTAGCCTTTCTTGTCGGCATAGTTCCAGTATGATTCGTAGCCCGGAAAACTGAGGTCAAGCTGTCCTGCCTGCATCTTTGTCTCCTGCAAGCAGAAGAAGTCGGCATCGAGCGAGAGGAATGCTTCGTTGAAGTTTTTGCCTACTACGGCGCGGAGGCCGTTGACGTTCCAACTGATGAATTTCATTGTGAAGTGAGTTTCTATGTTTTGAAGATGGATAATCAAGGGGTCTGACCCTTTGATTATCCATGATTGTTTTTTTGTTTTCGCAAAGGTAGTTTTTTTCTTTTGCATGGAGGGGATGTTTGAGTGAAAAATGTATGCAACTATGTGTTTTTTTGTTTCAAATGTTAGGATTTAACGGAAAAACTGCTTGATTTCGTAAAAATGTTGGTGCAGAAGGCGAGGTGTACTGATTTTTTTAGTTACTTTTGCAAAATAAAAGATACGAAAGTAGCCATGCAAAACATAAACATTCGTTGTAAGAATAACAATGCGGTGCTGTCGGTGCCTCTGGGCAGCACGTTGCGTGAGGTGTACGAGTTGTCGGGACTCAATATGGAGTTCGGGCCGGTGTCGGCTCGCGTGAACAATAAGGTACAGGGACTGGACTTCAGGTTCTACAATTCGAAGGATGTGGAGTTTCTTTCACTCCGATCGGACTCCGGCATGAGGGTGTATGTGCGCACCTTGTTTCTCGTGCTCGCGAAGGCCGTTGAGGATCTGTATGTCGATAGCCAACTGACCATTGAGACTCCACTGAGCGGTGGACACTACTGCGGTCTGCAGATCGGCAGAGCGATGACTGATGAGGATGTGAAGGACATAAAGTGCCGAATGCAGCAGATCATCGATGCCGACATGCCGATAAGCAGGATCCAGTGCCCGATAGAGGATGCGGTGTCCCTGTTCCGCAACCGAGGCATGGAGTCGAAGGCGCAGTTGCTGGAGAGTCAGGATGATCTGTATGCCTATTATTATAAATTAGGTGATACGGTGGATTACTTCTACTCGTGCCTGATGGACTCGACTGGCGGATTGTATCTGTTTGATGTGGAACGATATGAGGAAGGACTGCTGGTGCGTGTGCCTTCCACTGCCGATCCATCGGTGCTGGTGCAGAAGCTTCCTCAGACTAAGATGTTTGACACAATACGTGAGTATCACCGCTGGCAGCACATACTCGGTGTGCGAACTGCAGGACAAGTGAACGCTGCGGTAAAGCAGGGCAGGGGTGCAGAACTGATTAACGTGAGCGAGGCTCTGCAGGAGCGTAAGCTGTGCAAGATTGTGGATGAGATTGTGGAGCGCGGGGCGCAGATTGTGCTGCTTGCCGGTCCAAGCAGTTCGGGCAAGACGACGACTGCCAAGCGACTGGCTGTGCAGTTGATGGCTTGTGGACTGCATCCGCACACGATTTCGACCGATGACTATTTCGTGAACCGCGTAGATACTCCTCTGGATGAAAATGGCGAGTACGACTTCGAATGCATCGGTGCTGTGGATACTGATTTCTTCAACCTGCAGATGACTCAACTGCTGAATGGCGAGGAGATTGAACTGCCACGATACGACTTCACTATCGGCGAGCGTGTGTTCGAAGGTAAGATGCTGAAGATAGGTGAGGGCGATGTGATCATCCTCGAAGGCAACCATGCTCTCAATCCTATAATGTCGCAGCAGATTCCTGAGTCGAAGAAGTACCGAGTGTATGTGTCGGCTCTCACAGCCATCGCTCTCGATGACCACAACTACGTACCAATGATTGATATACGCTTGCTGCGCCGCATTCTGCGCGACTATCAGTATCGCGGCTATTCTGCCAAGGAGACCATACATCGTTGTCCTTCGGTGACAAGGGGCGAGGACATATGGATCATACCGTATCAGGAGAATGCGGATGCTACCTTCAATTCCGCCTTGCTCTACGAACTGGGACTGATACGCGAAAAGGTGCTCCCAATCCTGTCGCAGGTATGTGAGCGCGATGCGGAATATGCTGAGGCTTCAAGGCTGCGTAAGTTCCTTGAATATTTCGCTCCAGTGCCAGCAGAGCAGGTTCCGCCTACATCGTTGCTCAGGGAGTTTGCGGGTGGAAGCTCATTCAAGTATTGAAATATAAATAATACCTACAGATATGAAACCTAACAATTTCTTTGCGGTCGACCTTGGTGCCACGAGTGGCCGTACCATACTGGGCAGCATTGCTGATGGCAAACTGGTGCAAAGGGAACTGACACGCTTCCCTAACAATATCATCCAGACGGGAGGACACTTCTTCTGGGATATATATGCTCTCTATGCGGAGATAATACGTGGACTGAAGGTGGTTGCTGATGAAGGCTTGGAGATCGCCTCGATAGGAATCGATACATGGGGCGTGGACTTCGTGATGATAGGCAAGGATGGCGGCATACTGCGCAATCCTTACTGCTACCGCGACCCTCACACCGATGGGGCGATGGAGGAGTATTTCCGACGTGTTCCGAAGGAGAAGGTGTATGAGAAGACCGGCATACAGTTCATGCAGTTCAACTCGCTCTTCCAACTTGCAACGCTGAAGAAAAATCATGACTCTGCACTCGAGGCGGCAGATAAGATACTGTTCGTACCTGATGCCTTGATGTATATGCTGACAGGCGAGGCTGTGTGTGAGTACACCATTCTTAGTACTTCGCAGATGCTCGATCCACGTACGAAGAAGATTGACAATGAACTCATAGATGTGATAGGACTGAAGGAAAGTCAGTTCGGTCGCTATGTGAATCCTTCGGATGTGGTAGGAACGCTAACGCCCGAGGTGCAGCAAATGACAGGTCTTGGTGCGGTGCCAGTAGTAGCTGTAGCAGGTCATGATACCGGTGCTGCTGTAGCTGCCGTGCCTGCAGAGAATGAGCGTTTCGCGTACCTCAGTTGCGGCACGTGGTCGCTGCTTGGCATCGAGACCAAGGATGCCATCATAAGCGATAAGAGCTATGAATACAACTTCACCAACGAGGGTGGCATAGAAGGCACTACCCGCTTCCTGAAGAATATATGCGGCATGTGGCTCTTGGAGCGTTGTCGCAAGGAGTGGACTGATGCTCCCGATATTGCCCAGCTATGTAAGGAGGCAATGGAGGCACCTGCTTTCCAGAGTTTCATCAATCCTGATGATGCCATGTTTGCCAACCCAGTAAGCATGGTTGAGGCCATACAGACCTACTGCAAGCAGACGGGGCAGCACGTGCCGCAGGACTACCGCGAGATGGCTCGTTGCATCTTCGAGAGTCTGGCGATGCGCTATCGCCAGGTGCTTGGATACCTGAAGGATATGGCACCGTTTGCAATCGAGAAACTGCATGTGATAGGCGGTGGTTCGCGCAATGCCTACCTGATGCAGATGACTGCCAACAGCATAGGACTACCTGTCATCACGGGACCTGTGGAGGGTACAGCCATCGGCAACATCATGCTTCAGGCCAAGGCTGCAGGAATGGTCAACGATATGTTCGAGATGCGCAGCATCATAGCAAAGAGCATAGAACTGAATACATTCATGCCTCAGGATGCAGAGATGTGGGATGAGGCATATTCCAAATATATGAACGTAACAAAATAACAATAACTAAACTATTATGAAACCAGAACTAATAAACAAGGCTTATGAAGTAGCGAAAGAGCGCTACGCAGAAATCGGTGTTGATACAGAGGCTGTTCTCAAGCAGCTTCAGGATTTCCATCTCTCATTACACTGCTGGCAGGCAGATGATGTGAAGGGATTTGAGGTACAGGCAGGTGCAATGTCGGGAGGTATACAGTCGACAGGTGACTTCCCTGGTGCTGCACGCAATATCGATGAACTCCGTCAGGACATTCTTAAGGCAAAGAGCCTCATTCCTGGCAATCATCGTCTTAATCTCCATGAAATATATGGCGACTTCAAGGGAAAGGTTGTGGATCGTGATGAGGTGACTGTTGAATATTTCCAGTCATGGATTGATTGGGCAAAGGAGAACAATACGCTCCTCGACTTCAACTCTTCTTCGTTCTCACACCCAAAGTCGGGCAGTCTTACTCTTGCTAATCCTGATGAGGGCATCCGCTCGTTCTGGGTAGAGCATACAAAGCGTTGCCGTGATATTGCGAATGCAATGGGTGAGGCTCAGGGCGATCCTTGTATCATGAACCTTTGGGTGCATGACGGATGCAAGGATGTGAGTGTCAATCACGCCCTTTACCGCAATACATTGAAGCAATCGCTTGATGAGATATTCGCCAAGAAGCAGCCAATGATGAAGGATTGCATCGAAGGTAAGGTGTTCGGCATCGGTCTCGAATCGTTTACAGTAGGTTCGCATGATTTCTATACAGCATATGCAGCAAAGAATGGTCAGCTTCTAACCATCGATACAGGTCACTACCATCCAACAGAGTCGCCTGCTGATAAGGTGAGCGCTGTTCTTCCTTTCATCAACGAACTCATGCTTCACGTTTCACGTCCTGTACGTTGGGACTCTGACCACGTAACAATCATGGATGATCCAACTCAGGAGCTGTTCTCAGAAATAGTTCGTGCCAATGCTCTTGATCGCGTACACTATGGCCTCGACTTCTTTGATGGCTCAATCAACCGTATCGGTGCTTACGTTATCGGTTCGCGTGCTGCTCAGAAGTGTATGCTTCGTGCACTTCTCGAACCACGTGACACCATCTCTAAGTTCGAACTTGCAGGCGAGGGCTACAAGGTTCTTGCTCTTCTCGAAGAACAGAAGGCTATGCCATGGCAGGCTGTTTATGATGAGTTCTGTGTCCGCAATAATGTACCAATAGGACAGGAGTTTATCAGTGATATCGATAAGTATGTCGTTGAAGTAACAAGCAAGCGTTGATATGGCAAAAGGCGGAAGTTTGAAAAGCACCCTTGCGGTGTCGCTCAATAATTACCTTGATGCTGGTGCCATCGTAGCTGGCGGTAGTGGCATCACACTCTGGAAGAACTATCTCGACCTTACGGAGATGCACCTTGGATGGATTAATGCTCTCAGTGCCAACGCACTCGGAGCTGCCATTGGCGCCATCGTGGGTGGATTCCTTGCAGATAAGTTTGGACGTAAGTTCATCTTCACATACAACCTCCTTGTATATATGCTCGGAGTGCTTGTAGTCATGCTTTCGGTCAATTTCCCTATGCTTCTCGCAGGTTTCCTCATTACGGGTATATCGGTGGGAATAGGTGTACCAGCATCGTGGACCTATATATCAGAAAGCTCGGAGGTCAACAATCGAGGTCGCAATATCTGTATCTCGCAAATGTCGTGGGGCTTCGGTCCTATGATCATTCTGCTCATGGGCATGCTTCTTGCACCAGGCGGCTACCTGTATGGTCCTGTAGAGTCGCTTGCACAGGGCGTGCTCGGTGCTGATGCTGCGCAGAGCGCCGTTGAGGTGTTCAGTTCGCGTGTCGTATTCTTCACTCTGTTTGTTGTGGCATTCATCGCCTGGACTCTTCAGCGTCAACTTGAGGAGAGTGCTGAGTTTGAGGCTGCAAAGGCTGCCGAGAAGGCATCGGGCGAGAAGGGCGGACTCATGAAGTCGTTCTCTGTGCTGTTCTCCAACCGGGTTGCCATCAAGAGCGCCATATTCCTTGCAGCCATCTATCTCACATGGAATCTCGTAGCATCGGTGATGGGCTTCTTCTCGCCTCACATCTGTGAGACAGCGGGAGGCGTGACCAACGAATATTCCAACATGATGAACTGCGTGCAGTGGGCTACGGTAGTGGCAGTTACGTTCTGCATTGCTCGCATTGTGGACCGCACCAGTCATAAGCTTCTCTACATAGCAGGACTTGTGTTTGCCCTCGCAACGTGGGTTCTTGTGATAAGTGGCGGAGTGAACAGTTTGTTCGGCCTTTGGGCATTTGTGATCCTTTGGGGACTGAACGGTGGTATCTCTGTTCAGATATTCTACGCTCTTTGGGGCTCAGAACTCTTCCCTGCCAAGTTCCGTGCAGGAGCTCAGGGCTTGATGTTCTTCGTGGTTCGCGGTCTTTCTGCAGCATGGGGACTTGTGTTCACATGGATCTATGGTGACAATGGTGAGGGATTCACCATCGCTGCCTATTGCATGATTGCGCTACTTCTCATCTCCCTCATCGTAGGTGTAATCGGTTGCCCAGATACTCGTGGCAAGTCGCTTGAACAGATTACAAAGGAAAGATACGGGGAGAATTATTAATAAGGATTAATATTATTAGACATAAAAATGAAAAGTATTCTCGAAGGTCGCCCTGGACTTGAGGCGGTCGTAAATGAAATAGCAGAGGTCACTGGCTATCTTTGGCAGAAAGGATGGGCAGAGCGTAATGGCGGTAACATCACAGTGAATGTGACAGAGTTTATGGATGATGAGTGCAAGGCTATGCCTGCCATTGCTCCTGTGAAGCAGATTGGTATGGTGTTGCCTCAGTTGAAAGGCAAATACTTTTACTGCAAGGGTACTGGCAAGCGTATGCGCGACTTGGCAAAGCATCCTATGCAGAATGGATCGATAGTTCGCATCTGCGACGATTGTGCCAGCTATGAGATTATTGCCGATGAACCTGTTGCTCCAACAAGTGAACTTCCTTCACACCTTGCGCTGCAGAACTATCTGCTTGAGACAGGTTCGTGCTACAAGGCTACGCTCCACACTCACCCTATTGAACTTGTTGCCATGTCGCACATCCAGCGCTTCCTGAAGGGTGACGAGATGACAAAGGTACTTTGGTCTATGATTCCTGAGACTCTTGCATTCGCTCCGCTCGGCATAGGAATTGTTCCTTACGGTTTGCCAGGATCGGTAGAACTTGCGGAGGCTACTCTTGAGCAGATTAAGACTCACGACGTGGTGCTTTGGGAGAAGCATGGTACGGTGGCTGTGGGACAGGACATTATGGATGCTTTCGATCAGACCGATGTGCTCTGTAAGGCTGCAAATATCTATATGTGCGCCAAGTCGATGGGCAGCGAACCTGACGGTATGACCGATGAAGCCATGAAGGAGGTTCAGGATGTGTTCAACCTTCCAAAGTCAAGACCTTGTTGATGTCAATGCAAGCTAAAAGCGCTTTGCATCTAAAGACTTGCATGATTAATCAAAAAAATATACACCTATTTCTTGGCAGTTCGGTAATTTTTGCTTATCTTTGCAGAGGAAAAGGAAATAAAGTAAATTCATACATATATTATGCTAACGGACGTGTGTCTTAACATGTGAATACATGATAAGATGAAAAGGACTGAGAAGTCCTAGTCCATTCCCCTTTTGAAAAGTATAAACATTTCACCTAGTAATCCTTGAGCCGTGAGGCTCGAGGATTATTGTTTGTATGATGCTTGTGTTTCGCTTTGGGGTTCATAAAATAAAAAATAAAAGGTTGCCGTCCCTGATGGATGGCAACCTTTTATAAATTGCTTTGGTTTGAAAACAAAGTCGATTACTCAGCTGTCTCTTCTGCTGGAGCTTCTTCAACTGCTGGTGCCTCCTCAACTTCAGGAGCTGGAGCAGCAACTGGAGCACCACCTTCTGCGATAACCTCAACTGGGAGGTTAACAACAACTTCGCGGTGGAAACGTACGAGAGCCTCGTACTGACCGAGTGCCTTAGCAGCCTTCATAGAGATGAGCTTAGAGTCAACCTCGATACCCTTCTCAGCAAGAGCGGCAGCGATCTCCTTAGGACCAACTGAACCGTAGATGTTCTTGCCTTCAGATACCTTAGCAGCAATCTGAACTGATACGCCTTCGTACTGTGCAGCCTTAGCCTCTGCATCAGCCTTAATCTTGGCAATCTTGTGTGCGCGCTGCTTCAATTCCTCGTTGAGAGCCTTAACGGCCTTTTCAGTAGCAAGTACTGCATAACCCTGAGGAAGAAGATAGTTACGACCATAACCGTCCTTTACTGTGAGGACTTCGTCCTTGTATCCAAGGCCGATCACGTCTTTCTTAAGAATGATTTTCATACTGTCTTACCTCCTTTTTATTATTTCAACAAGTCTGTTACGAATGGAAGGAGTGCAAGGTGACGTGCACGCTTCACTGCCTGTGCTACACGACGCTGATACTTGAGTGAAGTACCTGTGATACGACGTGGGAGAATCTTACCCTGCTCGTTGAGGAACTTCTTGAGGAACTCTGGATCCTTGTAGTCAATGTACTTGATACCGCTCTTCTTGAAACGGCAATACTTCTTCTTCTTAACGTCAACTGATGGTGGAGTTAAGTAACGGATTTCTGATGACTGTGCAACTGCCATAATTAAGCCTCCTTCTTGTTACGACGCTTTTCAGCATAAGCTGCAGCGTACTTTTCGTTCTTAACTGTGAGATAGCGGAGTACGCGCTCGTCGCGACGCATCTGCAACTCTAATTTAGCAATCACTGTTGGCTCTGCCTTGTACTCAATCATGCAGTAGAAGCCTGAAGTCTTCTTCTCGATTGCGTATGCCAACTTCTTTAAGCCCCAGCTCTCCTCGCTGATGATCTCAGCACCTTTCTCTACGAGGTAGTTCTTGAACTTGTCAGCCGCTTCCTTCATCTGAACATCAGACAAAACGGGAGTTAAAATGAAAACGGTTTCGTATTGATTCATAAAATCAATTGATAAGTTGTGTTGTTAATATAATTGTTACTTATGCTTCATAAAGAAACCCTATTCATCAATGGACGAATAGGCGTTCTCCTTCAAAAGCGAGTGCAAAGGTACGAATTTTAATTGAAAAGAGAAAGGATAGGGCATAAAACTTTGCTATTATTGAAAAAAAACACACTAATTTGAAAAATTCTTTCAAAAATGTTTCGTGATTTGCGGAAAATTCGCTTATTTTGTAGCAGAATTATTGTGTCATTAAAAACTAAAACATAACTATACAATGAAAAATCTTGGTATTATCCTTATTATTGTAGGTGCACTCCTCATGATCCTGTGCACTGTATTGCCTGTAATGGCAGACCTTGCTGACCAGAATTGGTACACAGTAGGTAGTTTCGTATTGATCATCATCGGTCTTTTGGCTCACATCATCATCAATAAGAAAATTTATTAATACGCAGGTATAAGAGATATAAAAAGAGGTTGGATGGGTTCCAACCTCTTTTTTTGTATTGTGTGTGTCAGGTTCGAAAGTCTGTGACCTTTTCCCGAAACTGATAGCGGGGATGTGTACTACTCGGCGTCTGTGATGACGAGCTTGTAGCCCTTGCCGTGTACGTTCAGAATCTCAACGTTAGGATCGTCCTTCAGATGTTTACGGAGCTTGGTGATGTAAACGTCCATGGAGCGAGCGTTGAAGTAATTATCGTCGATCCAGATAGTCTTGAGGGCGTAGTCGCGCTGAAGCAGTTCGTTTGTTTTGTTGCTGAGCAATGTGAGCAGTTCTGCTTCCTTGGTGGTGAGCTTGGTCTGCTTGTCGCCGAGCGAGAGAATCTGCTTCTGCGAATCGAATGTGAATTTGCCAATCTGATGGATAGAGGAATCCTTTGTCTTCTTTCCCTTCACGCGGCGCATGATGGCTTCGATGCGGAACACCACTTCTTCCATTGAGAATGGTTTTGTGATGTAGTCGTCGGCTCCTACTTCGAAACCTGTGCGTACATCGTCCTTCATGTTCTTTGCTGTAAGGAACATGAATGGAGTCTCTGGACTCTTCTCATGGATCTTCTTGGCGAGTGTGATACCATCCATCTTCGGCATCATAACGTCGAGGATGCAAAGGTGATACTCCTTGGCCATGAAAGCCTTCAGACCTTCTTCACCATCTACGCAGAGTTCTGCGTTGTAACCTTTTGCTTCAAGATACTCACGAAGGAGCATGCCAAGGTTTTCGTCGTCCTCACAAAGCAGGATGGAAACTTCTTCTTTCAGTTCTTCTGTACTCATAGTTGTATTGTTTTAATGTTGTTCGTTTCTTTTGTATAGTATTTGATGCTTGTCCGCATCTAAGTAGCGGCTGAGTTTCGTTATTCGTCCTCGGAAAGCGGAAGCTTGATGATGAACTTAGTACCGATGCCAAGTTCGCTTTCTGCTACTATCGTTCCCTTATGGTCGCGTATAATCTTGTTTACGTATGCAAGTCCGAGTCCGAATCCTTTTACATTATGTAAGTTGCCGGTGTGCACTCTGTAGAACTTTTCGAATATGCGCTTGAGGTCGCTCTTGTCGATACCAATACCGTTGTCCTCAATGGAGATGCATAGTCGCTTGTCCTCGTTCCATGTGCGGACGTTAAGTTCCAGTTGAATGTCATCGCGTTTGTACTTAACGGCATTGTCCATAAGATTGAAGATGACGTTTGTGAAGTGCATCTCGTCCACATAGACAAATGGGTTGTAGGCTTCGAGGTGGGTGATAATCTTGCCTCCGTTCTTTTCAACCTTGAGGGCGAATGTGTGAACTACTCCCGAGATGAGTTCGTTGGCGTCTGTGTCCTGTGGGTGCAGATTTGCTTTCTGGTTCTCGTGGAGCGATAGTTGCAACACTTTTTCCACCTGGAAGCGAAGGCGCTTCGTCTCGTCCATTATGGTAGTGGTCAGGCGGGTCATCATCTGAGGCGTCTTCTTGACCGAGGCGTCGTTGAGCATCTGAGCTGCCAGCGATATGCTCGAGATCGGAGTTTTGAACTCATGAGTCATGTTGTTGATGAAGTCGTTTCGCATCTCCGATACTCTCTTGTTCCTGAAGATCAACACAAGCGTTACGATGAATGTGATCAGGACTACCAACGTGAATCCAAGCGATGGAAGGATGAACCATAGGTCGCTGTTCACTTTTTGTGACAGGTTGGAGAAGTGCACCTTTAGGGTTCCCATCCTCTGCACTGGGTCGTTCTTGAAGAGTGTCTCGCTGAAACTCTGGTCTTCACCCTCCGGATTGTAGTCTGCACATTTATATATTACGCGCCCGTTGTTTGTCAGAACGCAGAAGTGGTAGTCGAGTTCTCCGATGCCGTTGCTCACTAACTGGTTCTTCAGCAGCTGGTCGAGTCGCGTATAGTCTATTCGCTCTTCGAGTGGTTTGTCGCTAGCTGTGAATATGATGCTGTAGATCACTTCGTCTACCAGTGCCTTCTCGTACGCGAATCGCTTATCGATAATCTCCTTCAGCGAGCGCATCTTTTCGCTGTTCGGGTCAATGTTGCGGGTAAAGTATTTGTCCGACAGGCTTGTGTGGGTAGTAGCCTCGATGGTTGATGATGGGTGGCTGCCCTGTTGTGGTAGCTGAGGGATTGGCTTGGCTATTGATGGATCGGAAGTGTTGCTGTCCATATCCTTGATCGAAGCGCTGCCTTGCTCAATGTATCTCGTTGCTTCATCAAGTTCCAACTGGTGGGCCACTTCGTATAAGCTTCTGCTTACAGACTCTTGCAAGTGCTGATGGCGCAGGTCCATGATCTCGTGTATGTAACGAAGCTGAAGACCTAACAAGCTCAGGAACGATATTCCCATCACTATTGCCAGTATGCTGATAGTTGATTTTTTCATCTTCTTTCGATTTTGTGCTTGCAAAGTAAGTCAAATCTTAAATATCTACCAATATGTTAATGGTATTTTTCTTAAAATGTAGGTATAAATTAACAATACATTAACAGAAATCATCATATAAGGTAATAAAATATTAAGTATGTACATCTGTAGATACAAAAAACTTGGAATGCAGCGCGAGGTTGCATTCCAAGTTTATTATTGTAGCGTTATGCTGAATGTTAGTCTTCGTCCTTGTTCTCTGCTTCGAACTCAGCCATGAGCTTCTGCTGGATGTCAGTAGGAACGAGCTCGTAAGAAGCGAACTTCATGATGAAGCTTGCGCGTCCACCAGTGATAGAGCTGAGTGTAGTAGAGTAGTTGCTCATGCTCTTGAGTGGCACCTTAGCGATGAGCTTCTCATAACCGCTCTCGCTCTCAGAACCGATAATCATACCGCGGCGTCCCTGGAGGTCTGACATTACATCACCCATCTTGTCGCCTGGAACGAATATCTCTACATCGTAGATAGGTTCGAGGAGCTTAGGGCCAGCATTCTTGAATGCGTCAGAGAATGCGTGACGGCCTGCTAGCATGAACGAGAGTTCATTTGAGTCTACTGGGTGCATCTTACCATCATATACTACAACGCGAACGTCGCGAGCATAAGAACCAGTAAGTGGGCCCTGCTCCATGCGGCTCATGATACCCTTGAGGATAGCTGGCATGAAACGTGTATCGATAGCACCACCGACTACTGAGTTGATGAATACAACCTTGCCGCCCCATTCGAGTTCGACTTCTTCCTTGCCCTTGATGTTGATCTTGAACTCCTGGTTGCCGAACTTGTATGAAGTTGGATCTGGCATTCCGTCGTAATATGGTTCTACGATCAAGTGTACTTCACCGAACTGACCAGCACCACCTGACTGCTTCTTGTGGCGGTAGTCTGCACGTGCAGCCTTAGTGATAGTCTCGCGATAAGGAATCTTTGGCTCCTCGTACTTGATCTTGATCTTCTCATTGTTCTCAAGACGCCACTTCAAAGTGCGGAGGTGGAATTCACCCTGTCCCTTGACGATGGTCTGCTTGAGTTCCTTGCTCTGCTCGAGAATCCAAGTTGGATCTTCCTGCGACATCTTCTGGATGGCAGCAACCATCTTTTCAGTATCGCTCTCGTTCTCTGCCTTGACTGCACGGATATACTTAGGGTTAGGATATTTAACGAAGTTGAAGCGGTTCTCACAGTCCTTGCCTACGAGGGTGTTGCCTGTGCGAACATCCTTAAGCTTAACAGTACAACCGATATCTCCGGCTACCATTTCTTCCACTTTCTCACGGTTGGCACCTGCACATGCAAAGATCTGAGCGATGCGCTCCTTGCTACCGCGATCAGAGTTTGTGAGGTCATCGCCTTCGTGAACCTTACCTGACATTACCTTGAAGTATGCTACGCTACCGATATGTGGTTCGTTGGCTGTCTTGAAGAAGTAGAGGGATGTAGGTGCGTTTGGATCTGGGTTGACAACCTCACCGCGAGTGTTGTGTACCTGTGGCATTTCGTCAACGAATGGAACGACGTTGCCGAGGAATTCCATAAGACGGCGTACACCCATGTCCTTTACTGCGCATACGCAGAATACAGGGAACATGCTGCGAGCTGCAAGGCCCTTACGGATACCTTCGCGCATCTCATCCTCAGTCAGGGTCTCAGTCTCGAAGAACTTCTCCATGAGGTTCTCGTCGTTTTCAGCTGCAGCTTCTACGAGGGCCTTGTGCATCTCCATGGCCTTTTCCATCTGGTCGGCAGGGATGTCCTCAATGGTAGGAGCGCCACCTTCTGGCTTCCATGAGTACTTCTTCATGAGGAGTACGTCGATAAGGGAATTGAAGTCTGGACCTTCGTTGAGAGGGTATTGGATTGGCACAACCTTAGGGCCATAGATGTCTGTCAACTGCTCGAGGACATTGTTGTAGTCGCACTTGTCTGAGTCGAGCTGGTTAACGAGGAAGATGACTGGCTTGCCAAGCTTTTCTGTGTAACGGAAGTGGTTCTGAGTTCCTACTTCAGGTCCGTACTGACCGTTGAGAAGGAGGATTGCTGTGTCTGTAACGTTGAGAGCAGTCATTGCTGCGCCAACGAAGTCGTCTGAACCAGGACAGTCGATAATATTAAGTTTCTTGTTGTTCCACTCAACATGGTATACAGTTGAGAATACTGAGTAACCATATTCCTGCTCTACAGGGAAGTAGTCACTTACTGTGTTCTTTTGAGTGATTCGACCACGTCTGCTAATGATGCCAGCTTCGTAAAGGAGTGCTTCAGTGAGCGTGGTCTTACCCGCACCGTCATTACCAAGTAATGCGATGTTCTTGATTTCATTGGTCTGATAAACTTTCATAATTATCTTCTTTTTTTTAAGGTTATTTCTAGATATTGAGTCTTGCTCAATTGGTATACGTGAGTACGTGTCGCTGCATGAGTTGCGCTCAATCTTCGAATTTGGGCATAAAATTACGTCTTTTTTGGCAGATGCTTTACTTTTTTTTTATGTTGTACAACATTTTATCCTTTTTTACAAAAAAAACTCTTAAATTTGTGTCGATGTCAGCTGTTTATATACATATTCCTTTCTGTAAAACCCGATGTATCTATTGCGGTTTCTTCTCAACCACTTCGCTTGCTGAACGTGAGCGGTATGTTGATGCTGTGTGTGAGGAGTTGGATTCGCGCCGTGAGTACTTGAAGGGTGATCCGGTCGATACTGTGTATTTCGGAGGAGGCACTCCATCGCAGTTATCTGTAGCTCATATCCGCAGAATCCTGGACTCTGTATATTATATATATAATGTACGCGAGGGAGCGGAGATTACAATGGAAGGCAATCCTGACGATCTTACGCCCGAGTATTTGTGCCAATTGCGTGAGGCTGGAATCAATCGATTGTCAATGGGTGTTCAGTCGTTCGATGATGCAAGGTTGCGTTTTCTGCATCGCCGACACGATGCTTCGCAAGCTGTAAGAGCTGTGATGGATGCAAAGCATGCGGGTTTTGATAACATCAGCATCGATCTTATGTTTGGTTTCCCAGGGCAGTCTTTGAATGAATGGAAGGCCGATGTGCAGCAGGCATTGGCCCTTGACGTTCAGCATATTTCTGCTTATTCCCTCATGTACGATGATGGAACTTTGCTTTCGAGGATGCTGGATGATGGCGTTGTGACCGAGATCGACGAAGAAGTATCGTTGCAGATGTATGAGTATCTTGTAGATGCTTTGACAAGTGCAGGATATGAGCATTATGAGATATCAAATTTCTGCCAGCCAGGACGCTTCTCACGTCATAACTCTTGCTATTGGAGGGGTGTACATTATCTCGGTGTTGGTGCTGGAGCACATTCGTACGATGGCGAGACACGCCAGTATAATGCAGAATCGCTGGCAGATTACTTTGCAAAAAAAGAACCGATTACAGAGAGCTTGAGTCAATCGCAACGTTACGATGAGTTTGTGTTTACTGGTCTCCGTACTCGTGAGGGCATCAGTCTTTCAGAACTCAGGAGGTCTTTTGGGGAGTCGCTTCTTCGTTACTTTATGGATAATGCTGATTCGCACTTGAGAGAGGGTAGGCTAGAGGTCGAAGCTGATCGTATTAAACTGACTCGTAAGGGCGTTTTCGTATCGAACGATGTGATGTCCGACTTAATGTATGTATGATGTCGTAATTATACCTTGACTTCTAAAATACATTTAAATTGTGCTTATTTGTTAACAATAAAGGAAATTATTGCCCAAAACATTAAATATTTGCAATTCTCGGAATAATGTATGCAAAAAGTACGTAACTTTGCATCGGTTTTGAAAGCAAATTGATTGTTTAACAAATTAAAGTAAAAGAAAAATGAAGAAGTTGGTATTTATGTTTGCTGCTGTTGTAGCAATGTCTTTCGCATCATGTGGTGGTAACACTCCTGCTAACGAGTCTACAGTAGATTCAGATTCTATCGCTGCTGCTGAGGCTGCTGCACAGGTAGTTGACACTCTTTCTGAGTGCTGCGACTCTACTTGCTGCGACTCTACAGTTGCTGAGTAATCAGACGCAAACGAATATCTAGGGTTCTTTGAACCTTGAGAGAATAGACCTGCAAGACTTAGTCTCGCAGGTTTTTTTATGTCGTTAATTCTTTTATGCGCAAATGCCGTAGTCGTTAGCCAGCTTCTTAAGGTTCATGATGGCATAACGCATTCTGCCCAATGCTGTATTGATGCTGCAATTTGTCTGCTCGGCAATCTCCTTAAAGCTCATGTCCTTGTAGTATCTCAACAAGAGCACTTCCTTTTGTGCTGGAGGAAGAAGCTTAATCAAGTCCTGCACATCGGTTACCAGCTGCTCGTCGATAATCTCCTTTTCGCGATTCTCGTTTGTTGCAACTACAGGGTTGTTGAGAATGTCGACTTCATATTCATCAGTAGATACTAAGTCAAGTTCTTTGTACGACTTACGGAAATGATCGACAACCATGTTGTGTACGATGCGCATAAGCCAGTTGGAGAATTTTCCATTCTCCGTGTAAGCACCATTCTTCAAGCGCACAACGATTCGCATGAAAACTTCCTGGAAGAAGTCCTCTGCCAATTCTTGGTTGTTATTAAATGAGTACATGAGATATGTAAACACTTTACTCTTATAGCGAGCCAGGATTACATCAAATGCGCTACCATTGCCTTCTATGTACAATCTTACCAACTCCTCGTCGGTAAGTTCATTCAGTTCTTTCATTAAGCTGTTTTAATTGGTTAGCGTAATGTTGTTTCCTATAGGCAATATGGGGTTTTAAGAGTGAGTAAAATGTTTAATTGGGTGCAAAGTAAGCAATTATTTATGAAAAAAACAACTCCAGACGCAATTTTTTTGCATCTGGAGCACAATTTATATCCGTAATGTACGTTATTACCTTATTCAAAGCGGGCATCTGCCCCGAATTTTGCGCCTCGAAGCAAGTCGGCAACAGGCATTCGCTTCTTGCCCTCGAGTTGAAGCATGTGAATCGATAGCCACGCATCCTCAGCCTTCACTTTCAGGTATGTCTTTCCATCGCACATGATGCTTCCGCATGGCAAGCTTGCATCAGCTGGTGCATTGTGTTCAATGCCTGCCTCATATATCTTTACGGATTTTCCATCCAAAGTGGTCCATGCTGCAGGGTAGGGACTCAAACCGCGAATGAAGTCGTACACTTTCTTGGCTGGCTGGTTCCAGTTTATGCGGCAAGTGTCTCTGAATATCTTTGGAGCGGGAGTCAACTCTGCATTTTCTATGCTATCCTGCGGAGTAGTCTTGAATGTGCCATTGATAATGCTGTCAACAGTTTTTGTTACCAGTTTGCCACTCAGTTCCATCAGTCGGTCGTGAACTATCTCCACGTTATCGGTTTCTGCGATTGGAATGCGAACCTGATCGATAATGTCACCGGTGTCTATCTCATGTTTTAGCATGAAGGTGGTGATTCCTGTTTCGGTATCGCCGTTTATCACAGCCCAGTTGATAGGTGCAGCACCTCTGTACTTTGGGAGCAATGATGCGTGAGCATTGAATGTGCCGTAAGGAGGCATGCTCCACACTACCTCTGGAAGCATGCGGAATGCAACCACGATCTGAAGGTCGGCTTTCAGCGCTCTCAGTTCCTCAACGAAGGCTGGATCCTTAAGCTTCTCCGGTTGCATAATCTTCAATCCCTTCTCCAGGGCGTATTGCTTCACCGGACTTGGTTGCAGCACGCTGCCATGTCTGCCCATCGGTTTGTCGGGCATGGTGACTACTGCTACCACGTTGTATCCTCCTTCCACAAGTGCTTTAAGGCTCTCGACTGCGAAGTCGGGAGTTCCCATGTATACTATTCTGAATTCTTCTTTTGTCATACTGTTCTGATTCTAAGTCTTTGTGCGAATGCACTATGAAGATGTTACTCCTGTGAGAACTTGATAAGCGTCTGTCGATATGAATTGAACAGTCCGCTGCGGCTTATGAAGCCCATGTAGCGCATCTCCTCATCCACCACAGGGAGGTTCCATGCCCCAGTCTCCTCAAACTTCTTCGTTACCGTTTCGAGCGTGTCGTTGGTGTTGAGAAGCGATGGAGGTTCCTTCATGAATGATGTCACGAAGTATTTGTGATACAGTTCTGGGCGGAAGATGTACTTGCGTACGGAGTCGAGCGATACTACTCCTGCAAATTTGCCAGCTCTGTCGATCACAGGGAATATGTTTCTATGTGCTTTCGATATTTCAACGGTCATCTTGCCAAGATCCATGTCGATGTTCAGCGTACGGTAGTCCTTCTCTATGAGCGACTCCATGCTGAGTACTGTCAGGATGGCCTTGTCTTTATTGTGAGTCAGCAGCTCGCCCCTTCGTGCAAGACGGTAGGCGTAGATGCTGTGAGGCTCGAACACATTGATAGTTAGGTAGGAGACTGCCGATACTATCATCAGCGGAACGAAAAGGTTGTATCCACCGGTAAGTTCTGCAATGAGGAAGATGCCCGTGAGTGGAGCATGCATCACACCCGACATGAGGCCTGCCATTCCGTATAGGCCGCAGTTGCGTGAAGCGAGGTAGAACGTGTTGCCTAATACCAGGCCGAACGCTCCATCCCAGATGTGGGCAAACAGGAATCCTGCTATGCATCCTAAGAAGAGGCTTGGGGCAAATGTTCCACCACATCCGCCACCACCATTAGTGGCTGTGGTAGCGAAGACCTTGAACATCAATACGAATCCAAGATAGATCAGGAGGTTCTGCTCGTCTCCGTAGAAGATGGAGTTGTGCAGGATTTCCTCAGGCTTTGCGTCGTTGATCAGTTGGTTGATAACGTCATATCCCTCTCCGTACATTGCCGGGAAGAAGAATATGAGTATACCAAGCACCGATGCTCCAAGCACGAACTTATATCGCTTCTTCTTTATCTTTCCGAATATTCCCTCAAACCAGTTCATGGCTCTGGTGAAGTACAGGGAGATGAGTCCGCAACACACACCAAGCAGGATGCATCCAGGGATGACATCGATCGAAAATGCTTTTGACATGCTGAAGTCAAACTGCGGATCCATGCCGTAGAGTCCGTATGAAACACATACTGCGGTGATGCTTGACACAAGCAATGGAAGCAGGGACGACATGTTGAGTTCAAGCATCAATACCTCGATGACAAACATGAGTCCGGCAATCGGAGCCTTGAATACTGCTGATACTGCACCTGCAGCACCGCATCCTACAAGGAGCATGATGCTGTTTGGAGGCAGGTGGAAGCGTTTGCCGAAGTCCGATCCCCATGCCGAGCCAGTAAGTACGATAGGTGCCTCGGCTCCTACCGATCCTCCGAATCCGATGGTTATGGCCGATGCGATGATGCTCGACCAGCGATTGTGCGATTTGATGCGGCTTCGGCCTCGTGCCATGGAGTACAGGATCTTTGTCACACCATGACTGATGTCGCCTCTTACTATATACTTGACAAAGAGGGCGGTGATGGCGATACCGATAGCAGGATAGAGGAAGTACAGCCAGTTGGTTTCGGTTGCGATGAATTCGGACGTGAGGAAATGCTTTATCTCCTCGATGATAGTTTTCAGCACGAAGGCAGACAGGCCACAGACCAAGCCTACCATGAGACTGATGATCATGATAACCTGCTTCTGCGTGCGCCCATCCTTAACCCATTCCGTTACGGTGTTAAGGAAGGTCAACTCTTTTCGTCTGAATCCCCAAAACATAAATATCCTTGCTTTAACCTCTAACCTTTAACCTATCTCCTCTAACCTCTCCCCTCTACTCTCTTATAATCGAGAACTGTCCATTCGCGCTCATCTTAATGATTGACGAAGGCTTATGCTTCTCCTTGCATTGCCTGTTGTACTTCACGATGTAGTCCACGGCATCCTTTATCTCGTCGCTTATCTCGTCGTATGTTAAGGCAGTAGGTTCGCCGCTGATGTTGGCAGATGTCGAGACTATAGGCTTTTGGAAGCGGAAGCACAGCTCCTTGCTGAACTCCTCGCGAGTGACGCGTATTCCAGCGCTGCCATCCTCGGCAATGAGGTTTGGAGCCAGTCCTGTCACCTTGTCAAAGATGATGGTAAGCGGTTTCTCGCTCAGTTCTATCATGTCCCAAGTCACATCGGCCACGTTGCGCACATACCTTTGTAGTCTTACATCGCTGTCGACCAAACTGATAAGTGCCTTACTGTCGTCTCTGCGCTTGATGGCATATACTTTCTTCACGGCTTCGGGATTGGTAGCATCGCAACCTATTCCCCATACGGTATCGGTAGGGTAGAGTATCACGCCTCCAGCCTTCAATACCTCAACTGCCTTCTTTACTTCATCCTGTAACATAGGTCTTTCTAAAACTCGCTTGTAAAGTGGAACTTGATGTTCTTGAAATCCTGCTGTGCCATCTGGAGCACATAGCCAGAGTCGGCGAGGAACACATCTCTTCCGTCCTTATCCTTGGCCATGTACTGATACTTGCGCTTCTTGAACGCCTCAAGCTCAGCTTCGTCGTCGCTTTCTATCCAGCAAGCCTTGTAGAGCGAGATAGGCTCCCAACGGCACTTTGCGTTGTATTCGTTCTCAAGACGGTACTGGATCACCTCAAACTGAAGCTGTCCTACTGTACCGATGATCTTGCGGCCGTTGAACTGGTTGATAAACAACTGAGCTACACCCTCATCCATGAGCTGGTTGATACCCTTTTCCAACTGCTTAGTCTTCATCGGGTCTGCATTCTCGATGTACTTGAACATCTCAGGCGAGAACGATGGCAGTCCCTTGAAGTGAAGCTGCTCACCTTCTGTGAGCGTATCGCCGATCTTGAATATTCCGTTGTCCGGCAAACCGATGATGTCGCCTGGGTAAGCCTCGTCGATGGTCGACTTCTTCTGAGCCATAAACTGTGTTGGGCTTGAGAAGCGCACAGTCTTGCCATTGCGTACGTGGAGGTATGGAGCATTGCGAACGAACTTTCCCGAACATATCTTGCAGAAAGCAGTACAGCTGCGGTGGTTCGGATCGATGTTTGCCGTAATCTTGAATATGAATCCGGTGAACTTAGGTTCTTCTGGCTTCACGAGTCGCTCCTCAGCCGTTGTAGGTCGTGGGTTTGGTGCAATCTCTACGAAGCAGTCCAGCAACTCCTGCACACCGAAGTTGTTAAGTGCTGATCCGAAGAATACTGGGGCAATGTCAGCATCGAGGTAAGTCTGCGGATCGAATGGCTCATACACGCCATCTATCATCTCAAGGTCCTCGCGCAGCTTCTCAGCATCCTGTTCGCCCACCATTTCGTCAAGTTTCGATGAGTTGATGTCCACGTTCACCTTCTCAGTCACCACCTGCTTGTTAGGCGTGAAGAGATTGAGGTTGTTCTCGTATATATTGTATACACCCTTGAACTTCGCACCCTGGTTGATAGGCCACGACAATGGGCGTACATGAATCTGCAGCTCATTCTCCACCTCGTCCAGAAGGTCGAATGGGTCCTTGCCCTCGCGGTCCATCTTGTTGATGAACACGATGACAGGAGTCTTTCTCATACGGCACACGGTCATCAGTTTGCGTGTCTGAGCCTCCACACCCTTTGCTCCGTCTATCACGATGATGCAGCTATCCACCGCTGTAAGTGTGCGGAACGTATCCTCGGCGAAGTCCTGGTGACCAGGAGTGTCAAGGATGTTCACCTTGTACAGACCAGCATCGCCAGCAGGTGCCTCCTTGCCCTGTGGAGTGTAGTCAAACTCCATCACGGATGTACTTACCGAGATACCGCGCTGCTTCTCTATCTCCATCCAGTCCGATGTGGCAGTCTTCTTTATCTTGTTGCTCTTTACGGCACCCGCCACCTGTATCTGACCTCCAAACAGGAGCAGCTTCTCTGTCAGCGTAGTCTTACCGGCATCCGGGTGCGAGATGATCGCAAACGTTCTTCTTCTTTCTATTTCGTTCATAAAGTTACTGATTGTTCTTTTTTTTGTTAGAGTTGGCTGATGCATTCAGCAAGACTATCCTCCCAATAAGGAATCTCAATGCCGTATGTCTGCTTGATCTTTGTCTTGTCGAGTACAGAATAGTGTGGACGGGCAGCAGGGGTAGGGTATTCTTCTGTGTGAAGCGGTTTAACCCTGCAGCCTGTGATACCTGCAATGCGATGTATTGCCTTGGTGAAGTCATACCATGAAATGACACCTTCGTTGGAGAAGTGGTAAATTCCAGGTACGATGCCCTTGTTGATGGCAGTCATGATTGCAACTGCGAGATCGCGTGCATAGGTTGGAGTTCCTACTTGGTCGAAAATGACGCCGAGTTCAGGCTTCTCCTTGCCCAGGCGTATCATGGTCTTTACGAAATTGTTGCCGAATGTGCTGTAAAGCCACGCTGTGCGAATTATGATGTACTGCTGGCATCCAGCCTTTACGCTTTCCTCACCAGCAAGTTTTGTTCTGCCATACACGGAGTTAGGACAAGTTGGAAGATCTTCAGTCACAGGCTTATGGCTGGTTCCGTCAAATACATAGTCTGTACTTACCTGTACCATGCATCCGTTGCGCTTGCCTACTGCCTTCGCCAGATATCCAGGGGCAATGTTGTTGAGCAGATTGCAAAAGTCCTCATTGCTTTCTGCCTTATCGACTGCGGTAAATGCTGCACAGTTTACGATGCAGTCAATAGCATTCTTATCTACAAACTCGTTGACTTCAGCTTCATTTGTGATGTCAAGTTTCTGGTATTTGCCGCCAAGTTCGGTACCTTCAGGGAACATCACATCAGTAAAGTACCATTCGTATTGATCATTTGCTTTAGCAAGCAATTGCATTTCATTGCCGAGCTGACCGTTGCATCCGGTTACAAGTATATTCTTTGCCATAAGTATAGTTCTAATTTGAAGTGCAAAGATAGTGATAATATTTCATATATGCGAAAAAAGGAAGCAGTTTTTGATTACTGCTTCCATAAAAGACTTACGTGTGCGCGCAAATCTTAAATTTATTTGTGGATTTGAAACATCCGTTTACATTACCCTTCTATCTGCTCTATTATCTCGTTTGCAGCTTTGTTAGCCTTGTAGAGCATCTTGAATGCAAGGCATAGTCCTATGAATAGTCCTGCGCTGGAGCCGTATATCATGGCTTTTATTAACTCAGGATCAATGCTGGTAGTGTGGTATAAATTGTAAATAAGATATCCAAACCATGCGAATGCCAATGGAAAACCGATGATGTTCCATGTCATCTGGTGCTTCTTGAATGTTTCCATTTTTCTTGCCACTTCGAGTAGGTCGCCGTTCATCATGTTGCTATCTGCAACAGGTGTGTAAATGTAGAGTGTGCATGCAATGCAGATAGCAATGAATATTCCTGTAGCTATGACGAATGCCCATGGCAGACCAAGCATTGAATGGAAAATGTACGGTGCAGAGAGTATAGTGTATGCTCCACATATCATCTTGATCCTCTGGTTGCGACGGAAGGCACCTGCCTTTGTTTTCAATACGTTGCGCATCAGTTTGTCACTTATGATGCTTTCGTTGTCTATCTTGTTTTTGAGGATTGCAATCTGATTGCGCATCTCGTCGAAATTCATATCTTCCATAATAGTAAGTTTTGTTATAGATTGTTATAGGAAATAATTGTATGTGTGTTTTTTTTTGAGGCGACTACCTTATTTCATGCTTTTGAGTTGCTCCTTGATTCGGAATAGCTTGACTCCCACATTTTGTGGTGAGATTCCGACTACACTGGCTATCTCATCGTACGACATGTTTTCAAGCCACATAAGTATGATAGCCCTATCCACCATGCCGAGGCGGTTGATGCGATCGCGCAACTGCTGTACCTGCTTCGTGTCGGCATCGCTGTCGGTGTAGAGGTTTGCCTCCATGGTGAGTGGAATGGTAGTGCCTCTGCGTTTCTTCTTTCTGTCAGCCGATATGCAGGTGTTAAGTGCCACACGGTATATCCAAGTGCTGACTGTGCTGTCGTTGCGGAAGGATTCGAATCCTTTCCATAGGTTGATGAGGATGTCCTGAAAGAGGTCGTTGACTTCATCTTCATCCTTCGAGAACATGTAGCACACGGTGTATATCGTGCTTTTGTTCTCTCTTACCAACCTGGCAAATCCAAGTTCGTTTGTTTTCATCTCTTTGTTTTTTCGATTGTTTTTTATTCCTTAGACGCACGTGTTTCGCATTTATTACAGGATAATGCAATTTTTTTTTATTTTTTTTTCAAAAACTTGCTTTCGAGAAGGGGACACCATGTTCTTGTCGTGAATTTTTGCAAAGCGTAACAGCGTAACACGTAACATTAAGAAAAAATGAGTGTAGGTGCATCGTTTTTTTTGAACACAGATTTCACTGATTCTACAGATAAACAAACGTTCTTATCCCATAAATCCTTTGAATCTGTGTTCGAAATAAGTGATTATGGGGGACTCTCATGGATTATGTGAACGTGCCAATGGTACCTATCCCGGTGGCTCTTGATTCTATAGTAAGAAGTAGGGCAACTCCTTGCAAGGACATCGCCAACTCCTTGCAAGGAATCGATGAAGTCCTTGCAAGGAGTTTTCCCTACCATTGCTCTTACTTCATACTTATTACTTCTTTACTTAAAAGGAACCGCCTTCCCCCCCCTTCGACCGTTCTCCCTTCAAGGCTAAAAAAACTACCATCCCCCCACTTTTTTTCTTAATGTTACGTGTGACGCTGTTACGCTGTGACGCTTCTTGTGTGATATTCATGGCTGGGGGCGTTCCCCATTCTCGAATGTTCATGATCGAACGGATGAATAAGATAGATGAGAGGGAACCACGCTGCTGTTTGCGTGATTCCCTCTCTCGGAGTATGTTGGTTTATCCTAATGCATCTGCGCTAGGAATAACTGATTGTCAGGAATATTAAATATCCGACTTTGTCCATCCTGTTGGGATATAGTTATCACCCTCTTCATTAGGAAGTGAACTTGGGCAATAGAAGGTCTTAGCACCAGTTGCGCTAGTACCAGCATTATAAACCCAGCTTGTGGTTCCATTAACGTCTGTCCAGCTTGTGAAGTGTACTCTAATTGTCTCTAGTTTAGTGCAACCGTAGAACATCATCGAATAGCAGTACGAAGCCAGTGTAGTTGCATGAAGTTCAGGGGCGTTTTGCAAGCTAGAACAGTTATAGAACATTCTATAACAGCAGTTAGTGGCCAGTGTAGTTGCACTAATTGTAGGGGCAGTTGTCAAACTTGAACAGCCAGAGAACATAGAAGAATAACAGTTATTAGTCAACGTAGTTGCAGGAAGAGATGCAGGGGCAGTTTCCAATTTTGAACAGCCATAGAACATAGAAGAATAACATTCATTAGCCAGCGTAGTTGCAGGAAGTGCTGGGGCAGTTTCCAATTTTGAACAGCCATAGAACATAGAAGAATAACAGTAATCGGCCAGTTCAGTTGCAGGAAGAGATGCTGGGGCAGTTGTCAAATTGGAACAGTTTAAGAACATTTGTTTACAGCAGTTTTGAGCCAGAGTAGTTGCACTAATTGTAGGGGCAGTTGTCAATTTTGAACAGCCAGAGAACATAGAAGTATAACAGTTTTCGGCCAACGTAGTTGCAGGAAGAGATGCTGGGGCAGTTGTCAAATTGGAACAGTTATAGAACATCTGATAACAACATTCATTAGCCAGCGTAGTTGCACTAATTGTAGGGGCTGTTTCCAATTTTGTACAGCCTTGGAACATCTGCCTATAACTGTAATTGGCCAACGTAGTTGCAGGAAGAGATGCTGGGGCAGCTGTCAAATTGGAACAGTTATAGAACATTTTTTGATAGCAGGACGAAGTCAGTGTTGTTGCAGGAAGTTGTAATTGTGAGGCATCCTTTAAGCTGGAGCAGCCAGAGAATAAAGCGGAAAAAGCACTTGCTCCCATCTCATTGCCTGACAGGAGTGACATCACGTTACCACTTGCAGCAAATGAACCTGTCATCGTAAAGCTTCTATTGACAGCAGTGACTGTTGATCCTGTCTTTGGTCTGAACTGTACGTATTGGCCATTGTCAACTTCTATAGTTGTATTAGATGCGTAGTCTGCCCAATCATCACTTGATATCTTGTACTGGAAATTAGAGAAAGCAATCTTGACTTGAGAGCCGTCCTGCAAGGCAGTAAGTGTAAAAGGCTCTATATCTAGGGTAAGGGTGTAGTACTTGCCTGCCGTGAGTCCGCTTTCGCCTGTAGATTTCACAGCGTTATTGCCATCCTTGACTGCCATCTTCACACCGGCTGGTACAGCAACGTAATAAGTGCCAGCAGTGGTAGTGGTGAACAGGCTGGTTGCAGTAGTGCTTGTTGTCACATCGAAGCCTGCCTCTCCGC
>JAKSLM010000012.1 GCA_024401225.1 Bacteroidaceae bacterium | reverse complement strand
GTGAACAGGCTGGTTGCAGTAGTGCTTGTTGTCACATCGAAGCCTGCCTCTCCGCTCTTTGCCGTCAAGCCAGTAACGAAATCGGTAGCGCTTGTCTTTACCTGAATGTCTATAGCGCCCTTATTGTTCTCAATCTTGAGGATAGCTACCTTGGCACTCATGGTGATGTCCAAACCGCTCTCGCCAGTTGTAGCAGAAGCTGTTGCTCCAGCCAGAGCGTAGAGGTTAGCAACGCCTTCCAAAGTACCAGCCTGACCTGTCAGATCAATGCTGTTTGATGGGAAGTAAGCAAACCAGTTGGCATCGGTTGCCGTTGTTTCTGCATCTGTGCTCTTAAAGTTGGTGCCGTCGTTGGTGAAGGTGTAGTATGTGTCGCTGGCAACAGCAGAGTTGGTTACCTTAATCTCATCATTCTCTGCAAAAGCAAACTGCCAGCCGACTGCTGAGATGTCAATGGTAGCTCGTGTCTCAGCTGGCTGTTCTACGGTAGCGTTGAGCACCATGCCCTTCTTCTGTGTTTTTTCGCTGAGGTTAGCATCCTCGTTGCTGCATGCTGTGAAACCAAGTGATGCAGCTATGATACCCAAAAATATTGTCTTTTTCATTGTCTTCTTTGTTTTTAATAGTTTGATTATTAAGATTACCATCCGGTGTCTGAGCCCCAGTCGCTGTCATTACCTTCTCCAATATTGCCGCCATTTTCAAGGGAAAATGTACTTGGACTTACACAGATGATGTCTGTCTGATCGACCTCGATGACCTGGCTCTGAGGTTTTTCGTAGTTTTTCTTTTTCATTGTTTGTTAGATGTTAATTTAGTTATTTTGATATGTTAAGTGTATTCACACAAAAAGCCTGCTACCGACACTCGCGCAGAGTGCCCGTAGCAGGCTGTATGGTTCGATATAATCGACTGAAATTATGTTGCTTGTGTACCCCCCCCTATGGTGTGCAAAGAGCGCTTAGAAAGCACTCTTCCAGCCTCTCCCATGCTTCGATAAGGCTCAGCACAAGTGCCGGGCGAAGAGATGCGAGCTGAGGTGCTATATGTAGGAGCGGTAGGAAGCATTTTTGATTTATGATTTATGATTTGGAATGAGGGATTATGCAGCCTTGCTGATGTCATAAAGGTACTCGGGAGCAAGGTCTGCTTCGTTCTCCCACGTTACTGTGTCGAACTTGATGGTGAAGCGCTTGAACATTTCGATATTCCGTAGTGGCATGAACACTTCACCTACAAGTGAGGATTCCAGGTCGGCAATGCGCACCTCACCAGTATTAAAATAGAGTCGCAGACGGTATCCGTCAATGTACTCAGCCTTTGTTATTTCAAGAAATGTATGCATAGCGGTTGTTATTTGAGAGGTTCAATCTTGCGAAGTACAGCACCCTTCTGAGCAAGTTCCCAGTTTTCCATCAATTCCTCACGGTGAAGGTCAAGCCACTCAAGTATCATACGGAGTGCACGTCCTGGCATTTCGCCTTTGACCAATCCGTCCTTTATGTTGACAATAACCTTGTACTCACCATACCAAGCATGAAAATGAGGTGGCATGTGATCGTTGTAGTTCAGCCAGATTATTATTCCGTAAAAATCACTTATTTGTGGCATTGTTGAATTATATATATTATCTACGCTGCAAATATACATGTTTTATTTTACACGACCAAGGAATTTGATGATTTTTCTGCGAAAATAACTTTTGCAGGGGGTACAAAGGGGGTACGAACTGCCATCATCCCCACGTTGTCATATTGTCAATTGTCATGATTGTCATTAACGTGTGAAGAAATGAAGAGCGAGTCGGATTATATCTCCAACTCGCCCGCCTTGTCTTTCTTATAATAATCTGATAACATACTAATTACTTTTGCAATATGCGATATTGCGGTGTCGGTCTCGGTGCTTATCTGCTTGCCTTGCATGCGGAGAAGCATTATGCCGTATAGGGCATCGAAACAGTTTTCTATCTCGCATTTGTCCTGTCCGTTGGACTTGTTGCGTATCTCTACGATGTAAGGCAGCGCTTTATAGTAGAGTGCTGAGTAGACGGCGTATTTTGGCGACTTCAACACCTGCAGATGCAGATCCATGAGCATGATGATGATGCTCTTGTTCACTTGCAGATGTCCGGCAGTCTCCACACCTTCCTCATGCATCATCTGGATCATGCCTTCGTACCATTCGCACAATGCTGCCGACCGATCTTCGTCCAGCTGAAAGCGGGGGATGTAGTCCTTAGCTATTGCGTCGATGTTGAGGCCATACGCCCTTATCGTGTCCTCCACCTGCCACATGTACAGCAGGTATTCGGCTATGTTTTGTTCTTTAAGTTGCTCGCTAATATACATATTTATATATAATAGGTGTAAAATGCCGCGGTTCTCTTGGCTTTAGATGTTGAATGGGATAGCGTGACCAGTCACGGTGTAGACGATCATAATTCCGCTGACTACCATCACTATGATGCCTATCACTCTGTTTATCCACCAAAGGACCTTATTGTTGAACTTTGCTCTAACCTTGTCCACCAGCCATGTGAGACAAAGCCACCATGCGAGTGCTCCTCCGATAATGGCTAGGTAACCTACAATCTGTGGGATGATGTTATCAACGAGGATAAAGGTGAACTGTCCGAAGAGGGCTAGGAACATGAAGATAATGAGCGGGTTGCTTATGGTCACGGCAAATCCGCTAATTGCATAGCTCTTCAGGTCGTTCTTTTCGGTAGGTGTAGGAATGTCATCCTTGACGTTGTTGTTAGGTATGCTCCGGAATGTGTATGCTCCGAATGCAAACAGCAAGACGGATCCTACAATCTTGATGATGAGTGCTATGGCAGGATTCTCGATGATGTCTACCACGAACGACATACCATATCCTGTGATTATTGCGTACAAAAAGTCGCTTGCACTTGCTCCGATGCCTGTAGCAAAGCCTTCCCAGCGTCCTTTGTTTAAGGTTCGCTGCACGGTTAGAATGCCGACTGGACCCATTGGAGCAGAAACTATGATTCCGATGATGATTCCTTTCAGAAATTCATCTATCACATCCACTTCACGCATCCACTCAGGGAATGTGCTTGTAAAGTCAAGCCCAAAGAACTCTATTTGTAGTAGTTGTATCATTTATATTTTTTCTATATATAGCGGTTTTATTCTGTCAGTTCGCCTGCTATGCTGGTGCTCATCAAGTGTCGAACCTCACTAGCGCGGAATCCTCGTCCGAACAGTATCATCAGTTTTGTTATTGCAGCTTCGATGGTCATGTCGTGGCCCGATACCACTCCTGCATTCAGTAGCTGCCGGCTTGTTTCGTACAGTCCCATTGTTACTCCTCCGCTCTGGCATTGGGTGATGTTGATGATCACCTTGCCATTTTCTGTAGCCTTCCTGATGGCTTCTACCAACCATTCTCGGGTTGGAGCATTTCCGGAACCAAATGTGCGCAATATAATGCCTTTGATGTTCGGCATATTGAGCACCCCCTCAATGAGTTCCTTTGAGATGCCCGGAAACAGGGTCAGTGCAACTACTGATGTGTCAGACTCGGTGTGAGGTGTGAATGGCTTGCTTGCCGACATCTTGTGTATGGCGGGCGTATTGTAGTTGATGTTGATGCCTGTCTTGGCGAGAGCAGGGTAGTTGTACGAACTGAAGGCATTGAAATGCTCGGAGCTGCTCTTTGTGCATCTGTTGCCTCTGTAGAGGTGCTGACCGAAGAATACGCATACTTCCTGTATCGTGGGATGGCAGTCTTCGTCCTGCGCTGCAGCAAGTTCTATTGCTGTCAGCAGATTTTCCTTTCCATCGGTTCGTAGCACACCAATTGGCAACTGGCTTCCAGTGAGGATGACTGGCTTTCCAAGGTTTTCGAGCATGAAGCTTAGGGCAGATGCTGTATATGCCATGGTGTCTGTTCCGTGCAGGATTACGAAACCGTCGTAGTCATCATAATTCGCATCGATGATGTTGACAATCTTCGCCCATAACTCAGGAGACATGTCGGACGAATCGATAGGAGGGTTGAACTGGTAGTTGTTGATTTCAAAACCGAATTCATTGATTTCAGGAACATGCTTCGTGAGATGGTCGAAATTGAATGTCTCAAGCGATCCCGTTTCAGGGTTTCGAATCATACCGATTGTGCCACCCGTATAAATCAAAAGTATCCGCTTTCTTGTTTTTTGAAAAATCATAAACTGTCTGTTGGTTTGTCCGAACTTATTTTATTGTTTCGAGCCATGCGCTCAGGTCGTTCAGCATCTCGTTGTGATACTTGAAGTTGTCGCGAATGCCCCATCCGTGTCCGCCCGAAGGGTAGATGTGCATTGATGCCTTGATGCCGTTCGCTTTGAGTGCGGCATAGTAGTTTACGCTGTTCATCGAAGGGACCGTCTTGTCATCGTCCGATAGCAGGAGGATGGCTGGTGGAGTGGTGGCGTTCACCTGCTTCTCATTACTGTAGAGGTCCACCATGTCGGCCGATGCGTTCTCGCCGATGAGATTGTGACGCGAACCCTTGTGGGTGTATTTGTAGTCGAAGGTCACTACAGGGTAGAAGAGAATCTGGAAGTTAGGTGCTGTCTCCGCATCGCTGTGGGTTGAGATAGTGGTAGCGAGGTGTCCACCTGCGCTTGAGCCCATGATGCCAACCTTCTTAGGATCGATGTTCCATTTCTGAGCATTGGCACGTACTATGCGGAGTGCTTCGCGTGCATCGGAGATTGGCACTTCGGTCACGGCGTGAGGCATGCGATACTTCAGCACGATGAGAGCGATGCCACGCTCGTTGAAGAATGGTGCCCATGCATATCCTTCATGGTCGGTTGCAAGGTGGCTGTATCCGCCGCCAGGGCAGCATACCACAGCACGCCCAGTAGCTTTTGAAGCTTCGGGAAGGAATACCTTGATGCTTGGTCGGAAATTCTGTGTCGCGTCGTCGAAAGGCTTCGTCTTGTCTATGCCATTGCTGTTTGGCAGCCCCTCAGGCCATAGGTTGATTTCGATGGGCGCCTGAGCGCTTGTTGGTCCTACAAAGAATAGCATACAAATCAATAAAACGAATAAATTCTTCATAAAAACGTGATTAATTTTTAATATTTTCTGCAAAAATAAGCATTTTATTTCTTAAAAAAAAGAAAATTACTAACTTTGCAACAATTAATTGCGTTCTTAGTGCTAATATGACCATACGTCATGCCTATTGGGGCAGCATTGTAGGCACATAATTACAAAATAGGAAACTAACAAACATATAAATTTAATAACTTAAAAACAACTTAATATTTATGGGCAAACAGAAACCATACGTTATCGGTGTTGACCTTGGTGGAACTAACACCGTGTTTGGAATTGTAGACGCTGAAGGCAACTGCGTGTGCGAGGCATCAATCAAGACAGGAAAGTATGACACAGCAGAAGCATTTGTAAGTGCAGGCGTTGAATGCGTAAAGCCATTGATCGAGCAGGTAGGTGGTACTGATAACATTCAGGGAATGGGTATCGGCGCTCCTAACGCAAACTACTATACAGGTACTATCGAGTTCGCTCCAAACCTCAAGTGGGCACATGAGGGCATCGTTCCTCTCGCTGAGATGTTCAGCACAGCCCTTGGCGTTCCTGTCAAGCTCACTAACGATGCCAATGCGGCTGCTATGGGTGAGATGATGTACGGTGCAGCAAAGGGAATGAAGGACTTCATCGTCATCACTCTTGGCACAGGTGTTGGTGCAGGTGTTGTAACTGGCGGCAAACTGCTCTATGGCCATGATGGATTTGCTGGCGAGCTTGGACATGTCATCATGGATCGCTCGGAGAATGCACGTCCTTGCGGTTGTGGTCGTAAGGGATGTCTTGAGGCTTACTGTTCTGCTACAGGTGTGGCACGTACTGCACGTGAGATTCTTGCCAATACTGACCGTCCATCGCTTCTTCGCGACAAGCCTGCAGAGGAGATTGAGTCGCTCGACGTATCGATAGCTGCTGGCAAGGGTGATGAGGTGGCTAATGAGATCTTCAAGTTCACAGGCAAGATGCTTGGTGATGCTTGTGCTGACTTCGCTGCGTTCTCTTCACCTGAGGCATTCATCTTCTTCGGAGGTCTTTGCAAGGCAGGCGATCTCATCATGAAGCCTATCGAGGAGTCGTACAACGATGCTGTGTTGAAGATCTTCAAGGGTAAGGCTAAGTTCCTTGTTTCACCTCTCATGGACAAGAATGCTGCCGTACTTGGTGCAAGTGCATTGGGATGGGAAGAATAATCTGTACATTCATATTATTTTATATGTTGTCCTTGTCGGTACGTGCCGACAAGGACAACGAATTGAAAGATTTTGAGGACCGGGCCTATGAACTACGCATGGACCTGGTTCACAATCATACTTTCGATACTGCGAACATCGCTATTGCCGATTCGCTCTATCGGGAGAGCGTTGACCGTGGTTCGGTTAGCGGCAAGCTCTATGCCTTGCAGATCAAGTACTATGCGGTGGCAAACGTAGGCAATGATAGCATTTTCTATTCCACCATCGATGAGTATATTGCCATTGCAAAGGAGATGAATTACTTTGAGGAATACTTCGATGCCACAAGCACAAAGATTCAGTACGAGATGCGCTTGGGCGAGTATTCGAGAGGTATGTTCATGGCCAACGACATGCTGAAGATGGCAGAGATGGAGCACAGTAACCTTGGACTCTACGAAAGTAACCTCCTGCTGGGACAGATATTCAAGTATCGAAGCAGTTTCAACGCAGCTAAACGATATTTCAATACAGCCTTGAAATATGTTGAACATGATGACAGCATACCGCATTTTACCCTCTATCGCGAAATAGCCGAGTGCTACGGAGGTAGTATGCAGTATGACAAGGCATTGGAATACGCTAACCTGGCAAAGCAATGGGCAAATTTTGACATCTATCGTCTCTATGGCGAGTGGACCTATCTCGATGAACTGTTTCGTGCAAAGGATATGAATGCCTTCCGTGCGGCATTGGTGGAATCCATGCTTAACGATGAGGAATATTACAAGAGTCTTCCTAGCGATATGCAGATCACGCTTGATGCCATGAAGCTTGCTGCTCAAGGCAGGTTTGATGCTGCACGTACAAAAGCAATGGAGCATGGTAGCGAAGGTCGCCAGCTAAGCCTTCTCATACTTCTTGCACAGTACGAGGGCAAGCTGGGCGATGCGTTTCAATACCAAAATCGACTATCGCTCGTTACCGATTCCATAGAGTCCGAACTGCTCGATAGCGAGCTTGCCGAGCTTGATGTGCGCCTGGGAAAGGCAAATGCTGAATATCAGGCAGAACAAGCCAGCCGTCGCCATCTCCTTATGACTTCTATTATAATAGGTGTATTTCTGGTCATCATCATTATCGGTCTGATACTGTGGAACCGTAACCGCCGCCTGCAAAACAAGCAGCTGAAGATGGCACGTGATGTAACCGAGCAGAAAAACAAAGAACTGACCATAGCTCAGGCAGCTACAGTCAAGGCTCTTGAAGAAGCGGAGAATGCCAACGCTATGCGTCTGTACTTCATCCAGAACATGAGTCACGAGATTCGTACACCGCTCAATGTCATCTACGGATTTGCACAGCTGCTCACCGACCCTTCTATGGATCTGGATGCAGAGTCGGAGATGGAGATGCGAATGGCCATTACTGACAGTACGCACAAGCTCACACGCATGGTGGATGATATCATAACTCTCTCCAACTACGATAGCCATTCGGTCAAGATCAACAGGATTGATACCGATAGCCGATGCATCATCGAAGAGGTAGCCGCCAGAGCCTCGGCTGAGATACCAGACAGCGTAACGCTCAATCCAGTCCTCAGCAATAGCCTCCCTATATCCACCGATGCAGAGAAACTCATCAGCGCCCTGACTCAGGTGGTTGGCAATGCTCTCAAATTCACGGACAGCGGCTCCGTTACCCTTGGTGCCAACGATACAGAGCGCCCAGACTGCATCACCTTCTATGTGGAGGATACAGGCAAGGGCATACCTGCCGAACTCTCAGAGCGCATCTTCGACCGCTTCTATAAGGTCGATGAATATATTCCAGGCACAGGCCTTGGCCTCTCGCTATGCCGTGTCATCATGGAGTCGCTCGATGGCGAAGTGTTCTTGGATACGACATATACAAGAGGTGCGCGCTTCGTGCTTCATGTTCCAGCTTAGTGCAATTTTATTTGCTTGCAGCAAGCGCACATCAATGATATAATAAAACCCAAGTGAGGATTGTCTCGCTTGGGTTTTTATGTTAGTCATCTTATATTTTCATTTCTTCACTCTTTCCTTCTTTATGAGAATGGCGCGGTTGTTCACCTTGCGGAATTCTGTTGTGCGTGGCTGAAGCCACTCAAGACGGAATGTGTCGCTGTGGTAGTGATCGTGCAGTACGATGCGGTATGGATGCAGACCGCGTGTGAGAGCCGTACGGCCTGTGGATGCAAACAAACTCTTGGTCTCATTGTCTACTACCATCTCGTCGTCGATGTAGAGGCGCGAACCAGCTTCGCTTGTGAGGCGCATGGTGTACACACCTGTGATAGGAATGAAGATGTAGCCTTCAAGTACCATGCCGTAGCCATGTGATGGAGTGGATAGGTAACCGAGGTCGAGTACTGGAATCTTTCCTTTCTCGATGGTGCGTCCACTCGTGCCCTCAGGCATGCTGGATGCTTGGATCACTTCGTCGCAGTTGCTGAATTGACCATCGATGTAAGTGTAGTTGACTCCTTCTTCCACTTTCTTCATGTTATACTTGGTCTCTGGTAGGTACAGAGCCTTTATCGCCTTGACCGACATTACTGCCGATGGCTCGTAGCCTGGCTTGAAGGCACGTGCTTTGAGAGTGGAAGTGGACTTGATCTTCATGCTCTTTTTATATAAAGGTGAACTCTCTGTTGGAGTAGAACCATCGGTGGTGTAGTGGATCTTTGCTCCTGGAGTGGCGCTGAGCAATTGCACACGTGACTTGGATTCAAAGAGATAGAGGTCGTTGTCGGGCGATGGTATGGAACAAATGAGACGCGAGGCACCCTGATAGGTGTAAGGCTTGGCGTTGAGAAGCTTGATATCTGTGCCATTGATGGCTACCGATTCAAATGTCGGACTACATGTGGCATAGGTGCCGCTTCCTGGGCAGACAGGGTAGTAGCCCATTGCTGCAAAGATGTACCATGCCGAGAGTTGTCCGCAGTCCTCATTACCGCAGAGTCCATCGGGAGTGTCGTTGTACATCTCGTTCATGATGCGCTGTACATAGAGGTTGGTCTTCTCAGGCTTGCCTACATAGTCGTAGAGGAACGCCATGTGGTGGGATGGCTCATTGCCGTGGGCATACTGACCGATGAGTCCGGTGATGTTGTGGTCCGTACCCTTTGTGGCAGAGGTGGTGGTGAAGAGCGAGTCGAGTGCAGATGCAAAAGGCTCTGTACCACCGTAGAGCTGGATCATGCCGTCGATGTCGTGTGGCACGAAGAATCTGTACTGCCATGCTGTAGCTTGAGTGTAGTCCTGCGACACTTCGTAAGGGTCAAAGCCCAAGCTCATGTTGCCATCGGCACGCTTGCCTCGGAAGAATCGGGTGGAACCGTCGAACAGGTTGATGTAGCTCACGGCGCGTGCCATGTACTTCTCGTAGAGTCCTGTGTGTCCGAGAGCATTTGCCATGAGTGCTGTGCACCAATCGTCGTAGGCAAGTTCGAGCTGAGTTGATACAGACTGTGAACAAAGGTTGTTTGGAATGAATCCGTTCTGTGCGTAGTGAAGGCTTCCGTTACCGCTATTCTCCGACGAGGCAATCATGGCCTTGAGTGCTTTCTCGGCGTCGAATCCCTGAATACCCTTCTGGTAGGCATCCCAGATGATGGATGCAGCATGGTAGCCTATGGTGCTGCTTGTCTCTACGCCCTGAATGTTCCATGCTGGCAGGGTGCCTGTAGCATCGTAGTGAGCAAGCATTGAGTTGATGATATCGTTGACCAGATCGGGATCGATAAGAGTCATGAGCGGACTCCATGCACGGAATGAATCCCAGGTGCTGATGGTGGAGTAGCGCTTGTGTGGCTCGCCTGAATCGCTTATTATGTTAGGAGTGATGAGGGTGTGGTAGAGGGCTGTATAGAAGATGGTACGCTGCTCGCTGGTACCACCTGTTACGGTGATACGGCTGAGTTCGTTCTCCCATATACGTCGTGCATCGGCTTTTACCTTGTCGAAGTTGAATCCCTGAATGTCATGCTCGAGGTTCTGCTTTGCTGCCTCGATGGAGTTGCACGAGATGCCGACCTTCATTATCACCTGATTGTCGTCGTTGAAGTCGATATCAAACACAGCCGATTCAGTCTTCATGCCATCGGCCTCCGAGATGTAGCGATTGAGGTAGGCAGAGCTTATCAGTTTGTCGAAACGCACCACGAAGTAGATGTCCTGCATGTTGGATGTGCCAATGGTCTTGCGGTAGCCGATGATCTCGTTTGGTGCGGTCTCGCTCACCTTTGCCTCAGTCACGTACTCGCTCGAGGATAGGAGGTGGGAGAGGTCGATGTGGAGTTTCATGCCTCGACCGCTGTTGAGGGGCTTGGTGTAGCGGTGCATACCGCAGTAGGTAGTGGCTGTAAGTTCGCACTTTGTACCGTTGTCGAGAGTCACGCTATAGTAGCCTGGCTGTGCAGTCTCGTTGGTGTGAGAGAAGTGTTGCTTGCCTTCGAATGGACGTACGAGTATGTCGCCAAGGTCTGTGATACCAGTACCGCTCAGATGGGTGTGTGAGAATCCGAGTATGTACTCGTCGTCGTAGTGATAACCGGAGCAGGCATCGTTGCCACCGATGCGGGTGTCGGGTGAGAGCTGTACGGCTCCGTGAGGTGTTGTGGCTCCTGGGAAGGTGTGGCCGTGGGCTCCGGTCCCGATGAATGGATTGACCGATTCGAATGGGGTTTGTGAAAAAACAGTCATACCCGTCGAAAGGGCGAGTATGAGTGTGATAAGTTTAGTGATGTGTAGATTTGACTTCATTGTTTTCTATTTGGCTTGTCGTAGTTGACAAAGAAATCGTTCCATACCTTAACCATGGAACTCTCGTTTGTTGATATTATCTCGGCCGATCGGGTGTATGCCTTGTATTCTTTCTGGCGGTCGGCTCTGATGTGTGCAAGGATATTCTTTGTTGTGGCTTCGAAGATGTCGCCGTTGAATTGAATGTAGAACACATTTTTCGTTGGCACGGGCATCTCCTCCGCTCTCAGTCCTCCATTGGCATCGGCTATGCTTGCGCAGAAGGTGGAGAGGAATCCTGACGACTGCAGGATGTTCTGAGTCTTGTTGAGCACGTCAACTCCCTGCTGGTCGAGCTTGTGCTGGTCCACTATCACCACGTGCAGCAGGCGAGCTATCTTGCCTTGCAGGGTGTCCTGCTTTACTATGCGTCCGAGGTAGTCCTTCACAGGTATGTATGTCTCGTTCTCAAACTCTATCTTCTTCACGTTGCCAGGCAAAGCCTCCATGAGTGTGTCGTTTTTTGAGAACCACAGCGTGTTCTTGCCTATGTGTATGTTGCAAGGCACTTGAGTCTTTGTCGTCTTGAAAAATCCATGACTCACCGTTGCTACATAGAACTTCTGATGGATGAATGGCCACACGCCTGTGGGCTTCCAGTCGTCCTCTTTCTGCGCATAAATATTAATGCTCACGAGTGTGAGCATTAATATTATTATGGTGAGTGCTTTTTGTCTACGCATTTGTTTGTTTTCTATTCTATTCCGTAAGCTTCAATATGCTCTTCGCATATTTCCGCTTTACTTATTTTACTCGGATGACGAGATACTTGCTCACGCTCCAGAACTTGTTGGCATCGGTGATGCGGAGGGTGTACTCGCCCTTGCTGTCCTTGAGGAGTGTGTACGAACCGCTTGGGTGGGTAGTGAGGAGTTCTGCATGCTTTGAGTTGAGAGGAATGACGGTAGTCTTGCGGATGTCGATCTTTGTGAAGTAATCCTTGTTGTAGTTCTCCTGGAGCACCTCGCCCTTGTTGAGGATGCCTTCCTGCTTGAGTTCCTTCGATGTACCGAATACGTACCAAGCTGTGTTGATCTGCTGATCCTGATTGCGAACCACCTTCTCAGTTTCTTCCTTCTGAATCTTTACATCCTCGTTTTCTGCCTTGAGAGTATTGACCTCGTTGTCAAGGTGCTCGATGGCGATATCTTTTTCTGCGAGCAGGTTGCGGAGCGACTCAAGTTCCTGGTTCTTCTCCTCGAGCAGCTTCTCGAAGTTTGCGATTGCTTCCTTCAGCTTTGAAGCGTTGATGGAACTTTTATTGAGTTTTTCCTGCAGTTCTGCAATCTTCTGCTTGTTCTCCTGCAGAGTCTGTTGGATGAACTGCATGTTTTCACGAATGTTCTGCTGGGCATTGTTGCTTTCAGAGTTGTTCTTCATCATGTTTACTCGGCCCTCAGCCTCGTTGATGATGTTGAAACCTTCCTGGATTTCGTTGAATGTACCCATGAGATCGTTGATCTCGTTGTCCTTCTGCTCGATGATGTTTTCGAGCGAATCGACTGCCTTGTCGCTGTCAGTAGTATTAACCTTTGCCTGGTCGCATGAGGCCATAAGTGCAGCGACTGCTGCAAACAGAAATAATTTCTTCATTTGTATTTATTTTTTGATTTGCCTTTGCCCATGATCATTTCCATAGGGTCGGGCGAGTTGTTTATATGCTTTTTTGTATGCTTGTTGTCTGTACTTGTTTCTGTGCCTTCGCCTACTTCTTCATCTTGGCTCATTCCACCTACCACGATGACTATCTCCCCCCTTGGATCCACCTCCCTGAAGTGTTGTGCCACCTCTTCGAGCGTACCTTTTACGTGCTCCTCGTGCAGCTTGCTTATCTCGCGTGCTACGCTTACCTCACGTGTCTTCCCGAACACTTCAGCAAATTGTTCCAGAGTCTTCAGCAATCGGTTGGGCGATTCGTAGAATATCATGGTGCGAGGCTCATTCTTCAACCCTTCAAGCCTTGTATGACGTCCCTTCTTCTGTGGCAGGAACCCTTCGAAACAGAACTTCTCGTTAGGCAGTCCTGATGTGACAAGGGCTGGTACGAATGCTGTGGCTCCAGGGAGAGTCTGCACTTCTATGCCTTCGCGGCGGCATTCCCTTACGAGGAAGAATCCAGGGTCGCTTATGGCAGGTGTGCCAGCATCGCTTATCAGAGCTATGTTCTCACCCGACTTCAACCGCTGTATCACTCCCGCAGTCGCTTCATGTTCATTGAACTTGTGATGCGATAGTAGCGGAGTGTGGATGTCGTAATGGCTCATGAGCACTCCGCTTGTACGGGTATCCTCGGCAAGGATGAGATCCACCTCCTTCAGAACCCTTATGGCGCGGAATGTCATATCTTCCATGTTGCCCACCGGAGTCGGTACTACGTATAACATCTGCTCTTTTGTTCTTTGATTTGTAGATTATAATCTAACCTTATTCGTTATTGGTTGCAAAATTATGAAATATTTCCCTCATATCACCATTATTCGTCCAAAAATCAACTTTTTTTTAATGAAATGGTGCTTAAATATGTCTTTTTCCTTAACTTTGTGCTCTGTTAATAACAAAAACGACATGAAAACTCAGACTATTACATTCGATCGTTTCATACGCATTGTGGCCGGAATACTACTCGCTGTTTTGGCCTATCTTCTGTTGCGACGACTCAGTTCCGTACTCATCCCATTCTTCATCGCATGGCTCGTGGCTTATATGCTCTATCCTGCAGTCATCTTTGTGCAGAACCGCTGCAAGGTGAAGTCGAGAGTGCTGAGCATCGTCATCGTGCTTGTAGTGCTTATTGCGCTGATCACTACGGCCTTGATGCTCATCGTACCTCCTGTAGTTGAGGAAGTAGCCCGGCTCAAGGATATCGTGGTCTCGTATGTTAAGACCGACAATGGCGTAACCGAATTCACCGCTCAGGTTGAGGATCTGATCAAACGCAACATTAACCTTAAGGAAGTGACCTCGATGCTCAGCATCTCTGACATCACTACCATAGTGGAGCGCCGTGTGCCGCAGCTTCTGTCGGTAGTCTATAGTTCTGTCAATGCTCTGTTTGGATTCATCGCCTCGCTCATATCCATCATCTACCTGTTCTTCATACTTATGGATTATGAGAACATGTCGAAAGGATTCATCCGAATGGTGCCTGCGAGCAAGCGCGACTTCGTCTCGGCAGTCCTGAAGGATGTGGAAGTGGGCATGAACGGCTATTTCCGTGGTCAGACACTCATTGCCTTCATAGTCGGCATCCTGTTCTCCATCGGATTCCTTATCATCGACCTACCGCTTGCCATTCCGCTTGGCCTCTTCATTGGTTTCCTCAACCTCGTGCCTTATCTCCAGACGCTTGGTTTCGTACCGACCATCATCATGGCACTCCTGAAGGCGCACGATTCTGGTCAGAACTTCTGGGTCATCCTGCTCATGGCGCTTGCCGTGTTTGCCATTGTTCAAGCCATTCAGGACTGGTATCTTACCCCTAAGATTATGGGCGACATCACAGGACTCAATGCAGCAGTCATCCTGCTCTCGCTCTCCGTATGGGGTTCCCTCCTTGGACTCATCGGTCTCATCATAGCCCTCCCGCTCACCACGCTTATTGTTGCATATTACAAACGATATGTTTTGGAGGAGGGTAGTGTGGACACCTATTGTTCCGACGAGAATGCCGCGGAACAGTCCGCCCTTGAGGAATAACCGTAAACGACACATTTCTTTGATTATATGAAAAAGTTGCTATCCCTGCCACCCAACGTGGTGGATGAATTCCATAGCATATCGGGTCTTCCTGCATCCGAATATTTCTGCACCTCCGACCCTGTTGGCCATAAGCTTGGCTCGGGAGGAGGCACCGCATGGCTTCTGTCACAGTGTGCCGGTGCCGATGGCGCAGCCGACTTCGACTCATGGTTGAGTCGGGAAAAGCGCATCCTTGTTCATGCTGGTGGCCAGTCGCGCCGTTTGCCTGCCTATGCGGCATGTGGCAAGGTGCTGCTACCTGTTCCTGTGTTCCGCTGGGAGCGTGGTCAGAAACTCTCGCAGACGCTTCTCGATCTCCAGCTCTCGCTCTACGAGAATGTAATGAAGCAGGCACCATCATCCTTGCGCACTCTCATCGTGTCGGGCGATGTGTTTATCCGTGCCGTTAAGCCACTTCAGCCTATTCCTGAAGCCGATGTGGTGTGCTACGGATTGTGGGTGGATCCTTCACTTGCCAAGAACCATGGCGTTTACTTCATGAACCGCAACACCCCTGATGTGCTTGATTCCGTGCTTCAGAAGCCATCCACTTCACGCCTTGCGGAACTGTCGCAGACCCACCTTGCGCTAATGGACATCGGCATCTGGCTCCTCTCCGATCGAGCTGTGCGTATGCTCTGCAATCGTTCGCTCAAAACTCCTTCTGCCAGTGGTCCGTTGCCACTCACTCCTGAGTCCTATCAGTCCTATGACCTCTATTCCGACTTTGGTTGTGCACTTGGCGAGCATCCTACGGTGGCCGATCCCGACCTCGGTCAGCTCCGTGTGGCTATCCTTCCGCTCGAAGGGGGCGAGTTCTACCATTTCGGCACCACGCCCGAGATGATATCATCCACTACCTCATTGCAGAATCTCGTTCAGGATCAGCGCCTCATCATTCAGAAGATGGTTAAGCAACAGCCATCCGTCTTCACTCAGAATGCCATAGTCGACATCCGACTCACCGACCAGAATACGGATGTGTGGGTGGAGAACTCCCATATCGCCAAAGGCTGGCAACTCACGTGCCGAAATGTTGTTACGGGAGTACCTCGCAACGATTGGCATCTCACACTCCATCCGTCTCAATGTATTGATATCGTAGCCTATGCCGATAGCTCCTATGTGCTTCGTCCTTATGGCTTCAACGATGCCTTCCGAGGCGACATCACCCTCGAATCCACATCCTATCTTAACCAGCCTGTGCCGCTATGGCTCAGTCGTCACGGACTGAGTGCAGCCGACCTCGAGATCACATCCGACCTTCAGTCAGCTCGCCTTTTCCCTGTGTGCTCTGATTCTGCACAGATGGAGCGTATGCTCCAATGGATGCTTGCCGACACCCCTTTGGAGTCGCTTGATGACGAGTGGCGATCATTGCAGCGCCTCTCAGCCGATGAGATTTCCGCCTATTCCAATCTCCAGCGACAGGAGTCACAGCGCCGCACATACCGATTGCACAACATACCTTGCATAGCAGCCAACTATAAGAACAGCATCTTCTATCAGATCAACCTGAAGGATCTCGCCACTACTTATGCCGACAATGCACTTCCATTGCCAGAACCTCTGCCATCCACAGCTCCGCTCATGCAGCAGATTCACGATGCCATGTTCCGCTCTCAGGTAGAGCGTCTGCGAGGCGAAGGTGGGGAAGGCCACGAACAGCGTGCCTTCAGCCTCCTTCAGCAGGGACTCGTAGATAGTGCCGTTCGCCATCCGCAGATGCCTCGACTCACCACCTTCATGGATCAGATTGTATGGGGACGAAGTGCCGTCCGCATCGATGTGGCAGGCGGTTGGACCGACACCCCTCCTCATTGCCTTCTCCGTGGTGGAAACGTAGTCAATATGGCCATCAACCTTAACGGTCAGCAGCCGCTTCAGGTTTATGTCAAGCCATGCAAGGAGTACCACATCCGCTGTCGTTCCATCGATCTCGGTGCTGTAGAGACCATCACCACATTCGACGAACTGGCACTCTACAACAAAGTCGGTTCGCCGTTCTCCATACCTAAGGCAGCCCTCGCCCTCTGTGGTTTCTTGCCTCAGTTCTGCTCCGAGCGTTTCAGTTCACTTGAAGAGCAGCTCCGCGCCTTTGGGTCGGGCATCGAACTCACCCTCCTCTCAGCCATCCCAGCAGGTTCCGGCCTTGGTACCAGCAGCATCCTTGCCGCTACCGTGCTTGGAGCCCTCTCTGACTTCTGCGGTCTTGCGTGGGACAAGTGCGAGATAGGCAACCGCTCGCTCATTCTTGAGCAGCTACTTACCACAGGTGGTGGTTGGCAGGATCAGTATGGCGGCATCCTGGGCGGCATCAAACTCCTCCAGACCCAGTCCGGATTCAATCAGATACCGGTGGTTCGCTACCTCCCTGACAGCATCTTCACGCTTCAGGACTATCGCGATTGTCACCTTCTCTATTATACAGGCGTCACCCGTACCGCCAAGCATATCCTTGCAGAGATAGTGCGAGGCATGTTCCTCAACTCGTCCGACCATCTTGCCATCCTCTCCGAGATGAAGTCCCACACGCTCGATCTCTTCGATGCAGTCCAATTGGGCAATTTCGAGGAGTACGGTCGTCTCATACGCAAATCGTGGGAGCAGAATAAGTCGCTCGATAGCGGCACCGAGCCACCAGTCATCGCGCAGCTTTGCCAGCAGATCGATGACCTTTGCCTTGGCTACAAACTTCCAGGAGCAGGAGGTGGTGGTTATCTCTACATGGTGGCGAAGGATCCTCATGCAGCAGCACGCATCCGCGACCTGCTCACTCAGCATCCTCTCACTCCATCTTCACGCTTCATCGACATGACGCTCTCCACCCATGGATTGCAAGTGTCTCGTAGCTAAGTCATACAGAAAGAAGGGAGCGAAAGTAGCAATTTAAACTCATTCTTGTTTCAATATGCAAAAAAACTCCCTAAATTCTTTGTAGTTCAAGAAAAACTCCTTACCTTTGCACCCGCTTATGAGCAATGACGGTCTAAAACACCGGCAGAGTGACCTCAAAAATCACATGTTCACAAGCTTCTAGGGTTAGATCCGCTAGCTCAGTAGGTAGAGCACAACACTTTTAATGTTGGGGTCTTGGGTTCGAGCCCCAAGCGGATCACAGAAAAACTCCTAACCTGTTAAAGGTTGGGAGTTTTTCTTTTGTATACTTTTGTATACTGTGTATACAACAATTATGTGGTCATATAGAAGCGGTACACATAAATGTGCGAATTTCATGCCTTGAGTGGCAAAATATAGGAAATTACATCATAATTGTAAAAAAAATAATTAAAAAGTGATGATTTCTTATTGATTATGAATTAAAATTAGTATGTTTGCATAATAAAACGTATAAAACGAATAGTCTTATGGCAAGACCTATCAAAGAAACTCCAACGCTCTACGGTGCAGATGCGCGTCGTTTTGAGCAGATGATAGCCAATCCTAAGCCACTTAGCAAGGAAGTATGCGAGCGTATGATTCGCAACTACGAAGCAATCAAAGCTATAGCTACTTTCCCTGTATAAGCCAATGGAACTGTCAGAATTAAGATACATAAAATTGTCTCCCGACTTCGAGATTCCGCCATTTCATTGCGAAGATGATGACTTGAATGCATTTCTCATAGAGGATGCAAAGGAAGGAATGGATGAAATGATGTCGGTGACATATTTATTTGTTGAACCCAAATCGAATAAAACAGTTGCGTATTACACTCTTCTGAATGACAAAGTGGCGTACGACCCGCTTAACAAGAGCATCTGGAACAGGATAAATCGTCACATCGTCAATCGCAAAAGACGTAAGACCTACCCTTGTATGAAAATTGGCCGTTTAGCCGTTTCTGAAGAATATGCAAAATGTGGTTTAGGTTCGCAGATAATGGATTTTATAAAGACCTCCTTGGTATTCACATCAATAGCGGGTTGCAGATTCCTAACAGTTGATGCGTATGCAAAAGCAACTGATTTTTACAAAAAGAATGACTTCGAATACTTCACAATGCTTGATGCGTTGGATTCTACTCGACAGATGTTTTTTGATTTAAAGTTATATAGAAACTCATTAAAATTGAATAATATCGAAGTGTAACTAAGAAGTAACATAGTATAAACTTCTACGTTGATAATTATATAACCAAAATTAGTACATTTGCAAAAAAATACAGTTATACACATGCCCATACTTGCTATAATGAACTATGAGTCGGCAAAGATTGAATTGATAGATTTGCCTTCTGCCATTGTTCAACAGTACGCAGAGAATCTTGATAAGTTAGTCTATGGTAAGATGGGGTATAAGCAAACAAGTGTATATTATATGGTTGCAGATAATATTGACATAGTTAAAAGAAAAAGTTACATAAACGAAAAATAAAAAACTGCCCGATGTTTCTTATGGCATGAAACTGATGAAACACAACATATTTTAAAAGCGTCATTGATGCCTGTTTTGACCGATTGAAACTTCCACATTCAAATTGGCAGTCAAAAATATAGCAGAAGATGATGCCTATAAGGTATGCAGTACAAGCATCCTTTGTGTGCTGAAGACTAGTTATAGTCTTCTAGCACACTTTAGGGTGTATCTACATACTTTACGTGGGTGTCACTTTGTTTGTTTTCTGCCAAGGGCTGTGGAAGGCCTCAATCGGTGAGCAACAAAGATGTACACCTACGTTTTTTGTGTGTTGTAGAGAAAGACTGAAATTATCTGTTATTATGGTGTTGGCAGAATAACTATTTAATTAGATCACAAACAGACGAAGTCAAAGCATAGATAAAAGATTTGCGAACATCATTGACGTAACTGATTATATTCAGAACTACCACTTACAGAATAATATGTGTCAGTAAGGTCACGACGACGATGTTCACGCTTTATATTAGGGCGTGGAATGGACGATTGTTGTCTGACACAGGCTGTGGTAGGCCATGAATAAATAACAGGAATTCTTCCACGCCCTCTTTCCTAATAATGGGAAGGGGGCTTTCTCGTTTGCATACGCTTTTCATTTATGTCAAAAGCAAAACCTTTTATCAAGTGGGTGGGCGGTAAAGGCCAACTCATAGAACAACTGGATGCACAGTTACCAGCTGACTTTGGTAATTGGGAGAACGTCACCTACATCGAGCCCTTTGTGGGCGGTGGTGCGATGCTCTTCTACATGCTGCAGCGATACCCTAACATCCAGCACGCGGTAATCAATGACGTAAACGCAGATTTGACCACCTGCTACCGTACCGTCAAGGACAATCCCGAGGAACTGATTGCGTCCCTTCAGGACATTCAAGATGCCTACAACGCTCTACAGACGGAGGAGGCACGCAAGGAGTTTTTCCTTGCCGCTCGCGACCGCTACAATGAGAAGAATCTTGACCCGATAGAGAACACCACCAAGTTCTTCTTCCTCAATCGTACATGCTTCAATGGGCTTTATCGAGTAAATAAGAAAGGATTCTTCAACGTACCTTTCGGCAAATACATTCATCCACAGATTTGCGACCCGATGACCATCCGCAAGGATAGCGAACTATTGCAACGTGTGGAGATATTAACCGGTGATTTCGAAGCGACATTCCAATATGCTCACGGCAACACGCTCTTCTATTTCGATCCTCCTTATCGTCCTCTGAGTGACACATCCAGTTTCAACGACTACACCAAGGAGCCCTTCAACGATGATGCACAGATTCGCCTGAAAGAGTACTGTGACCGTATCAACGAAGCAGGTTACAAGTTCATGCTCAGCAATTCGGACTGCAAGGGAAAGAACGAGGCAGACAACTTCTTTGATGTACTGTACGAAGCATATCAAGTAGAACGCGTGTGGGCTTCGAGGAGTATCAATGCTAACCCTAGAAAAAGAGGAAAACTAACAGAAATACTTGTACATAACTACGAAGATATAAAAGCTACCTATAATGGAAAAGGACTTCAATAAATTCATGACTCAGCTTTCTGAGACAAATGCGACTCTTGATTTCTACTCAGATTTCAACAAGATCAGAAACAATGTAAACGAGATTGCTTTAAGCCTTAACTCGTTGAATTTTCTTTTGGGTAAGGAAAATTTGAGAGAAGCAGTAACGATGTTGTGGAATAGAGATAAAAAAGCATTTGACGTGCTGGACATTCTTATCGCAACAAGACGCAAGGATAAGAAGAAATTTATAGATAATGATGGCAAACCTTACCTTATCAGCTCTTTGTTCACTTCAATAGATGGAGTTATGAAGTTCCTTGAGGAAACAGGCTTGTCAGAAGTGTTTATGCGTAAAGATGTAAAAGATCTCGTTGATTATGTGTTTGGCGTAGAGACAGGTCTTGACACAAATGCTCGCAAAAACAGAAGTGGCGACATTACCGAAACATTACTTCATCGCATACTAAACAATAACGGAATTGCACATAGAATGGAGGTCTATTCAAGTGAGTTCCCTAAAATTAAAGCTGTACTTGGTGAGGATGAGAAACGATTCGATTTCGTAATCAAAACAAAGAAACGCATCTTCCTTATTGAGTTAAATTTCTATAGTGGTGGTGGTTCAAAACTGAATGAAGTTGCTCGTGCTTATCGCGAACTTGCTCCTATCGTAAATGCTGTGAATGGATATGAATTCGTGTGGATTACCGATGGTGAAGGATGGAATAGTGCAAAAAATAAGCTTGCAGAAGCCTACAATGATATCCCTCGTATGTACAATTTTACGACCTTACCTGAATTTCTTGAAGAAGTAAAGCAAGAAATGGAATGATAGAAACCTACTATAAATCACAAAACAACGATTTCCTTCTTGCTCATGGAGATACGTTTCAGTTGCTGAATGAATTTAGCTTCAAGTTCAACATGATATTTGCCGATCCTCCTTATTTCCTCTCCAACGGTGGCATAAGCCTACAGAGCGGTAAGGTGGTTTGCGTGGATAAAGGCGAATGGGACAAGGGACGGAATCCCGAGGAGATGAAAGAGTTCAACATGGAATGGCTCAGGTTGTGTCGCGACAAGTTGAGGGACAATGGCACTATCTGGATTTCGGGAACATATCACAATATTTTCTCCGTGGCAAACTGTCTTACAGAACTTGGATACAAGATTCTGAATGTGATAACATGGCAGAAGACAAATCCACCTGTTAATATTTCGTGCCGTTTCTTCACTTACTCGACCGAGTTCATCATTTGGGCAAGGAAGTGCGAGAAGGTGGCTCACAAGTACAACTACGAGTTGATGAAGAAGCTGAACGATGACAAGCAGATGACGGACGTGTGGCGACTGCCAGCCATCGGGCGTTGGGAGAAGTCGTGCGGCAAGCATCCTACGCAGAAACCTCTGTCGGTTTTAACTCGCATCATCCTTTCTTGTACTGATAAGGGTGACTGGATTCTCGACCCATTCAGCGGAAGTTCAACGACAGGTATTGCAGCCAGCCTTTGTGACCGTAGGTTTGCAGGTATAGAACAATCGGAAACGTTTTGCCAGATGAGCAAGGCAAGACGCGAGGAACTGGATAATGTGGGCGTGAAAGCTGATTTGAAACGACACATAGTTGACTTTAAGACTTTGGGATCATCGGAACAACTCAATCTATTCGGTGGAGATAACGACATAGTGTGTGAGAATACAAGTAATATCTATGAGATTCTTCCGTTCGACACTAATCCGATGGTCGAGCAAACTGAGGGTAAAGAGAAGTTCTTCTTGACCTGCTATGTACGGCGAACCGATGAAGAATGTGAAGCCTTCATGAATCATCATGCAACAACATACACGACAACGCTTAAATCCAAGACAAAACTCGCCAAGGCAACTCATCTGTTCCCTATGGTGAAAGGGTCTGTAGATGGCAATTACGAGATTCTTGACAGCACGATAAGTGAAGATAAGAAAGTGCATTTTACCCTCGGCAAGTACACCCCATTGACTGACGAATGGCACAATATTTATGACAAGATGAAGCCATGGGAATTGCTAAAGGAAGATGAGTGTAGAGAATTGTGCAGTAAAGGATAATCCCTTTTGCCCCCGAACAAATTTATATCAAGGACGGTTCTTCTATCCGTACTTCGAACCAGAGTGACGTGCATCGTCGCATTATCTTGCTCTGGCAACGATAGTAAAGTTATGAAATAGATCCGTATTCACCAAGAGCAGACGGTGAATGCGGACCTATAATATAATAATGTGTAGTTAGCCTTGGATGACGAGTTTCATGGCTGACTCTTCGAGAACTACATGATGAGCAAATGAAATAGATTTTCCGTCAGAAATGGCAGACACATCAACGCCACGATGTGCGAGCTCGTCAATTAGAGCATGATCGTGTGCTGCACGAGCAGAGTTGAAACCACGGTTTCCGACCTGCGCGTTAAATGATTCAACAAGTGAAGTGATTGGTGCTTCAGCGAACTGTGAAGCGAATTGTGATAAAATGTTCTTTTTCATGTTAGGATATTTTTGAAGTTTAACATAATGTTGACTTTCGTCGAGTTTAATCCTTACCTCAGCAATATTCAAACGGGTTTGATATTGCGTTTGGTTCGTTAAAACTTCCACATCGTACCTTGGCCACCGTGGTTCCTAAAACTCGGTTGGTGAGTCCGCTAAAAGCGACTGCTCTTGATGTTGCGAGTGCAAAGATACGACAATATCACCAAATAGAGAAATTTATTACAATCATTTTTTAACAAACGGAGATTTTTGTTGTTTTCCAATCTGATTTCTGTCGATGTTACACCAGACATGGTGTATGTGAGGTTATGAATACCCCCCTTTAAGTTTTAATACACCTTTCTTAAGTTTATAAACTGCTAATCGTAGGATATAGGCTTTATGGCCTACGGCAATCCATTATTTATTTATCAGTCGAAATTTACAACATAGCGTAATATTACTGTTTTAATGTGTCTGCAAAGGGAGTAAAAAATCCCGATACTACCTATGTATCATGCGAGAATATGTTTTTTAATATACATTAAATACATGTATAGTTTAACAGGCGAATAATCACACAATTAAGAATGTATAAAACTATGTAGTTTGTAAAATATTTATATACACAAAACTACATGGTGCCAAACGATGTCATGTAGTTTTGTGTATATAGAAAAATGTCTATGTACATACTTATATACATAGTGTAGTTGTTGGTATACAAATAATTATGCATACCATGTATTTAATGTATATTAAAAATGGGACTTTCGCATGTAAAGAAGCAGAGTCGCCATCCACACAACATATCAAGATGCCATAAGAACCTTGCCTCAACGTTACTTTCCATTTGCAACAAGATATACTATCTTATTCCGTTGGATAGCATATCCTATCCAATAACATATACTATCTTGTTCCCACTACTTTATACAATCATCGTCATCCCTTTGCTCATCAACTCTTGACACATAGTAAGAACATGCCTAACTCCTTGCAAGGAAATGGCCAACTCCTTGCAAGGACTTTTCCGTTTCCTTACTATCACATTCCTCAACACGTTATTCCCTTTTTCCCAAACTGGTATAACATTTTGCCTTGATCGGTATATACTTTTGACGGAATTGGTATACCCTTCTTTTCGAAAGTTGGGCGATTTTTTTGTGATTTGAAATTCTTTATCTATATTTGCAGAGAAATATTAAATATGTTTTGGTATATGAAGAATTTTGTGGTTTCGATATTGTTGCTGATCGCTGCGAGTGCTGCGAGAGCACAGATTGTGTATGCGGACTATAGTGATCCTGATGTGTGCTGTGGTGCGGAAGGGGACTATTGGATGACTGCAAGCAGTTTCCAGTGTGTGCCGGGATTGCCTATCCTGCATTCTACCGATCTGAAGCATTGGGAACTGGTCAATTATGCCGTGCGTGAATTGCTGCCTGTGGAGCACTATCGCAAGGTGCAGCATGGTAATGGTGTGTGGGCTCCGAGCATGCGCTGCCACGATGGTGTGTACTATATTTACTGGGGCGATCCTGATTTCGGTATCTTCATGGTGAAGGCGTCCGATCCGAGAGGCCAATGGAGTGAGCCTGTGCTCGTGGTTGAGGGCAAGGGCTTGATCGATACCTGTCCGCTGTGGGATGATGATGGAAGGGTGTGGCTGGTGAATGGATGGGCAAACAGCAGGATTGGGTTCAATTCGGTGCTTACTGTGCGTGAATTGTCGGCCGATGGTACAAAGGCGATTGGCATGCCTCGGTTGGTATATGATGGATTGGGGAAGGAAGGCAACTACACTATCGAAGGACCTAAATTCTACAAAAGGAATGGATACTATTATATACTTGCTCCTGCAGGTGGAGTGGAGACGGGGTGGCAGCTGGCTATGCGTTCGAAGAATGTGTTTGGTCCCTACGAGAGCAAGATAGTGTTCAATCAGGATGGTATACATCAGGGCGGACTTGTGGAAGGTGATGATGGATGGCATTTCATAGGTTTTCAGGAACGTGGTGCATACGGACGCATCCTTCATCTGTTGGATGTCAATTGGACTCAGGACTGGCCTATGATGAGTATTGCAAAGGCTGATAGGGTGGCTGCTCCTGTAGCTATGGATGAACAGTTGTATGGACATGGATATTCGTGGCATGCCAACTATCAGGAGTGGTTTGGTTTCGAGATGAGTGATGGTGGACATCGTGTGTATGGATATGAGTATCCAGAGAAGGAGATGAACATGTGGAATGTGCCGAACCTATGGCTTTGCCGATTGGATGGTGAGAACTTCACTCGTACCGTGAGGCTAAAGGTAACGGCAAGGGATGAGGCACAAGAGTCTGGATTTATCGTCATGGGGCGCGACTATTGCCGATTGAGCCTTCGTTACCAAGAGAACGGTAAGTTCCTTCTGAGTCAGATAGTGTGCAAGGATGCCGACCGAAAAGGTGTGGAGTCGGCAACGCCCGTTGCGCAGATTCCATCGCACGATTACGACTTGGGTAACAAGTCCAACCACGAGTGCGAGGTGTGGATCCGCATGAGCGTAAAGCGTAAGCCAACGAAGACCGCTCCCTACAATGCTGAGTGCACATTCTCCTACAGCACCGATGGCAAGCGCTTCAAGTCGTGTGCCGATGCGTTCGTCCCTCGTGAGGGAAAATGGATTGGTGCAAAGTTTGGCGTGTTCAGCGTAACGCGGACCAAAGGAACGAGAGGCTGGTGTGACCTTTACGAGGAGTAAATGTTGCAAACTCGGATTTGCAAAACTGTGTGTCGTAGAGGCTTCTGCTGTCTTATCTCTTGTCACTTTGCCGATCGAAAGGAAAAAAGCAGCAAAAGGAAGGAAAGGAACCCATTAATAATGATTACCTTTGCAATATATCAAGGTCATCCCTGTTTTGAGACGACCTTTATTTTTTGTGAGCGACAATTCAAAAACGATTAAACAGACACAATATGAAAAAATTAGCAATCTTTGTATCAGGCGGAGGTACCAACTGCGAAAATATCATACGCTATTTCCAGAACAATCCTGAAGTGCAGATCCCAATCGTAGTAAGCAATAAGGACGATGCTTACGCTTTGGTTCGTGCTCAGAACCTCAATGTTCCTACTACAGTCATCACTCGCCAGCAGCTCAATGAGGACCGCCAGCTTGTGCTCGACACCGTAAGCGGATGCGACTACATCATCCTTGCCGGTTTCCTTCCACGTGTGCCGGACTATCTCATCGAAGCCTTTCCTAAGCGCATCATCAACATCCACCCTGCGCTCCTTCCAAAGTATGGCGGTAAGGGCATGTGGGGCCACCATGTGCATGAGGCTGTAAAGGCTGCAGGCGAGACAGAGACCGGCATCACTATCCACTATGTAAACAACGAACTCGATGCCGGCGAACAGATAGCTCAGTTCTCTACTCAGCTCACTCCTTCTGATACTCCGGACGATATTGCAGACAAGGTACATGTGCTTGAGATGGCAAACTTCCCAAAGGTCATCGAACAAGTCATCAACGGAGAGAAGTAAAATACTCATTCCACATTCCTTTTTCTGCTGCATCACATAGTATGGATGCAACAAAGGCCTTGCAAGGTGATTACGATATCCTTGCAAGGCCTTTGCTGTGTTGCTATGTGATCGTTATTTCTTCTGATACACGCGGACGTAGTCAATCTCGTAGCGCATAGGGAAGGCATCGGCTACGGGTTCACCGCCGTTGAGACCACCGATAGCGAGGTCGAGGAGAATGTACTGCGGAGCATGGAAAGGATTGGCGTGCTCGCCTATGCTGCCGTTGATGGTGGTGGAGAGGTCGACGTCGTTGAGTAGTTCGCCATCAAGATAGATGCGTATGTAGTCGGCTGTCCAGTCCATGGTCCAGATGTGGAAACGCTCGGACCAGTAAGGATCCTTCTCAAGGAAGTGAGTGTAAGGCACTTTCTTGGAGTTCCATACTGCTGAGTAGCGACGATCGTTGCCCCATGCAGCATTGGCAAGAATGTGAGGTTTGCCGTCCACGTGGTAGTACTCCATGATGTCGATTTCGCCGTTGGATGGCCACTCGCGCTTGGTGCCGAGAGTCCAGATGGCAGGCCACGAACCAATAACGGCAGGTATGCGAGCGCGGACCTCCATGCGTCCGTAAAGGAAACTATAGGTGCGGCGAGTGTTGACACTTGCTGATGAATAGCGAGCGAAGGGACGGTTCTCCTGCCAGCGGTTGCTGCCTTCGCGATAGCGTGGATTTGGGATGCTATCGAGACGGCCTTCGAGAACGAGCATACCATCCTGGCGATAGGCGTTCTGCTCTTGGTACCATTGGTACTCTTCGTTGCGCACGAAGCCGCGTTCTGCTTCCCAGATCTGGGTGTTGAGTGGACCTGTGCCATCGAACTCGTCGTGCCATGCAAGGCGCCACTCGTCGGGTGAGAGGGGAGTGAGTACTGGCTGGGCGAATGATGCTAGCGGAGTGATGAGGAGGAGAAGGAGGATAAGTTGTCGCATAGTTTTATTTGTTTTAATCGTTTAGTCGTTTAGTCGTTTAATCGTTCTGCTGTTTAATCGTTTAGCCGTTCAGCTGTTTAACCGTCTAGTCGTTTAGCCGTTTAATTCTGAACCTCGATTCATATTTTGAAGCTGCCGGAGCAGTAGTCGGCTGGAGAGGTACTGATGTAGCTGTGGCAAGAGCGGGCATACTGCATTAGTGATGAGAATACAGGATCGGTCTGTAGGAGGTGGGGATTGCCGAAGAGCACCATGCGGAGACGGGCGCGGGTCATGGCTACGTTGAGCTTGCGGTCGATGATGCAGTCGTCTTCTATGAAGCAGTTGCTGGTGAGGAACTCGAGCTGGTAAGGGCGCTGGATGGTGAATCCGTAGATGATGTAGTCGCGCTGGCTGCCCTGGTAGCGTTCGACGGTATCGATGGTGATGCCATGCAGTTCTGGTATGCCATAGCGGTCGATAGCGGTACGAATGGTGGATATCTGGTTGCGATAAGGCACGATGACTCCTACGGTATGTTCGGTACTGAAGGTGACAGCGTGCATGTGGTAAATCTGCAGTACGGTGGCGGCTATCATGTCGGCCTCTACCTGGTTGACCTTCTCCGAGATGAACGGATGAGGGTAGGGAGTGGCAACGAAGGCTACTGGCATGGTGGTGAGCATGTCGATGATGCCATGGCCCGAGTCGGAATGCTGCGGAACGTGCTGCTCCTGATGAGGCAAGGCTGGTGCGCCCACGATGCCAAGACGACCTGCGTAGAAAGCCTCGTTGGCAAAACGTGCCACATCGCGGTGCATGCGTCCCTGGCGGGTGAGCATGAAGACGAAACGAGGGTCGTAGCTGCCATCTGAGGTGCGGAAATGGCGGAGGAAACGCTCGAACATGGAGAGACGACAATCGGTGAGTCCGATAGAGAGCAGTTCTGCTTCTGTTACACGCGACTCATCAGCCGACTGTTGCACGACAGCAGGCAGCTGCTTGTGGTCGCCAATCATCACTATGCGACCTATGGATTCGCGTCCTTCGCATTGTGCGCTAAGCAGACCTATGAGATGAGGCTCGAGAATCTGCGATGCCTCATCGATGATGGCGAGCGAGAAGTGCTTGATGGCGAGCAGACCGATGTTGCCATTGAGGGCAGATGTAGTGCCGCAGAACACACGTGTGGATTGAATCATGCGGTGCACATCATCGATGGTGGCGCACTGGGCTGCACGATGGTCGAGCAAGTGGTCGCGGTACTCGCTGGCACACGAGAGCTCGGAACCGATGCGGATGAAGTCGATAGGTTGAGGCATGTCGGGCGAAACGAGTTTGCTGCATATCTCATCGACGGCACGGTTAGTATAGGAGAGTAGGAGTACGGAGGCTGAAGGCTGAAGCAGTTCTTCCTGAAGGATGTTGAGCATGCCGAAGGATGTCTTACCTGTGCCAGGAGGACCGATGACGATAAAGACATCGCGCGACTGGCGAGCACCAAGCACGAGAGGATCGAACGCTCCGTAACTGCCCGTGAGGCTGATGGCGGAGTCGACGTTGAGGGTACGCTGGAGCATGAGCATGTCGCGCCTCTGTGCAGATGCCGTGAGGAAACGATGCATGCCCTGGCAAAGCGATGCGGAAGAAGCATCGAAGAGGTCGTGCTCGATAGCCCAGCGCATATCGGAAGGCACGCTGAATATGTTGGCATCAGTCTGCCCATTGCGCAGGCGAAGGGTGATGCCTGATGATGTGATGTCGGCTATCGATGCTCGATGCACCATCTGAGCGCAGGCGTTAGGAATGTCGCCCTGTCGATAGGCATATAGGATCACGATGTCGCCCAAGCGGAAGTTGGAGGTGTCGGCATCGAGTGTGGTTGAGAAACGTAGAGTGATGGACTGAACGCAGTCCTGCTCGGAGTGGATGCTATCGATGGTTAGATCATCGTAGATGTCGCCCGAGGCATGCTTGTCGGCAAGTGTGTCGGTCCACTTGGCTGCAAAACCTGGGTTCTGCCTGGTACCATTGCCCACCTTGGCAAGCATCTGTTCGGTGGCAATGAAACGTAGCATGCGCAGGAAGTAGGCCTGCTCGAGAGGCGAGGCGCTATGGATGGGACCGAGGATGCGATTGAGTTCCGGCAACTTGTAGGTGTGCCAGAAGGAGTCGCTCACGGTGGTGCTGCGGAAGGCAGACGGCATGATGGTTGCAAGGCGCGAGTATTCGCCCTGAGTGGTACGCTGCTCGAGCCATGCTATGAGGTTGCGCATACGGATGGCACGCACGAGCAGTTCTGGCGACTGAGCCGTGGAGATGAGACCGTTAGGATATTTGGAATAGAGAAGGAAGATGTGGCGCAACTGTTCTGAGTATTTCTGAAACTCGTAGATGAACAATGCACGGTAGAGGAGCAGCTGCACCCAATGCTTGGTTTGAGCCACGGGCGGTGCATCCTTGCTGGCTCCACGCACGTAGGCTCCCTTGCCGGCTTTCTGCTCTATGATGATGGTCTGCGAGGCATCCTCGTAAAGTAGGTCGAGACGACCTTGAAGACCGAGTGTTTCGCTGAAGAAGGTAGGTTCGAGGATGGCACGGCTGGTGTCGAACCCTTCGACTGCTGCAGGCAGGTCGTGACCTATGAGGCGCTGTATGTTGTCGTACTGCTGTGCGGCGTTGGTGCGGAAGACCTCGATGGCTGCTGGCGATGCAAGGTCGGAACATGTGGCCACCTTGATGGCGTTGCGCTTCATGAAGGTGTCAAAGCTTTCATCGAAGGAGGCTGAGCTGTGATGCAAGGCATCATCGAGCAACTGGCCCGCAAGGTTACCGAGCATGATAGGCACGGTCTGTTCGTCAGGGCGCAGTTTGGAGAGAAGGGATAGATATGGAGTCTCGCGATAGGCCTCGTCGAAACATGCAGCCACGGTGGTGATGTTTACGAGATAGTCGGGACTGTAGATGATGAGTTCGGGTAGGAGAAGATCATCCTTCTCGCGTACGCGTACTATATTAATAGTGTCGTCTGGACTGATGATGTTGCGCAGGTAGGACCAGTCGCCCTTGCCATTGCGCGTGAGGTAGGTGTTGTCAGGACCATAGCTGATGCGCACCTCCTGAAGGGTGTAGCTTTCCACTCCGGTGATGATGGCATCATCGATGGAAGTGACCTTGATTCTAAGTTTATGGGATGAGTAGCGTCCCCATGTAGACTTTCTGTCTATCACAGGGAATAGCGACTTGAGTTGCTGAGGAATGGCGTAGCGACCGTAGATATAGGACACGAGCATGGCTGTGGCCTTGAGGTCGTGAGGGAAGGAGGCGTTAAGCTCGTCCGAAGTAAGGCTTGAGGCAGAGTTACCCTGCGGAAAGAGCACCTTGCGAGTGGCATGAACGAGTTGGGCAACGGGTGAAGGTACATTATGCTCCTTGATGAGATAATCGACCTTGGCAAAGAGTCCGCTGAAGGTGATGGCACAATCGGCAGTAGCACTATCGACCGCTTGATAAAACGCCTGGCGAAGCATGGCAAACCGCTCCTCGATGGTACAGTCGGCAGAGGCTGCATGGAGCAGTTGCTGGAAGATGTCGGTAGGAGGGGTTGGCATGAATTAAGAATTATGAATTATGAATTTTGAATTATGTTATCGTCCGTAGGACGCTTGTAGCGAAGCGGAAAGAATTATGATTTATGAGTTATGCGCCAATAGATGTGGGCGAGTGCTATGAGGAAGGCGATGAGCAGCGGATAGCCTATGTAGAGGAGTGTGGACCAACCGATGATGAGGTAGGTGAGCATGGCGACTGAGATCAGTTCGACGATGTAGGCCAGTCCCTGTGCGAAGTAGAAGTGATGGTAGACCTCATCGCATACGGCAATGAAGATTATGATGACGCACCACACGAGGGTGACGAGTATGGCCATGAGCAGCGGCAGCTGGAGCGGATTGAGCGTAGGATGGAAGTAGTATTCGACCCAAAACTCTGGCACCAGATGCTGGATGGATGCATAGAGGCAAGCCATCATGGCTATGAGGGCAAGGAAGATGAACGGGTAGGGTGACTGCATCTCGTCGAACTGCAGAATCTGCAACTGATGCTTACGTTTGTTGCGCAGCATGAAGGTGATGAGTCCGATGGCTATGAGGGCTGACATCCAGATGCCTCGGCTATCGGTGAGGAAGGACAGGAGTTCGGAGATCATGTCGTTCGGGGTGGTACCCTGGAGCAGTTCGGACTCGGGAATCCATCCCATGGTATACTGGTCGTGAGCCACTTTGATCCAAATGGTGTCGGTGCTCTGATCGATGTCGGCCACTACGATGAGATCGTTGTCATACACGCGGCAAGTGTCGGTGATCATGTCGCCCTCACGAGGAATGAGGGTGAGCGAATCGGCCTTCACAAGGAAGTTGAAGTTGCGGCTGTAGTGGTGCGTAAGGCGGAAATAGAGCGAGTCGATCTGCTGTGGCGATAGACTAGCAAGCAGAGTGTCGGGCTTAACGGTTGCGGTATCGACTATAGTCACGATGGTAACAACGGAGTCAGAGTCTTTCTGCTCGTTGTTGTGCAGGGTGCTGTTGCCTACGCACGATAGGATGAGCAGAGGGAGAAGTAGCAGGAAAAAGCATGTCTTTATCCTTTGGCTTGTTCCTCTATGTGATATGTTATGCAGACCGAATGTATGAGACACGGTTTGGGGAATTAAGAATTATGAATTAAGAATTATGAATTAAGAATTATGAATTGTGAATTAAGAATTATGAATTACGATTCTATCTTATTTTTCTTTGGAGGCAAAACAATTATGATTTGTAGATTTTCATTAGACAATGCTTGCAGTCAAACTCCAGACGGAAACGTGTGCCGTTGGCGATGCGAAGTTCCCATGAGGCTGGTGTGCCTCCTTGTTTCAAGCATTGGCCCATCTGGCGGCGCAGGCAATGATGGCAGATCATGAGAGGCGTGGAGGAGTCGTGCGTGAGTTCGAATGGCGCAGGGGAGTCGATGTCTACAGGAGTGTGAGGCTGACTTAGCTGCGGATAGTATTCGAGTCGTTGCGCGAGAAGGTCGGATGCCAACTGACGTCGCCATTGCGAGAGGAGCGAAGAAGGAATGAAGTAGTTCTTCTTGAGCCTGATGTTGATGGTACGCGCCTCGAAGATGGTGTCGCCCAATTTGCTGAGCTGACGCTGTATGTTGTCGGACTGATGGGTACGAGCCAGTTCAAAAGTGTCGCTGAAGGATAGCGATGCTGAGAAGCCGTCCTCATCAGTCATGGTAATATCATGTTCGGAAAGGGTGATGTCGGCATAAATCTTCCTCTCGGCCGAAGGGCGAGCCAGCATCTTCTCGAATGCCTGGTCCTGATTGCGATAGAGCGAGAATCCTCGCTGCAGGTCGCGTTGCATCTCCAGAGGGTAGAGTTTGCCACCCTCAGCCTTGTTGATGCGGAAACCGACGAGTTCGCCGCGATTGTTGATGTAGCAGAGGCCGTCGCCATTGTTTACCGAAGGTTGCTGATGGTGGCCCTGCTGAGGAGCGAGGGTGAAGTAAGTGGTGTATAGCTGTGCAACCTTGCCTATCGGTTCGCCCATTGCTTTTGGAGTGTCGAAGTTGGCCTCAGGCTTGTTGACGTTGTGCGTGAAACCACGGTTGAAACTCTTGTATACGTTAGGCTGAAACTTGAGCACCGCATGACCGCTGGCACGGCGGCAGAAGCGATCGGGATGCTTTGCTATCACCTCATCGAGCGCAAGGCTGTAGGCTGCTGTGATATTCTTTACATAGTCGGCATCCTTCAGGCGTCCCTCTATCTTGAGCGATGATGCACCTGCAAGGAGCAGACGCTCGAGGTTTTGCAACTGGCAATTATCGCGAAGCGAGAGCAGATGCTTGCCCTTCACTATCGGCTTCCCGTCTGAAAGGAGATCGAACTGCATGCGGCAGATCTGTGCGCACTCGCCTCGGTTGGCACTACGACCAAACAAAGCCTCGCTTGCATTGCATCGACCGCTGAGCGACACGCATAGGGCTCCATGAACGAACACCTCCAACTCGGTGTCGGGACACGCCTCATGAATCTCCTCGATCTGCTCGACTGTGAGTTCGCGTGCCAGCACCACCTGTGGAAATCCCATGTCGGCAAGCATGCGGACCTTATCGGCTGTGCGATTGTCCATCTGCGTGGATGCATGGAGTGGGATAGGGGGAAGGTTGAGGCAGAGCAGGCGAAGGTCCTGAATGATGAGAGCATCGACATGGATGTTCCACAGGTCCCAGATGAGCGACTCCACCTCCTGCATCTCGCTATCGAAGATGATGGTGTTGACCGTAACGTACACTCGTGCCTTGTACTGATGGGCAAAGCGTACGAGGCGGTCGATGTCCTCGATGGAGTTGCCCGCTGCGGCACGTGCTCCGAACGACCTTGCGCCAATATATACGGCATCGGCACCGTGGCGTATAGCCTCGATGCCAATATCTGCTGTTTTTGCTGGTGCAAGAAGTTCGATGCTGGTCATGGTAGGTTAGAGGGGAGAGTTGAGAGGTTAGAGGTTAGAGGGGAGAGTTGAAAGTGTTACTCTATCTCGTTGATGTTGTATGGAGTCTCCTGGTATACGTAGTAGTTGAGCCAATTGGTGTAGAGCAGGTTGGCTGCTGCACGCCATCGTACCACAGGCATTTTCGATGCATCGTCGTCTGGGTAGTAGTGGCTTGGCTTGTTGATTGGGAGACCCTTTGCCAGGTCGCGCTTATACTCTCCATCGAGTGTGAGAGGCGAATACTCGAGGTGGCAGGTGATGAAGAACTCACGTCCGTTGCGAGCCTCAACGATGGTCACTCCAGCCTTCTCGCTTTCGGCTATGATGTGAAGTCCTGGCACCTTCTCCACGTCCTCTCGCTTGATGCCGCAATGGCGGCTGTGAGGTGCGAAGAATACGTCGTCGAATCCGCGGAAGATAGGGAGCTCAGGCGCAAGCATCTTGTGCTCGAAGACTCCGAATACCTTGGCAGGGGTGTTGAACTTCGGAATGTTGTAGAAATGGTAGAGACCAGCAAATGCTGCCCAGCACACATAGATGGTGGATGTGACATTGTGGTGAGCCCAGTTGAATACCTCCTGAAGCTCCTGCCAGTAGGTCACCTCCTCGTAATCGATAAACTCCAGTGGGGCACCAGTCACGATGAGTCCGTCGTACTTCTCCTTCTTCATGTCCTCGAAGTTGCGATAGAACTCCATCATGTGCTCTACGGGAGTGTTCTTGGATGTGTGCGATTTGATCTTCATGAACTCCACCTGAATCTGCAGGGCAGAGTTGGATAGGATGCGGATAAAGTCGGTCTCGGTAGTGATCTTTATCGGCATGAGGTTGAGCACAGCGAGTCGAAGAGGGCGGATCTGTTGTGAATCCGCTCTCTTGTAACCCATTGTGAATATGTTTTCCTGCTTTAGTGCGTCGACTGCAGGTAGATTGTCTGGGAGAATAAGTGGCATGTCTTATTTTACTTGTTCTCGATATAGTTTACGATCCAAGCACCCACTTCCTTTGTGCCGTACTTGCCAGCACCTTCAACCTGAATCTCAGGAGTGCGGACGTTCTGGTCGAGCGATGCATCAACAGCTTCGCGGATGAGTGCACCTTCCTCCTTGAGGTTGAAATACTCGAAGAGCATGGCAACCGAGAGGATCTGAGCGAGTGGATTGGCAATGTTGAGTCCCTTGCCCTGAGGCCATGAACCGTGGATAGGCTCGAATACAGGTGTAGAAGAACCTGTAGATGCTGATGGGAGCAGACCCATAGAACCTGTGATTACTGAACCCTCGTCTGTGAGGATGTCGCCAAATGTGTTTTCAGTCACCATGACATCGAAGAACTTAGGATCCTGAATCATGCGCATTGCAGCATTGTCGACATACATGAAGTCAGTCTCTACGTCTGGGTACTGTGGGGCCATCTCCTGAGCCACCTTGCGCCAGAGGCGTGATGAAGCGAGCACGTTGGCCTTGTCGACCACTGTGAGGTGCTTGCGGCGCTGCTGAGCGTACTGATAGCCTACCTTGAGGATGCGCTCTACCTCAGGACGAGTGTAGTAGTTGGTGTCGAGTGCCTCTTCAACGCCATCAGCATTGATTGATGGCTCCTGCTTCTTGCCGAAGTACATACCGCCAGTGAGCTCACGGATGCAGATGAAGTCAGCACCGCGTACGATCTCATCCTTGAGTGGTGACTTGTGGATGAGGCAATCGAATGTTGTTACAGGACGGATATTGGCATAGAGACCAAGCTTCTTGCGCATAGCGAGAAGGCCCTGCTCTGGGCGTACCTTAGCCGATGGGTTGTTGTCGAACTTAGGATCGCCTACCGATGCGAAGAGTACAGCATCAGCCTCTTCACATGCCTTGAATGTCTCCTCTGGGAATGGGTCGCCCACCTCATCGATGGCGTGAGCACCGCAGAGGGCTTCCTTGTAGCTTACATTGTGACCAAACTTCTTAGCGATGGCAGAGCATACTGCCACACCCTGTTCCATGATCTCTGGACCGATACCATCACCGGCGAGAACTGCAATTTTCAAATCCATAGTGCTTGTTTTATGTTGTTATTCTTATTTTGTTCTGTTTCTACCTTGTGCGAAAAACGGTGCAAAGGTAGTTCTTTTTTTTCTATTTTTATATAAATAAGGAGAGAAATGCTGCTGAGAGGTGCATTTTTTTGTGTGTTTTCCCTTTTAAAAAGCAAAAAGCGCTGATCATCTCGATTGGCGCTTTCTGTTCTCAATAAGTATTAATTTTTTTTAAGGTAAAAAGATTGTTTTTAGGATGCTGCAAAGGTACGGACTATTTTCCGTCTAGCAATGCATAATTGTATGTTACACAACATGTGTGGTCGCACACAGCATGGAAAACATCTCTATTCTATGTCTTTTTACCTCAATACGGATGTCGTTTTACAGACTTTTTGGCATTGATTCGAGGAATCGGCGTGCCACGTCGAAACTCTTGTCAGCCATCACGTCCCAGAAGTTCTCGTACTGCTCCTGGTGGCCCTTCACGCCCGGAGTGTCGCTGATGATGCGGAACGACACGAATGGTATGTCGTACAGATGGCAGGTCTGGGCTATCGAGCACGATTCCATGTCGACTGCCAGTCCCTCGGGGAAGTTGCCCTTGATCTTCTCAAGTTCGGTGCGTGAGGTGATAAACTGATCGCCGGTGCATATCAGTCCGCAATGTATCTTCGTTTCAGTCTTGAGTTCCTTTGCTATCTTGCACATCACCTCGTTGCCCTTGAAGTAGGTAGGCAGTCCCTGCACCTGCCCGTAGTCGTTTCCCGGTCCGCACCACACGTCGTGATACACGGTCTGTGTGCTCACCACCACATCCATCACACCCAGGCAGGTGTCGATGCCTCCTGCCACTCCTGTGGAGATGATGCAGTTAGGGTCGAACGAGTTTATGAGTTCAGCGGTGCCCAATGCTGCATTTACCTTGCCTATGCCGCATTGGCACAGAATGATATCGTTGCCAGCAATGCGTCCCAATGTATAGTTGAAGCGTCCGCGCTTTATTGCCATTCGGTCCTCAAGCAGAGCAGCCAGCTGGTTGTGCTCCATGGTCATTGCTGTCAGTATGCCTATTTTCATTGTCGAAAAGTATGTTTTGTTTGATTAAAATGATGTAAAAACCAAATTGTTTGAAAATTGTGTGCAAAGATACAATATTTTTCGTTACATTTGTCGCAATAATAACAAAAAACTGCACTATGAACATCAAAACAACATCAATACGCATCATGCTTGCTGCCATCATGGGCATGGCATCCATCATTCCTTCCCATGCACAGAACCTTCAGAAGGGCACCTACGGCTACCTCTATTGCCACATGAGCGACCGAGGCGAATACACAGCCTATGCCATCAGTCGCGACGGACTTCACTACACCGACGTGCTGGGTGGCAACGCTATCATGGATCCTGAGGTCACCTCGCCTATCGAGGGTGGAGCGCGCGATGCCTACATCTGCCGCAAGAGCGACTCGGGCAAGGGTTACCTTATGGTCACTACCGACATGTGCAACCGCAAGTCGCGCTCGTGGTTCAACTACGGTATCGACCTGCTGAAGAGCGACGACCTCATCCATTGGACATCCAAGGCCTTCGACTTCCGCCGTGGAAGCGAGATCTTCTGCGACCCTGAGAGTCCCGACATCATCGACGACTGGAGCAAGATCAACCGCGTGTGGGCTCCTCAGATATTCTGGGATCCGCAGTACGTATGGCCTGATGGCGACAAGGGAGGCTACATGATCTACTATTCCATCTGGAGTTCGAACGAGAACGACAAGTACGACCGCATGGTCTATTCCTATGCCGACAAGTCGTTCACTCGCCTCACCAAGCCACGCCTCCTCTTCGACTGGGGCTATGCCACCATCGATGCCGACATCAACTACCTCGAGAGCGATGGCCTCTACCACATGCTTATCAAGAAGGAAGGCGGTCACCCAGGCATCTTCCAGACCACAGCCCCTTCGCTCACCGGTCCTTGGCCCGAGCCTGATGAGGACGACTTCGTGAGCTTCGAGGGAAAGAAGAAGTGCGAAGGTTCGAGTGCCTTCCAGATCATGGGTGAGGACGGATGGCGTGTGGCTTACATCCAGTATAGCGACCGCCCTAAGCACTATCGCATCTGCAAGACCGACCGCTACCTCAAGCACTTCTCCGATCCTCAGGACATAGAGGGCGTGACTGGTCCACAGCACGGATCGTTCATGCGACTTACGAAGAAGGAGTATAAGCGACTCGAGAAGCTGAAGTGAGCCTCCTCGCCCCAGTTTTAATCGAACATCGATTAACCGACTAATCGATTAACCGACTAATCGACTAATCGACCAATCGATCAATCGAAAATCTATTGATTTTCCCAAAAAAATGCAAAAACTAAGCACTTTCTCCGCCTTGGCATGCAAGCAGGTCCTCTTCATCTGCCTCATCCTTGGCACATTGCATATCAAAGCTCAGGATGCCCCCGACGACACTCCGCTATGGACAGCGCAGGTCATCGATGGCGAGCATGGCGATCCAATACCCTATGCCACCGTCTATATTGCATCCGGATTGGGCACCATCACCAATCGTGATGGCAACTTCTCCGTGCGCTGTGCTCCCGATGCCATGTTGCGCATCTCCAGCGTAGGCTACGAGACGGTATCCATTCGTGCCGATCGATTGCCGCAGCCTGTTCGCCTCAAGCCTATGGCGCGCATGCTCGATGGCGTGTCGGTCATCCCTATCGAGACCATAGTGCTCAATACGCTCCGCAAGCTCGATAAGGAATGTACGCGCAACAGCCGGAAGAAGAGCAAGTTCTTCTATCGCATGACGGCTTCGCTTGCACAGAAGAAGGACGTCGTCGAGGCCATCCTTGAGGCGCGCGATGCTGTCAACCTCCGCGAACTGCGCCTCTTCACCGGCATTCATGGGTCGATGGACAACAAGAGGTTTGACAATCCATTCCTTGCCAAACTCAATTTCCACCATCCGCTCGAACTCGGCCCTGTGGTGCACGACAGCGACTTCTGGGACTTCATCACCCGTCCCGATCGCAGTCTGAAGGTCAACGATGTTGCCACACTCCTCCTATATTACAATGTGGAGTACGAATCCCTCAAGGGCGATGATGGCCACACCATCTATTGCGTCCACCTCACTCGCAATCCCAAGACCCAGAGCAAGATATTCACCCGTCAGAATCTCAAGCGTGGCGAAACTGTCGATGCCACCTACGACAAGCGTCCCATCCTCGTGGGCGACATGTACATCGATGCCGAAACTCTTCAGTTGCTGCGCTTCTGCGGTAAGGTGGAGGGCATGAAGGTCGAGGTGCAGAAGAATCTCAAATGGATGGTGGCTGATGTGGCAATCAACCTCAACATCAACTATCAGAGGGAGACCGACTACACCCAGGTTCACGACATGAGCGTCACCATTGAGAGTGGCGACCTGAGCAGTTCGTCTGTGCTCCTTAACGTGGGCAACCTCGATCTTGGCAGGACGAAGGACGACACCAAGCCACGAGGCAAGCTCCTTGAGAATAATGTCCTCGCAGCCGTCCATATAGCAGGCTTCGATGGTGTGATGTGGAAGCATGCCAACTTCATACAGCGCACCCAGGAAGAGGAACAGCTGCGCCTTGCCTCAGTATCGTCCGATGGCAAGCAGCAGGTCGACGCACCAGGCGAGCAGAATCTCGTATCCGTGACGAATACCAGTATGAGCGACATGGTCAACCGCCTTCAGCAGTTCGGTCGTGCCCTTCCTCAGGAGAAGGTCTATGTCCACATGGACAACACCAGCTACTTCCTTGGCGACACCATCTGGTTCTCTGCCTACACGCGCCTCACATCCAACGATGCCCCTTCCAACCTCAGCGGAGTGCTCTATGTCGAGCTCCTCAACCATGAGGGCTACCTGCAGGAACGCAAGCTCATACAGATGCGAAACGGACGGGGCAACGGATACTTCGCACTCAATCCCGACTGGAAATACACAGGCTACTACGAGCTTCGTGCCTACACCCGTTGGCAGCTCAACTGGGGAGCCCACGTTCGCACCCATTCGCCCCATGTGTCCCATGCCTTCATATCCGAGGAGATGGAGAACCACTACTTCCGCGACTACGACAAGCTCTACAGCCGCGTGTTCCCTGTCTACGATAAGACAGCATCAGCAGGCTCCTTTGCCCACAACATGACGCCTCGCCCTATGCGCCTCGTGTTCAAGACCGATCCCGACAAGCGTGAACTCATGCTTTCCCTCTTCCCTGAGGGAGGCGACCTCGTGGTGGGACAACCTTGCCGCGTAGCCTTCGAGGCAGCCTACAACGATGGCGAATGGGTGGATGGCACCCTCACCATCGATGGCACTACGGCTACTACCGTCCATCGAGGCCGAGGTACCTTCATCTACACACTGCAGTCCACCTCCACCCCTCGGGTGTCATTCACCACTACCGGCGGCCTTACAGCCAATGGCGAACTGCCTAAGCCAGTCAAGGAGGGCGTGTCGCTCATGGTCGAAGCCGACAGCATCACCTCCGAGTGGGTGCTGAAGGTACGCCCTACGCAGGGCATCTCAGCCACCGGACTTGGACTCACTATCATGCACGAGGGTGTGCTCAACCACTTCTCCGACCTCACGTCAGCATCCGACACCACCATCCGCATCTCCTCCTCTCGGTTGCCTCTGGGCGTCAACCAGGTCACCGTGTTCGATGCTTCGGGACGCGTGTATGCCGACCGCCTCTTCTTTGTCAATCATCCCGACCGCCTCCTGCCCAACACCACCGTGAAGGGCCTCAAGAGCCAGTATGCCCCATACGAGAAGGTCAGCTTCCGTGTGCATACCACCGTGCCACAGGCGTCGCTCTCCCTCAGCGTGCGCGACATGAACCACCTCGACCGCATCTTCGACGATGCATCCATGCTTGCTGAGATGCTGCTCTCGTCCGAGATCAAGGGCTTTGTGCCCAATCCCGACTGGTACTTCGAGGCCGACGACGCCCTGCATCGCGAGGCGCTCGACCTTCTCATGCTCACCCAGGGATGGCGCCGCTTCGACTGGCGCAGCATGGCTGTGCGTGGAACGTGGGAACTCTCGCAGCCCGATGAGCGTACCCCCGTCATCGTGGGCAAGGTGGTAAGGTGGAATCAGGATGTGGCATACGACGAGTGGCGGGAGGCAGCCATAGCCAGCGCTGAGGAGACCTCCACCTACGATGAGACACGTACTGCCCTCCGCGGCTGGGCATGGAAACTGCCTCGCGAGGTTCGTGTGCATGCCGAGCTTGTTGGTCTTGCGGACGAACTGCCATCCGTAGCCGACCTCACCACCAAGGAGGGCATGTTCCGCCTCTCCCTCCCACCGTTCGAGGGGCAGATACACCTTCACTTGGCAGCTGCCGATACCACCAAGTGGAAGCGAGGCACCACCTACACATGGGTGCAGCCTATGACAGCCTATTTCGATGCGCCCGAGAAGGATGCCAACCGCTACCACATCGCCCCTGCCGACTACAATGTGCGCGTTCTGCACCCTTATCCACGTTTCGTCAAGCAGTACGACTTCTTCCAGCAGCATCTGCGCTCCTCGGCCGATGAGCTCCTCTCGCTCGAGTCCCTCTCCGATGGCACCACTCTCCTTCGTGAGGTCGAGGTCGGAGCCCGCCGCACCAAGCGCTACCACTTCAACGACAGCGTGCCTGTGCGCATCATCGACGGCTACGAGGCGTACAATGAGACCATCGATGCCGGCATGAAGCTCTGCGAGCCCTACTACATAGGCCGTACGATGGTGGGCGACTATGGCAGTCCTGTGCCGTATGTGATTGATGCAAATGGCGACATCGACTATCGCATCTACTCGCGCTATGCCTACGATGCCCTTGGTCGAGCCGTCAACGACATGACCATCGACCCCGACTCCTTGTATTTGAGGGAAAACCTCAAGTCCACCGCCGAGATGCACCTCCCGGGCACCTCCCATATCCTGGAGCTCTACAGTTCGCTCACCACCATCGACAAGTACGTCTACTACTCCGACTATCAGCCTCGCTTCATAGGCAGTCAGCGCTACCGTGGCTCCAACCTGCCCGAGACCAACATCGTCACCTACATCCGTATGGACGAGGCGCGCCGCACCTTCTACCGCGATCGCCGCCTCTTGGTCGACGGATTTGCCAGCTGTGCCGACTTCTACCATCCTAACTACGAGCGTGCCGTGCCCGAGGTCCCTGCCGACTATCGCCGCACCCTCTACTGGAACCCCTCGCTCCCCCTCAGCCAGGATGGCGCAGCCACCGTCACCTTCTTCAACAATGCCACTCCGTCCGTCCTCTCCATCTCCGCCGAAGGCATGGGCGCGAAGGGCGAAGTGATATCCTACAAGTGAAAGTGTGACAAATAATTTGACAAAATAAAGAAAAAAGTGGGTTTTGATGACAAAATGTGCGCCGATTATGGTGCTATGTAAAAAAGAATTACTAATTTTGCCGAAATTTTGGCCGATTGTCAGTTGATAACGAGTGCCACCCTTTAGATTATCAAAACAATAAAAATACAACAATAACATGGAAGAAAAGGATTGGTCAAACCTTGGATTTGGTTATCGCAAGACCGACTACAACGTACGCTGTTACTATCGTGACGGCAAGTGGGGCGAGATTGAAGTATGCTCCGAAGAGACAATACCTCTCCACATGGCAGCTACATGTCTGCACTATGGACAGGAAGCATTTGAGGGACTCAAGGCCTACCGTTGCCCAGACGGCAAGGTACGCGTGTTCCGTAGCGATGAGAATGCAGCACGCCTGCAGTCTACATGCCGTGGCATCCTCATGCCAGAGTTGCCTACCGACAAGTTCAATGAGATGGTCGATAAGGTAGTGCGCCTCAATGAGCGCTTCATCCCTCCATACGAGAGCGGAGCTACACTCTACATCCGTCCACTCCTCATCGGTACAGGAGCCCAGGTAGGTGTTCACCCAGCCAACGAATACCTCTTCGTCATCTTCGTCACTCCGGTAGGTCCATACTTCAAGGGAGGCTTCTTTGCCAACCCATACGTCATCATCCGTGACTTCGACCGCAGCGCACCACTCGGCACAGGTATCTACAAGGTAGGTGGCAACTATGCAGCATCCCTCCTTGCCAACCAGAAGGCACATGAGATGGGCTATGCATGCGAATTCTATCTCGATGCCAAGGAGAAGAAGTACATCGACGAGGCAGGAGCTGCCAACTTCTTCGGTATCAAGAACAATACATACATCACTCCAAAGTCAACATCCATCCTCCCATCCATCACCAACAAGTCGCTCATGCAGCTTGCTGAGGACCTCGGCATCAAGGTTGAGCGCCGTGCCATCCCAGAGGAGGAGCTTGAGACCTTCGAGGAGGCAGGAGCATGTGGTACAGCAGCTGTTATCTCGCCAATCTCACGCATCGACGACCCTACTACAGGCAAGAGCTATGTGTTTGGCGACAAGCCAGGACCAGTATCCGAGAAGCTCTTCAACCTGCTTCGTGGCATCCAGTACGGCACAGAGCCTGACACCCACGGATGGACACGCGTAGTGATTGACTAAGCGGCATTTGCATGTTTCGATTCCGACAGTTTGTGGTAAGACACGATCGGTGTGCTATGAAGGTAGGCACCGATGGTGTCTTACTTGGTTCATGGGCATCCGTTGACGACGCGCATCGAGCACTCGACATAGGCACCGGCACCGGACTCATAGCCCTCATGCTGGCGCAGCGCAACCCCATGCTGCATGTTGATGCCATCGACATCGATGCCGATGCGGCCATCCAGGCAGCCGACAATGCAGCTTGCAGCCCGTGGCCCGATCGTATCCGCGTGTGGCACAGCGACTTCCTCACGTGGCAGGGTGGGGCAGAGCGCTACGACCTCATCGTGTCCAATCCCCCCTTCTATGTCGAGCACACCGCCTGTCCCGATGCACGCCGCCAAGCAGCCCGCCACACCACCTCCTTGCCCATCTCCCAGCTCCTTGCAGGTGCGTCATCCCGCCTCGCCGATGCTGGCTGCCTGTCGCTCATCGTGCCATACGGCCTGGCATTCGAAGTCATCTCCGAAGCCGCCGTGTGTGGCCTCTACCTGTCGCGTCGCACCGATGTGCACACCACGCCTCGCAAGGCGCCAAAACGAGTGCTCCTCGAGTTTACCCGCCAGTTGTCTGAAGCCGACATATCCACCCTCTGCATCCATGCCGAGGGAGGTGCCTATTCCGACGCCTATCGCCAGCTTACCGACTCATTCTATTTGGAGAGTAAGTAGAATCTGCACCACTGATTATCATTGGCTCCGGGGAATGCCTACCTAACTTACTACATATAAATTGTACCAAAAAGAGAACACCGCCAAAGGGTGTGTGGCAATTAATTGGATAAAACTTTGCTGTTTGTCGTCATTTGTAGTATCTTTGTCTCGGAAAAATATGAAAGCACATCGTTTTCCACTTTTTCTACAGTAAGTGAAGATATAAATGAGACGAGAACGAAATATCCAACTATACGGCATGACACTAACCATCATGCTGTTATTGCTCAATTGTGTGTCGCCTGCAACAGCGGTGGCACAGAATGCTACTACACCATCATCGAAGAAACTACCTATTCGCATGATAACCGGACAGGTGCTGGATGAGAAAGGCGAACCATTGCCTGCCGCTCACATCACCATACGCATGAACTCGGGCAAAGAAAGCCATTCCGTGACTGATATGGATGGTCATTTCTCGTTTGCCGCTACTGGCGATGAGGAGCGACTTTATGCCTCGTATGTGGGATACAAGGAAGCACAGCAATATCTGAAGGAAGGCAAGGATAAGTATGTGATACGCCTCAAACCTGATGAGAAACTGATAGAAGAGGTAGTGGTGACAGGTTACAACACCATCGACAAGCGTAAGCTGACCAGTTCGATAAGCAGCATCTCAGCCGAGGACCTCGACTTCAAGGGCGTGCCTAACGTGTCGCAGATGATAGAAGGTAAGATACCAGGACTCATGGTGATGACCAATAGTGCCACCCCTGGTGCCGCCCCTTCCATGCGCCTTCGTGGTACGAGCACATTCACAGGCAGTCGTGAACCATTGTGGGTCATCGATGGCATCATATATGAGAATCCCGTACCGCTCTCGGCCGATGATATCAATTCGCTTGATAATGTCAATCTGATCGGAAACGCCATTTCAGGTCTTAATCCACAGGATATAGCCCGCATCGATGTCCTCAAGGATGCATCGGCTACAGCCATCTATGGTACACGAGCAGCCAATGGTGTGATCGTGGTGACTACAAAGACTGGCGAGGCAGGCAAGGTGCATGTCAACTATTCGTTCAATGGCATGGTGACTGAACGCCCCCACTACAGCGACTTCAACCTTATGACCTCAAAGCAGCGCATCGATGTGAGCCGCGAGATAATGCAGAAGGGCCTGTACTTCCAGACTATGCCGGAGCACTATGGCTATGAGGGAGCGATGATGGACTATTGGGACAAGAAGATCACGTTCGGCGAGTTCCAGAATCAGGTGTCGCAGATGGAGGCCAACAATACCGACTGGTTCGGAGCCTTGTACCGCAACTCGTTCTCACAGACTCACAATGTCAGTCTTTCGGGCGGAACGAGCAGCACCCGCTACTACTCGTCGGTGAGCTACAACAAGGATGCCGGAGCCGAGGTGGGTACAGACATGCAGCGATTCACGGCTCGTATGAACCTCACATCGCATGTGACCAACCGTGTGACACTCGACCTCAGAATGAGTGGTTCGTATCAGGATGCCAACTACAACAACGCATACTATTCTGCCTTTGATGAAGCGTACTATACCAACCGCATCTTCCCTGCCTACAACGCTGACGGCTCGTACTCGTACATTCAGAAACTGATTACCGAGGATCAGACCACACAGAAGAAGGTGTATGGCAAATACAATATCATGAACGAGCTGGACAATAGTGCGCAGAAGGTGAGAAACAAGTCGCTCAATCTCACGGCCAATCTCAACTGGGACATCATGAAGGGACTACGCTACACCACTACATTGGGTATCACAACTACGACCAACAGCACAGAGAACTTCATCGGCGAACGCACCTTCTATTGTGCCAATCTGCGCGGATTCGACTATGGATCCACACCTCCTATCAGCGATGCCACATCGCAGTCGCGCCTTCTGGATGGAGGAGTATGGTCGAACAGCAATACCAACCAGCTTGCATACATGTGGCGTAATCAGTTGAACTATAATTTCGACATCAACGATACGCACTTCTTCAATTTCGACCTCGGTCATGAGATGTCGTCAACACGATATCGTGGTCAGGCCAGCGGACTGATACCTGGCTACATGCCCGATCAGGGTGAGACATTCGTCAACTACTGGGCGGGATCGTACGATGACAGCAAGCAGTACTACTGGTACATGCGCCAGTGGTTTATGGGTAGCGGTGATGTGAAGGCAACATCGTTCCCTACCATTACTGACAAGAAGAACAATACGTTGTCGTTCTACATGACCACCACCTATTCGTTCCACAACTACTTCTCCATGAACTTTAATATCCGCAACGATGGTTCCAACCAGTTTGGACAGTACGAGAATGCGAAGTTCAATCCAGTATGGTCCATCTCAGGACGACTGAACCTGCAGGAATTCGGTATTCTCGATAAGGTGGAGTGGGTCAACCTGCTTGCCGTGAGAGGTTCGTATGGCTACCGAGGAAGTGTGCCAAGTGCCACTCCATACCTCATCATCAGCACTCCACGCACCAATAGCACCACAGGCGAACTGTCATCGCAGATCAAGGCCTATCCTAATGCCAACCTCAAGTGGGAGAAGACCTCTACGTGGAACGGAGGTGTTGAGGCTGCCCTCTTTGGCAATCGCATCAACCTCGGACTCGACTTCTATCATAGCCGGTCGTCCGACCTCATAACCAACCGCTCGGTGTCGCTCATCAATGGTACCACCGACCTGTATTACAACAATGGAGTGGCAACCAATACGGGTGTGGAGGTGAGCCTCAGTACGCTCAACATCAAGACACACAACTTCCAGTGGCGTACATCGCTCATGTCCTCATACAATAAGAATACCGTGAATCAAGGTGTGGTAGGCGACAATATGTATGGCGACTACATCAGCGGCTCGGTGGTGCTCGATGGTTCGAGCGTCGATGGCTTCTACTCGTACCAGTTCGCCGGACTGGATGAGTACGGCTTGCCTCGTTTCAAGAACCTCACCAATCTGCCTGAGGGCATGTCGCGCGATGAGGTACTGCAGACCGTGATGACCTATTCCGGTACGCGTACGCCAAGGAGCCACGGTAGTTTCTCGACCGAGTTCCGATGGAAGAACCTCTCGCTGCGTGCACAGTTCACCTACAAGCTTGGCTACAAGCAGCGCCTCCTCGCTCTCTATAAGGACGGCAATCCTGCTCTCCCACAGCCTGAGGACAATATGAATGCGGCATTCGTGGATCGCTGGCGCAATCCAGGAGATGAGGCTAATACCAGCATACCGGGTCTCACCAACGTGTCGCTCAATCTGCCTACAGGTACTGAGACCATCACCGAACAGAACAAGTATATGTATACCATGGCCGACTACGGCTATCTGCGCGACATCGGTCCTACCACCTATGCCGGATGGTACATGTATGACAATAGCGATGCCCGTGTGGTAAGCTGTGATCACATCCGTCTGCGACAGATCACTCTCGGCTACGATCTGCCACAATCATGGCTTTCGAAGGTTGGCATAGCCGACTGCCGTATCGACTTCCAGGCACAGAACCTCGCCGTATGGACCTTTGACAGGAAGCTCAAGGGACAGGATCCTGATCAGGTAGCAAGCATCGGTATGCCAGTCCTGCCAACGTTCAACTTCGGCATTCAGTTAAGTTTCTGATAATATCAAATAGACTACTAGCATGAGATTACATATCACACCACTATCACGCCTCCTGCCGCTGCTTCTTACGGTGCTGTTGCTGAGTGCCTGTTCTGACTTTCTGAAGGAGGAGGACAAGGATAAGGTCATACCGCGTACGATGGATCAGTTTGAATCAATGCTCCATCAGGAGGGATTCTGCGACGTATCGTGGTTCTATACATCCGAGTTTATGACTGACGATGTGAGCGAGAACGCAAGCGTTATCACTACATCCAAGAATAATTATAAAAGCATGTACACCTGGCAGTACGACATAGAGCGTACAGGTGAGGGCGACTATGCCGACCTCAACAATATGTGGGGCAAGTTGTACAACGATGTTCTTGTGGCCAACTACATCCTCGAGCGTTCCAGCGACATCGTTGATGCCGACATCATGCAGTCGCGCAAGAACAGTCTTGAGGCTGAGGCACACTTCCTTCGTGCTCGTGCATACTTTGAACTCATCAACACCTATGCTCCAGCTTACGATGCATCAACTGCGGCTGCCACCCTGGGAGTACCTCTGCGTGAGGGAACGGGTATCACCAACCGCTATCAGCGCAACACCGTGGCCGAGGTATATGCACAGATAGAGCAGGACCTTGCTGACGCCATCGCCCTGTTCGATCAGTCCACCGAGCAGAAGTCGCTATGGCATCCAAACAAGAAGGCAGCCCTGCTGTTGCTTTCGCGCATGTACCTTTATAAATCGGAATGGCAGAAGGTGGTTGACACCACTACCGACCTCATACGCCTCTGTCCACAGGGACTGTATGCCATGAACCGCAACCTCACATCAGCAGTAGTGAGAGGAGCCAATCCTGAGGTGCTGCACACGTGGGGAGTGATAGCAGGAGCATTGGTTGACAATGAGATGGAAGGTGTGCCAAGCGACATACCAAAGATTTACCGTGCCGATGGTTCGCTTTCTACTGCAGCCTATGGCGTATCGGACGAGTTGCTCAACATGTATTCGGAGGATGATGTGCGCCTCATGCTCTACTTCAAGAATGCTGCAGGCATTCAGGTTACAGCCAAGTGGCACCCTCAGTACACCACAATGGGCAGCTATACTTACCGCCTTGCAGAGGCTTACCTCTCAAGGGCAGAAGCCAATGCAGCCATGGGAAAGACGCAGGAGGCCCTCGACGACATGACGACCCTGCTCTCAAAACGCATCGATGGCGACTGTACGGCCATGCTGCCTGCCGTGTCCGATCAGATGGCTGTGCGCCGTTTCGTGCTCGATCAGCGCCGCATGGAACTCTGTTTCGAGGGGCATCGATGGTTCGACCTTCGCCGCACCCAGTCGTGGTATCAGAAGGACATAGAGCATGTGTTCTCCTACAGTTCTTCGACCTCAGGCACTACCGGTACCATCACCGAGAGCGAAGCGTACACATTGCCTTCGGGCTCGCCAAACTATACCCTCGAACTGCCGTTGGCTGAGACTACTGTCAATCCGAACATTGAGGTGTACGGAAAGCGTGAACAGATAAAGGGAATAAAAAGATGATCCCATCCTCACCAACCATTAAATTGTAGAACATACCCGAAACAAAAGTCTGACAAATGAATCGCAGATTACTATACATAATCGCCCTGCTCACACTGCTTGGATGCGCTCCGAAGGAGGATACAACCCCATCTGGAGCCGATACCGACCGTCTGGAGACCCTCATTGATCAGCAGGTGAAGCAGATTGTGGATTTCAAGGAGCAGTATGGCACATACATACTGTACGACTTCGACAAGGTGCTCGACTTCGCATACCAGTTTGAACAGGCTTCCAACTGGAACAATGCACGTCTCACTCCTATCACCCACGATGATGCCGAAGGGGCAGTAGCCATGCTGTACGATCATGTGTTCAACTGTTATAGCGACAGTTATAAGACTACATTCTTCCCTCGCAAACTGCTTCTTGCTTCCGATATCGCATCGACCAACGAACTCGGACTCTCCATTCCTGTGGGAGGCCATCACACGGCTGTAGCCAACATCAACAGCGTGACCTTTGCCCGCATGTCAAGCAAGGATGTGACTGAGGCACAGAAGGACGAGACGGTGATGATAGACCGCTGCAATGAGATGCATCGTGCACTCATGGCCGACTATATGGTTAAGGCTCGTGATGAATACCCTGTAGGCGAGGAGTTCTTTGCCTATTCCAAGAGCGACTATTCCACGCTGATGAACAATCGCAGGCAGACTGCCGCCCAGCTCATCAAGGAGGATGAACACTTCTTCCTCGACAGAGGCTTCTTCTTCCCTGACGATGATGAATCGACTTATTTCGCTGGTGCAGAGGACGATGTGCTGTCGTATATCCGTCATCTCATAGACATGGATAGCGATACTGCCAACGAACTTATGGATATGCCTCTCATGGCAGCTAAGATGCACTTGCTTGCCATAGGTCTTCAGGCTATGGGGGTCGATGTGATGAGAGTCAATCCTTGCATCGAACCGTTCCTCACCATGGAATATGTGCAGCCAGCAGTCATGTATGCCAACGATGTTGTTACTGACAATCCTAAGGCAACACTCGAGGTCACCATACTCCGAGGTTCACATGCCCTGTCGCACATGGTGGTATTAGTGAATGGTGAAGAACAGCAGACTGTCGACCTCTCAGCCTACGAGAAGATGAAGGTCGTCGTCCCAGTATCGCTCGATGGCCTGGTGAAAGGTGCTAATGCCGTGACTCTCAAACTCTATGAAGAGGGTAGGGACCGAGTGGCTGCCACACTCACCACTGGTGTCAGCTATGCTACCATGGACGAGGTGATGGGCTTCACCATCAAGCATTCGGACGAAAATGAGGATGTGTTCCGCCGTATCAAGATCTCGGTAGGCGATGGTGGTGATGTGGACAATGAGCAGAACCCAGACCTTACTACCGTGGCATTCGAAAAGCATGGATGGCTCGACCGCAACTTCATGGAGAATGAGGCTGAATACCGCTACTGGAAGATGTACCGAAAGAATGGTCGTGTGGCTACTATCGTAGAGTATCTGCAGGATGGATTCAACGAGAACTATACAGCACCACTTTATCGTCAGACGGATACCTATACCTTCCTTTACAACGATGAAGGCGAATTGACCGAGGTGCGCCATGCAGGCGAGGACAATGTGGAGAGCACAATAGTAAACGATGTGGTCTACGTGGCTGGCCGAATGGTGCGCTACACCTACTGTGGCCGTGTTTATGACCCAGTTTATGCTACGGTCAATGGTGTGACTACTCGTGTTGACTGCCTTGATGCTGAAATGTCAGGTTTGCAGTTCGGATTCGATGGTACAGAGGATCTCAACCCATACTACATGCCTGAGCTTCCTGCCGTTTTGCCTGGCAGCATATCTGAGGTCCCACTCCAGTTGCTTTACAGCCAGTACCTGTTCAAGAGCATCGATGGCATCTGGAAGGCTGGATGGCGACGCGACCTCAAGGATAAGACCAATACCGCCACGGTGACTATCGATGGCGTGACGTATACATACCGATTCAAGTTGAAATAATTTACTTTAGAAATAATACCCAATGAACATGAGAACATGTGTTATACTACTGTTTTCTCTCATTAGCACGTTGGCTATGGGAAAAAAGATTACAGACGAATCGTTGAAGAACCTGTGCCGCGAAGCCGGACACGCTATCTCGCTCGTGGCAGACGAGGCAGGCAAGCAGGCTGCCTTTGATGCTGAGACCGCAAAGTGGAGTAAGGACTACGATCTCAAGCAGATCACGGCCGTACAGGTGGACTTCCTCTTTGATGCAGGCGGCCTGAACCTTAGCAAGTATCTGCGCCAGTGGCTTGAGCCTGTACTCACATCGAAGGCAGAGAAGGAGTCATCATTCGCCTTCCTGGCATGGAAGTATATGCCTGAGAACGATGGATTCATGCATTCTCCAAAGGAGACACAGGCGCTGCTCCGATTCCTTGCTGCTCAGGACCTTCAGTCGCAGATTGACGCCCACAATGACTATGCACTCGAAGTGCTCAGCGCCCTTGCAACCATGAAGGATGCCAATTGGCATACGGAGGGATTCCCGGAGGCAATACGCCGCTTCATGGAGTGCCAGTTGCCAGAACTCTCAGTCCTTGATTGCGTAAAGGCTTTCAATTCCATAGCCCGTGTGGACGAAATCGATGTGGCACATCGCGAAGCCATCCGCAAGGCATGCGTCAGTCAGTATCAACAGTTGGAGAAGAAGCTTGACAATGCGCGCAAGCAGAAGATATGCCAGGAACAGATAAAGTACCTCGAAGGTCCATTCGCATGTGGTACCCTCGTGGGTAGCAAAGCTCCTGAACTCCATTTCCTTCGCGTGTTCAAGGATCAGGGCGACAGCGTGGCTACGGTACCAGTAGCACGTATGGACGACCTCAAGGGTAAGGTGGTGCTCATCGACTTCTGGGGTACCAAGTGCGTGCCATGCATTCAGTCGTTCCCTGAGATTGCAGAACTGCAGAAGCGCTATGAAGGCAAGGATCTTGTGATACTTGGCATCACTTCGCTTCAGGGCTACTTTGTCGATACTCCAAACCACCGTACCATCCAGTGCCGCAACAATCCGGAAAAGGAGCTTGGCTGCTTCCCTGCCTATATGAAGGGCATGAATATCAACTGGCATATCGGCATTACTGAGGAGGATGTGATGAATACCGACTACGGTGTGCTCGCCATTCCTCATGTCACTCTCATTGATAAAAAGGGTGTGGTGCGCTACAATGCAATAAACCTTGACAACGAAGAGAAGTCAAAGCTTATAGACTCACTTCTTGTGGAAGAGTGATTTTGTAAGTTAAAAGTTAAAAGAGATAAGTTAAAGAGGGAAAAGAAATTAATGTGAATAATTAAAATACTATTTATGAAGAAAATTTTAGCATTGCTCCTTTCTGCCATCGCTATCACAGCAAGTGCGCAGAAGCCTGTCAACATCAAGTTCCTGGCTCACGACACAAGTCTGCAGGAAGTGGAAATTCAGTTTGCAGAAACCGATACCATCATCCCGCTCACATTGGTTGGCGATACTACTGCTGCCACCAAGACCGCGGAGGGTACTGCAGTAATCAGCGTTAAGGAACCAACTTATGGTGTCATCACATACCGTTGGAAGCGTTCGACCGTATATCTCGAACCAGGTAAGGACTTCAATATGGAGTACGACCTCACTCCTGCCGCTCTCACAGTCAAGGTGACAAGCAAGAAGTCGCAGATCAATCCTTACCTCAGCTGCGGCGAGTTGCCGGGCCCTGTTATGGGCGACTTCGGCAAGGATCCTGACGACATCCTTCCTTTGCTCGATGAGTATACAACCAACTGTTTCAAGATTCTCGATTCGAAGAAGCTCAACAAGGAGTTTGTGGCTAAGGAGCGTCAGCGCATCACATACTGGATCTACGGATTTCTCGCACAGTATGCTCAGCAGAAGCCATGCGACCAGCCTGTGTACGACAAGCTTCAGGAACTGGCATCGAACGAGGAACTCTGGCTCATCCAGATGCCTGAGTACACCAACTTCCAGTATAGTGCTATGACTGCGCTTGCCCTTCGCGATGCCGACATTGATACTACACCTGAGGGACAGGCTAAAGCCGTGACTACCGTGCTCGAGTATGTGGCTGCCAACGTTAAGAACAGCGATCTGCGCCAATACCTCATCGGCACTAATGCCGTAGCACTCGTAACTAACAATGGCAACGATGGAGCTGAACGTATCAAGGAGATATTCGAACAGAATGTTACTGATCCTGAGATTACTGCAGCTTTCGCTACTGCTTGGGAGAATGGCAATGTGCTCAAGGCTGGACGCCCTTCGCCTGACTTCGAGTTTGAGGATATCGATGGCAAGAAGTGGACTCTCGCCGACCTTCGTGGCAAGTATGTCTACATCGACATCTGGGCTACTTGGTGCGTACCTTGCAAGGGTGAGATACCACACCTCAAGAAGCTGGAGGAGATGCTTCACGGCATGAACATCGCCTTTGTAAGCATCTCATGCGACAAGGATAAGGCTGCATGGGCTAAGATGGTGAAGGAACAGGGCATGACTGGTTTGCAGCTCTGGGGAGGCGAGGACAACGACTTCCTCCGCAAGTATCGCGTACAGACCATACCACGCTTCATCTTCCTCGATCCTACCGGACGCATCAACAATCCTGACATGACTCGCCCTTCCGATCCTAAAACCATTGAGGCGCTCGGCATGGTGGCTATGCCTATGGAATAAATACAACTTTCGCATGTGCTTAAGTTGCATTCGGTCGATGCTAAAGGTTCTTTTGTTTTCCAATGTTTTGGCTACGCCGAGCTAAAGGTTCTTTTGTTTTTCTTATTGGTCCAAAGGGCACTTTTACACAAAATCCTGTAGAACCATAAAAATAATCATACATTTATTAATCAATAAACAAAAACAAGCGAATGAAAAGATTTTACAAAACATGTCTGACTATTGCCATGGCACTCTTTACTCTCGGTGCCAATGCAGAGGTTACAACACTCACAAACAACACTACTCTCACAACTGCTGATAATAAAGTCGTGATCAGCGACATGAGCCTTACTGTAGCAGAAGGCGAGCAGATTGATGAGGATGGCGACTTCAAGGTAACATTCAACTATAAGGTTGAGGTACTCGATGAGAACATCATGCCTTCCGTTACCATTGCCATATCAGTATACGATGCTGACAGAAACACTGTAGTAGAGAGCGAGGATTGGACTCTCAACTTGACACAAACTGCACGCAACATCTATGTTTCCAACCTCGTTGGTGGTAAGACATACACCATCAAGGTTGATCAGCTCGTTGTCAAGGACAACTCAAAGATCGATTGGGAAACAGTATTTGAGGGCGAGGAGCTTTACTCCATCACCGAGGGCCTTCCTACGCTCCAGTTCACTCCTGTAGCAGGCGAGGTGATCCCTGTAGAGGTGAAGGATATGAAGATGTCGTACGACCGTAATGCACTCATCGATGAGGATGGCGATTATGCAGTTACATTCAGCTATACTGCAAAGGTCAACGACGAGAACATCAAGCCAGAGGACCTCATTGGTTTGCTCAAGTATGAGGTATACGATGAGAACTATGCTATAGTAGCTACTGGCAAGCGCGACTTCCAGCTCACAGAGTCGTCACGCAACGTCTACATCTCAGGTCTTACTGCAGGCAAGACATACTACTTCCTTGCTACACAGCTCGACGTGTACGGTGTAGGTAGTGACCCTGTGCTCACACTTACAAGCGGTCTTCCTAAGTTGACATTTAAGGTTAAGGATCCTAACGCACAGCAGGCTATCACTATGAGCGACATGAAGTTCACAGTAGCAGAAGGCGAGCAGATCGATGAGGATGGTGACTTCAAGATCACTTTCAACTACGTGGCTACTATCAACGATGCTTCTGCAGTTCAGATGCCATTTGCATCAGTAGAATATGAAGTGTACAATGAGGCTGGCGAGAAGATTGCAAGCAATGTAGGCGGCTTCTCGTGCGAGGAAACATCCAAGAATTTATATATCTCTAACCTTGAGGCTGGCAAGACATACACTATCAAGGCCACAAAGGTTGAGATTCAGGACTATATGACTATGGATATGCTCTGCTCAGTAGAGAAGGATCTCCCAACTCTCACCTTCACAGTAGCTGGTGCTTCTGGCATCAATGCCGTAGCTGCTGGTACAGCTAAGGTTGCCAAGAAGGTGATCGAAGGTGGCAAGATCATTATCCTCGCTGGTGGCAAGAAGTATTCTGTCAACGCTGTACAGATGAAGTAATAGATACAAGTTTCGCTCAACTTGTAAGTGAATAACTAAGAGTGAAGACACTTTCAACGAGAGCCCATAATTATTAATATTCTATCGGTAGAAATTTATAGAACCCACCTTTATTCTGTTTTGAGTTTTCCGAAACTCTCGTACTCTCTAATTCGTAAGGTCCTTGCAAGGAGGTGGCCAACTCCTTGCAAGGACTTCGTTGTTTCCTTGCAAGGAAATGCTCAACTCCTTGCAATCATTTAGCCAACTCCTTGCAATGGTTCGACCGAATCCTTATAAGGAGTTTCCCTTTTATAGCGGTGGTGGTCAACCATTTTCAGTTACAATTTTAACCCAGTCAACAGATCTTAGGAATAAGGCATAAAAAAGACTACCCAAAGGGACTCAATGTTTGAGCAGAAGAATGTAGCACATAGAATAATGGCAGTTTCTGATGATAGAAAATACACAAAGGCATTTTGTGTGGGTGATTCCTTGTTTCGCTACTCAATGAGTGTAGAGGTTTTTAAAAAGTTGGGAAAAAGTTTGGAGATATTCTTTTTATTGTATATCTTTGCAGTCGATATCATAAAAATGCGAATACGAATCACACACAATAGCTGAAAAAATGTCGAATTTCAAGCGATACATTGTACTTTTATCATGTGTCATGCTACTCTTCGTTAGCGGGCGAAATGCGCTGTTTGCTCAGGGCAGTGATCGCAAAACGAAGGAGATTCCTGAACCAGTACTCTATCGATTCTCGGATGCCGTAGTGGATCTGGGGAAGGATTGGGTTACTTCGTTTATCGATAGTCTGCTGACTGAAGGCAAGAAGTATAATGGCGAGAAGTATGAGTGCCTTGCTAACATTCTGCTTTCGTACAGGGCTATCGAGGCTAACGACTCGGTGGTGGCTCTCAAGTATGTCAATGTGGTACTGGAGCAGACTAAGCGACTGCATTACGACGACCTCTACTTCAACGAACTGACCAACCTGGTGTCGCTCTACATGAGTCTGGACAACTTCTATGAGGCACAGATCACTTCTGAACGAATAGTACGCGAAGCTAAGAAGACGGGCGACATGTATGCCCTGTACAGCGGATATGTCAGCTTGGGTGCGATGCTTGCTGCTCGTGAGAACTATACCCAGTCGAACGAGGTGTTCAGAGATGCTATTGTGTGTATCGATACGTTTGGTGATCGTGGCGTGATGCCTAAGGCCCAGTCGCTCTGCTACATGGCGGGCAACTGCATACGCATGAAGGACTACAAGGCGGCTCTCGAATATCTGCAGCAGTCGGAGCAGACTTCGCCTACGGAGCCTCTGGTGCATGTGTACAGGGCTATATGCTACTGGAAGCAGGGAGATGAGGCAAGGTTCGTGAAGTGCTACGATCAGATGCTGCAGAACACCGATGCTGAGGAGATGGGTGCATACGCTGAGTATGCATACGTGAAAGCCATACGCGTGGCGATGGACGGCAACTATGACGATGCTATTGCCATGGTGGACAATGTGAAGGATCCTCTCTACAATAAGTATCTGACATGGAGTGAGATATATGGCATGAAGGGCGATTGGCAACCGGCTCATGAGTGGCTTGCCAAGGGTATGAACCTTGAGGATTCGCTTCGTATGTCGATCAACACCGAGGTGCTGAACTCTGCTATGGGCGACCTGGGCATGATACAGAGGCTGAGAAGGCAGGAGGCTGAGTTGGATAAGAGCAACAGACGCCTGATACTCATCGGCGTGGGTGCTTTCATTCTCTTCATTGCCATCATCGTTACTATGGCACATTTCCGCGTCTATCAGCAACGACAGAAGCTCCGCATGCTGCTCGTACGCAGGAAGACCAAGGAACTATCGAGCGAGCGCGAGAAGGCGGTACGCGACAGCGAGCGCAAGTCGGCGTTCCTGCAGAACATGAGTCACGATGTGCGCACTCCACTCAATGCCATACTTGGATTTTCGCAGTTGCTTGCCCTGCCTGACGGTTCGAACACGCAGGAGGAGAAGGATCAGTATGTCAACTACATTTCGAGCAACTCGGAAGTGCTGCTCATGCTTGTGGACGACATCCTGAACCTGAGCGAGATAGAGAATGGTGATCTCCACGTAGTGTACAAGAGTGTGGCGTGCAATGATATGTGCAAGAACATACTGAAGTGTGTGGAGTTCCGTGCGCCGGATGGTGTGCAGATGCGCTTCACTTCGAACGTAGACGACAAATACAAGATCATGACCGATAGGCGCCGCGTGCAGCAGGTGCTTGTCAATTTCCTTACCAACGCATGCAAGCACACCAGCCAGGGCGAGATAGTGCTCGACTGCGAGGTGCAGGAGGATAAGGGCACGGTGCAGTTCTCCGTGATTGATACGGGTGAAGGTGTGCCTGCGGACATACGCGACAACCTGTTCGAGCGCTTCGTGCAGCGAGGCATCGTGGACAGTCACGGCATAGGCCTGAACATATGCTGGACCATAGCCGAGGCGATGGGTGGCGTGGTGCGCCTCGATACGACTTACACCAAGGGTGCAAAGTTTGACTTTATACTGCATCTGGTGGATAAGGAATAATTTTCACTTTTATATGTACTTTTTATCGCATTTTGCATACTATGAGTAGGACGTATGAGTCGATTGGTCTATTTGTGCGGATAATTTGTTGTATATTTGCAAAGCAAATTAAACTCACTGCATAAAATCGAATCATATAGATTGTGAAAACTATAATAATGTGTGCATGCAGTTCTCGTACGTTTCTTGACTTACGGGACATTGCTTATGTTGCCGCCGCAGTTTCTGTGGCGGGTTTTGACGTTGTGCTGGCTGACGATCTGTGCGAATGGATAGAGACGGGCGATGAGCGCGTGAAGCAGATGGAGGGTGCGACCATTGTGGCGTGCCACGAGAGAGCGGTAAAGAGCCTGATGGCCTATGCCGGTGTGGATGGATGCGAGATGGTGAGCCTGCGTGGAGTGGATGCAAAGGATGCCCTGACAAGGATAGGCGTTGATGCCGACCAGTTGGCAAAGGATGCTTTGGATGAGGCTGTGGCCCGATATGAGCAGATGCTGAAGGGCTTCGCACCAAAACAGGGAACGGATGCGTGGTACCCAACCATTGATAAGGATGAGTGCTGCGAGTGCGGCAAGTGTTTTGAGTTCTGCCCATTCGGAGTGTACGAGATGAGGGATGATCGCGTGAGGGTGGTGAACCCAACGCATTGCAAGAACAACTGCCCGGCATGTGCCCGCAATTGTCCTGCAGGAGCCATCATCTTCCCTAAGTACACTCACTCCCCAATCAACGGAGGCAGCGAGGCTGAGGAGCAGGTGGTGAGCGTCAACATGAAGAATGTGTATGCTGACACACTCCGCGACCGACTGAATGCCCGCAAGCAGCGCGTGGCCCTGCTGAAGAATAAGTAGAACGATAGACAAACATGATAAGTGACTACACATCGATACTGAATACGGGATGCCGGGTGGTGAGACAGACTCCGGTGCGCCTGCTGTGGAAGTTCGTATACAATTTCGGTATGCGAAACCTCATCAACATGTCCCGCTTCGAGCGCCGCATGAAGAAGGGCAAGCCATTCTTCCCTGCATTCAACATGATCTCCATCACCGAGCGATGCAACCTGGCATGCTCTGGCTGCTGGGTGTCGAAAGGCGGACGGAACAGTCTCGACATCAAGCAGGTGGACGGCATCATCAAGGCAAGCCGTGAACAAGGGTCGTATTTCTTCGGCATACTCGGTGGCGAGCCATTGCTCTACAAGGGACTGATCGACCTGTTCAAGCGCCATTCGGACTGCTACTTCCAACTCTTCACCAACGGCACCCTGCTGACTGACGACATAGCCATGCAGCTGCGTGAGGCAGGCAATGTGACCGTGCTGATAAGCATGGAGGGACTGGAGGTGGAGAGCGACCGACGCCGAGGACAGGACGAGGTGTACAGTCGTACGCTGCGCGGAGTAAGGGCGTGCCGTAAGGCAGGACTGCTATTTGGCATTGCAGCCAGCATCTGCAAGAGCAATTTCAACGAACTGGTGAGCCGTGAACATATAGAACGTGTGGCAAAGGAAGGTGCTGCCTATCTGTGGTACTACATCTACCGCCCGGTGGGAGCCGATGCGCATCCGGAGAATGCTCTCGACAAGGATGAGATACGCAAGTTGCGACAGTTCCTTGTAAAGGAGCGTCACGATGCCCCTGTGATATTGATCGATGTGTACTGGGATGCTGACGGCAAGGCTATGTGTCCGGGTGCAACGGGCATGAGCCACCACATATCGCCTTCAGGAGCGTTGGAGTTCTGTCCGGTGATTCAGATGGCGACTGACTTCATCAACGAGGATGCAAGCAACATGGTCGACCTCTACCGCAACTCCCAGTATCTGGCTGACATGCGACGCAAGGTGGCCGATCGCACCCGAGGCTGCATTCTCATGGAGGATCCGCAGACTATGATTGACCTCATAGAGCAGCACCATGTGGTTGAGACCACCTCACGTGCCACGGCAATGGATGAATACCGACGGATGACCAAGGTGCCGGGCCACGATATGGGCGACGA
>JAKSLM010000011.1 GCA_024401225.1 Bacteroidaceae bacterium | reverse complement strand
ATACATACCTACATGCGGATGTATAAATGCAAGAATATCAATGTGCTGAACGCCTGTATATGCATGTATATTGGTCTATAGCGATGTAGATTGAATATACATGAATGACATGCATAGTAAGGATTTCAAGATAAGACTATGTCTTATAGCAAACAAGATAGCATATCTTCTGCAATAGGATAGTATATCTTATCCAATAAGATAGTATATGTTGTTTAAGATTCGGTGTGCGGGATTTTCCTGCTATGAATAACGTTTTTGGCGTCTTTTAAGTCGTATATAGCAGAAATTCGCTGCTTATCATGCATTTTTCCTCCATCCATACACAAAAAAGCAACCTTCACGATGAAGATTGCTTTTTTTGTGAGGTGCCTACCCGACTCGAACGGGTGTAAACGGTTTTGCAGACCGGTGACTAAGCCACTCATCCAAGGCACCATTTTTGTTTTGCGAGTGCAAAGGTAGGAGTTTTTACGCAATCAGCAAAGCGTTTTGCCCGTTTTTTTCGTTTTCACGATGATATTTGCAGCATTTGAGATGTTATTTCGTAAAAAAGTGATAAATTTGCAGTATGAAACGTATCAAAAACATAGTCGAAGCCTACATCGAGAAGCACAGTCTGCTCTCGCCAAGCGACAGGGTGCTCGTGGCTCTGAGCGGCGGCGCCGACTCGGTATGCCTGCTGCTATTGCTGCATGATATGGGCTATGAGGTGGAGGCGGCGCATTGCAATTTTCACTTGCGTGGCGAGGAGAGCATGAGGGACGAGGCATTTGTCGCGCAGCTGTGCGAGGACAAGGGCATCGTGCTGCACAGGACTGATTTTGATACCGCCTCGTATGCCAAGACCAAGGGCATAAGCATCGAGATGGCTGCGCGCGACCTGAGGTACGAATGGTTTGCCAAGGTGATGCGCGAGGGCGGACTCACGGCGCTTGCCGTAGGCCACCATCAGGCTGACAATGCTGAGACGATGCTCCTGAACATGGTGCGCGGCACGGGCATACAGGGCATGTGCGGCATTATGCCGAGCAACGACCGCGGAGTGGTACGCCCCCTACTCTGCCTCAGCCGCAAGGACATCACCGACAGCCTGGAGCGCATAGGCCAGGACTACGTGACCGACAGCACGAATCTGAAGGACGACGTGAGCCGCAATAAGATACGCCTCGACATCATGCCGCTGCTGGAGCAGATCAACCCGTCTGCCCTGCAGAGCATCAACACCACGATTGACAATATGAACGAGGTGAGGAAGGTGTACGAGGCTGCCATAAAGGCTGACAGGGAGCGTTGCTGCACGTGGAAGGATGGCTGCATGCACATAGAGTGGGACGTGCTAAGTGGGTGTGCCTCGCCCATCTCGGTGCTGCACTCGGTGATGAGCGAGCACGGATTCAACCGTACGCAGATAGTGGAGATGCTGGAAGGCGGACAGGGACGAGTGTGGATGGCAAGCGAATGGCGTGCCCTGTGGGACCGCGGGCGCATAGTCCTGGCTCCCAATGCCCATGCCGACGCTGCCTCGGTAAGCATGACCTACGTGGATGCCCAGGGGCTCGTGATAAATAAGGATAAGCGCTATGCCTACATCGATGCCGACAAGGTGAAGGGCGAGGTGAAGGTGAGGCGTGCCGAGGAGGGCGATTCGTTCCAGCCATTCGGCATGAAGGGGCGCAAGCTGCTGAGCGACTTCCTAACCAACCTGAAGAAGTCGCGCTTCGAGAAGGAGGCGCAGATGGTGGTATGCGACGATGAGGACATACTATGGGTAGTGGGCGAACGAAGCAGCGAGAGGTACAGGGTGGATAAGGATACGAGGCGTGTGCTTATGCTATGCCAAGAGTCATAGCGAAGATGACCACGCACACATAGTTGAAAAACACAACTGCAAGGAACATGTTCATGTCGTCCTTCAGATATCCGCTTGAAGTGAACTGTTCGGATATCAAGCGACTGGTATGGATGCGATTGAGCATGCGATGCATCAGCAAGTAGAATACGAAGCCTATGATGCAACCGAGGGTGAAGCCTACGGTGACATCGCCAAGGTAGTGGACGCCAAGGTAGAGGCGCGTGAAGGTGGTGGTGACGGACCAGAAGAAGAGGGTGAACGTCACCTTGCCGCTACGGAACAGCCATGCGAGAAACATGGCCATGCAGGACGTGTTGCAAGCATGTCCGGAGAAGAATCCGTATCGGCCGCCACGATAGTCGCGCACGGTGTCGATCAGGTACATGAGCTGAGGATCCTGCGTAGGGCGCCAGCGGGCAAACATCGGCTTGCTGATGCCGGAGCAGAGCTGATCGGCAAATGCGAGCATCAGGCCGATGAACAGCAGGATGAGGAAGAATTCCTTCCAGTTGTTGTTGCGGAACAGGATGACGATCAGCATCACTATGACCAACGACCATGAAAAGGTGTTGGTGACAACGTACATCACGTTGTCCCAGAAGAGCGAGTCGCTGCCATTGATGGCAAGCGTGAGCCGCTGGTCGAGGTTGATGAGCTGATCGATGTTCATTATATGGTCTCAATAGTTTCGGTAGGTACCCATCCCTGCTTGCCTTCTTCAAACTTCACTTCACGCCAGTTCTTCATGGTGGCATCGAGTATCTGCACCTTCGATCCCTCGTGGATGAGGAAGAGGTCGGTGCTCGACTCGTTTGGTGAACTCTTGACCGACACGGCTGGTGCGATGACTATGGCTGCATCGTGCTGCCCTATGCGCTGATGCTGTGAGTAGGCGGCACAGTTGGCTATGAGAACCACGGCAAGGAGTACAAAGGCGCCATAGAGCCCTATCTTGCGGTAGAGGAGCTCGCCGACGAACATGTAGACGAGCAAGCCGATGAGCATGAGCACGAAGGCCCCGATGGCAAGGGTGGACCACGCCGACAGGCTCATGGTGTTGGCAAGGTCGTGCCACCAGGTGACGAAGAACATCTCGGAAGGAGGTGTGACCTTGTCGGTAGTCTTGCCACGAGCCAGGGCAAGGTTGGCACGGATGTCGCCATCGCCCGGATCGAGCAGCAGGGCACGCTCGTAGTTGAGGATGCTCTGAGGCACATTGTCGAGTTTGTAATAGCAGTTGCCCAGATTGTAGTATATGGCCGACGACACGCCATCGCGGCTTAGTATGGCCTCATACGCCTTGGCGGCTGCCTCGTACTTCTCTTTCTTATATAAATTGTCAGCCTCCTCCTTCGACTGCGCTGAGGCAGCCAAGGTGAGTACCAACGTCATCATTAATAGTGCTATTCGTCTTATCATGTTGTAGTATTTATCGTCTACTTTTCACTTTACTTCTTCAATCTTTCCAATAATGTCGATTGCGCTCTGGTATACGCTCTCCATCTGAGCATTGGCATCAGCACCTGGAGCGTAGCGTGCAAACTCGCAGTCGTTGAGCGTGCGGATGAAGCCGTCGATCACTTCCTGTGGCACCGAACGGCCCGAGAGCTCAGTAGCGATGTTGTCCTTATTGAGGCTCTCCTGAGGCATGTTGAGCTTGTCGGCAATGTAACCCCAGAGGGCGCGGAGCACCTCATCGTAGAAGTCGTTCTGCTTCTTGTCGGCAAGGAGCTTGGATGCCGTCTTCAGGCGCTTGATGGCCTTCTTGTTGGCCTTTCGACCACGTGAGCGAGCCACATTGGCATTGGCCTCAAGCTGCTTGCGTCCCACGATGGCTGCAAGGATGAAGATCACGATAGGGATGATGTAGCCGAGTGCGTACTTCCACGTTCCGAAGAACTGGCTGTCCTTCTGCACGAGGCGTGTGCTGCCCTGCTTGATGTAGCGGATGTCCTGACCGAGTTCCTTCACATCCTGCTGGTTGCCAGAGTAGTTGGATACGGATGTGCCTTCACCGCCCTTGCCCTTCTTCACGTTGATGGTGTAAGGCTGAGTGGTGATGGTCTTGTACTGGCTCGAAGACGGATCGAAGTAGACGAACTTGGCTGCAGGGATGGTGTAGGTGCCTGCATGGCGAGGTACGGCAAGGAACTCGTAGTCCTTGCTACCGGTCAGTCCGTTGCGTGTGAGCGAGAAGTTGTCGCTGACCTTTGGGTCGTAGGTCTCGAAGTCCTTTGGCCATTCAATCTCCGGAGTGCCGATGAGCTTCATGTTGCCCGTACCCTTTACGCTGACCTTGAGCGTGAGGGCATCGTTGGTCATGACATCGGTGCCGTTGATGCTTGACGAGATGTCGAACTTACCCACCGCACTTGAGAATCCGGCTGGCTTCTGAGGCAGCGGCTTGACATGGATGGTAAGCTTAGGCGTGGTGATGGTCTTCTTTATCTCCATCAGACCGCTGGTGCCGTTGAAGAAGGCATCGATAGGGTCGATGTTGCGATTCTGGGTTACGACCACACCCTCGTATGTGATGGAAGGGATGACGAGGTCGCCCGACTTCTGAGGGAAGAGCACGTACTGGCTCCACACCACGGTACGGTAGTTGCGACCGTTGTACTGCTCCAGCTCGAACTCCTTGTTGCGTGGCAGCGGAATCTCCTGAATCTGGAATCCGTCGAGCGTAGGGAGCTTACCATCGAGCTGTGTGAGGTTGACAAGCGTATAGATCTTGTAAGTGAGGAGTATGGCCTCCTGCTCGTAGATGTTGGTACGGCTTGCTGTGGCTGTCATGAAGAGGTCCTTGGCACCTATGCTGCCCGATGATGTCGACTGACGGCTTGAACTGCCACCACCATAGGCGCTCGATGCCCCGCCTCGCTGGCTCTGGGACGACGACTGCTGCTGTCCACCACCCTGCCCTGCTGGCAGCACCTTGATGGTGAATGGCTTGGACTTCACGGTCTTGCCTTCTGCCTGAACGCTTGCCGAATTGATGGTGAATGTGCCTGCCGAAGCACCAAGGATGACGTATGTGTACGTGATGCTGCTGCTCTGCGAGGTGTGTCCGTTGACCATCTGGAAGCTACTCTGCGACGATGTGCTCGGTCCGTAGATGACTTCAAAGCCCTTGAAGTCAGGTGCGCTGAAGCCTGTGACATTCTGTGAGTTGACACGAAACTGAATGCGGAACTTGTCGCCCACCTCAACCGTGCTTGGAGCAGAGACCGTCATCGTGACATCGTCAGCAAATGCCGACAATGCCAAAACTATGGTACATAAAAGTGCATATATTCGTTTCATCGTTTACCAGTCTTTTTCGAGGCTACGGCGCTTAGTCGGATTGGCCTTCACCTTGCGTTGTACATTCTTTTCATCCTGCTGTGCCGACTGAAGCAACTGCTCAGCAGCCTCCTGCGACATCTGATCCTTCTGTTCCTGCTGTTGCTGATCCTGCTTCTGCTGCTGTTGTTGCTGCTGCTGTTGCTGATCCTGCTTCTGCTGGTCCTTGTCCTTATCCTGCTTCTGGTCGTCCTGACCGCCTCCGCCACCGTTCTGGCTCTTCTTCAGCTGATGCTGAGCCATAGCGAGATTGTAGCGGGTCTCGTTGTCGTTAGGATTGCAACGCAGCGAGTTCTTGTACATGTTGACAGCATTCTGGAACGACTGCGAAGCCTTCTGATCGTTGCTGCGCATCTGCTGCACTCCGTTCATGTACCACATGTTGCCCATGTTGTGATAGTTGCGTGCGCGCTTCAGCTGATTGGTGAATCCGAGCGAATCGGCCATCACGAAGTTGGCATTGGCAGTAGAGTCCTGTCCAAGGAGGAGCGAGGCACAACCGAAATTGTAGAAGGCCTCTACGCTCTTCTTCTTTTCAAGCGCCTTCTTGAAGTTGGTAAGGGCCTTGTCGAGATCGCCCTTGCGGTAGTGCTTGTTGCCCACTCGCAGATAGTCGCGATCGGTGCTTTGAGCCGACACCGACAGCGCCATCGAGAGGTGCAGGGCAAGGAGCAATAATATGTATAGCGTACGTTGTCTCATAATCTTACTTGAACAATTTGATTTTGCGGAAGAAAGGATTCTGCTTCTCCATCAGGCAGATCTCAGCCACAAGGATGAGAAGGAGGAGGATGGCTACAGCGACAAACTGCTCATCGTACTCAGAGTACATGGACTCTATGCTGTCCTGCTTCTGCATCTTCTCGATCTCCTTCTGGAGGATGTTCTGGGCATCGTCCGAGTTGTCCACATGTATGTACAGACCATTGCCTGCCTTAGCCACATCCTTACCTACCTGCTCATTGAGCTTGGTAGTCACAATGTTGCCGGCAGCATCCTTCTTGAACGAGCCTCCACCCATAGGTATTGGGCCTCCGGTGCTTGTACCTACCGAGAGTACAAAGATCTGAATGCCAGCCTTGTTGGCCTCCTTGGCAGCCTCGATGGCACCCTCCTCATGGTCCTCAGCATCGGTGATGAGGATGAGGGCACGTCCCACCTTGGTCTTCTTGCTGTAGCCTGCCGTAGCACGCGCTATAGCCTCGGCCATATTCGTACCCTGCATGGCAACGGTGGATGGATCGAGCTGATCGAGAAACATCTTTGCCGAGATGTAGTCGGCAGTCATAGGAAGGAGCGTGATGGCCGATCCGGCAAATGCCACAAGACCTACCTTGTCCTGATCGAACTGCTCGATGAGCTTGCTGACTATCATCTTCGACTTTGTCAGACGGTTCTGGTGAAGGCTTGGATTGATGTCCTCACACAGCATGGAGTTGGACACATCGACAGCAATCACGACCTCGATGCCCGAACGCTTCACCTCCTCATTGCGAGTGCCGTACTGAGGACGGGCAAGGAGCACGATGACAAGGCCCAAGGCCACCATCAGCAATGCAAACTTGACATGGCGACGCACATTGCTCACATCGGGCATGAGATGAGCAAGAAGCGCAGGATCGCCAAACTTCTTCAACTGCCTCTTCATCCTTATCTGTATGACAAAGTATATTGCCACAAAGACCGGAATCAACAGTAGCAGATACAAATATAATGGATGTGCAAATCTAAACACTTTGACTATATGTTTTTTATTTTTACTATGGAATTCTCTTCAGCACGATGGTACGGAGGATAATCTCAAGAAGAAGGAGGACGAACGCTGCGATGGCAAATGGCTCGTACATCTCCGAGCGCTTGCTGAACTGCTTGACATTGAACTTGGTGCGTTCCATCTTATCGATGTCCTTGTAGATGGCATCGAGTTCATCGTTGGCATGAGCACGGAAATAGCGACCACCTGTCTCGTTGGCAATCTTGTTCATCGTTGGTTCATCGATCTTGACTGGCAGCATCACGGTACCTCCAGTAGGGAGTGGATATGGTGCCATACCATTCTTACCGATACCGATGGTATAGATGCGTATCTTATACTTCTTGGCAATCTCGGCCGATGTGAGAGGCGAGATGTTGCCGACATTGTTCACACCGTCGGTAAGCAGGATGATGACCTTCGACTTAGCAGGGCTCTCCTTCAGGCGGAGTATGGCATTCATGATACCGTCGCCAATGGCTGTACCATCCTCGATAGTGCCTCGTGCAGCCATGTTGCAATCGGCATTGTTGTACAGATTGATCAGCATGGTGTGGTCGGTGGTAAGCGGACACTGGGTATAGGCCTCGCCGGCAAAGATGGTCAGACCGATATTGTCGTTAGGACGCTTGGCAATGAAGTCCTGGGCTATGCCCTTCAATGCCTCCACACGATTAGGCTTAAAGTCCTGGGTAAGCATCGAGGTCGACACATCGACTGCCAGCATGATGTCAATACCCTCCACATCGGTATCGCTCCACGAATGAAGATTCTGAGGACGTGCCAACACGCATACGACACACACCAGCGCGGCGCAGCGAAGCACGAACGGTATGTGCATCAGATAGAGGCGGAACGATTTAGGCACATTGCGGTACTTCAATGTATCCGGCACCTTCAGCGAAGGCAGACTCTTCTTGTATTTCAGCACATACCATATTATATAAGGTATAAGCCCAAGGAGCAGTATGAAAAATAACGGATTCTTAAATTCCATTTGAATTAATGCTTATGAATGATAACCTCATCCCCCACACTCTTACATGAGAAGGAAGTTCAACCTATAGAACAAGTAGCCAAGCACGCATACCAATACCACGGATGCTGTGGCAACACTTGCTATGAGAACTATCTTAGCCACCTTGCTTCGCTTCTCCACCACGACTATCTCCTCAGGCTGAGGCTTGGTCTCCTCTTCCTGCTTAGTCTGGTTGATGTACTCGATGGCACTTACGAGGTTGCGGTCGTTTTCGTTGATGAGCGTACTGTACTTTGCAAACTTCACGAGGTCGGCAGTCTCAAAGAGTTCCTTGAGCTCTGCAATGGCCTCAGGATCATTGACATTCTCCAGTTCATGGATGATCTCGAACGTAGTCATCTCAGTAGCGTTGAAGCCATAACGCTCCTTCATGTACTGGCGCAGAGTGTCCGTAAGCTGAGTGTAGTATTCCTTCTGATCCTCGCTCTGCACAAGATTCTCGGCCTTGATGTGCTCAATCTTCTGCATGGCAGCCTTATGAGGAGCAATGCGCTGCTTGAGCTTGATGCGGCGTATGATAGGCTTGTTGTCCTTCAGGCGGATAGCCACATAGATCAGTACCACGGCAAGGATGACAGCAAGGACGCTGAGCCAGAACACCAGCTTCCAGTCGGCCCACGAGAATGGAGGTTCCATCACATCCTTGATAGGGAAGATCTTGTCGATGTTGACAGTATCGATCTCATACGTCAGCACCTTCATTGCCATCTTGTTGGAAGCATAGTTCTTGCCAGCCACCTTCACGTTAAGGCCTGGAATAAGATAGAGGGCAGTATCGAACGATGTGACGTAATACTTCGTACGAAGAATCATTCGCTTGCCATCGTTGACATACTCCGTATCGACCGGTTCTGCACCCACAAACTCCACGCCAGGCACAACCTGCTGCAGCGAGTCGTAGTGTGGCAGTTCCACAGCCTTACCCTTGTCAGCACTCACTTCGAGCGACATACCCATCCTCTGGCCAATGAAGATGCCGGCAGAGTCGAGCTTAGCCTCTACCGTGACCTGAGCACAAGCCGTAGAAGCAAGCATCGTACAGGTGAATAACAGGAGTATATATTGGTATATACGTTTCATTAATGTTTGTTTTTATCGTTACGCGACCAGTCGAATAGGCAAACCAGCATCAGCTTCGGCGACGGAAGAGTCCCATGAGAGCCTTAACGTAGTCCTCATCGGTACGTACTGAAGCACAGTCGACATTCGACTTGGTAAACACATCCTTCATATAACCCTGGTAGCGTACCCACCACTCATGATGAGCACGGCGCACAGCCCTCGAACTGGTATCGACAAAGACCTCGCCTCCAGTCTCAGCATCCCTCATCTTGATGATGCCTATGTCAGGAAGCTCAGCCATGCGCTGATCGTAGACCTGCAGAGCCACCACATCATGGCGGCGATTGGCAATGGTCAGCTGGTTGGAGTAGTCCTTGTGGTCGAAGAAGTCGCTCAGCATGAACACCGTACAGCGCTTTTTGATAGCATTGGTCATGTATTCGATGGCCATACCGATGTCCGTGCGATCGCTCTCCGGCTGGAAGTCGAGAAGCTCGCGGATAATGAAGAGGATATGCTTGCGTCCCTTCTTAGGAGGGATGAATTTTTCTATCTTGTCAGAGAAGAAGATGACTCCGATCTTATCGTTGTTCTGGATGGCAGAGAAGGCAAGCGTAGCAGCAATCTCCGTGACCATCTCACGCTTCGTCTGTCGTACGGTACCGAAGTCCAAACTGCCTGAGACGTCGACCATCAGGATAACAGTAAGCTCACGTTCCTCCTCAAAGACCTTGATGTAAGGCTTGCCAAGACGCGCAGTCACGTTCCAGTCGATGTCGCGCACATCGTCACCATACTGGTACTCGCGCACCTCGCTGAAAGCCATACCACGTCCCTTGAAGGCAGAGTGATACTCTCCAGCAAAGATGTTGTTGGAGAGTCCTCGAGTCTTTATCTCAATCTTTCTGACGCGTTGTAAGAGTTCTTCTGTATCCATTACGAATGTTGCTCATTAAGGCACCTCGACCTTATTGATGATTTTGCTGACAATCTCCTCTGCAGTCACATTGCTTGCCTCAGCCTCGTATGTGAGACCGATACGGTGGCGAAGCACATCATGAGCCACAGCGCGCACATCCTCTGGGATGACATAGCCTCTGTGCTTGATGAATGCGTACGAACGTGCTGCAAGAGCAAGGTTGATGGAAGCACGAGGCGAACCTCCGAAACCGATGAGTCCCTTAAGTTCCTTGAGACCGTACTTCTCAGGATAGCGTGTAGCAAATACGATGTCGGCGATGTACTGCTCGATCTTCTCGTCGAGATAAACCTTGCGTACCACCTCACGTGCCTTCTCTATCTCCTCGGTCGACATGATAGGCTTGATGTTCATCTTCTCGCCTGTGATGTTCTGGCGGATGATCTTCTTCTCCTCCTCAAGCTTTGGATAGTCAATCACAACCTTGAGCATGAAACGGTCCACCTGTGCCTCAGGGAGTGGGTAGGTACCCTCCTGCTCAATTGGGTTCTGAGTAGCAAGCACGAGGAATGGCTTTGGCAACTCGTAAGTAGTGGTAGAGAGAGTCACCTGGCGCTCCTGCATTGCCTCGAGAAGAGCCGACTGCACCTTGGCTGGAGCACGGTTGATCTCATCGGCCAATACGAAGTTGGCGAACACAGGACCCTTCTTTGCCACGAACTGGCCATCTTTCTGGGAGTAGATCATTGTACCGATCACATCGGCAGGAAGGAGGTCTGGTGTGAACTGAATGCGTGAGAACTGAGCATCGATGAGCGACGCAAGTGTCTTGATGGCCTTTGTCTTTGCAAGACCAGGCACACCCTCGAGGAGTACATGACCATCACTAAGGAGTCCGATAAGAAGCGACTCCACAAGATGCTTCTGGCCGATGATGGACTGATCCATACCGGTCATAATATTTGTTACGAAAGAACTATGTCTTTCGATGAGCTCATTGAGCTCGCGAATATCAATAGCTTCTGCCATATTTGTTGCTGTGTATATATTATTTTCTTCTGCAAAATTAAGTTATTCCGTTAAAACAACGTCATTTTTTCCGGTAAAAAAGTTAAACACATTCCCTATTTTAAGAGTATTTAAGTTTCGCGTTGTGATTTGACGATTATATAATCATTCATTAACACAAAAAAAGAAGTCATCTTGCTGTGATGACTCCTTGTTTCCGAACTATTTCTTTATAAGAAAACGGTCTATAAAATTACCGATTATCTCGTATTGTGACTCCGGTACCTGACAATGCGGATGGCCTGCTACGATCGAGAGTCCCACACGATCCTCGATGCCGAACTTCTGCCATACCTTGCTTGCTGCCTCCATGCTCTGACGAGCCGACTCGTCAGCAAGCCACTTGTAGTCTGGATTGCCAAGCACGAGCAATGCTCTTGGGCACACCATAGCACAGAGTTCGTGATGGTCGTATGGAAGGCGGTACACATTGTCATCATGGAACTGCTCCTTGAGCGACTCCATAAACCAATGGTAGTCGGTCTTATCGAGGTTCTCCACCTCTTCCATCGTGTGCGACACACGCCATGCAGCAGCACCGCCACCTCCTGGCTCCTGAGCAATGGTAAGGGCTATGCGCTCATCGAATGCGCCGCAGAAGAGTGCCATCTTTCCTGCATACGAGCATCCAGTAACACCGATATGCTCAGTATCGATCTTTGTAACCTTTGGACCCAACTGCTGCAATCCATCGATCAGTCGGCTCAAGCCCCATGCCCATTCGCTATAGGCACCGTTATCAATGAGTTGTGGATAGAGCTTTACGAATGGATAGGTGGTGCGGTCGGTATTTCCACGGAACTGCGAATAGCCATTCACCTGGCGCTCATTGTAAGTCATGAGAGCCAATGGACGCTCGTGCAGCACCTCGCCTGGGAGGGAGATGTGGCTTGTTCCTATCATGAGAGGATAAGGAGCCTTGCCCTTGGTAGGATATGTGATGACCGATGTAAGAGTGATGGTATTGCTGCCCACCGTAACATCAACGATCAAAGTATCGCCACTCATGCGAGCCTTGACCTGCTCTTTGCCTACAGCAGGCTTCTCGCCTATCTCATAGTGCTGTATCTCCTTTGCGATCTCAGCACGTCTACGCGACCAGTCCTTGAAGTCTGTCACTACTCCGCTGCCATCCGACCATTCCAATGGATTAGGAAGGTCCTTTACTATTGGCAGGTCCTCAAACTTTGGCAATACAGGCGATGCATAGCTTGCGCCCGTATTCTCTACCTTATAAACGTAAGGCACGTTTGTCTTGCCTTTTTTCTGTGCAAATGTTGCACCGCTTGCCAGCACGAGTGCCGACATCAGAATCAGTTTTTTCATAAGTAAGTGTACAAAATTATCATGGTAATATTATAGTGGATCCTATTGGGATATTATTAGGATCAGCAAATTTGTTTGCACGTATGATGGCCTGTACAGAGTCCTTTGTGCCATAATACGTCAGGGAAATGCGAGTCAGGTAGTCACCCTTCCTGATCATGTACGTTTTTGGGCGAGCAGAAACTTCGTCCTTAGCATCGGACTTGGTGTTCTGGCCAGCATCGGCTGCAGCACCAGTAGCAGGATTCTTCTCTGCAGAGAGGGAATCCTTCATCTGCTGATCAGTCTGAGGTGCGACAGGCAATGCCTCCACATGTTCTACATCGCTCGAACCATCATAGCGCTGCTGGAAGTGCATCTGTTCTTCAAATTGCCTGTTCTGAATGTATCTATAGCCTACGATAAGACCTATGCCAAGAGCAATGCCTACCACCGGTATCAGTACCCACATCCACCAGCTCATACCTCCCCTGTGCACACGGTCCTCTACCATCATTGACTTAGGCAACTCTACGATCTTCTTTTCTTCCTTTACCTCTGCAATAGGCTCTGAAACAGATGCCTCTGCAACTGGCTCGGAGGCAGGTGTCTCTGCAACTGGTTCTGAGGCAGGTTCTGCATCTGGTTCTGAGGCAGGTTCTGCATCTGGTTCTGGGGCTGATGTTTCCGCAACAGGTTCTGAGGCAGGTTCTGCTTCCGATTCAGAAGTTTCGGCAGGCACATCTGCAGGAGCTTCTTCTGCAGTTTCCACGTTCTCAGCTGTGTTTGGTTCCTCAGCCTCTATCTCGTTGGCTTCTGCACTATCTTCGGTCTCCTCCACAGGTTCTGGGATTGGTTCTGTAACTATGCTCTCTACAGCAGGCACAGCAGTCATGGCAACGGTAGCGAGTTCCGCAGGTTGGCAAGCAACAGTAGCCTCTGCTGGTTCGCTTACTATAGCCTCCGGAATCATGCCCTTCTCCAAACGTTCGAGAAGGCACTCCAAGCGCCTCAGTTCGTCGTGTGCTTCCTGTGCTTCAGCCAAGGTCTGCTCTGCGCGAACCCTTGCCTCGGCAACTTGCTGTCTGACCTCCTCCAGGCTCTCAGGAGTGGCAATCAGCATGTCTATCATCGAGAAGTCGTCAGCAGGAGCTTCTACTCCCTGTGGCTCCTTTGTTTCCAACACTATACGCTCAGGTTCTTCGACTGCTGGTGCTTCCTCTGCCTTCTCAGGAACCTCAGTATCGTTTACGACTGGTTCGACGGCATCATTTGCTGCCGATTCAACAGTATTACCTGCCACCGAATCCATGGCTTCACTTGCTTCGTCCTCACTTTCCTCTTCATCGTTGGCATTGTCTACTATAGCCATCTGACTCAGCAATCCGTCCTCAGGCACGAGCGACACCTTCTTGTAGCCAGCAATGAGGAAGCGTTCGCCTGTGTTGACATTAACGCTCTCACGGCTTCCCACCTCGACAATCTTGAACATACCAAGTCCTGGCACCTTCACCATGCCATCGGTCTTCAGACCTTCCTCGATGGTCTCGAAGAATGCCTTCGATAACGATTCGGCAACCTTCTTCGACACACCCTTCTGTCGGGCTAAGGCATCAATCAGCACCTGTATAGATATCTTATCACTCATAATGCGTTAGGTATTAGCTGTTTATTCTGCCTTTGAGGGCATTACTCATCTTAAAATTCAACGACATCTTGCTTGGTATGATCTTAAAATCCTTTGTAGTAGGATTGTACATCTTACGCTCTGCCTTCCGTCGGGTCTCGAAACTGCCAAATCCCTGTACAGCCACAGTCTGCCCAGCCTTCAACTGCTCAAGCATTTCTGATATGAAGCTGTTCATCATATCCGAAGCCTCTGCATCGCTAACACCTACCTTTGATGCTACGCTATGAGTATATTCTTCCTGAGTCATACTACACTTAGTGTTTCTATCCTTAGTTGTTTTTGTTGATTTACGCTTTTTCCATTGCCGCAGGGATTGTCCCGTTGGCGATTTATCGTTTCACACAGCCGTAGAGGTCGAAGTCGTCAGAGTCTATTATCTCCACATTGTAGAAACTGCCTCTGCGCAATTGGCCATCGGCTATCGGTATGAGGACTTCCGGATCCACCTCTGGCGAGTCAAACTCTGTGCGTCCCACATAGTATTCGCCTTCCTTTCGGTCTATGATGACCTTCATCACCTGCCCCACCTTTTCTGCCTGAACCGAAGCGGAGATCTCCTGCTGCAGTTCCATGAGTTCTGAGAGTCGCTTCTGCTTCACTTCGTCCGGCACTTCATCGTTGAACTTCTTCTGTGCAGGAGTACCCTCTTCCTCCGAGTAGGCAAAGGCTCCCATGCGGTCGAACTTGGCCCAGCGCACGAACTCCTTGAGTTCTTCAAACTCGGCTTCACCCTCACCCGGGAATCCAACCATGAGAGTGGTGCGTATGTGTATGCCTGGCAATTCGTTGCGCAGTCGTTCTATCAAGGCATAAGTCTCTTCCTTGGTGACATGGCGCTGCATGTTGGTAAGCACCTTTGTGCTGACGTGCTGCAGGGCGATGTCGAGATACTTGCATACATTCTTCTTGCGGCGCATCACATCCACGAGTTCCCAAGGGAAATTCATCGGGTAGGCGTAGTGCAGCCTTACCCATTTCACACCCTTCACGTCAGCTATGCGCTCCACGAGTTCTGCGATGCGCTGCTTGCCGTAAAGGTCTATGCCATAGTATGTAAGTTCCTGTGCTATGATCTGGAATTCCTTTACGCCTTCGCCTACCAGGTGTTCCACCTCAGCTATGATGTCCTCCATCGGACGGCTCTGGTGCTTGCCTGTTATGATAGGTATGGCGCAATAGGCACAATGACGGTCGCATCCCTCCGAGATCTTAAGGTAGGCATAGTGCTTAGGTGTGGTCAGTCGTCGCTCATACTGGCGATCCTTCTGGTACACCTTGCCCAGGTCGGCCACGAGCTCTGTCCAGTTGAACTTGCCGTAGAACTTGTCTACCTGAGGAATCTCATGTCCCAACTCCTTCATGAAGCGCTGCGACAGACAACCCATCACGTAGACCTGCCTGATGCGTCCTTCCTCCTTTGCCTGGCACAGTTCGAGAATCATGTTCACGCTCTCCTCCTGCGCATCAGCAATGAAGCCGCACGTATTGACCACTACAATCTCTCCCTGAGGGTTCTCGCTGTCGTGTGTCACGGTGTAGCCGTTGAGCTCCAGCTGTCTGATCAGTCGTTCGGAGTCAACAAGGTTCTTGGAGCATCCAAGGGTTATGATGTCAATTGTGTTCTTTCGCATATATCTTCCTAACTGCCCACAAAGTAAAGACTATAAATAACTCGCCATAAAGGCTATTAACAACTCGCCATAAAGACTATTAACAACACGCCATAAAGGCTGATTACTGTTCGCCAAAGAGGCTGTCCACAAACTCACGACGGTTGAATGGCTGCAAGTCGAGCATTCCCTCACCGAGTCCGATGTACTTTACAGGAATCTTGAACTGTTCGGAGATGCCAATCACCACGCCGCCCTTTGCTGTGCCATCGAGTTTTGTGATGGCCATCGAAGTGACTTCGGTAGCCTTTGTGAACTGAGTTGCCTGCTCGAACGCATTCTGTCCGGTGCTTCCGTCCAGCACGAGGAGCACCTCGTCCGGAGCTGTATCAACCACCTTCTTGACTGCGTTTCTGATCTTTGTGAGCTCGTTCATGAGTCCAACCTTGTTGTGCAGACGACCTGCCGTATCGATTATCACGACGTCAGCATCGTTTGCCACAGCAGAACTTACCGAGTCAAATGCCACGGCAGCAGGATCGCTGCCCATCTGCTGCTTTACGACAGGCACACCTACCCTCTCGCCCCAGATGACGAGCTGGTCGACAGCTGCTGCGCGGAATGTGTCGGCAGCACCGAGATAGACCTTGAGCCCGGTCTGCTTGAACTGATAGGCAAGCTTGCCGATGGTTGTTGTCTTGCCCACACCGTTCACACCTACCACGAGGATTACGTAAGGCTTGTGGCCTTCAGGTATTGAGAATCCCTCAGTATCCTCGGTACGGTTTTCGGTCAGCAGATTAGCTATCTCCTCTCGAAGGATGCCATTGAGTTCGCTTGTGCTCACATACTTGTCGCGAGCCACTCTCTCCTCTATGCGTCGAATGATCTCGAGCGTAGTCTCCACACCCACATCGCTGGTGATGAGCACTTCCTCAAGGTTGTCGAGCACATCCTCATCGACCTTTGACTTGCCGGCTACTGCACGCGCAATCTTATCGAACACGCTTGCCTTGGTCTGAGCGAGTCCGTTGTCCAAAGTCTCTTTCTTCTCCTTCTTCGAGAACAGATTTGAAAAAAATCCCATAATTCGTCGGTTTTGCAGTTCTACTATATTAATGCGCAAAGATACAATCTTTTTTTCACATACAAGGCATAATAGCACAAAAAAGCCCTCCCAATGTCATCGGGAAGGCTTATATTGTGCGTTTTTTTCGTCAATTGCTTGACAAAAAATACTATAAAGTCATATTACTTCTTAAGATATTCCTTTACCTGATCAGCAGGAACCATCTTCTCATCGAATGCGTAAGCACCAGTCTTTGGTGACTTAAACATCTTGATAACCTTAGTGAACGAGCGTCCGTCCTGAGTCTTAAGTGTAGCGACTACTTTCTTTGCCATAGTTCTTCAAAAATTATTTAATCTCCTTATGAACTGTCATTCTCTTAAGGATTGGGTTATACTTCTTGAGCTCCAAACGGTCTGGAGTGTTCTTGCGGTTCTTTGTTGTGATATAACGTGATGTACCTGGAAGACCGCTATCCTTCATTTCTGTGCACTCGAGGATTACCTGTACACGATTACCTTTAGCTTTCTTTGCCATTTTCTTAATCTCCTTTGTTTAATAATTAACCAATAACCTGGTTCTCGAGAGTTTTGATGTCAAGGTGACCCTTAACGAGAGCCTGCTTAATAGCAGCATCAAGACCGATGCGGTTGATGATACGCAATCCAGCTGCACTAACCTTCAAGTAAATCCAGCAATCTTCCTCTACATAGTAGAATTTCTTAGTGAACAAGTTTACATCGAAATGTCTCTTTGTTCTGCGAAGTGAATGAGAAACGTTGTTTCCGATCATTGACTTCTTACCTGTGATCTGACAAATTTTTGACATTGTACTGTTTTAATTAATAATGTTAATCATAACCGAATGGACTTGAACCGTCCCGAGGGTTTCTGATAAGAGAGATTATCTCCCTTGTGATCCGGAAGGGATTCGAACCCTTGACCCACAGCTTAGAAGGCTGTTGCTCTAATCCAACTGAGCTACCGGACCAGCCTTTTTTTGCTTACGAAAGCACATGCCTCCGCAATTTGCGGGTGCAAAGGTAAGCATTTTCGTTGGTTCTGCAAAATTTTGAGGCAATTTATTTTATTTATTCACCTCTTTTCAGCACAGATACGACTTTTTCCCACTCTTCCGCGAACTCTGACATCGAATGGAAGAGCAAATCTGCCCCTTCTCGCAGCAAAACCTCGTCGTCCAGAGGGCCTGTATTGACTGCAATGGTCAGCACTCCCGCTGCCACTCCTGCCTGCACTCCGAGGGGCGCATTCTCGATGACGATGAAGTTGTTGGGAGCCATGTCCGCATCTGCGTATGCCTCATATTTCTTCATGCCCATGAGGTAGGGTTCGGGATTAGGCTTGCCATACTTCACGTCGAATGCTGTCACCATCAGTTCCTCACGGAAGATGTCGGGGAAGTTACGGTTCAGACGCCCGAGCAGGGTCTTCTGGCCCGATCCGGTCACTACCATAGGCACCACCCCACTCGCTTTCACCTGAGACAGCACTTCGAGTGCTCCCTCCATGCGCTCTGCCTTGGGCAGGGTGTTGAACAGGTCGGACTTGTAGCGGTACATCTCCTCCACCTCGCTCTCCGTGGCAGTTGTGCCAAACATGCGCTGCTTCACGATGTTGATGGTACCGGCGCCCGTACGCCCTTCGTGCATGTAGGCCTCCTTCTCCGTGAAGTCGGTGTAGCCGAAGTGCTGCATGGTCTGATACCACGAACTGGCATGATTGCGCATGGAGTCGAAGAGTACGCCGTCCATGTCGAACATGGCAGCACGGAGGTCCATGCTGCCATATCCATGTCGGTCAAGATAGCGACTTACCGCCTCTTGTATCTTATCTGTCATTTACTGGAGTCTTGCCTGGATAGCCTTGCTCTCTGCCTCATATCCTGGCTTGTTGAGCAGAGCGAACATATTCTTCTTGTAAGCCTCTACACCTGGCTGGTTGAATGGGTTCACGCCGAGGATGAGACCTGAGATACCGCAAGCCTTCTCGAAGAAGTAGATGAGCTGACCGATGTTGTACTCATCGAGCTTGCTGATCGAGATGCGGATGTTAGGCACACCACCATCCACGTGAGCGAGCTGAGTACCGAGCTCAGCCATCTTGTTCACCTGGTCGATGCGCTTTCCAGCGAGGAAGTTAAGACCATCGAGGTTCTCCTCGTCCGATGGCACCTCAAGGCATGTGTTAGGATTCTCAACCGATACTACTGTCTCGAAGATGGTGCGCTCGCCTTCCTGGATCCACTGGCCCATAGAGTGAAGGTCGGTTGTGAGGTCGACCGATGCTGGGAAGATACCCTTGCCGTCCTTACCCTCCGACTCGCCGTAGAGCTGCTTCCACCACTCACCGAGGTTGTGAAGCTTAGGCTGGTAGTTTGCGAGGATTTCGATCTTCTTGCCGCTCTGGTAGATGGCATTGCGTGTAGCAGCGTAAACGGCTGCTGGATTGCTCTCGAGAGGAGCATTCATGTCGCACTGTGCCTCCATGTCCTGAGCACCCTTCACGAGCATATTGATGTCGAGACCTGCCACTGCGATTGGGAGCAGACCTACTGGAGTGAGCACGGAGAAGCGTCCACCTACGTTGTCAGGAATGATGAACGACTTGTAGCCTTCCTTGTCGGCAGTAGTACGTGCAGCACCCTTCTTGGCATCTGTCACGGCTACGATCACCTTCTTAGCCATTTCCTTGCCGCGCTGGTCCTCACACATCTTCTTGAGCAGACGGAATGTGATGGCAGTCTCGGTAGTTGTACCTGACTTAGAGATGTTGATCACACCGAAGTTTACACCCTTGAGGTAGTCTACGAGTTCTGAGAGATAGTCCTCGCCTATGTTGTTTCCTGCAAAGAGGATACGTGGATACTTGGAAGTCTGGAGCCATCCGAAACTGTTTGAGAGAGCGTCGATGACCATGCGTGCACCAAGGTAAGAACCTCCGATACCTGCCACTACCACTGCCTCACAGTTGTCCTGGAGCACCTTTGCTGTCTCATTGATCTCAGCGATGAACTCTGGTGTGATGGAGCTTGGGAGGTGCATCCATCCGAGGAAATCGTTACCGAGACAAGTTCCGTGCTCAAGAGCCTCCTGAGCAGCCTTTACCTGAGGCACAAGAGCCTCAACAGCACCTGCAGCAAGAAACTGCTGTGCCTTTGAAATATCAATCTGCATATACCTTTATATATTATTATAATTATAGTTATCGTTTTTTAGTTGTTATCGATCCGTTATCGTAGCGAAGCGAATCGTTTTCGTTATCGTAGCGAAGCGTCATCCTTACCTGAACGAATCGGCCAGGATCTTGATCTCCACGCTTGGGCTGATGCGCTCGTAGAGGATGTTGTACACAGCGTCGAGGATTGGCATATTGACATGGTAGCGCTTGTTGATCTTCTTCATGCATTCCGTGCCGTAGTAGCCCTCGGCTATCATCTCCATCTCGAGCTGTGCCGTCTTGACCGAGTAGCCCTGTCCCACCATGGTACCGAACACGCGGTTGCGGGAGAAGTTGGAGTACATGGTCACGAGCAGGTCGCCCAGATAGGCCGAAGCCGAGATGTTGCGCTCCTCTGGCTGCACCGCCTCAAGAAATCGGTTCATCTCCTGTACGGCATTTGCCACCAGCACAGCCTGGAAGTTGTCACCCTGCTTGAGTCCGTGGCATATACCGGCTGCGATGGCATAGACATTCTTCAGTACCGATGAGTACTCTATACCCTCCACGTCGGTCGACACGCTCGTCTTGACAAACTTGTTGGTAAAGAGGTCGGCCACCACCTGGGCGTTCTGAACGTCGCGGCATCCGATGGTAAGGTAGCACAGACGGTCGAGTGCCACTTCCTCTGCGTGCGAGGGACCTCCGATGCATGCCACCTGTTCCTCTGGCACATTGTACACCTTCTCGAAGTATCGGCTCACGGTGCATCCCTCATCGGCCACGATACCCTTGATGGCTGTCACCACCAGCTTGTCGCGCAGGCTGGTCTTGAGCTTCTTCAGGTGGCTCTTGATGTAGGGCGAAGGAGTCACGAACACCAGAGTGTCCGACTGCTTCACGACCTCGTTGATGTCGCTCGAGAAGTGTATGCGGCTCACGTCGAAGTGCAGACCGGTCAAATAGGCCGGATTGTGCCCCAGGCGCTTGAATTCCTCTATTCGGTCGTCACGTCGCATGTACCAGTTGATGGTCTGCTCATGGTGCAACAGTATCTTGGCGATTGCTGTTGCCCAGCTTCCGCCTCCTACCACTGCTACACGACCGGTTGACTTGAATTGCATAGGTTTGAGTTGAGAGTTAAAAGTGCGCCTTCACTTATTACCCGATCTTGGCAATGATAGCTGTAAGCTCGTCGACCGATGGCTTCTGGATGTCGAGCTTGTACTTCTTTATGATCTCGCCAATCTGCTGCTGCACCTTCTGTGCGTTGGCGCCAGCCAGAGTGCTGACGAGGTTGTAGCCTGCCTTCTGGATTACTGGTACGATGTCCTCGCTGAATCCTACCTCAACATACTTGTCGGCCGAATCCTTTGGAGCCTTTACCTCAGGCTTCATCTGTGGGAAGAGCATTACCTCACCGATGGCAAACTTGCCTGTGAGGAGCATCACGAGGCGGTCGATACCGATACCAATACCGAATGTAGGAGGCATACCGTACTGGAGGGCACGAAGGAAGTCGTGGTCGATGATCATGGCCTCGTCGTCGCCCTTGTCAGCAAGCTTCATCTGATCCACGAAGCGCTGTTCCTGGTCGATAGGGTCGTTGAGCTCAGAATATGCGTTAGCAAGCTCCTTGCCGTTCACCATGAGTTCGAAACGCTCAGTAAGGCCTGGCTTGCTGCGGTGCATCTTGGTGAGTGGCGACATCTCCACTGGGTAGTCGGTGATGAATGTAGGCTGGATGAATGTACCCTCGCAAGTCTCGCCGAATATCTCGTCGATAAGCTTGCCCTTGCCCATTGTCTCGTCCACCTCGATACCGAGCTTCTTTGCCACCTCGCGGATCTCATCCTCGTTCATTGGGTAGAGGTCGTAGCCTGTCTTCTCCTTGATAGCATCGAGGATAGGCAGACGGCGGAATGGTGCCTTGAACGATACCACCTTGCCATCGATCTCAACCTCAGGCTTGCCGTTCACAGCGGTACAGATCTCCTCGAGCATCTTCTCGGTGAACTCCATACCCCAGTTGAGGTCCTTGTACGAGATGTAGAGCTCCATGCAGGTGAACTCTGGGTTGTGAGTCTTGTCCATACCCTCGTTGCGGAAGTTCTTGCCGATCTCATACACACCTTCAAATCCACCTACGATGAGACGCTTCAGATAGAGCTCCGTAGCGATACGCATATACATTGGGATGTTGAGTGCATTGAAGTGAGTGATGAACGGACGAGCCGATGCACCACCGGCAATGCTCTGGAGTGTAGGAGTCTCAACCTCTGTGTAGCCGGCATCGTCGAGGATGCGGCGCAGAGTGCGTACTATGGTTGCACGCTTCAGGAATGTGTCCTTCACGCCATTGTTTACCACGAGGTCCACATAGCGCTGGCGGTAGCGGAGCTCTGGGTCCTCAAATGCATCAAACACCTGTCCGTCCTTCTCCTTTACGATTGGGAGTGGCTTGAGCGACTTGGCAAGCACGGTGAGCGACTTGGCATGAACCGAGATCTCGCCTGTCTGAGTGCGGAACACGTATCCGTTGATTCCGATGAAGTCGCCCAGGTCGAGCAGCTTCTTGAACACGGTGTTGTAAAGGTCCTTGTTGTCCTCAGGACAGATGTCGTCGCGAGTCACGTAGACCTGCACACGGCCCTTCGAGTCCTGAAGTTCGACGAACGAAGCCTTGCCCATCACACGGCGGCTCATCATACGTCCTGCTATGCTTACCTCACGGAGAGGAGTGACAGGGTTGCCCTCAGCGTCTACCTCAGGGTCAACGAAGTCTGCTATGATGTCAGTTGAGAATGCATTGGTAGGAAACTCTGCTGCTGGATATGGGTCGATGCCCATGTCGCGGAGAGCCTGGAGATTGTTTCTACGGTTTATCTCCTGTTCTGATAATTCTAAAACGTTCATATCTATTATATTATTTATATTTGCGTGCAAAGATACAAAAATTTACTCACTTTTCCACCTTATAAGTTATATTTTTCACCCTCAGCATGCCACATTTCACCATAAATACGTATCTTTGCAAAACATTCGTACACTACACATCGCATTTTTTCAACAAACCAATAAAAACAACTCAACAATTATGACACTACTTCAGACTGACATCATCGAGTCGCTTTCCAAGCATCTCAGCGGCAAAGCGCTTGAAAATCTGGTGAACTACACCATGACACTCGGCAAGAACGTCATCGCAGCTCTCATCATCTATTTCTTAGGACGATTCATCATCGGCAAGATACTTAAGATCGTCCGCAAAATCATGCAGAAGAAGGGCATCGAGCCATCGCTCTACTCTTTCTTTGACAGCCTCATCACCATCTCACTCTACTTCGTCCTCATCATCGCCATCATCGGCATCCTCGGCATCGAGACCAGCTCGTTCGTAGCACTCTTCGCATCGGCCGGCGTAGCCATCGGTATGGCAATGAGCGGTACACTCCAGAACTTCGCAGGTGGAGTGATGATACTCCTCTTCCGTCCTTTCCGCGTAGGTCACTACATCGAGGCACAGGGCTTTGCCGGAACTGTAAAGGAGATCCAGATCTTCAACACCATCATCACTACGGTCGACAACCAGACCATCATCATCCCTAACGGAGGACTCTCGACTGGATGCATCAAGAACTACTCGTCACAGCCTAACCGCCGCGTCGACATCAATGTCGAGGTAGCCTACGGCACCAACCCTGACGATGTACGTGAGGTGCTCAACAAGATCATCAACGCCGACGAACGCATCATCAAGACAGCTGGTCTCGAGCCAGCCATCCCAATGATATCCATGGCTACATCGTCCATCATCTTCCAGATGCGCCTCTGGACCGCATCGGCCAACTATTGGGACGTACTTTTCGATACTACCGAGAAGTCATACAAGGCACTTACATCCAAGGGTATCGAGATTCCATTCCAGCAGCTCGATGTTCATCTCCACAATAAGGACTAAGCTTAGGAGTTAAGACTAAAGAAGCGTTGATGCCATCAGGTACCAACGCTTCTTTGTTTTTTCCTTGCAACCGGAAGCTTAGAAAAGTCCTTTTATCAGATAGAACACCACCGGCACCAAAAGGCTCGGCAACAGATTCACAGTCTTGCAATCCTTTATCCCCAGAATGGCAAGTCCGGAGCTGAGTATCAGCACGCCGCCCACGATGCTCAGTTCACATCGCATAGGTTCTGGCATGGCCTCGCCGAAAAAGTATGCTATCGCATAGAACATCCCCTGCCAGCAGAAGAGCACAGGAGCCGCCAACAGCATTATCCACCCATACGAAGCAGCAAGCACAGCCGAAGTCACAAGATCGAGAGTGGCGTTGGTGTACAAGTACGTATTGGCTGCTTCACCAAACGCCCATCCACCCGTAGGCGAGAGACAGGACAATACCGGTCCCACAATCGAGAACGTACCTATGCAATACAGCAGAATGCCAGTCACCAGTCCATTCAGACTGTTATTCTCCTTTCCCGACCGCGCATTGAGCTTTGCATTCAGCCGGTCAATACGCCCTGCAAGGTCGAGCTTGGTGCCTATCACACCACCTATTGCAAGACTGAGGATGAACATCACCGGATACTCGCTCTTTGCCATATTAGGCAGAGAAGCATTTACCCCCAGCACAAGACAGCAGAGGCCAAGGGCATTGAAGAGCGACTGCTTATACTTATCGCCAATGCCCGAGCGGACAATGGCGCCAAACGTTCCACCGACAATGATTGTTGTCGTGTTCAATATAGTTCCAAGCATAATCTTTTTAACCTATCGTTTTTGTATTTGTCGTAAATTTTATGCAAATATCGGCATAAAATCTCACATCTGCAAGCATTTCAGCACAAATATTACCGGTTCATGTCACTCAAAGGTAACGAGAAATACCCCGCATCCTCGTTTTACATATTTTTTCCTCTGTATTGACTCAAATTTCTCTCAATTTTTCATTTAGTGGCTTTTTTAGTGTTTTTTTGAAAAGAAAAGACACTTGTTAAAATATTGATATTTTGCAAGATACAACACTCTAGTGTTTTTTTACCATAGAATCCCCTAAAAACCCCTATATACATACATGCGTACCCGCGTACATGTGTATGTATATAGAGAGTTTTTGAGCATAAAAGTATCAAAAAAAACACTAAGTTTTTATAACCACTTGATAATGAATGTTGAACTTAGTGGCTTTTTCCTGCAAAAAAAACACTAAAAAAGCCACTGAACCACTTCTTATTCCTAAAAATAGTAGACTCCACCACACAAAAACTCCTTGCAAGGACTTAGTCGAATCCTTGCAAGGACTCAGCCAAATCCTTGCAAGGAGTTGCCATAATTATTGCATAGCTCTTCGCAGTTAAGAACCAGCCCCCACCCAATAACACCCATAACTTAAAGTTGAAGTTGCTAAAACTTGTAAGTGTTATTAATTTTATTTATCTTTGCACACAATTTGTTACTAAAGAAACAACAATTCTTAATACCTAATCGACAAATGAAGGATATAGTATGCATCGGGCACGTGACGCTCGACAAGATAGTAACCCCAGAGAAGGAGGTCTACATGCCAGGAGGCACAACATATTATTTTGCTCACGGCATGAGCAGCCTGAACAACGACACCGTGAGCTTCCAGCTCGTGGCAAGCCTCGCAGAGAGCGAGATGAAGGCCGTAGATGACATGCGCTCCAAAGGCATAGATGTGAAGGTCATCAACAGCAGGAAGTCGGTATTCTTCGAGAACATATACGGTGCCAACCAGAACGACCGACAGCAGCGCGTTCGTGCCAAGGCCGATCCTTTCACCATCGATAGCGTACAGGGCATTGAGGCCAAGTACATCTGCCTTGGTAGCCTGCTGGCCGACGACTTCCCTCTCGATGTGGTGAAGTACCTCTCGCAGCACGGCACCATCGTGATGGATGCTCAGGGCTATCTGCGCGAGGTAAGAGGTGAGGAGGTGTTCGCATGCGACTGGAAGGACAAGCTCGAATACTTCAAGTATATCGACATCCTCAAGGTGAACGAGCAGGAAATCGCCACCCTGACTGGCATCAGCGACTACCATGAGGCTGCGCGCCAACTTGCAGCCTGGGGCATCAAGGAAGTGCTCCTGACGCTGGGCAGCGAAGGTAGCCTGCTGTTGGTGGATGGCGAATTCTACGAAGTGCCAGCCGTGCAGCCTCGCCGCGTGGTTGATGCTACGGGATGCGGCGACACATTTACCATGGGCTATGTCTATAAGCGTGTACAAGGCGCCTCTCCTGCCGATGCTGCTGCCTTCGCAGCTTTGGTCAGCGCACGCAAACTTGAGGATCACGGTCCGTTCAAGGGCAACCTATAGTATTCAGCCTATCTACCCAAGCAAACATCGATACATAACAAAATACAAACCCCATCTGATGGTTCGGAATAAAAGTTTTTTTCCGAACCATTTGGTGGTTTGAAAAAGTTTTCGTTTCTTTGCACTCGAAAACAGAATTCTTACGTAAATATGCTCACTATACTCACCATAATACTCTTGGCCGCATGCATGCTCATGGAGCGTGTATGGAACCTGTTTGGCCTCTCTGAGCCGCGTGAGGGAGCAAAAGACGGAAAGGTGGCAGCAATGGCCACCAAGATGCAAAAATGGGCAAAAATCGGCATTTTCGGGTTGAAAATGGAGCTTGCTGCACGCATCAACTATTGGGACAACATTGCAAACTACACACCACTTTCCGACCTTATCAGGTATATTTACCGTAAGTCGGATAACAGATTTAAGACTTTTTACAACCTTAAATCACAATTTCCATCGACAAATAGCATAAAAGTATGCCCAGTTTCTCTAGAACAGCAGAAAAACTGGACAAGACTGACTTATGATTTTATCAAGTTAAATCACACCCAAATGTTAAATCAGCAATAAAATTTGCAACCGTTAATTTCTGCAAATTTTCTGCTTTTCCAACCCACATTCAAACTCCATGCTAACGATTGCTGAAGCTTTCGTAGGTACCATCATCGAAGAAGATCCGAACTTCGATCACCTTGCGTTGTGGCTTCTTCAATCCATCAACTACACCCGTCACTATATCGGTCACATTGATTGCTGGTGCAGCAGGGTGAACAGGTTGTGACGCCTGAGGAGGGAACTGTTGGTTGAGTGCGGAGAACATTCCCATCTCAGAGGTTCTATTATATAAAGGTGAAGGATCGGCAGTCTCTGCGGGAGCAGATGGAGCTGATGGCACAGCGTCCGATGATGACGAACTGTCGGCATTGATCATCTCACCGACACCCATGAAGAGCCAACCAGGGTTGAGTTCCGGAAATGCCTCAGCAATGCTCTTGAAGACGGGTAGTGAAGGACGGGTGCGTTCGCTGAGTATGTGTGACAAGTTGGCTGCGTTCATTCCGATCTTCTGACAGAAGGCTCCATTGTTCAATCCTGAGTAGGTAAGTACAGCTTCGATACGTTCTTTATCATCCATTTTTTTCAATTCATTTTTGGTGAATAAGGTGATTGAGGGCATTTTTGCCCTGTTTTCAAAAAGTTTACAAATGTAAGGACTTTTTGCGACATGTGCAAATAATTAAAGATAAAAATATAAATTTAAAGTTTTAAGTTTAGTATTGTATATTGTAAAGAATAATCTAAGATTTACAATATAAACATTTAATTTTAGATTTATAATATTACAAACGTAAAAACACGGAAAAGTATTACTTTCGGTGTGTAAAACAACAATTTGAGCATTAATTCGCTATATAAAGGCATATAGAGGGTATTTTTATATTTTTCATGCTGTAGATGCATGTTTTCAAGGAATTAAATATACATTTACATTATATAAATACGGGTTTAAGGGCATAAATCAGTAGATTATAAAGGTGTATTCGATATTGCATATTTATGAATTTAGAAGTATAAAGATGGTGATTTAATTTTCTTAATTTAAATTTATAAACATAAATATGCGCAAGGGTGTTATATGCGTATTTATTTATTTAAAGTATTTTTGTAAAGTGTGATACATTTTATATTTGTAATTTTACAATTTACAAATATAAAAATTCTTAAATTAAAATTCAGGGATGGCTCAGATGTTCAATTTTTATATTTTTGAAACAGAGCTTATCGGATGGTAATTTAAGGATTTTCGCGCGATTCTCAGAGCGTCAAAACAAGGCTTTTCGAGCGCTAAACGCCACGTTTTCAACGCTTGAAGGCTGAAAATTCTTGTTCAATATTTGTGAGCTAAAAGTTTTTGTTCGCGATTTTGAGGCTAAAAAATGAAGCAGAATGCGATGGGTAAAGCATGGAAAAAGTGTTTTTCGCACCCCAGACTGTAGGCAGGAAAAACACTTTATACATTTTTTAGAACGATAATCGGGAACAAAAATTCCATCGCTCCTCAGGAGCATGCTTCGTGAAGGTGCATCAATGGAGGATGAAGTAGACGAGTTCGCGAAGCAGATCGCCATCGGTTGCATTGCCCTTCTCTATGCCTTTGAGTCGGGCATCGGTCTCTCGGATCTTGCCGATGATGAGCATCGTCTTCGTGGCTGTGTAGTGGCGCATGGCTGTGGTGACATCCTTCAACTGCCACTCGTTGCGCATGTCGAGCTGCTCCATCATGCCTCGTGGCGACTTGTCAGGAGCATAGTAGGCTAACATGATACTACTGAAGAAGTTGAAAAGCATGGAGATAGTCATGACAGGAGGGTTGGCCTTAGGGTTCTCCTCGAAGTAGTGAATGATCTGGTTGGCCTTCATCACGTCCTTCACCATGATGGCATTGCGGAGCTCCCAGTTGTTGAACTCCTTCGAGATTCCTATGTTCTTTTCTATCAATTCTGCCGTAATCTGCTTAAAACCAACTGGTAAACAAAGTATCAACTTATCCAACTCACCTGCCATGCGACTCAGATCGGCTCCAATTGCCTCGACAAGCATGAGTGCCGAACGCTGATCGATGGTGACCTGTCGGCGGCTCAGATAGTCGTTGATGAAGCCTGGAAGCAAGCCCTCCTTGAGGCGTTTACTCTCGAATACAATGCCTACCTGCTCAATGGCTGGCACCAATTTCTTGCGTCGATCGACCGATCCGTTCTTGTAGCATATTACCAAAATAGTGGTCGGCATCGGCTTCTGAACGTAGGCTGTAAGTTCGTCAAATTTTAACAAATTCTGCGCCTCTTTAACAATTACTATTTGGCGCTCAGCCATCATCGGGTACCTGCGCGCAGCATTTATTATGTCGCCAACCTGGGTTTCGCGAGTGCAATAGATGATCTGCTGGTTGAAATCGCGCTCCTCCTCTGCCAGTACCGTGTCGGCTATGTAGTCGGATATGCGATCGATATAGTACGACTCTTCACCCATGAGCAGATAGACAGGCTTGTACTGCTTGTCGTGTATCTGGCGCACGATGTCGTGTGGGCTTAAAGCTGCATTTTGTTTAGCCATTCTGCTTATTATATTATAAATATTTTGTAACTTTGCGCAAAGTTAAGAAAAAAAACGGAATGGAACAACTAAATTTGCCAACATATAATGCAAACATCAAAAAGATAGGGGGCGCAACGAAGATATTCGATGTGCTGCGCAGGAAGTTTGTCACGCTCACTCCCGAGGAATGGGTAAGGCAGCACTTCGTGCACTATCTGCTGGAACATAAGGGCTACTCGCCTACTCTAATGGCAAATGAGGTATCTCTGACTCTTAACGGCATGCAAAGGCGATGCGACAGCGTGGTGTACGACCAGCACCTCAAGCCACGCATGATAGTGGAATACAAGGCACCGAGCGTGGAGATAACGCAGAAGGTGTTCAACCAGATATGCCGCTACAACATGGTGCTGCAGGTGGACTATCTGGTGGTGTCGAACGGCCTTAAGCATTACTGCTGCCGACTGGACAAAGAAAAAGGGCAGTATGCCTTTGTGGAAGACATACCGCCCTATGACGATGTGAAGTATTGATTACCTCGTTATCTCCAAGCGATATCTAAGAAATACGCTCGTAGGAGAGTACCGATCAATCCTCTGCTGCCGCCTTCTTGCGACGGAAGCCTCTCTTCTTCTTTGGTTCTTCATCCTTCGAACCGTCAGGCTTAACGCCTGCAAGTTCTGGGTCGATGAGGATGCGTCCGCAGTATTCGCAGAAGATGATCTTCTTGCGCATACGAACGTCGAGCTGGCGCTGTGGTGGGATCTTTGCGAAACAACCACCGCAGGCATCACGCTGCACGTATACGATACCAAGACCGTTGCGTGAGTTCTTACGGATGCGCTTGAAGCCCTGGAGGAGGCGTGGCTCGATGGTAAGCTCAATGCTCTTTGCCTTGTCGCGAAGCTTCTCTTCCTCAGCCTTTGTCTCAGCTACGATCTCATCGAGCTCGTTCTTCTTCACCTCGAGGTCCTGAGTGCGCTCTTCGAGCACCTCCATGTTGCGAGCGTGCTGCTCCTCGCGGTTCTTTTCCTGATTCTGTGCCTCGCGAATGCGCTTCTGGCAAAGTTCGATCTCAAGGTTCTGGAACTCGATCTCCTTGTTGAGGAGGTCGTACTCGCGGTTGTTAGCCACGTTGTCGAGGTGCTCCTTGTAGCCGCGGAGCTTCTCCTGTGCAAGGTCGATCTTTGTCTTGAGCTCGTTGATCTTCGAACGGAGCGAATCGATCTCCTCCTCATTCTTCTCAATACGGATCTTCAGACCTTCGATGTCGTCCTCAAGGTCCTCAACCTCGAGTGGAAGCTCACCGCGAAGGATGCGGATGTTGTCAATCTCTGACAGCAGCTGCTGAAGCTGGTACAGGTTCTTGAGCTTGTCCTCTACTGCCAAGTCGGCAGGATTTTCTCTCTTTTTTAATGCCATATTATTATTATATTAAAGTATACTTATCGGTGGATTACAGATAGCTGATAGGGTTGGTGCGCTGCTCGGTCTCGTAGATGCGGAGGTCGGGTGCATGCTGCGAGATAATCTTGTGGAGCAAAGGCACGGTGTACTGCTCGCTCTCATAGTGGCCAATCTCGAGGAGCAGTATCTCATCATCGTGACCGAAGAAGCGATGGAATCCAATCTCGCCCGTAAGGAACACGTCGGCACCCTTCTCGATCGCATTAGGAATGAGGAAGGCTCCTGCCCCACCGCATACAGCCACGCGCTTGATGGTCTGCTTGTCGGAATAGTTGCATCGAACGGACTCAACATGGAATTTCTCCTTGATACGCTCGCAGAACTGATGGGCTGTAACTTCGACTGGAAGTTCGCCGATGATTCCCTCGCCTGCATCTACCCCCTGCTTTGGGTTGAGCCACTCTACATACTGCAGTCCGAGGACTTCAGCAATCTTGAAGTTGACTCCTCCACGCGCACAGTCCAGATTGGTGTGGGCCGAGTAGATGGCGATGTCGTGCTTGATGGCCTTGATGATGCAGCGCTGCACATAGTCGGCACCGGTGATGCACTTCAATGGGCGGAAGAGCAACGGATGATGGCTGATGATGAGGTTGCAGCCTACGCTTATAGCCTCATCGATGACGTCTTCTGTCACGTCAAGACACAATAAAGCCCCTGAAGCCTCAACATCCTCTGCTAAACCCAACTGCAAGCCTGCATTGTCGTAGCTGTCTTGCAGGGACAGAGGTGCAACACTCTCAAGGGCACCAATGATTTCCCGTATTTTCATTATGTATTGATCTGCATTTTTGCAAATCCAAGTGCAAAGGTAGTGATTTTTTCAAAATTGAGAAAGAAGATTGGCAAAAAACGCAGATTTTGAACGAAAATAAAGGGACAAGGAGGCTCAAGGCGCAAGAATTGTGTTAAATTCATGTTAAAACGAGGTAAACATTTGCGAAAAACGCCGGAAGTGTCATATCTTTGCAGTGTCTTAGTAAGGTGGTATACTAAAACAATCATAATAACGATGTAAAATTAGCAAACAAAAACAATAAAGATTATGTTAGAGATTAAGAACATCACATTCGGTTACAACAGTCACAACAAGATTATCGACGGACTGAACCTGGAATTCAATGAGGGAGGCATTTATGGCCTTCTCGGCAAGAACGGCACCGGCAAGAGTACCCTACTCTACCTCATCATGGGTCTGCTCCAACCACAGGCAGGATCGGTAACCATGGACGGTGTGAATACCACCGACCGCAATCCTGAAATCATGAAGGACATGTTTATCGTGCCTGAGGAGTACGACCTGCCAAGCATATCACTCAAGTCATACATCAATTCGCTGAAACCTTTCTACCCTAACTTTGACGAACAGACGATGAACGAATGTCTGCAGATGTTTGACATGCCAACCGACATCAATCTCGGCAGCCTGTCGATGGGTATGAAGAAGAAGGTGTACATGTGTGTCGCCCTCGCTACCCATACCAAGTTGCTGCTGATGGATGAGCCTACGAATGGTCTCGACATTCCATCGAAGAGCCAGTTTCGCAAGGTGGTGGCAAGAGGAATACGCGAGGATCAGATCATCATCATCTCCACTCACCAGGTGCGCGATGTAGAACTGCTGCTCGACCATGTGACCATCATCGACGACCAGAAGGTACTCTTCAACGACCGACTCAACGTTGAGGAACCTGTCAACCTCGAAGAATTGTTTCTCAAGGCTTTGGAAAACAACAAATAAGTCTTCGGCAACACTATCACAACCACATATATAATATTATAAAAAGAACAGAAAGATGAAAAATTTCAACATACACCGTTTCCTCAGTTTCGGAAAGTACGACATAGCAATCAACACGCCATTCTACCGCTCGCTCGCACTCATGTGCATATTTGTATGCACAGGCATAGCAATGATTGGATTTGCAATACGCTATTACATGTTCAAGGAGTCCGGACATTCTCTCGAAGAAGTCATCCAGTGGCCTGAGCACCTAAAGAATCATGTATGGAGCGTATATCCAGGCGAGCATCATTGGACTTTAGGACTTCTTGCGGTGATAACGGTGGTATTTAGTACTGCGCTGATAGGCTACACATTCCACAACCTCCGCAACAAGCAAGGACGCATATCAGAGCTTACCATACCTGCCACCAACCTTGAGCGATGGTCATGGCACGTGCTCTTCATGATGATTGGGGGCCAACTGGTGTGCTTCTGCAGCGTAGTATGTGCCGACATCACCAATGCCATCCTCAACCTCATCACCTATGGCACAGAGATTAGCGATTGTTTCACAAAGGAACTATATAATTTTAATATTGGTATTGACTCTGAACTCACTCCAGAGTATCAATGGGTGATCATCCTTGGCTACATATTCATTCCGCTCATGGTATACTCTACCTTCACGCTGGGCAACGCTATCAAGTACAAGTACAACATCATACTCACCATCATCGCAACCCAGGCTATCAACTTCGTACTGCTGGTAGGAATCATCTCCCTGGCTGTAAACGCACATCCAAAGCCACACATGGATAGCCTCGACCTCATGCTGTGGTTCAACACCGGATTTGAGGCGTTCATATTCATAACCTCAGTCATTGCAGCCATCATCTCCGTAGTGTTCTACACATGGAGCTACAAGTTCTACTGCAAAGCGCAGATCACCAGTCGTTTGAACAAATAAGTATAAACGAAGAATAGGATAAATGACACCTATTCTATATATGGACAAACATCATTTTTTATCATTACGATATGGATTTCAAGGAAAATAAAGCTATATATCTGCAAATCGCCGAACACATGATGGACGAGATTCTCCAAGGTCTGTACCCGGAAAACGACCGCATACCATCGGTCCGCGAATATGCTGCTATGGTGGAGGTAAATGTCAACACCTGCATGAGGGCCTACGACTGGCTCTGCAGTCAGGACATCATCTTCACGAAGCGCGGCCTGGGCTATTTCGTATGCGAGGGAGCAGGCGGCATGATCAGTCAGCTGAGAAAGCAAGAGTTTTTCGAACAGGTCATCCCCGAACTTCGCCAGAAGATGCAGGCCCTCAACATCAGTACCGACGATCTCATCAAAGCATTATAAATACAACAACGAAGTATGATAACACTTAAGAATATCCACAAGACGTACAAGAGCGCTCAGCCCTTGCACGTCTTGAAGGGTATAGATTTGAACATTGAAGATGGCGAGTTTGTAGCCATCATGGGAGCATCAGGATCGGGCAAGAGTACGCTGCTCAACGTGCTCGGCATCCTCGATGACTACGACGAGGGTGAATACTATCTCGGCGACACTCTCATCAAGAATCTCAACGAGCGCAAGGCTGCCGACTATCGCAACCGCATGATTGGCTTCATCTTCCAGTCGTTCAATCTCATACCTTTCAAGAATGCCATGGAGAATGTAGCCCTTCCGCTATTCTACCAGGGAGTGAGCCGACGCAAGCGCAATGCCATTGCAATGGAATACCTCGACAAGGTGGGACTGCGCGACTGGGCCGACCACTACCCTAACGAGCTCTCGGGCGGACAGAAACAGCGCGTTGCCATAGCACGTGCACTCATCACTCACCCTAAAATCATCCTTGCCGACGAACCAACAGGAGCTCTCGACAGCAAGACCACCATTGAGGTGCTCGACCTGCTCAAGGAACTCCATCAGCAGGGCATGACCATCATCGTCGTGACTCACGAGCTCGACGTAGGCCAGCAGGCCGACCGCATCATCAACATCATAGACGGTCAGGTGTGCCACGGCAAGACAGAATATCAGGAAAATGGCAAAACGAAATAAGAAGCAGACCACATGTTAGATACACTATACGAAATAACGGGTTCGCTGAAGCGCAACAAGTTGCGCACCATAGCCACGGGATTTGCCGTGACCAGCGGACTGTTTCTTCTCATCGTGCTGCTGGGAGCGGGCAACGGACTCATCCACTCCTTCCAGTACAACATGGGAAGCTTTGCCTTCGATGCCATACACGTGTACGGAGGCATCACTACCATGCCTTACGAGGGCATAAAGGAGGGACGCCGCATCAATCTCGACACCCGCGACCTGAACATGGCCAAGACATCATTCTCACGCTTCATCAGCGAGGCGATGCCTACGCTCGAGACGAGCGGACTGAACGTGTCGTACGGCAGCAAACACATTAGCGGATGCGAGTTCGACGGCATCTACCCTAACTACGCCGCTTCGCAAGGCATCAAGATGCTGGAGGGACGATTTGTAAACGACATCGACATCCAGCAGAAGCGCAAGGTGGTGGTGATAGGCAGCAACAGCGTGACCGACCTCTTCAAGGGAGGCGAGACGGCCATTGGCAAGATTCTAAATGTCAGCGGCATATCCTATACCATCATCGGCATATTCAAGACCAACGAGATGTCCAACAGCACCACGTTCTACACTCCTTACACCACACTCAGCACCATCTACAATCGTGGCCGATTTATCGATGAGCTGACCATGAACATCAACAACATCCCTACCGAGAGTGCGATGAACAAGTTCATGGACGACTACATCCACGCCACAAGCCAGATACACTCGTTCGACCCTTCCGACAAGCGTGCACTTTGGATTCACAATCAGGCAGGCGACAACATCGTCATGCAGAAGGCCATGTCGATCCTCAACACCTCGTTTTGGGTGCTCGGTCTGCTGACTCTGCTCAGCGGAGTGGTAGGCGTGAGCAACATCATGCTTATATCGGTCAAGGAACGCACGCACGAGTTCGGCATTCGTCGTGCCATCGGAGCCCATCCTTGGCACATCATCCGCATGGTGATCCTTGAGAGCATAGTCATCACAGCTACGTTCGGCTACATAGGCATGGTGCTGGGCGTGTTCTTCTGCGAGTGGATGGACAAGGCCGTGGGAGGACAGACCATGGACCTCGGAATGTTCCAGGCGAAGTACTTCATCGATCCAACGGTCGACCTCCACGTGTGTATCCAGGCCACGATAGTGATAATCATCGCAGGTGCGCTGGCAGGTTTCTTCCCTGCCCGCAAGGCTGTAAATGTCAAACCAATTGATGCATTACGAGGATGAGAATATTTGATAGCGACCAGTGGGAGGAGATCTTCGACTCTCTGTCCCGCAACCGTTCACGAACGTTCCTTACTGCCTTCGGCATCTTCTGGGGCATATTCATGCTCATCCTGCTGATGGGAGGAGGCAACGGACTGAAATCCATGCTTGCGCAAAACTTTGCCGGCTTTGCGAGCAACTCTGGATTCATGGTTTCCAACGCTACCAGCCAGCCGTACAAGGGCTTTAGCCGTGGGCGCGAATGGCACATCGAACTGGAGGATGTGGAGCGAGTGAAGCAATGCATACCTCAGATCGACGTGTGCACTCCTACCCTGCGCAACTGGGGCAGCAATGCTGTGGCCGACGATCACAGCATGCGTGTGCAGCTCACAGGCGAATACCCAGAATACACAAAGGTGGAAAACCCAAAGATAAGACACGGACGTGCTCTCAACGATGTGGACAACCTGCAGCACCGCAAGGTGTGCGTGGTGGGAAAGCGCATCGTCGAGGAACTGTTTCCTTCGCTTGGCAAGGATGGCAACCCATGCGGACGCCTCATTCAGATCGACAACGTATACTACACCATAGTCGGTGTGAGTGGCAAGGGCGAAGGTGGTATTTCCATCGGAGGCAACGCAACCACTTCGGTCCACCTGCCTTACACCACCATGCAGCAGATGTACAACCGAGGCAAGAATGTCGACATACTCTGCCTCACGGCCAAGTCGCAGTACAAGATGACTGACGTACAGTACAAGGTCGAAGACCTCCTGAAGCGCCAGCACTACATCAGTCCTGACGACACTCAGGCTCTGGTCAAGATCAACACCGAGGCCGTGTTCAGCATGGTTGACAACCTCTTTACCGGAGTCAGCATCCTGGTATGGATGATAGGTCTTGGCACACTCATCTCAGGAGCCATCGGCGTGAGCAACATCATGATAGTCACCGTGAAGGAACGCACCACCGAGATTGGCATTCGCCGTGCCATCGGAGCCACAGCACGCGACATCCTTTCGATGATAATGTCCGAAAGCATCGTGCTCACCCTCATAGCCGGAATGAGCGGCATCACCTTCGCCGTCTTCGTGCTCAACCTCATCGAGAAGGGGGCACAGAGCGACACTCCCGATGCACAGTTCCAGATCACCTTCGGACTCGCAGTCGGCGCAGCCTTGCTCCTCAGCATGCTCGGACTGGCAGCAGGACTGGCACCAGCCTTGCGAGCCATGAACATCAAGCCAGTTGATGCTATGCGAGATGAGTGACACCTTAATTATATATATTAAGTAAGAAGTAAGATACTATAAGTAAGAAGTAAAAAGTAAGAAGTAAGAAACTTGAAAATAAACGTTGAATCATATTAGATAATAAAAACAACAATACGCAATATGAAAAAGATTTTCAAATGGGTAGGCATCATCCTCATTGCCGCCATCTTTATCGGAACCTTCATGTTCCTCTATCAGAAGTCACAACCTGAGGTGACTGAGTACGAAATCAATGAAGTCATGCTCAAGGATCTTGAGAAACTCACCATCGTGACGGGCAAGATTGAGCCACGCGATGAGGTAAACATCAAGCCTCAGATATCTGGTATCATCACCGAGCTCTACAAGGAGGCAGGACAGATGGTCAAGAAGGACGAGGTGATAGCAAAGGTAAAGGTCATCCCTGACATGGGCAATCTCGCCTCGGCCGAGAACCGCGTAAAGCTCGCCAACATCAGCCTCAACCAGGCTCAGACCGACTTCGACCGCATGAAGAACCTCTACAACGAGAAGGTGATCACAGCCGAGGACTATGAGAAGGCTGAGAATGCACTCAAGAATGCCAAGGCCGAGCTTACTGCAGCCAAGGATGCCCTCAACATCGTACGCGAGGGTGTGTCGCTCAGCAATGCCCAGATGTCCACCACCCTCATCCGTTCCACTATCGACGGACTCATCCTCGATGTGCCTGTCAAGGTAGGTAACTCCGTCATCCTCTCCAACTCATTCAACGATGGTACCACCATCGCTACCGTAGCCGACATGAGCAAGCTCATCTTCCGAGGCAATATCGACGAGACCGAGGTGGGCCGCATCGTGGAGGGCATGCCTGTAGTCATCACCGTAGGGGCCGTACAGGACCTCAAGCTCGATGCCACCCTCGAGTACATCTCGCCTAAGGGCGTGGAGAGCAATGGCGCCAACCAGTTTGAGATCAAGGCTGCCATCACCGTGCCTCAGGGCTCTACCCTCCGCTCGGGCTATGGTGCCAACGCACAGATAGTGCTCGAACGCGCCACAAAGGCAACCTGCGTGCCAGAGGCATCGATCGAGTTCAAGGCCGACAGCACATTCGTGTACGTACTCACCGACTCCGTACCTGTCAAGAAGTTCAAGCGCCAGCCTGTGCAGACAGGCCTCAGCGATGGCATCAACATCGAGATCAAGTCAGGCCTCAAGGTAGGACAGAAGGTTCGCGGACTCGAGATTATCGAAGAGCAGTAATACAATCCACGCATCATCATGAGACATCTATTATTCTCCATCATAGCCGCCACCTCGCTCACAGCATCAGCCCAGAGCGAGTGGACGCTCCGCCAGTGCATCGATCATGCCCTGTCGCACAACATCACCATCAAGATGCAGGAGGACAATGTTCGCCAGCAGCAGATCCAACTATCCACATCGCGCAATCAGCGCCTCCCAAGCCTCTCTGCCAGCGCAGGCGAGAGCCTTAGCTTCGGACGTGCGCTGACCATCGACAACACCTATTCCAACCGCAACACGCAGAGCACCAACTTCGGCCTAAGCACCGATGTGCCCGTATTCACCGGAGGTCAGATATACCACGACCAGCAGATCAAGCACCTCAACCTCCAGTCAGCTATGGCCGATCTTGACAAGGTGCGCGACGACATGGCGCTCAATGTCGTGTCGGCCTACCTCGAGGCCGTGTATCAGAAGGACCTCGTCGAGGTAGCCAAGCAGCAGGTGGAACTCAGCAAGAACCAGGTGCATCGCCGCCAGGTGCTCTTCGACAATGCCAAAGCATCGGAAGCCGACCTCGCTCAGATCAAGTCGGCACTCGCATCCGACGAACTGGCGCTCACGCAGCAGCAGAACAGCTACTCGCTCGCCCTTCTCACCCTCTCGCAGCTCCTCGAACTGGAGTCGCCCGACGGCTTCGATGTGGTGCGCCCTGCCACAGCCGACATCGGCAGCATAGTGCTCACCGCCCCCGACATCATCTACAGCGAGGCACTCGGCATCAAGCCACAGGTCAAGTCGGACGAGATCAAGCTCAAGAGTGCCGAGCACTCCATCCGCATGGCACAGGCAGGCTACTACCCTACCATCCACTTCAGCGCCGGCCTCAGCACCAGCTACTACAAGTCGAGCGGTGGATACAACAACCCTGCCTTCGGACGCCAGATGAAGGACAACTTCTCCCAGTACCTCTCGCTCAACCTCTCCATGCCTATCTTCTCGCGCTTCCAGACCCGCAACAGCGTGCGTTCAGCCCGAGTGTCGGTCCACACCCAGCAGCTGCAGTTTGAGCAGACCAAGAAGACACTCTACAAGGACATACAGCAGGCCTACTACAATGCCCTCGCAGCCCAGAAGCAATGTGCCAGCAGCGATGCAGCACTCGAGAGCAACCGCACCTCGTTCGACCTCGTGCAGAAGAAGTACGACAACGGAAAGGCCACTATGACCGAGTATCAGGAATCGAAGGTTGCCCTCATGAAGGCCGAGGCTACAGCCATTCAAGCGAAGTATACATTCCTCTTCCGTCAGAAGATTCTCGACTTCTATCGAGGCGTATCCCTGTAGAAAGTCAGGCAAACACTTTGCCGTTACGAATATTTGCCGTACCTTTGCAGCGTTTTTTGAAATAGCGACACAATGCACGGCAAAAGATTATTTACAGGAGACAACATAAACCTAAAAAGGGACCTGGCACGTCTTGCCACCCCTATCTTCATAGAGACTCTGCTCATCACCCTGATGGGCGGAGTCGACACATTTATGCTGAGCCAGTTCAGCGACCATGCGGTAGCAGCGGTAGGACTGGTCAATCAGCTCATCGTATTCTCCATCCTCGTTTTCCAAGTCATCAACGTGGGCACCTCCGTGCTCTGCTCGCAGTATCTGGGAGCGGGCAAACATTCGCGCATGGTGCAGGTGACGGGAGTGGCACTCATCCTCAACATTGTGCTGGGCATCAGCATGAGCGCCCTGCTCTACTTCGGAGCGCCGTGGCTGCTCCACCTCATGGGGCTGCGCCCCGAACTCATGCAGTACGGACTGCCGTACATGAAGATCGTGGGCGTATTCATCGTGTTCCAGGCCCTGCAGACCACCATCTCAGCCACCCTGCGAGCCAACAAGAAGGCTGCGTACCCTATGATGGTGGTATTCATAGCCAACATCGTGAACATCATCTGCAACTACGCCCTCATCTTCGGCCACTTCGGCATGCCAGCGCTGGGAGTCGAGGGAGCCGCCATAGCCACCGCCTTCTCGCGCGGGGTAGCCATGGTGCTGCTGTTCGTCATCCTCTTCACGCGCCACATACCATCGTTCCCGCTCGCCCTCTTTGCTCCGTTCCCATGGACCGAGGTGCGCCGCCTACTCCGCATCGGCCTTCCTTCGGCTGGCGAGAACATGTCGTACAATGCGCAGCAGGTAGTCCTCACCTACTTCATCAATCGCATCGGCAACGACGAGCTCACCACCTTCACCTACATCACCAACATCGTCATGTTCGTCTACATCTTCTGCATATGCATGGCTCAGGCTGGAGCCATCAGCATAGGTCACATAGTGGGCGAGCACAAGCCTCGTGCCGCTTATATCCTTGGCAAATACGTGATGTGGATATCTCTCATCGTCACCCTCACCCTTTCGATAGGAAGCGCATCCATAGGGCGTCCAATCTTCAACGTGCTTACCGACAACGCAAACATCATCCGCATGGGAAGCATGCTCCTCTTTGTCAACATAGGTCGTGAGTTCGGCCGCACCATCAACATCTATGCCACCAATGTGCTCCGCGCCACGGGCGATGTCAACTTTCCCTTCTACGTAGGCGTAGTGGTACAATGGACGGCAGGCGTCATCTGCGGCTACATCTTCAGCCTCGTGCTCGGATGGGGACTCACCGGCATGTGGATAGCCTTCATTCTCGATGAGAACATACGCGGACTCATCTTCATCTGGCGTTGGAAGAGCATGAAGTGGGCAAAGAAAGCCTTTGTCTGAATCCCCCATTTCCTATCCTTCCTGCACCTTTTGTATGCAGCAAGCACATTTTTCTCGTATTTTATTTGGTCATTTCGTAAATAAGCAATACATTTGCAGCGGATTTGGTAACAAGGTGCATCCAGCACCATGTGCAAGGGAATCAGGTGCAACACCTGAGCTGTTCCTGCAGCTGTAAGCCATTATTCAAGAGCGGACACACCGTGTCACTGAGATTGGGAAGCCACATCACGCTCCCCTCGCCCTCGGGAAGACCGTCCGTTCATGGTAAGCCAGAAGACCTGCCAATCGTCCGTACTAGAGATATTTCACTCCCAGGATTTGGAGTCTAATTGTCACATTTTATTTCAACACAAGAAACGAAGTGAAGCAGCTATTGTCGCTCATCCTTGCGATGAGTACCTGTGCTTGCCATACGTATGCACAATCGACAGAGCCGTCCGACACCTTGCGTGAAGTCGTGGTGACTGGCACCGGTACGCGCCATCTGCTCAAGGATGCGCCCGTACATACCGAGGTCATCAGCCGCAGGATGCTTGACAGCTATGGAGGCAAGAGCATCGAGGACATCCTCGGTGGTCTGACTGCGTCGTTTGCCTTCAGCGAGGGCGATATGGGCAGTCAGATGCAGCTCGGAGGACTTGGCAATTCCTACATCCTTATCCTTATCGACGGCAAGCGCATCCACGGCGACGTGGGAGGCGAGAACGACCTCGGCCTCATCGATCCTCACAACATCGAACGCATAGAGATTGTCAAGGGAGCCCAATCGGCCCTCTACGGCAGCGATGCCATGGCAGGAGTGATCAATATCATCACCAAGCGCCGCGACAAGGAGAGCCTCACCATCGAGAACACCACTCGCTACGGCTCCTACAACGACCTGCGCCAGCACAACGGCTTCGGGTTCTCCATCGGACGCCTCTCGAGCTACACCAACTTCCAGCTCCAGCACACCGATGGCTGGCAGAACACAGCCGACGAGTGGACCGAGGCAACCGTGGTTCACGACTCACGCAACAAGACCGTCAATCGCTACACCAACTGGCAACTTGCCGAACGACTCGACTACAGCCTCAGCCGCGACCTCACGTTCCATGCCGACGGCACCTATTATATAAAGAATATCAGTCGCCCTACCGATGGCAACTACCCATCGTGCGATGTCTATACGTACAATCTCATGTACAACAACGCCAGCGCAGGAGCCGGGGCAAAGTGGACCCTACCCGATGCCGGACTGGGACGCAATCGCAACTACGTTACCCTCGATGTCGATTGGAACAAGCACGCCTACTACTACCGCTACACCCATCGCACCTACGAGGACGCCTACATCGATGGCAACCTCGAGCATGGCATACCGTTCTATCCGGGCCAGCGCCGTCTGCAGAGCGATCAGCACCGCCTCATGGCCGAACTCAAGGGCGTGTTCTACCTTCCGCTGTCCAACACCATCAACACCGGACTGGAGTACCGCTACGACTATCTCAACGCACCTATGCGAACCGAGAGCGGACATGCGAGCGACTGGACCGGCGCACTCTACCTGCAGGATGAGTTCGACTTCATCCCATGGCTCAACGTCACGGCAGGCATCCGCCTCGTCGACAACGGCAGCTACGGCATGCGCCTCTGTCCAAAGGTCAGCACCATGCTGTCAGCAGGCGACTGGCGCTTCCGACTCGGTTGGAGCCAGGGCTTCAAGACCCCTACAGTCAAGGAGCTTCACTACCGCTACCTCCATGTCATGGGATCGAGCACATTCTTCAACATAGGCAACACAAGCCTCCGCCCGCAGACTAGCAACTACACCAGCGCCAACATCGAGTACCGTGGCAGTCGCTTCACAGCCTCCGCTACCGCCTACCTCAACAGTCTCGACCACATGATAGCACTTGTCAACGTGCCCGTTGGCGAGATTCCGGCAGGCATCACCACAGCCTACCTCGGCGATGGAAGCGGCAACGTGCAGGCACGCATGTATAAGAATATGGAGGATGCCAGGACCTACGGCATCGACCTCAACCTCAGCTATCAGCCCCTGTCCGAGCTCACCCTCACCGCGGCCTATAGCTACCTCAACACCGATGCCCACCAGTACAACGCCACCCACGACCGCCTCGACAAGGTCATCATCGATGGCACAGCCCACCACAAGTGGAGCGCCTCGGCCCTTTGGCAGCATCGACTCACCAAGACCTACCGCCTGGGCATCAACCTTTCCACCCGTGGCAGCAGCCTTCGCTACTATCAGAACAACGGCAATGGAAGCCCATTCCAGATATGGCGCATCAATACCACCCACGAACTGGGACGAACTAACCGAAAACTATCATATAAACTGGAGGCAGGAGTCGACAACATATTCAATTATGTAGACCGCACCATGCATCCATACCATCTCGGCACCACATCTGCCGGCACCACCATCTATGCATCGTTCGCCATCAGATTCCAACAAGGAAAGAAAATTAATACTAACATAAAAAAACAAACAACGTATGAAGAAGATTAAATTCCTCTTGGTTGCTGCCCTCGCAGCACTCACATTCGCTTCCTGCTCAAAGGACGAAGACGTAAAGATCAACATGGTATCAGAGTATCAGCTCAACGACGAACTCGTAGCTGCTCAGAAGGCAAAGTCGGGCAACGACAAGGCCATCCTTCTCGTAGCATTCGGTTCTACTTGGAACAACGCATTCCTCGCATTCGACGACACAAAGGCAGCTTATGAGAAGGAATTCCCTGGCTACGACGTATACGTATCATTCTCATCCGACATCTGTATCAACCGTGCAAGCGCAGGTGAGAACGAGGACGAAGAAGGCAACATCGTAAAGCGCGACTACTACGAGCCACGTTACCTCCTCCACGCTATTGGTGCAGCCAAGTATTCAGAGATCCGCGTACAGTCACTTCAGGTCATCCCAGGTGAAGAGTTCGCAGCAGTTGTAGCATCAGTAAAGAAGTTTGCCAACAACGGTTACGTCGCTTCTGCTCACCTCGATGACGAATACCTCAAGCATGTAAACATCCGTCTCGGTATGCCACTCCTTGACAACCCTGATGTTGATGTACCAGCAGTTGCAGAGCAGCTCCACAAAACTTGCACACTCGAGTCGGTCGATGGCATCGTAGCTTTCATGGGCCACGGCAACCCTGACTCATACGACACATTCAAGGCTAACATCCGCTACAACCAGCTCGAGGAGGCACTCCAGGAGCTCAGCCCTAACTACTTCGTAGGATGTGTTGATCAGCCAGAAAACTTCAAGACTCACGTCTACGCACGTATGGTTGATGCTGGTCTCACATCTGGCAAGCTCTACCTCCACCCACTCATGTCAATCGCAGGTGACCACGCTCACAACGATATGGGAGGCGACGATGGCGAGGATATGGATCCAGATGAGTGGGAACTCAATGATGATGGCGAGATCGAGGACCTTTCATGGAAGGTATTCTTCAGCAAGCTCGGCTACCAGACAATCGTTCCTACAGTCAACTTCCATCCACAGGGACTCCTTGAACTCCCAGGCATCCGCAGCATCTGGATCAAGCATACTAAGGAAGCTGAGACACTCGAGGAGGCATATCACTCAATGTACCCATCACTCTAATCCCCACCTATGCACAAGCTACGCTCCATCTCATCCCTGGCAGTCATCATCCTGCTGCTATGCTCGTGCGGACAGACAAAGCGCTCCGCCGACATCACAGCCGACAGCCTCTTCCAGATCGCCGATACCCTCTTCGATCGTATCGACCAGTATCCCGAGGAGGTCACCATCAAGTATGCCCAGGGACTTGATGTCCGCTACGAGGCCGACGGCATCAGGGTCATCATAAGCAACCCCGATCCGTCAGCCCGCCATTCCAAGGCCGACACCATCCTCATCACAGCCCCATCCCAGCGCTTCATCTGCACCACAGCCCTGCAGCTTGGCAACTTCGAGATACTCGGACTTGAGGATCGCATCGTAGGCATGAACTCGCTGCGCAACCTCTTCTCCCCACGCATGAAGGAGCAGATGCGCTCGGGCCAGACCGTCAAGATAGGCAAGGAAGGCAACTTCGACCTCGAGACAGTCATCGCCTCGCGCCCCGACTACATCTTCGTGTCGGCAAGCAAGCACGGCGGCTTTGAGGCCCTGCGCGAGTGCGGCATCCCACTCATATCCCACCACGGATACAAGGAGACCCACCCACTTGGTCAGGCAGAATGGATCAAGCTCATCGGCCTGCTCACAGGCGAGACACGCCGTGCCAACGCAGTCTTTGCCGACATCGAGCAGAAGTACCTCACCCTCAAGGACGAGGTGCAGCAGCTTCTCGAAAGCGAGCGTCAGCACCACACCGTAATGCGCACCGTAGCCTCGGGCCGACAGCTGCGCGACGGCTGGTACATCGTGGGCGGCAAGAGCTACATGGCGCAGATATTCAGCGATGCCGGAGTCGACTACATCATGAAGGACAACGGCGAGTCGGGCGGAACCACCATCGACTTCGAGGCAGCCTTTGCCCAGTCAGTCACAGCCGACTTCTGGCAGATCGACGGCGCCTTCGATGGTGAATTCACCCTTACCGACCTTGCCAACGAGGATCCTCGCTATGCCGAGCTCAACGCATACAAGCAGCAGCACGTCATCTTCTGCAACCTCTCGCAGACCCCCTACCGCGAACTGGCAGGCGTACAGCCACACTACTTGTTGGCCGACTTCGTCAAAGCCTTCCATCCGCAGCTGCTGCCCCACTATCAGCCTAAATACTACAGGCTGCTAAGCAAATAAACGAAAGTTTTTTACCACAAATAACTATACAGCTATTCTACAAGAAAATCATATTTCTGCTATCATCTATTTGTTTATTAGCTATAGAAAAAAAAATCATTAAAGTTGTAAATGCCTGAATGCTCCAGCCGTGAGGTTGGGGCATTCTGCCTTTCATTCCCCTATATGAAGGAGAAGATGTATTCTACGAGTTAATATGAAGGATTGGAACCCCTAGTAAGAAGTCGACGATGTCCTTGCAAGGAATTGATGAACTCCTTGCAAGGAGTTGGCAAAGTCCTTGCAAGGAGTTTATCATCTTCTTACTAGGCCTAAGTGCAAAAGATAATAGAGTATTATCAATGCTGTCGATAGTTAGTGAGAAGGACGATTCCAAAACGGGAAGCCACTTTCTCCCCAATACCAATGGGTATAGCCTGCTATTACGTTGCGATAGAGGTAGATGGCAGTAGGTACGGATGTGCCTTTTGCTGATTGCTGCAGACGGAGAACACGCAGTTCGGGGGTATCGGCAGGAGTATCAACGATGTCGGAATAGTGGAATTCATGCCCTCGCATCGTCGTTCCTTCCCACTCCATCTGCCTATAGCCCAGATGCAGATGTGCGCCCTGCATGGTAGCAGAAAGGGGCAGCACACCACACATCATGTGTTCATCGATATTGCGGCACAGGTACATGAATCCGCCACACTCGGCATAGATACGGCCTCCAGCCTCCGCATAGTCACGAATCGACTGGCGCATGGATTCGTTGGCAGACAACTGCTCTGCAAACAGTTCCGGATAGCCTCCTGGCAGATAGAGCAACTGACATGGAGGCAGAGTCTCATCGTGCAGAGGCGAGAAGAACTGCACCTCGCCCAGCTCCGCCAACGCTTCGATATTGGCACGATAAGTAAAGTTAAACGCTTCGTCGCGTGCTATTGCTATTTTATAATTCATAACTCAAAACTTATAAATCATAAATCACAAATCATAAATCTTAAATCACAAATCAACAAGTCCATTCAAGTCCACATGACGCTCCACCTCGTCGGCTGCAAGGTTGATGAGCGACTCCATCTCTTCGCGTGCCGATATGGTGAGACCAAGGTGACGTCCTGGAATGTTGATGTCGGGATTCTTCTGCAGGTAACCGAGACATGCTACACCTGCCGCTTCGCAGGCATCCTTCAGGAAGGAATAGTGATGGTCGGACGACACCATGTTGAATACGACACCTGCTATCCTCACCTTGGGGTTGAAGTGCTTGAAACCATAGATGAGTGGTGCCACGCTGTAGGCTGCCGAACGTGCATTGACCACAAGCACTACCGGGAGGTCAAGTAGCATGGCTATCTCTGCGCTGCTGCCCTGACTCCTATCATACCCATCGAAGAGGCCCATCACACCTTCCACCACACACATATCCGCCTCATTGCCATACTTCGCATATTGTTGCTGCACATGCTCCGTGCTGGACATGAAGGTGTCGAGATTGACTGATTCACTACCCGAGGCGAGATGATGAAACATGGTGTCGATATAGTCAGGCCCGCACTTGAATGGCTGCACACGCATGCCTCGGCGTGTGAGGGCACGTAGCAGTCCCATGGTGAAGGTGGTCTTGCCGCTATTGGAGGTGGCAGCTCCTATCAGTATTCCCTTTTTCATTTTCTACTTAATAATACCCACAGGGCCACAGGTGCTCCGATAAGGGCTGTTACGGAATTGATTGGTAATGCTCCCTCAAAACCAGGTAAACGGGCTATGAGATTGCAGATGAGTGCCAGGTTGGCGCCGGCAAGGAGTGTGGACGGCAGGAGCACGCGATGGTCGGCTGTACCGAACAGTCCACGGCAGATGTGCGGTACGGCAAGACCGAGGAACATGATTGGTCCGCAATAGGCAGTAACGATGGCAACGAGGATGCCTGCCGAGGCTATGATGAGCATACGCGAGCGGCGCAGGTTGAGTCCGAGGTTGAGGGCGTACTGCTCACCGAGCAGGAGCATGTTGAGCGGTTTGGCAAGTAGCATGGACAGAGGCAGAAGGACTGCCATGAGGCCCACAAACACATAGACCTGACCTCCCGTGACACGGGCAAAGCTGCCAAGCCCCCAGATGACGTAGGCTCGTATATCCTCCTCGCTCGAGAAGTATTTCAGCACTCCGATGATGGCTGAAGCTATGTAGCCTATCATGACTCCCACGATGAGCAGCGTCACATTGCCCTCCACCTTCTGCGATAGATAGACTATGAGCGCCATGACTGCCAGCGCTCCGCTGATGGCTGCAAGGGTGAGTGCCGTGTTGCCGAAGATGCCGAACTGCGACATCACTCCTCCACCTATCGTGCCCGAGAGGAGCACTACGAATGCCACTCCAAGGCTTGCAGCACTACTGATACCAAGCACGGAGGGGCCTGCCAGCGGATTGTGGAACACGGTCTGCATCTCCAGTCCTGCCACAGCCAGTCCTGCCCCACAGGCTATGGCTGTGAGTGTCTGAGGCAGACGGGTATGAAGGATGATGATATGGTGTACCTTGTCGGCTGCGCTCGATGAAGGATGAAGCAGGATGTCGAACACTTCCGAGATGGGTATGGCTACCGATCCCATCACCATGTTGAGCATGGCAAAGAGTGGGATGAGCAGCAGAAGGAATGTCATTATAGCTTGTCGTCGCATATCAGTTCGATGGTTAGTTTGCCGTCAGGATATACCGTTCGGCAATGTTGATAGCATAAGTGTCGTATAGTGTCAAAGAAGTCAGGAGGCATGAATTGCCAGAGCTCGCGGGCAAGGGTGATGCGGTCTATCAGTTCGGAGCAGTCGGGAGCTATGGACTTCAGGAAGTCCCGATTCATCGTAACCCTGTGCGAATGGGTGTCGAGATGTCCTTCTGCCAGTTTCACAGCCTTGCCGAGCATGATGCCGACCGTAACCTCGGGTATGGATAGTTGGTGGGCTGCGAGCAGCGCCTCGCCGATGGCGTTGCCATAGTGTATGCAGCGCACCTCGCGCTTGGATAGCAGGTAGTCCTCGCTCCGCTTGCCCGACACGAGTGCTATCTCTCTGCACCCTATGGCCTTTGCCACCTCCATCTCGCGCCGTATGCTCTGCACAAACGCTTCGTGAGACAGGGGCGACACAATGCCCGAAGTACCGATGATGCTTATTCCACCCACTACCCCAACCTTCGGATTGAACGTATGCTTGGCCAGTGTCTCGCCACCTGCGACGGAAATGGTCACATCGACTCCACGAGGGGTGAGTGAGCGCAGTTCGCGCCTCATCATGCTGCGAGGGGTGGGATTGATGGCTGGTTCGCCCACCTCGATGCCCAGTCCTGGCAATGTGACGGTACCAACGCCCTCGCCCTGCAGGAATCGTATCTCATCGCAGTCGTTCCACCTCACGGTGGATGTGATTCGGCATCCCTTGGTCACATCGGGATCGTCGCTACTATCCTTCACAACCGAAGCCACGCCCTTGCCTTCGATGGCGACTGGTATGGTCATCACCTCATCGTCGGGCAGGGTGAATGCCACCTCTTCAGGCACCTCGTCGTACATGAGCGAGAGGCATGCTGCCTTGGTGGCTGCCGTAGCACATGCTCCGGTGGTGAAGCCTGTGTGCAAGGGGAAGAAGTGGGGTACGAGGTGCTCGATGGCACGACGCAATCCATGGCGTCCCGTCACGACGATGGCATCGGGATGCGGCTGAGGGGCCTCAATCACATATACCTGCAGTCCAAGCTGGAGGGCTGCCTGCACCTTTGCATCATATCCTCCACTGGCTCCGCTCTCCTTGGTGATGATAGCATCGCAGCCTACCGACTGCATGAGCGCCTTCTCATCCTCGATGGAAGGGAGGCGGCAGTCGTCATTATAGAATATGAGGTTGCCGGTAGGAAACTGACTACGCAAAGCGGTCTCAATGCTCTCGGCACGATTGAGTATGCGAAACAGGGTCCTGTGATGCTGCCAATATCCGCTCAGCCTACTGATAGTGTTGGCACCCGACAGGGCAAGCAGACAATGTATGTTCGTCTGGCTCATCCGCTCGACGGCATCAGAATAGTCGGAGCAGTATGTCACGCCCTCGATGCGAGGACCGAACGACCGCTGCAACCGTACCACAGGCTGCCCGGCATCGGCTATAGCCTTGTGAAGAGCCTCTGCGAAGGGGTGTGCTGCATCGACGATGCAACGCACATCGTGCTCCTTGCAGAACGACTTCATATCGGCTGCAGTCATGACACCAGTAAGACGCACACCATTGTGCATCGCCACATCCTGCATACTGCCCTTGGTGGAGTAGTAGTAAGTGTTGCCAGCCTTTTCGCAGACATCAACTGCAAGACGTCCCTCGGTCGTTCCTCCGAATATGAGTATCACTTTTTTTTATTTTAAGTAAGAAGTATGAAGTAATAAGTATGAAGTAAGAGCCAATCATGTTTTTTTTTTTTGCTCAATGTTCTTGCCTTGCCTCATCGCCTTGGCGCTTTCTCGGAAAGAACCGCTCCGCGATAACTTTTTCTTTGGAGGCATCACAATTTCCTATCCCCCCCATTTCTAAACAGATGGGTGAAATGGCTATCGTAGAGCTTGCTCAGTCCATCGCGATTGCCGATGGCATCGCCCACCACAATCATGGTGGTGAGGGTGAGACGGTTCGTCTGCATGATGGCAGCAAGATTCTTGAGCTGACCACGATAGATGCGCTGATCCTTCCACGTGAGTTTGTGGCAAGCTGCTACTGGCGTCTCGGGCGGATAGCCTCCAGCCAACAGTTCGTCCTGCACCTGCTGAGCCAGACTGGCACTTAGGAATATGCACATGGTGCTCTGATGGCTTGCCAGCATGTGCAGCTTCTCCTTGTCAGGCATAGGGGTACGACCCTCGCCACGAGTGAGGATGATGGTCTGGCACTTCTCCGGGATGGTAAACTGGCTCCTCAGTTCGGCTGCTGCAGCAAGGAATGAGGATATGCCCGGAGTGATGTGATAGTCCATGCCATACTCATCGAAGTATGCCATCTGCTCCTGTATGGCTCCATAGATACATGGGTCGCCGGTGTGGAGGCGAACCACGAGTTTGCCTTTATCATAGAATTCCTTCATGAGAAGGAACTGTTCCTCAAGATCCATATTGGCCGACGAACGGACCGTGGCACCACGCTTGGCACAGTAGGTCAGTTCGCGAGGCACGAGACTGCCTGCATAGAGGATGAGGTCGGCCTGTTCGAGGTACTTGCGCCCCCTGACGCTGACCAGTTCTGGATCGCCAGGACCTGCACCTACAATCTCGATATGACCTCGGCGCTCAATCTCCTTGTCCTGTGCCAGGGCATAGGTGTAGTGCGATATCTTGCCATCGGCGGTGTACTTGCCCTTCTGCTTCTCGATGACCAGCATGCCATTCACATTAGGCGCCTTGGCCGATGCCTCAGCCACGCCGTAGCATCCGGTGACCTCATACACCTTGTCGGATGGGTTTGGAATCTTGATCTTCGCGAGTTCTTCGGCTGAGTATATCTTCACCTCTGCATGAGGCAGGAGTTCTGCAAGTCGTGCCAGGAGCGCTTCGTCCTTCTTCAATGCGATGCTGCCAATGGTAGCGATGGACTGGGCTGCATAGCCCGCAAGGCGGAGCTCTCCGAGCAACTGTTCTGCGATTGCGACAGGAGCATCCTTCTGGCATCCCACACCGAGATGGAGGCACGGTGGGAAGTACTGTATGACAGGTATGTCCTGCACAGGATAAGTATGGGGTGAGACAACGATGAGCAGCGCATACTGCACGCTGTTGCGGCGTGCATAGAACTTGTAGTCTTTGACGCTGCGGAACACCTTGACATGAGCGGGACATGTGGACTCAAGGTAGCGCGTACCCTCATCCTCACACTCGATGACAAGCGCTGTAGGCTGACGATTGACAAAGGCTGCTATGGCTTTGTTCATCTGCAGGCGCTTCAGTTTCAACATGGTCCATCCGTATTCGCGAGCAAGGGTATCGAGAGCCCACAGGCCTGTGTTGTCGCTCTGGGTGGTGATGACTGCCTCACCACCTGTGATCATGGCTATCTGACGGGCAAGGTCGTTGGCTCCACCCACATGACCGCTAAGCACAGGGATGACGTAGCGTCCTGTAGAGTCGACACACACCACAGCAGGGTCGGTATACTTATCATGCATGAGTTCCTGCATGCGGCGCACGCAGATGCCCAAAGCACCTACAAACACCAATGCCTCAGCCTCGTAGCCTTCGAGTTCGCGCTGGATGGTGTCGGCAAGGCGTTTGCCTATATCGTTGACATATTCGAATGTTATCATTGTTGTTCTTTTTTTTTATGTTTCGCTTACTTGTCTTGCAAGCAATACTTGTATAGGATTATGTTCGTCAATGGCTATCCGGGTGGACTGTACGATGGTCATCCCTGCTGCCTCCACACCAGCCTCAAAGAGGCGACGACTATCGTCAGTCACGGAGTTGAACACTATCACGCCATCGGGTGTGAGGACTGTACGCAAGCGGGCTATCATCTCCTTCAGACGGCCACCATGCCCACCGATAAACACGGCATCGGGCGCCGGATAGGCCGTAAGGTCGGCATCGAGGAAGTCGCCTATCACGCTCTCAATACCGGGAGCACCAAAGCGGCGCGAATTGGCAGCCATCAGTTCGCGACCCTCCTCGCGCACCTCGAAGGCGGTGATGTGGAGATGGGGGAACTGCAGCCTGGCTTCTATGCTTACCGAACCGGTGCAGAAGCCCACATCCCAGAAGCTCTGCCTGTTGCGCAGGTCGAGCATGGATAGCGATAGGAGGCGTATAGGCATCTTGGTAATCATCTTCGCCCTGCCATTGAGCAGATGGAACGCCTGTTCAGGAATACCGAAAAGACGAGGGCGCTGGTATGTGCGCTGCAAGATGATGCAGTTGGGATGGGCATAGGAGGCTGCGGATGAATAGGTGCTGATGCGCTCGGCATGCTCATTGCCAAGGTTCTCGCCTACGGTCATGCGGTAGTTGTCGTAGCCATAGTCGAGCATGCGCTGCATGATGGCATGAGGAGTATTGTGCCGATCGGTAAGACAGCCTATGAGCGGTTCGCCGTTGATGAGTGCCTCATCGAAGCAGTCCCATGGCCTACCGGTGAGCGACACCACGTGCATGTCGTGGTAAGGCAGGCACATGCGGTGTGCCAGCATCTGGAGTGAATGGAACGACGGATAGACCGTCATCCTTACCTCCGGACATTCTCGCTGCACGGTGTTGGCAAATCCATAGAAGAGGGGATCGCCCGATGCGAAGATGACAACTTTATCGTGCTGCTCATACTGACGGAACACGGCATCGAGCGGTACGGTGATATCTATCCACAGGGCTCCTTCGGGCAGCAGCGCACCCATGATCTCGGCATGGCGCTTGCCACCAGAGAATACGTGCCCCGTACGGATGACCTCCATGACATGAGGCGGAAACCATTGCTTGCGGCTATCGCTTATTCCTATTATGGTACACTTATACATCGCGTCCTGGTCTTAATAGTTCGGCATCATCGAAGGTGAGGATGCTGTTGACAAGCGTAGCAGCGAGGTTGCTGCCTCCCTTGCGTCCTTCGATAATGATTTTTGGTATATTCTTGAATGGCTTGGCAGCATGCTTGCTTTCCTCCACATGAACGAAGCCTACGGGAGCACCGATGATGCCACATGGCTGACACTTGCCACGACGGATGAGGTCGCAGAGTTCGAGCAAGGCGGTAGGCGCATTGCCAAACACATAGAGGGCATCGGGATGCTCCTCTGCCGCCAGTCGCATGCCTGCCTGGGCACGAGTGATGCCAAGCGTACGTGCCATCTCTGCCCCACGAGGATCGTTGATGTAGCACACCACCTCTATGCCCAGTCGCTCCAAGGCACCCTTGCGTATGCCTGAGGCTGCCATGGTGACATCGGTCACGATGCAACGGAGCGTGCCGTCCTGCACCTTATTATATAGTCGGGATGTGGCCTCATCGTCCATCCACACAAGGTTCTCCATGTCGAAGTCGGCGGTGGTATGAATGGCATGAAGCATAGGCCATAGTCGCCATAGGGGTATGTCGGGATGGCGTAGTTCGCCACGTATGGTCTGGAACGACTTGATCATGATGGACTGGCCCACGGAAGCCCCCTGCTCCTGCCGATCGCGGTAGTAGCCACGAGGGGTGATGAAGGTGCTGCCATCAAGGTAGGACATGCTGTTGCCTATGATGACTATGGTAAACATATCGACATCATCAGGATCGAAGTCGCGAAGCGTAGTGACCTTCACCTCCTGGTCCTCACGCCCAGCCTGGCGCACATAGCCTACGACATTGTCCTCATGGCGGTACTGAAGGAAGAGTTCCTTGAGGCGATGAAGCTGCCAGTAGCGTCCATGGCTCTTGGGATTGTAGACGGCAGTAACGAAGTCGCCCTCGGCAGCACAGCGTATGCGTCGCTCGATGAGTTGCCACGGAGTCATGAGGTCGCTCATGCTGACGACACAAAAGTCATGCCCCATAGGCGCACCAAGCAGCGATGCTGCCTTCTGGAAGGCGCTGATGCCAGGGAGTGGGACGATGTCGATGTCGGTGCCCCTCTCACGTTGCATCTCGTAGATGAGAGGAGTCATGCCATAGATGCCTGCATCGCCGCTTGAGATGACACATACGGTCTTGCCCTGCTCGGCCAACTGAAATGCCTGCATCGCACGGTCGCGTTCCTTCTTCATGCCGGTATCGATGCACTCGGTACCAGGACGGAGATAGCGTTCCACAAACTGAAAGTAGTACTTGTAGCCCACCACCACATCGCTGTCCTGCACGGCTTGAAGCACAGCAGGAGTGATGTCGTCGGGCGAACCAGGACCGATGCCTGCTACATATATCTTTTTCATAGGCTAATCCTTGAATTTCAATGCCAGACTCACATATACTGCACGACCTGGATTGATGGTTGAGAAGTTGGAATTCCAGTATGAGGTGTCGCGCTGGTTGAAGATATTCTCAATTCCTATGCCTGGCTCCAGGATGAAGTGCTGGAGGTTGATGGAATGGCGTGTGTTGAGGTCCCATTGCTGATAGCGTGGCGCATAGCCGTAAGTACTGCTATAGCGTTCGCCCTGAATGTGACCATTGAGGCTGACATTGAGATGATACTGATGCCAGCTGCGATCCCATGTTGCATTCACGTTTGCCACATGGCGCACGCTCTTGTCCACAGGGCTCTCGGTGGTGACATACTGCTGAGTCTTATTATCGAGAGTGCTGGTCTCAGCCTTTGAGTCGGTGAAGGTGTAGCCTCCGCCAAGGGTGAAGCCACATGGCAGAAGCAATTTGACATTGGCATTGATGCCCTTGATCGTTGCCTTATCGATGTTGTCGCGCTGGCGGATGGTGGTCCAGCCCTCATCGTAGAGGCTATGCAGATGGGCATCATCATCGATCTCCGACTGAGGCAGAGTGCGATAGTTGATCATGTCGTGGATGCTGTTCACGAAGGCGCTCACGCTGACATTGAGCCATCGGTTGCCATACTCGGCATTCACGTTCCAGAAGTTGTTCTTCTCCGGACGAAGGTCGGGATTGCTGATGGTGTAGCGAGCCGTGGTCTTGGCTTGATCGGTAGCATAGAGCTGCGAAAGCGATGGAGTGCGATAGCCTCCTGCATAGCTGGCACGGAGTCGCAGACCGCCGGTGTGATAGAAGAGGGCAACGTGGGGCGTGAGGTTGCTGCCGAAATTGTTGTTGTAGGTGTAGCGCAGACCTACCACTCCTTCAAGTCCCTTGAGGATGTTGATCTCATCCTGGGCAAAGATGTTGTAGGTATTGGTATGCTCCGAGTCGATATTGTCGGATGCGCTGTTGAGGTATTCCTGCACCAGTTCGGCACCTGCGCTCAACTTGTTCCACGAAGTGAGGCGGATGATGCCCTTCAATGTCTCATTATAATAATGTGTACGCTTTCTCACCTCCTCGTATTCCTCCTTGTCGGCTGTCTGCCAATAGTCGTACTGCGAGGTATAGTTGTCGCTATAGAGGTCGAGGTATACGTGTGTGCGGCTGTTGGGAGTCCAGCGGGCACCAGCGCCGTAACTGAACGACTGGTGATGGAGGTCGTAGGTATAGGCTGCCTTCGATGTGTACTTGTATTCGCCAGTCTTCTTGTCCTGCGACTGGGTGTAGTAAGTAGCGTTCTGAGGGCGATGGGTGAGATAGTCGTAGTAGTCGCCCTTCACATACACATCAAAATGATCATCAAACCTCCACTCAAGGCGCTCGCTGATGTTATCGCTCCCGTAGCCAACCGACATAGGGCGGCCTGTGAGCTTGAGAATCTGAGTGCCGTCCTCATCAAACTCCTGGTATTTGTTTACTTGCCAGTTGTCCGCCTGTCTATGAGTATAGGATGTGTAGGTGGAAAAGCGACCAAGGGTTGCATCGACATTGATGTCCTGATCGAGACGTCCATGGGTAGAGAAGCGGGTGTTGGACGATGCATCAACAGCGCTCTTGCTCTCGTCGGTAATGATATTGATCACTCCCGCTATCGCATCGCTTCCATACAGGGCGCTTGCAGCACCGGGAAGGATTTCAATACGCTTCACGTTGGCCATGCTGATGCGGTTCCATCGATCATCGCCACTCACGCGCTTGCCGTTCTCAAGAATGAGGATATAGTCATCACTCACGCCGTTGAAATTGACGAAGGTACCCATGCCGCTGGTATGGGTGGTGATGTTGGTAGTAAGTCGGTTGAGGGCATCCTGCAGACTCGTCACCTGTGCGTCTTTCAATTCCTTTGCCGATATCACTCTCACGCGAGCGGGCGAATTGTCCGCCTTTCGATAAGTACCAGTTCCGGTTACGATGACTGGATTGAGGTCGATGGTCTGCTCTGTCGTGCTGGTAGTCTGTGCTTCCGCACTAACGGAAGCTGCCAAACACAAAGGCAGCAATAATGTTTTTTTCATAAAAATGTTTTACCCAAATCCTGGGGAATAAACGTTTATTTTAATATACACACACAATTTGACAGGTTTTCTGGCTTGCACGGATGCATACAGTAGCAGGAACTGCTCAGGCCTCACACCTGATTGCCCATATCAAATTATGGTGCAAAGATACAAAATAATTCATAAATTCACAAATCACCATTCATAATTCTTAATTCATAACTCTTAATTCTTAATTCATAATTCTTTCCGCTACGTTCCAAGCGCTTCGCGATAACTTAATTCTTAACTCATAATTCTTAATTCATAATTCTTAATTTTTAATTCATAATTCATAACTCTTAATTCTTTCCGCTACGCTCCAAGCGCTTTGCGATAACTTAATTCATAATTCTTAATTCTTAATTCAAAATTATTTTCTACCTTTGCATTATGAAACAAAACAAACTGCACCCCGTGATGCTGGTAGGTACCGGTTCGGACGTAGGCAAGAGCATTCTCGCCACGGCCCTCTGCCGCATATTCCTGCAGGATGGTTACCAGCCGGCACCATTCAAGGCACAGAACATGGCACTCAATTCGTATGCCACACCCGATGGATTGGAGATAGGACGTGCACAGGCTGTACAGGCCGAGGCAGCAAAGGTGGCATGCCACACCGACATGAATCCGCTGCTGCTCAAGCCTAACTCAGAGCATACGACTCAGGTGGTGCTCAACGGACGACCTATAGGCAACCGTTCGGCCTACGACTATTTCCGCAAGGAGGGACGCGAAGAACTGCGCCAGCAGGTGCATGCAGCCTTCGACCGTCTGTCAGCCCGCTACAATCCTATAGTGATGGAAGGAGCAGGAAGCGTGTCGGAGATCAACCTGCGCGAGAGCGACCTGGTCAATATGCCTATGGCACGCCATGCTGATGCCGATGTGATACTGGTAGCCGACATCGACCGCGGAGGTGTGTTTGCATCGTGCTACGGAAGCGTGATGCTGCAGTTGCCTGAGGACAAGGCACGCATCAAGGGCATCATCATCAATAAGTTTCGCGGCGACATACGCCTCTTCGAATCGGGACGCAAGATGCTCGAGGACATATGCGGCATCCCTGTGCTGGGTGTCATACCTATGTACAAGGACATCGTGATCGAGGAGGAGGACAGCGTACAGCTGGAGCAGAAGCACCGCAGCCTCGTGGACGGGAAGGTCAACATAGCCGTAGTGCTGCTGCGCCACATGAGCAACTTCACCGACTTCAACGTCCTGGAGCGCGACTCGCGCGTGAACCTATTTTATACAAGCAACACTCAGGATCTGGAGAAGGCTGACATCATCATCCTGCCCGGCACTAAAGCCACGCTCGACGACCTCTACGAACTGCGACGCAACGGTGTGGCACAGGCCATCATCAGGGCTCATCGCAATGGCACTCGCATCATAGGCATATGCGGAGGCTATCAGATGTTGGGACAGACGGTGAGCGATCCCGACGGCATAGAGGGCAGCATACCTCAGTTGCCTGGTCTCGGACTGCTAAGCATTGACACCGTGATGACTGCCGACAAAACCACGAAGCAGGTCGCGTTCGACTTCAACGGCGCATCGTGCAAGGGGTATGAGATACACCAGGGACGAAGCACCACCGAACAGCAGATTCTGCAGGAAGGCAATTGCATAGGCACGTACATACACGGTTTTCTCGACAACCCTGCGGTGATCGACTACATACTGCACGACAAGGTGAAGACCGATGCACCAACGGCAAGCATCGAGGACTTCAAGGACCATCAGTACGACCTTCTTGCCGATCACGTCAGGCGACATCTGGACATGGATACACTTTACAGAATACTTGGATCATGATAAACGGTCACGGAGACGATACATATTTATATAAGGACATCAGGATCAACTTCTCATCAAACATATACAACCAGTTTGATCACGAAGGACTGTTCTGCCACCTTGCCGACCAACTCGACAAGGTAGTCAGCTATCCCGAGCCTACTCCACTATCGCTGGAAACGGAACTGGCCATGATGCTTTCGCTCCGTCCGGAACAGGTTTGCGTGACAAATGGTGCCACGGAAGCCATCTATCTTATTGCACAGACATTCCGGCGCAACAAGTCGGCCATCCTAACTCCGACCTTTGCCGAGTATGCCGATGCATGTCGAATGCACGAGCATCAGTTGTGCAACATCTTCACTATCGACGAGATTCCCGAACGTGCCGAGACTTTATGGCTCTGCTGTCCAAACAATCCTACAGGAACAGTCATCCCGAAGGAGGAACTCATAAAGGCCATCGAGACGCACCCTGCGGTAACCTTCATCATCGATGCCAGCTATGCGCCATTCACCCAGCAGCCGCTCATCACTCCTGCCGAGGCGGTATCGATGCCCAACGTCATCATGCTCCACTCCATGACCAAGGAGTTTGCCATTCCGGGGCTTCGTCTGGGCTACATCACGGCATGCGAGGATCTGCTGCATTCCATTCGATTGCAGCGCATGCCTTGGTCGGTCAATCAGGTTGCCATCGACGCCGGCCACTACCTGCTCATGCATCAGGACGAGTATCAGTTTGATGTAAAGGCACTCATGGACGAGCGCGAGCACACGGCATCGGCCCTTCAGGCTCTGGGCGTCATCGAGGTGTGGCCATCCGACACTCACATTCTGCTATGCAAGCTTCGCATGGGACGCGCCTCAGCTCTCAAGGATTACCTTGCACGCGAGGAGGGAATACTCATCCGCGATGCTTCCAACTTCGCTGGTCTGGACGACACCTTCTTCCGCATAGCCGTACAGAGCCGCGAGGAAAACGAGCAACTTATAAAGGGCATTATAAATTGGATTGCATTATGATTCAGAAACTCATCATAGGCTGGATATTGGACCTCATCCTTGGCGATCCGGAGCGCTTGCCTCATCCCATAGTCTACATGGGCAAGTGGATAGCCTTCGGAGAGAAACGCCTCAACAAGGATAGCCATCGGCTGGCAAAGGGGGCCATGTTTGCCACAAGCAGCATTCTGCTCACCTTTGCCCTGATCTACCTGCTGATGTATGCCATCGACGCCTTCCTTCCTGAATATGTCGGTTGGGCAGTAGGCGGCATACTTGTGTTCTTCTGCCTGGCAGGCCATACGCTACGCAAGGAGGTGAGGATGGTGTTCGAAGCCGTGGACCGCAGCGTGGAGGACGGTCGCAAGCAGGTGGGACGCATCGTGGGCCGCGACACGTCCGAGCTTACCGCTCAGGAATGTAGGACTGCAGCCTTGGAGACATTGGCCGAGAACCTTTCGGACGGAGTCATCGCTCCCCTGTTCTGGTATCTGTTGCTTGGCGTTCCGGGCATGATGGCATACAAGATGATCAACACGCTCGACTCCATGATAGGCTATCAGAATGCACGCTACAAGGACTTCGGATGCTGGGCAGCACATATCGACGACATAGCAAACTGCATCCCTGCACGACTCTCTGCCCTGCTCATCATTATCGCCTACAGAGGGCATCAGTTGTTCACCCATCCTACGCAAGGTGCCAGCGCATGGTCACTCATACGCTTCACGCTCCACTTCGGCCCTCAGCACGCATCGCCCAACAGCGGATGGCCTGAGGCTGCGCTTGCAGGAGTGCTCGACTGCCGTTTCGGTGGTCCGCACAACTATTTCGGCGAATATTTCTACAAGCCGTTCATCGGCACCACCCCACGCCTTCTCACTACAGCCCACATGCAACTCAGCATCCGCATCATGGTCATAGCCGAGTGCATCATGATTGGTATAATAGCAGCAATATTAATGTCAACTTTTTAAGATATGAGAAAGTATTTCCTTCCTTTCATCGTTGCAGCAACCATAACTGCTTGCGGCAACAAGACTTCAAACAACAATGAGAGTGCAGACAGCACCAATGCCGTAAGTGCCACAACTGGCGATGAAGTAAAGGCTGACAACATCAAGCCTGACGATTTCACTTCGCCCGACCTTGCATATTTCAACGTTCACGGACCAGTACACAAGCTGTTCGCATTCGGCAGCACATATGAGTTTGATGAGGATGGCAAACTCATCAAGATGGACGATTACGATCCTTTCAAAGAGTCGGAGCGCATATACGATGAAGAGACCAGTCAGTTTGAAGAGACAACATGCTACAAGCGCGATGCAAAGGGACGCATCAGCGAAACCTATGGTTTGGAATCGTTTAGCGAGATTATTTGGGAGAACGACCATCTGGCGCGAGAAGAAGGTCAGGTGGAAGGCACCGAGTTCACCTACCACTATTCATACGACAAGAATGGTGATCTTGTGAAGATGATTGCCGAGTACCGAAGCGTTGGATACAATGATGAGGAAGGTGATGACGAATACTACGAGAAGGTGGAAACCAAATACACCATACGCAAGCACGATGCTCATGGCAACTGGACTCTGCGCACGGACGAAGAAGGCAATGAGGCAAAGCGTCAGATACTCTACTACGGCGAGTCGGAAAAGTCTTTGACTGGCCCCGCTTCGCTTCATCCAGAACGCGACACCTACCACATGACCGGCAGCATAGGAGGCGACAAGAATGCCACACTCAACATCTCGAATGGTGAGGGCGACTACACCATCAGCATCGGCACACGCCTGTTGAAAGTCTACCGCTACCATCCAAGCGATGGCACATTGCTGATCAAGGCTTACCAGAAAAGCAACAACAAGTACCTTGGTTACTTCCAGGGTACATGCGACCACACCGATGGTATAATAACGTACAAGGGACAATTCTACAACCAGGACTTCAATTCAGTCGATTTCAACCTGAAGTGCGAGAAGTAGATAACGACATAAGCAAAGGTGAACGTCATAGGTATAAGAACAAAAAAGTGGGTGCAAGCATTTACATTTTCTTTGTTTTTATACCTTTTTTACTGAATTTCGATGTTTTTTCTTGCAAATTGTTGGTGGAGTGGATAAGAATACGTAATTTTGCATCGTAAAACCAATCAAAGGTTATAACAAGTACACATATTTATATAATAATGAAGTCGTATTTTAGCACATATTTCTATTTTTACTTTTACTTTAGCAAACGGTAAGAGCGGGATTTCATGTGCAAGACTTCGTAACAACGAAACAAACTAAAAAATCAAGTATATCATCCCGCTCCAATGTGAGTGGGATTGTTTTTTTATGAAAAGAATTGCGATACAAGGACAGGTAGGCAGTTTCCACGACGTGGCAAGCCATCGGTACTTCGAGGGCGAGGAGATCGAACTGATATGCTGCGACACATTTGAGGATGTGTTTGCAGAGATGAAGAAGGACAACAATGTCATTGCTCTCGTGGCCATCGAGAACACCATAGCAGGTTCGCTGCTCCACAACTACGAACTGCTGCGCGAGAGCGGAATGCAGATAGTGGGCGAGCACAAGCTGCGCATCAGCCACTCCATAATGTGCCTGCCTGATGAGGACTGGAACGACATCACAGAGGTCAATTCGCACCCTGTGGCCCTCATGCAATGCCGCGACTTCCTGAAGAAGCACCCAAGCATGAAGGTTGTCGAGGCCGACGACACCGCCGGATCGGCAAAGATGATCAGCGAGGGACAGATGCGAGGACACGCAGCCATCTGCTCGAAGTTTGCTGCACCACTCTACAACATGAAGGTGCTGGAGGAGAGCATCGAGACCAACAAGCACAACTTCACACGCTTCCTCGTGCTCTGCGACCCTTGGCAGGCAGAAGAGTTGTCCATGCCTAACCAGTCGAACAAGGCAAGCATCGTGTTCAGCCTGCCACACAACGAGGGTAGCCTGTCGCAGGTGTTGTCGATCTTCTCGTTCTACAAGATCAACCTCACCAAGATCCAGTCGCTCCCTATCATCGGACGCGAATGGGAATACATGTTCTACATCGACGTGATGTACGAAGACTACACACGCTACCATCAGGCTATCGATGCCGTACGACCACTTACAAAGCAACTAAAAGTATTAGGCGAATATAAAGAAGGAAAATCCACAATATGATAACTCCAGCAGACCGTTTATCGCTCGTAAGCGAATATTATTTCTCAAGAAAACTGAAAGAAGTGGCTAAGCTCAATGCCGAAGGACAGGACATCATAAGCCTTGCCATCGGTTCGCCCGACATGCCACCATCGACAGAGACCATCGATGTGCTCTGCGAAAACGCCAAGAAGGCTGATGCTCACGGCTACCAGCCTACTGTCGGCATACCTGAACTGCGACAGGCCATGGCTCGCTTCTACAACCGATGGTACGGAGTAGAACTCGATCCTGCCACCGAGATCCAGCCTCTGATAGGCAGCAAGGAGGGCATCCTTCATGTCACTCTTGCCCTGTGCAACCCTGGCGACAAGGTGCTGGTGCCAAACCCTGGCTACCCTACCTACACATCCCTGTCAAAGATCCTCGGCCAGCAGATTGTCAACTACGACCTCATGGAGAGCAACGGTTGGCAGCCTGACTTCGATCAGCTGGAGAGCATGGACCTCACAGGCGTGAAACTGATGTGGACCAACTATCCTAACATGCCTACAGGCGGACGTGCCACTCGCGAGCTCTATGAGAAGATCGTGGCATTTGCCAAGGCTCACGACATCGTAGTGGTGAACGACAATCCATACTCATTCATCCTCAACAAGGACGAGCATCTGTCCATTCTCCAGATCCCTGGTGCAAAGGATTGCTGCATTGAGTTCAACTCCATGTCCAAGAGCCACAACATGCCTGGATGGCGCGTGGGTATGCTCGCCACCAACAGCACGTTCGTACAGTGGATACTGAAGATTAAGTCAAACATCGACTCTGGTACCTTCCGTCCGCTACAGCTTGCTGCTGCCCAGGCTTACGACAACACAGAGGCTTGGCACACACATGCCAACATCGAGACCTACGCCAGCCGACGCAACATTGCCGAGCAGATCATGACCACTCTCGGATGCACGTTCGACCCTACTCAGCAGGGCATGTTCCTCTGGGGACGCATACCTGACACTTATGCCGATGTCGAGGACCTCACGGAAAAGGTGCTGCACGAGGCTCGCGTATTCATCACTCCTGGCTTCATCTTCGGAAGCAACGGTAAGCGCTACCTCCGCATCTCGCTCTGCGCCAAGGACGAGAAGATGCAGGAAGCCCTCGAGAGAGTGAAGAAGGTTTTTGAATAAATCGAAACAAAAAAAATCATCATACAATGGAACTTGAACTACAACCATTAAACTTACCAAGCGATAATAAACGTCCGTTCGTAATAGCAGGACCTTGCTCGGCCGAGACCGAAGAACAGGTGATGACTACTGCACGCCAGTTGGCAGAGAAGGGATGCCACATGTTCCGTGCCGGCATCTGGAAGCCTCGTACCAAGCCAGGAGGCTTCGAAGGCAACGGCGAGAATGCCCTTCCATGGATGCAGCAGGTGAAGCAGGAGACGGGCATGCTCACAGCTACCGAGGTGGCTACACCTGAGCATGTCGAACTGGCTCTCAAATATGGCATCGACATCCTCTGGGTTGGTGCACGCACCAGCGCCAATCCGTTTGCCATGCAGTCATTGGCCGATGCTTTGCAGGGTGTTGACATACCAGTCCTCGTGAAGAACCCTGTCAATCCTGACCTCGAACTTTGGATCGGAGCTCTCGAGCGCATCAACCGTGCCGGCATCAAGCGCCTTGGTGCCATCCACCGCGGATTCTCAAGCTACGACAAGAAGATATACCGCAACCTCCCTATGTGGCAGATTGCTATCGAGCTTCATCGTCGCTGTCCACAGCTTCCTATCGTCAACGATCCAAGCCACATAGGCGGTAAGCGCGACCTCATCGCACCTCTCTGCCAGCAGGCTATGGACCTCGGTATGGATGGACTGATAGTTGAGAGCCATTGCAATCCTGACAAGGCATGGAGCGATGCAAGTCAGCAGGTCACACCTGACATTCTCGACTACATCCTCTCGCTCCTCGTAATCCGCGAACAGGGACAGACTACCGAACCTCTGTCGCAGCTTCGTAAGCAGATTGACGAGATCGACAACGACCTCATCGACATGCTTGCCAAGCGTATGCGCGTGAGCCGCGAGATCGGTCAGTACAAGAGGGAGCATGGCATGACCATCGTGCAGACCACACGCTATAGCGAGATTCTCGACAAGCGCGGAGCACAGGGTTCCATCCTCGGCATCAATCCCGACTGCATCAAGGGCATCTTCGAGCACATACACGAGGAGAGTGTCAATCAGCAGATGGAAGTTATCAATAAGTAAGAAAAGGTTAAAGGTTAAAGGTTATAGGTTAAAGGTTATAGGTTAAAGTGGAGAGGTGAGAGGTGAGAGTGGAGAGGTGAGAGTGGAGAGAAAAACACTCTAACCTATAACCTCTAACCTCTAACCTCTAACCTCTAACCTCTAACCTATAACCTAAAAAAAAGAAGCAAATGAAGATACTGATACTTGGAGCAGGCAAGATGGGCTCGTTCTTTACCGACCTGCTTAGTTTTGACCACGAGGTGGCCGTTTACGAGATTGATCCTAAGCGCCTGCGATTCATGTACAACACGCAGCGCTTCACAACGATGGAGGAGATACGCGAGTTCAAGCCTGAGCTCGTCATCAATGCCGTGAGTCTGAAGTACACGCTCTCCGTGTTTGAGCAGGTCATCCCATACCTTCCCGACACATGTATACTGTCCGATATCAGTTCGGTGAAGACTGGATTCAAGGAGTTTTACGAGAACACAGGCATGCGCTACGTTAGTACACACCCTATGTTCGGACCTACATTTGCCAACCTCGGCAAACTGGCCTCTGAGAATGCCATCATCATCAGCGAGGGCGACTTCATGGGACGTTGCTTCTTCAAGGAACTCTACTCACGCCTCGAACTCAACGTGTGCGAATATACATTCGAGGAGCACGACCGCACGGTGGCTTATTCGCTCAGCATCCCATTCATCTCTACCTTTGCCTTCGCAGCCGTGATGAAGCATCAGGATGCTCCTGGTACCACATTCAAGCGCCACATGAAGATTGCCCAGGGCGTACTCTCGGAGGACGACACCCTGCTGCGCGAGATTCTCTTCAACCCTTACACCAAGGATCAGGTGGCTAAGATTCGTGCCGAGATGAAGGAGATCATCGATATCATCGACACCAAGGACGAAGAACGTATGCAGGCATTCCTTACAAAGATCAGACAGAACATCAAGTAATACAAGTTTCTTTCTTCGAAAGCGCTTCGCGATAATGCATGCTCAACTAAGATAGAAAGCAAAGAAAGAGGACGAACATCGCTCAATGGCAATGTCCGTCCTCTTTGTTTTTGAACTCGCCGCTCATCTGCGTGAGTAGCGAAGGATTGAGTTCCACGGCTTTCTGCAGGTCCTCGGCAGCTCCAGCCTTATCGCCGAACGCCATGCTTATCTGTCCGCGTATGAGGTATGCCTCATAGTTGTCCGGCTGTTCCTCTATGGCCTTGGTTGCCTCCACACTCGCCGTGAGTATGTCCTGCTTCCTTATCGCCTCTTTTGCCAATTCCAAATGATTCATTGTTCTTCTATTTAATTCATTATATAATATTTACGCTATATTCATACGCCTTCGGCGGACGAAAGAAAAACAAATAAAAATATAAGAAAATAGTAAAAACATCTCTTTCGTAATCATCATTTCGTAATAATCATACACAAGAAGAAAATATCTTTAATATTTTTTCCTGTTTTTATTTATTTTTTCTTCGTCCGCCGAAGGCGTATAACTCATTGCTCTCTCTTCTTCCTCTTTGGAGGCTCTAACCTTTAACCTCTAACCTCTCAACTCTAACCGCCGAGCGGAATAGGAGCTCGGCTTGCGACGACGGTAGCGAAGCGGTGCTTTAGCAACCCAAAGGAGTGCCGAAGGCCCTCAACTCCTCCACACCTCAACAGTATCACTCTCTATCTCATCATCATTCTGCAACTTCGTCAGAGCCTCTGAGATAGCCTCGCGCTCAAGTCCAAGTGTAAGTAGATCCTTTACCGGATGATGCTGTCCGTCACTAAGCCATTGCATGATGACGCGCTCGGCATGAGTATGCTGATCGTAGTTCACGTCCTTGCGCCTTGCCACACAAATGTCGCATTGGCCACAATCCTTCACATCCTCCTGCCCGAAGTATTCAAGCAGCAAGCGGCTTCGGCAACTGACCTCCGATGTCTGGTAGTCCACCATGTGCTCTATGCGCTGGGCGTAGTCGTCACGCCGGTCGAGGTAGACCGATGGAGGCAACGCCACGCGTTCCGTCTCCAGGCGAGGCATGCTGAAGGTTATGGTAGGCGTGTTCTTGTGAGGGATGAAGTCCACTATGCGGCGCGAGTTCCAGTCCTTGAGCGTCTCGTATATCCAGTCGGCCTTGAGCGATGTGAGGTGCGCCAGTTGCATCTCCTCTATGTAGACCGTGTCGGCAAACACGCCTGGATAGGTGCGCAGTATGGCCTGCAGCAGACGGTTCTCATCCTCGCTCATGTTGTACAGGCGGTACAGCTGTTCCTTGCGCAATATGATCTGCAGGCGCGACTTGAACTCCTGATCCGTACAGTACTCTATGTAGCCTGCGTTGCTAAGCAGCTTCAAGGCGCTGTCGGCCTGCACGGCAAAGTGGCGAAACGTGACGCAGAATCGTTCCATGTGGAAGTCGTACGTGCGCCCCTCGCTCTCTCCCATGCCTACCTGGAGGAAGTAGCAGAGGTCCTCGTACACCTTCTTCACGTATTCTATCTCCGGGTATGTCTGTGCCACGCGCCTGCGAAGTGATGTGATGTCGGCCTTGTCGGTGAGCAGTATGGCATACGATCGCTGACCGTCGCGCCCTGCTCGTCCTGCTTCCTGATAGTATGCCTCGATCGAGTCGGGCGACGAGAAGTGTATCACCACCCTCACATCGGGCTTGTCGATGCCCATGCCAAAGGCATTCGTGGCCACCATGACTCGCACGCGGTTCTTCGTCCAACTGATCTGTCGCACATCCTTCTCCGCATTGGTCAGTCCGGCATGGAAGTTGAGCGCCGTAAATCCGTTGTCGTTGAGGAATCGGGCTATCTCGCTCGTCAGTCGGCGGCTACGCACATAGACGATGGCACTTCCCACGGTTATGCCCCGGAGTATGCGTAGCATCTCCTCAGCCTTGTTGTCCGTATGGCGCACCACATACACGAGGTTCTTGCGCTCGAAGCTCATGCGTATGGTGTTCTTTTCCCGGAACTCAAGCTTGTCCTGAATGTCGTCTATCACCTGAGGCGTAGCTGTGGCCGTAAGTGCCAGTATAGGTACGGGGTACTGAATGATGTGGCGTATCTCGGCTATGCGCAGGTACGAAGGACGGAAGTCGTAGCCCCATTGCGACACGCAATGTGCCTCGTCCACGCATATCATGCTTATGTTGTGCATGCGCTCCAGCTTTGCCCTGAAGAGGTCGGAAGCCAGTCGCTCAGGCGAGATGTAAAGGAACTTGCAGCCGCCCAGCACGCAGTTGTCGAAGATGCGGACTATGTCATCCCTCTGCATGCCCGTATAGACAGCCTCGGCCGTCAATCCTCTTCGCTTCAGCTGCGCCACCTGGTCCTTCATCAGGGCTATGAGGGGCGTGATGACGATGCACAGCCCATCCTTGGCAAGCGCCGGAACCTGAAAGCAAATGGACTTTCCTCCGCCCGTAGGCATGAGTCCCAGCGTGTCGCGACCCTCGCCTATACTAGTTATGATTGCTTCCTGAATGCCTCGGAAACAATCATAACCCCAGTATTGCTGCAATATTTCTAAATAAGTCATTCTGTAGGTCGAATGTCTTCTATCTGCAATTGTATCTCCCCACGCTTGTGGGTATTGTCCTCTATGCTGTATACGATTTCGAACGATCGCTTAGTCTTTATCAGCCTCACCTGCGAACTCTGCCCGAAGGCGATGCCGTTCATCACGTGGTTGGAGTTGTTGTCCACCAGTTCCATCTTGATGTGCTCCTGCTCCCTTCCTACCACCTTGCTCGTGCCGTAGTCGTACACCTGGCGCGAACAGAACAGCGGCTTCTGGTTGTCGGGGCCGAATGGGCGCATCTTCTTGAGGTCGGAACAGAACTTTGGCGTGATGTCGCGGAACGTGATGACTGCATCGATGGTGAGGTTGGCATCGGTCTGTTCTGGTTCGATGTTCTCCTCCACATACTTCTCGAATCGTTCGCGGAACTTATCCACGTTGTTGACGTTGAGCGAGAGACCTGCGGCATACGTGTGTCCGCCGAAGTTCTCAAGCAGGTCGCGGCAGCTCTCGATGGCCTTGTAGACGTCAAATCCGCTCACGCTTCGTGCCGATCCCGTGACCGTATCGCCGGTACGTGTCAGCACTACTGCCGGACGGAAGTAGACCTCCGTGAGGCGTGAAGCCACGATGCCTATCACACCCTTGTGCCAGTCCTCGTTGTAGATGACGATGGCCGACTTCTCGCCCATCTCAGGCAGTCCCTCTACGAGTGCGCTGGCCTCCTCGGTCATTCGCTTGTCGAGTTCCTTGCGCTCCTCGTTGTATTGGTTTATGAGCTTAGCCTTCTCCAGCGCACGATCGTAGTTGTGCTCCACGAGCAGGTTGACGCTCTCCTTGCCGTTCTGTATGCGTCCCGAGGCGTTGATGCGCGGACCGATCTTGAAGATGATGTCCGACATGGTGATGTCCTTGCCCGTGAGTCCGCACACATCAATCACAGCCTTCAGGCCTACGCTTGGGTTGTTGTTGATCTGTCGCAGGCCGTGGTAGGCAAGGATGCGGTTCTCGCCCATGATAGGCACTATGTCGCTCGCTATGCTCACAGCCGTAAGGTCGAGCAGCGGGATGAGTGTCGAGAATGCTATGCCGTTGCTGATGGCGAAGGCCTGCATGAACTTGAATCCCACGCCACATCCGCTCAGGTCCTTGTAAGGATAGGTAGCGTCCTTGCGCTTGGCGTTGAGTATTGCCACGGCAGGAGGCAGTTCATCGTCCGGCACGTGATGGTCGCAGATGATGAAGTCGATGCCCTTGCTCTTGGCATACGTGATCTCGTCCACAGCCTTGATGCCGCAGTCGAGCACGATGATAAGTTTCACTCCGTTGTCAGCAGCATAGTCGATGCCTGCCAGCGATACTCCATATCCCTCGTCGTAGCGGTCAGGGATGTAGTACTCGATGTTGCTGTAGTACTGCTGCAGGAAGCGGTACACCAATGCTACTGCCGTACACCCGTCGACGTCGTAGTCGCCGTACACCATGATGCGCTCGCGGTTGCCCATGGCTTCGTTCAGTCGCTCCACGGCACGGTCCATGTCCTTCATCAGGAACGGATCGTACAGCTCTTGCAACTGCGGGCGAAAGAAGGAACGCACGGCGCTCGGGGTGGTTATGCCCCTGTCTATGAGCATCCGGCACAGCACGGGACTGACGTTTACAGCCTCAGCCAGAGCTTGCGCAGCTTCCGTCGTTTCGGGAGTCGGAGGTTTGTAATTCCACTTGTAATTCATTATATATTGTCATTTTTATTGTCTGGTTTTTATGCGGCGCAACCTCTTCAGTCCGTCGCTCGTTCAACATTGTGCAGCATGCTCATCTCCATCCATCCTCTGCCTCGTCATCATCCACGTGTCCGCCCCACTCTCTCACCTCTGTATACACCTACATCTTAGCACACATTACTGCATACTACACCAATAAAGTATGTAAAGGTAAAAAAAAATAACGTACCAAGTGGTGTTTGGTACGTTAAATTTCTTAAAAAATCACAAAATAGTCGTTTTTTCACCATTTTACGCTAAAACCGATGCTTTCTACGGCACTTGTGACTTCATTCCAATCCACATCGTCGCCCGTGATGCGAGCCTCGCCCGAGTGCAGGTCGACCGTCACATTTTCCACTCCCGGCACACCCATTATCGCCTTCTCGACGTTGGCACGGCAATGGTTGCAAGTCATGCCTTCCACGTGGCACACGCGCGTCTCGCAGCAGTCGTCCTCACCTTCAGCCTCAGCACCTTCGCCATCATGGCAATGGCCGCAGCTGCAGGCACTCTTGTGAGTGAGTCGCATGCGCAGCACGTTGAGCAGCAGCAGGCCCAAGAGCACCGTACATCCTATGCTGAACCAGCTTGCCTCCTCGTGGCAGCAATCGCCAGCCACAGGCATCACGCTTTCGAACCATGCCCTTGGCATCGCATAGTCGATGAGGTAGCCACATCCGATGGCTCCGCTTATGATGACCGCGAGGTATACGAGCAGAGTCTTCCTGCCCAGTACCTTATTGATTACCAGTATCGAAGCAGCATTGCTTGCCGGACCAGCCATCAGCAGCACCAGGGCAGCACCAGGAGTCAGTCCCTTCATCATCAGGGCTACGGCGATTGGTATGCTTCCTGTGGCACACAGGTACATCGGAATACTGATGCACAGCACCAGCAACATGCTCATCAGCGTATTGCCCTTGAACAGCACGAAGAAGCTGTCGGGCACCACTACCGTGATCACTCCGGCTATGAGGAGTCCCACCACGAGCCATTTGCCTATGTCCTCCATCATCTCTACAAATCCGAAGGTCAGGGCCTCGCGCAGCTTGCTCACGAACCCTTCGTGATGATGGCCCTCATGACTGCCACATCCGCAGCCGCACGACTGCTCCTTGTGGTCGTGACCGCAGCTGCAACCCTCCGTGCGTCCTTCGTGCTCAGCCTTCGCCTCGGCACTTGCCTCGCCATCGGCAGGCACAAGATTGTTGACCATCACTCCACCCAGCACGGCTGTGAGCAGGGCTGCTATAGGGCGCACGATGGCAAATGGCAGTCCCATGAGCGAATAGGTAGCAAAGATGCTGTCCACACCCGTCTGCGGAGTGGCTATGAGAAACGACACCGTAGCTCCCCTGCTCGCCCCTTCCTTACGCAGCGACATGGCAGTAGGTATCACTCCACACGAGCACAATGGCAGCGGCACACCGAAGATGGCGGCATTAAGTACTGACCTCACACTATTGCCTGCAAGGTACTTATGGTACATGCTGCTTGGTATGAATGCATGCATCAATCCTGCGATGAGGAATCCCAACAGCAGGTAAGGCGACATCTCGTTGGTCAGATCAAAGATCTCCTCCAAAAAGTTCAACAGATAATCCATAATACTATATTCTTTTATAATTTTACAACTACTTTATTCAAGTTTCGCAAGTGTTTGTTCTTTGATTTTTATTAAGATTTTCGTTTAGATTTCGAGCACGAAGGGCGATCCCGAATAAAAACCCTTCTCAAAAGCGACGAACTGGAGCGCATTTTTGGTAAGGATTTTGTTTAAAGATTTTTATCCTCACCATAATCTATAACTAAAAATCTCAACTGAAAATACGCTCGAATACCTCGCTTTTAGAAGGTCATTTGAGGGGGATCGTCGCTACGCTCCTCGAAATCTTAACATAAATCTTAATAAAAATCTAAAACTATTAACATGCTAAACTTGTATTACTTTACGCTAGATTTATACGCCTTCGGCGGACGAAGAAAAAATAAATAAAAACAGGAAAAAATATTAAAGATATATTCTTCTTGTTTATGATTATTACGAAATGACGATTACGAAAGAGATGTTTTTATTATTTTCTTATATCTTTATTTGTTTTTCTTTCGTCCGCCGAAGGCGTATAACCCATTGCTCTCTCTTCTTCCTCTTCGGAGGCTATCAACTCTAACCTCTCAACTCTAACCTCTCAACTCTAACCTCTCAACTCTAACCTCTCAACTCTCCACCCCTCTCAACTTTTCACTTTGCAAAGGTACGCCAAAGTTTCTGCAAACAAGTTGCAAATTGCACTTTATGCAAAAACAAGCATCGAAAGCACATAATTTTCTTGACATAAATCATAAAATAAAGATTTTTTGAAACTTTTCCTTCAAATTATTTGGTCAGAGAGCGAAAAAGTAGTTACCTTTGCATGTGTGTTTTTCATAGTATTAGATTTAAGGTTAACAAAAGGTTGGGTAACGGCGGTTACCCTTTTTTTATTTTAAACCCCAAAAGTACACAAAAACCGACATTCATGCCACCTCTTTTCGTCCTCATCCTATGCTTTCTCACGTGCATTCCCATGCATGCGCAGAGGCACGATCGCCAGCACCTGTCGTGGGAGGATTTTGCCACCTTGATGCACGAGAACTATGACGATGATGACGATCCCGACCATGAACTCTACGAACGGCTCTACGAATTGCACACCCAGCCCCTCAACATCAACCGCGCCACCATCGACGACCTCCAGCAGCTGCCCTTCCTGTCGGTAGTGCAGATCTCGGACCTTATTACCTATCGCGATAGGAACGTGCCCTTGCGTTCGCTCGGCGAACTGGCCCTTGTGCCATCGATCGACTACCACACGCGCCAGATGCTCATGCTCTTCGTCCATGTGGGCGATGCCGACAAGGGGGCGACGACGCTGCACGACTACCTGCGCCAATCGCAGAATGAAGTAGCCTTACGCACGGACGTACCTTTATATATAAAGGCGGGCTATCAGGATCTGCCCGACAGCGTGCTTGCCAGTTCGCCCAACAAGGCCTATCGTGGCTCACGCCTCTACCACTCACTCCGCTATTCGTTTGCTTCGCACGATCGGCTCTTCCTTGGCCTTCAGATGGAGAAGGATCCCGGCGAACGGGGCATCGACCACCTATCCGCCTATGCCATGGTGCGCAACGTGGGACGAGTGCGCTCCGCCATCGTAGGCAACTACCGCCTCAGCTTCGGTCATGGATTGGTGATGAACAGCGGCATGAGTCTTGGAAAATCGGCTATGGGAAGCAGCATGGACCGCATGGACCGAGGCATCAGCCGCCACTCGTCCACCTCCGAGTCGGGCTACTTCACCGGAGCAGCTGCCACCCTCTCGCTCGGCAAGGCATTGGTCACAGCCTACGCCTCCTACCGCCATGCCGATGGTACCTACAACGCCGACTCCACAGGCATCACCTCGCTCAAGACCGATGGCTACCATCGCACTCCGCTCGAGCACTCGAAGCGAGGCAACATCATGGTGCTCGACTACGGGGCCAACATCCACCTGCAGACTACCCCCCGATGGCAGCTATCAGCATCGGCGGTAGCCACCCACTACAGCGTGCCTCTGGCGCCTAAGTGCGACACCCCATCGTCCTACTACCGCGCCTACAACCCTACGGGACAGGACTTCCAGGCGTTCAGCCTTGCCTACAAGTATGCCCACGGCAACATCACCGCTTCGGGCGAGGCAGCCTACAGCAGTTCGGGCGGATGGGCCACGCTCCATTCACTCATGCTCATCCTGCCTCACAACCACAATCTCCAACTCACCTACCGCTACTACGGAGCACGTTACAACGCCATCCACGGGCGCAGCTTCGGCGAGAACTCAGCCGTGCAGAACGAGCAGGGCGTATGCCTGGCGTGGCAGAACAACATGAGCCGTCGCCTCAAGCTCAGCGCCTACATCGATGCCATGTACTTCCCTTGGATGAAGTATCAGGTGTCGGGCAGCTCGCGCGGTCTCGATGCCCAGCTTCAGGCGTTGTATACGGCAAGCAGCCGCAGCACATTCATAGTCCGCTACCGCTACAAGACGAAGGAGAAGGACTACGTGGCCGATGCCACCAGCAAGGCATCTGAACTGCGATTCCGCCAGTCGCACACCCTACGCCTGCAGCACACGTTCGCCCTCTCCCACTCACTCTCCCTGCGCACCACGGCATCCGGTTCGCTCATCCAGTTTTCCGATGCCGACAAGGGATTCTCCCTCGCCGAACTCATCCGCTACACGCCCTCCGACTGGCTCTCCGCCGACCTCTCGTTCACCTACTTCAATACCGACTCCTACGAGTCGCGCCTCACCTCCTACGAGCCCTCCCTGCCCTACACCTTCGGCATGACCACCTTCTATGGCCGAGGCACACGCACAGCCCTCCGCGCCACCCTCTCGCTCCCTTGCCGCCTCACGCTATGCCTCAAGGGTGCAGCGACCTGGTATGCCGACCGCGATGCCATCGGCACGGGTACGGAGATGATCGACAGCCATCATCGGGAAGACATCCAGCTGCAAGTGCGCTATAAGTTCTAAGCACAAAAAAAGATGGGCAAAGAGTCACCTCCTTGTCCATCTTGTATTTTAGCATTCAACTTGCGCAAGTTCATTAATGCACTATGTTATAGATTTTTATAAAGATTTTCGTTTGGATTTCGAGGAGCGTAGCGACGATCCCCCCAAAAGGCCTCCTAAAAAGCGAGGTATTCGAGCGTATTTTGGTAAGGATTTTGTTTAAAGATTTGTTTCCTCACTATAATCTATAACTAATCATCGCTTTAGCGCTTGCAAGGCAAGAATCTCAACAGAAAATGCGCTCCAGTTCGTCGCTTTTGTGAAGGATTTTATTTGGGATCGCCCTTCGGGCTCGACATCAAAACTAAAATCTTAATAAAAATCATAAAACACTTGCGAAACTTGTGTATTTTAGCATTCAACTTGCGCTTACTTCTTAAAAATCAGCTGTGCGAAATTGAATAAACCATACTTCCATACCACGAAGTCATGATGACCTTCAGGATACTCGATGAGAGTACAAGGCACATCATTCTTGTCGCAGAAAGCCTTGAGACGAGAGCTGTTGAACATCAGACCGTCCTGTCCGCCGCACACCATCCAGAGAAGCTTATTCTCCTTCTTAGTCTTAGCCACGTCAGGGATGAGCTGCTCAGGCTGCTTAGTGTTAGGAGCAGAAGAGAAACCGCCTACGTAAGCGAACACATCCATGTTGCCGAGACCGAAGTTGAGCGACTGACCGCCACCCATCGAAAGGCCGGCGATGGCACGATGCTCCTTGTCAGTATAAGTGCTGTACTTGCCCTGGATGAATGGGATGAGATCGTCGATGAGGTCACGCTCGAAAATCTCGAAACCTACAGTAATCTCAGGAGCATAGATATTGCCATGCACGGTATCGTCCTTGAGAGCACGACCGTTAGGCATGACGATGATCATAGGCTCAGCCTTCTGCTGCGCATAGAGATTGTCCATGATGATGTTAGGCACACCCTGCATCCACTCAACGTGGTCGCCGCCGATACCGTGGAGGAGGTAGAGCACAGGATACTTCTTCGACTTGTCGTACTTAGGAGGCAGATAAACGGTAGCCTTGCGCACGGTGCCCACAGTCTTCGAACTGTACTCCACAGTCTCGATCGTTCCGCGCTGGATGTTGGCAGTCTCCTTGTCGAAAGTCTCAGGAGCAGCCACATAAGGATTGAAAGTCACGTCGATCTTAGGCATGCCTGGGAACATACCGATGTTTGGTTCCTGTGCATTTGCACAGAGTGTGGCGAGAGCCATCACAGTAGAAAGAAATAATTTTTTCATTGTTGTTTGGATTTTATTATTTTTGTAAAATATCAGCTTACTTAAGTATGATTCCCCTTTCGGCGAATAGTTTAATTCGAATGTGCAACTTTCGCTTTCATGCCTTCGGCAAACGTAAATTGCCCGCAAATTATTCATGAACCTTTTAGCTCGGCGTAGCCAACCTTTAGCTCGACGTAGTCAATTATATAAATGCCCACAGAGGCACAGAGGACATAGAGGTTTATATTGTTACAGAGGCTTTGGCACTTCGTGCTACGCTGAGGGAGGACACAGAGCCATGCGGTACCTCTGATGGTGTACAATCGCCAGAAGGGCGACTCTGTGGTCTCCCACTATCCGCATGGAAAATATCTCTGTGGGCTCTGTGCCTCTGTGGGCAATCAGTCATCGCGATGCACTTTCAAGGAAAGTAACTGTCCATAAATGGTCCAAATTTTATCGAAAATTGAACATCAACACATTATAAAATTAATTCACGAAACAATTCGCGGGCAATTCACGGCAAATTAACGTACGCCGAAGGCAAAACAAAAAACAATGGCATTAACCGAACAGCTCGAATTAATTCACGAAACAATTCGCGGGCAATTCACGGACAATTCACGTACGCCGAAGGCAAAACAAAAAACAATGGTATTAACCGTACAGCTCGAATTAATTCACGAAACAATTCGCGGGCAATTCACGGCAAATTAACGTACGCCGAAGGCAAAACAAAAAACAATGGTATTAACCGTACAGCTCGAATTAATTCACGAAACAATTCGCGGGCAATTCACGGCAAATTAACGTACGCCGAAGGCAAAAACAAAAAACAATGGCATTAACCGTACAGCCCGAATTAATTCACGAAACAATTCGCGGGCAATTCACGGCAAATTAACGTACGCCG
>JAKSLM010000105.1 GCA_024401225.1 Bacteroidaceae bacterium | reverse complement strand
GCCTACATCAGGTCGTACTGCGTTGGCATGTGCAGCGAGGCATTGTCATCTTCCCAATGAGTCGCAACAAAGAGCACATGATCGACAATTTCAACATCTTCGACTTTACTCTCTCCGACGATGAGATGGAGCGCATCAATGCTCTCGACCGTGGTCAGAGCGCCTTCTTCTCCCACCAGAATCCCGATATGGTAGAATGGTTCGTGCAAATGGTGGAGGCACGCAAGAAGCCTGAAGGACAGAATGTACAGAAGAAATGGTAGGTTTGCTCTGATAATGATTAAGTAATAACCAATATAAAGGTGTATGGAATATACAAAACTTGGAAACACTGACATCCGTGTCAGTCGCATCTGTGTAGGATGCATGTCTTACGGTAAACCTACCGAAGACTTTCACCTCTGGACGCTCGAACAGCCAGAGACTCAGGCAATGGTCAAGCACGCACTCGACCTTGGTGTAAACTTCTTCGATACAGCCAACTGCTATTCGTGGGGAAGCAGCGAGGAGTATCTTGGTCAGTCGCTCCGTAACCTCGGCATCAAGCGTGAGGATGTGGTGATTGCCTCAAAGGTGTATTTCAACGATGGATTTCTTTCGGCAGAAGCTATCGCCCGAGAGATAGACGGCACACTCCAGCGTCTCAGTACCGACTATCTCGACCTCTATCAGATTCATCGCTTCGACTATACGCATCCTATCGAGGAAACGATGGAGGCACTCGACAAGCTGGTGAAGGCTGGCAAGGTACGTGCCATCGGTGCATCGGCAATGTATGGCTATCAGTTCCATAACATGCAGATTTGCGCTGAGAAGAACGGCTGGACAAAGTTCTCGACCATGCAGAACCACTACAATCTTCTCTATCGAGAGGATGAGCGCGAGTTGATACCTATCTGTGAGCAGTATGGCGTGAGTCGCATCCCATATTCGCCTCTTGCCGGTGGACATCTGACGCACAAGGAATGGGAAAGCGGTACGTCACGCAGCAATACTGACAAGACTCTTCGCGCCAAGTATGATCATGCCAAGGAGAATGACATGGAGATCATTGCTCGTGTGGCAGAACTTGCAGATCGTCTGGGAGTAACGATGACCGAAGTCGCCCTTGCATGGCAATACAAGCGCGGTGTGGCAGCACCTATCGTAGGCGCAACGAAAGTTCCGCATTTCGATGCCGCTGTTCGTGCCATCGACCTAAAACTCACCGATGAAGATGCCGCCTTCCTCGAAGAACCTTATCGTCCACACGAGATTGTGGGAGCGAATAAAGGAATGCAGGTGCTAAAATAATATGCAAATAAAAACATAGAATACACTATGAGCAAAATAACAATCATTACTGCAAGTCCTCGTAAGGATGGCAATTCACTCAAGATGGCAAAGTGGTTTACCGAAGAAGCAGAACGCCTCGGTGCCGAAGTGACTACATTTGATGCTATCAAACTGAATCTTGACGGCTGCCATGCTTGCAACGCATGTTATAAGATGGGTCACGCCTGTGCCTTTGAGCATGGCTTCGACCCAATCGCAGAGTCAGTTCTTGCAAGCGACACCATCGTATTCGCAGTTCCTGTGTATTATTTTGCTATGCCAGGACAGGCAAAGAACATACTCGATCATTTCTATTCATTCATGGTTGGTGGCAAGGACACGGGTAAGAAAACCATCCTCGCCCTCGGCACATCCGGACAACCTGTAGAGAGCAACGTCTTTGAAGGTGTGCGGGTCATTTTGAAAAAGAGTGCGGAGTTCGTTGGTTGGGATTACGAAGAGCTTTCGTACGGCAACATGAATGTCCCTGGTGCTATCAACGAAACGGATGCAGAAC
>JAKSLM010000104.1 GCA_024401225.1 Bacteroidaceae bacterium | reverse complement strand
AAGATGCAAAAGATTGTTGTTTTTTGTCAACTTTTAGACTTTACAGACTACTAGGCTTTTTACTCTAAGATTTTACATCTTGACTAATATCCGCAATTAGCAATTGCCATGATGTCTGCAAAGACGCCGGCAGCGGTTACGCCTGCTCCAGCACCATAGCCCTGGATCACCATTGGGTGAGGGGTGTAGCGAGCTGTGTGGAGGAGAATGATGTTGTTCGATCCTTCCAAATTGTAGGCAGGATGGGCTGCATCCACCTTCTCCAGACTTACGCTTGCCTTGCCCTCATCGAGCTTTGCTACGAAGCGAAGGTGCTGACCAGCAGCCTCTACCTCCTGACGGAGCGACTCGAAATGTGCATCGAGGTCGGGCAGCTTTGCCCAGAAGTCGTCGAGCGTGCCTTCGAAGTATTCGTCTGGAACGAACAGACGCTTCTCCACATCGTCCTGGCTGATCATGCATCCCGACTCGCGAGCCAGAATGACCAGTTTGCGCACTACATCAAGTCCCATGAGGTCGATGCGTGGATCAGGCTCGGAGAATCGTGCCTCCTTTGCCATCTGCACCGCCTTTGAGAATGGGATATCGGCACTTATTGTATTGAAAATGAAGTTTAACGTACCTGAGAGCACAGCCTCCAGACGTACGATCCTGTCGCCCGTAGCGCGGAGTGCATTGATGGTGTTGATGAGTGGCAAACCGGCACCTACGTTGGTCTCGAAGTGATACTTCACGCCATTCTTCACCGCTGTGTCCTTCAGTTTGAGGTAAGCATTGAGGTCGCCCGATGCTGCCACCTTATTGGCACACACGATGGAGATGCTGCGATCGAGGAAGTCCTGATAGAGTGCTGCCACCTCGTAGCTTGCGGTACAGTCGACGAACACCATGTCGTCAAGCTGCATAGCCAACACCTCGTCGTGAATGCGATCGATGCTTGATGCTGGAGCCGCCTTGAATGCCTCACGGAACAGGTCCATGCTGAACACGCCATCGGCTGTACGGAATGCTCCGAGGTCGATGCCATCAGCATTCATCATCAGATTGAAAATGTCGACTACCCCAACCACCTGAAGGTTGAGTCCCTGCTGTTCGCGCAGCATTGCCTGCTGCTCAGCCATCTGTTCGAGCAGCGTTCCGCCCACGGTACCGGTGCCGCACAGTATGATGTTCAAATTATGCTTTTTCATGCTTTATCCTTGCGTTTTGTTAGAAATTTCGCGCAAAGATAAGCAAAAAGTTCGACATTACCAAGAAAAAAGCGAAAATCAGAAGCAGATATCGAGAATCTGGATTCTTGCATCGCGCGACAGGGCACCTGGATTGCTGCCTGGCTCGCCTTCAGGCACATCAAGATCGCGCTTGAGGTAGTAGTCGATCCAATAAGGGAGGATGCGTCCCTCATCGTCGTGGAAGGACATCGGGATGGGTTGGAAGATGAGCGATCCGTCACGGTCGACATAGGACTTCTGCACCAGTTCGGAGCAGTACATCTCCTCGTCCGAAGGATCGAATGTAAAGTCGTAGTTGCGGCCTATGTACTGCTTTGCCCTGGCGATGGAGGTGCGTAGGTCGACTCGTCCCTTGACTCGGCCCACCATCACCATCGGATGGCCTCCGGCATCCTTGTCGGCAGCCTCAAGATAGTCGGCCAGAGGACACATCCACACTCCATGCTTCGAGGTAGCCTCGAGTACGAAGATCTTGCCATGCTCACGGCACACTATGGCCACATGGCTCACCTGTGCTTGTCCCAGGCCTGAGGTGCTGCCAACTATCGACTTGGCAAAGTCGCTGGCACTCGCTGTGTCAGTAACATTGAACAGGAGATCGCCGTTGCGCAGGCGCCTCTGTGCCGCAGTTTCTTGCGTCATAAGCATTGCAATGATTAGTGTCAGTATGATTCGGATCACGTATTACTTATTTTATTTTTGTTGCAAATATACGTAATTATCATGGATTACGAAGCATGAACGGATGGGAAAATGCATCAGGCACCTACATTTTTGCCATTGGAAGGAGGGAATGCAACACATTGCCAACAAGGGGGAAATTGATAACTCTATCTTTCATTCTGACCAAAAAGGGAACAAAGGTGGAGAAAGCGATGCGTTTTTTGACAAAATATTTGGAACAGAAAGAAAATATCCATACATTTGTGTACTCATTTTGTAAACAAGCGAATTGACGTAAACATAGATTTATATATTAACTCTAAAAAAAACTTTTATCACATGATTAATCAACCAACCGTGAAGCTCGGTATCGTAGGCGTTAGCCGCGACTGCTTCCCAATTGCCCTTACAAAGGCTCGTTTGGCTGCTGTAATGGCAGAAGTACAGAAGGCTGGTCTTCCTGAGGTCTATGACTGCCCAGTAATTATCGAAAACGATGTTGACACATACAAGGCCCTCGACTGGGCTAAGGAGAATGGCATCAACGCTGTTTGTATGTTCCTTGGTAACTTCGGTCCTGAGGGTCCAACTACTCTCTTCGTTCAGAAGTTCGGCGGTCCTGCAATGGTTATCGCTGCTAAGGAGGAAGGCAAGGCTAACCTTGCTAACGACCGTGGTGACGCTCTCTGCGGTGTGCTCAACTTCTCATACAGCGTCGGTCTCCGCCGTCTCAAGGTATATATCCCAGAGTACCCTAACGTAACTCCTGAGGAGGCTGTTAAGGAACTCGCTGACTTCCGCAACATCGCTCGCGTAGTGATCGGCGTTAAGAACCTCAAGGTTATCGGCTTCGGTCCACGTCCTTGGGACTTCCTCGCTTGTAACGCTCCTATCCAGCCAATGTACGATCTCGGCATCGAGGTTCAGGAGAACTCTGAGCTCGACCTCAAGAAGGCATTCG
>JAKSLM010000103.1 GCA_024401225.1 Bacteroidaceae bacterium | reverse complement strand
GACAAGACCATCCTGCCATTCACTACTCATGAAGGTTCGGGCCTTGGCAGTTGTGTCAACGATCTAAAGAAAGCTTATCCTAAAGCGTCTTTCGGCAAATCCTTCTCAATCTACGGTCATGAAGTACGGACGGAAGAAGGTAAGAAGAGCGTAGAGAAATGGTTGAACATTTAAAACAAATGACTATGTTACAAGTAAAACTGAATAGCGGCATTGAGATGCCGATGTTGGGATATGGTGTCTATCAGGTGACACCACAGGAATGCGAGCGATGCGTATTGGATGCCCTTGCTCTTGGCTATCGTCACATCGATACGGCTCAGGCTTATAACAATGAGCGAGAGGTGGGCAATGCCGTTAAGAAGAGCGGTATCGACCGTAAGGAGATCTTCATCACCAGCAAGGTATGGATCAGCAACTTTGGCTATGAGAAAACCATGGCAAGTGTTGAGGAGTCGCTTCGCAAACTCCAGACAGATTACATCGACCTCATGCTCCTTCATCAGCCATTCGGCGATGTTTACGGAGCTTGGCGAGCATTGGAGGAACTTGTGCAGATGGGCAAGGTTCGCGCTATCGGAATCTCCAATTTCTACGTTGACCGATTCGTGGAGTTCTGCCAGTTTGCATGTGGTGACTGGACAAAGCCAGACGGCACGATCGTCAAGGGAATCCTCCCTGCTGTGAACCAGATTGAGATTCATCCTTACCACATTCAAAGCACTCAGATAGAGTGGATGAAGAAGTATAACGTCACACCTGAGGCATGGGCACCATTGGATGAAGGACGTGACAATATCTTCAACGATAAGACCTTGCTTGCCATTGCCCAGAAGTATTCAAAGTCTCTCCATCAGATTGTGCTTCGCTGGCACATGCAGCGTGGTCAGGTAACCTTCCCGATGAGTCGCAACAAGGCACACATGGCCGAGAACCTGAACATCTTCGACTTCACGCTGACCGACGAAGACATGAAGGCCATCGACTCATTGGACAAAGGCAAGAGCAGTTTCTTCTCACATCAGGATCCATCCATCGTGGAGTGGTTTCATCAAATGGCATAAAACAATGGAATATACAAAACTTGGAAATACTGACATCCGTGTCAGCCGCATCTGCGTAGGATGCATGTCTTACGGCAAACCTACCGAAGACTTCCACCTCTGGACGCTCGAACAGCCAGAGACACAGGCAATGGTCAAGCACGCCCTTGACCTTGGTGTGAACTTCTTTGATACAGCCAACTGCTACTCATGGGGAACCAGCGAAGAGTATCTTGGCCAGTCACTCCGTAACCTCGGCATCAAGCGTGAGAATGTGGTGCTTGCCTCAAAGGTGTATTTCAACGATGGTTTCCTTTCGGCAGAAGCTATCGCCCGTGAGATTGATGGCACACTCCAGCGTCTCGGTACTGATTACCTCGACCTCTATCAGATTCATCGCTTCGACTATACTCATCCTATCGAGGAAACGATGGAGGCACTCGACAAGCTGGTGAAGGCTGGCAAGGTACGTGCCATCGGTGCATCGGCAATGTATGGCTATCAGTTCCATAACATGCAGATTTGCGCTGAGAAGAACGGCTGGACAAAGTTCTCGACCATGCAGAACCACTACAATCTTCTCTATCGAGAGGATGAGCGCGAGTTGATACCTATCTGTGAGCAGTATGGCGTGAGTCGCATCCCATATTCGCCTCTTGCCGGTGGACATCTGACGCACAAGGAATGGGAAAGCGGTACGTCACGCAGCAATACTGACAAGACTCTTCGCGCCAAGTATGATCATGCCAAGGAGAATGACATGGAGATCATTGCTCGTGTGGCAGAACTCGCAGAACGCCTTGGAGTAACAATGACCGAAGTCGCCCTTGCATGGCAATACAAGCGTGGCGTGGCTGCCCCTATCGTAGGCGCAACGAAAGTTCCGCATTTCGATGCAGCTGTTCGTGCCATCGACCTCAAACTCAGCAACGAAGATGCAGCTTTCCTAGAAGAACCTTATCGTCCTCATGAGATTGTGGGGGCGAATAAAGGAATGCAGGTATTGAAGTAATAAACTTTTCTTTAGCAATATCATTAAACATGCAAATAGCGTGGGTGTTTCACTTGGGGAATACTCACGCTTTTTGGATTGTATTATTGTTTCCAAATTTGGAAAGTCTAATTGTTAAAATTGCACTAAAGCAAAGGTAAAAATCATCTTTTGGGCAAAATACTTTCCAAATTTGGAAAATTTATATTATTTTTGCAGCGTGTTCTTAATGAGTACACCATAAAAAATTAAAAATAGAAATTATGGAAAATAAATGTCTCGGAGCCTTAATTAAAGAGGAACGTCTAAAGAGGAATATTACTCAGGCTGAGCTCGGTCGCAGAATCGGGCTTAAGGCTGCTCGTGTCTCAAAAATTGAGTCTGGTGCACCTATAACTCCAGAGGTTGCATCTTTCATCCTTGGCAAAATGGGATCCCAGTTGCAGATATCTGTAGTCGGAGCAGATACATATGATGAGAAACTCTCTGACTTCGTTTTGATGTCAATTCTTAGTTTTGCCGACAGCAAGCAGATCTCCTATGAGTCGGCATTTAAGTACCTGACCATGTTCAAGGGAATCAACTTCCTGACCGAACATCATGACATCGAGCAGACACTCGGCTTTGACGAGATTGTTTCGGATCTGTCAAGAGTATGTTCTAACCACGGAGGAGCATTATGAGACTCTATCATGGCAGTAACCAGCAGATTCTGGAGATAGACCTGAAGAAAAGCAAAGACCACAAGGATTTTGGGCGAGGCTTTTACATGACTCAGGATTTCTCACGAGCTTATTGCTTCTGCACAAGCAAAGGTGTTGAACAACTAAAACTAGATTTATAATGGAAGAGAATATCAAGATCACGTCAATTCTTCAGGCA
>JAKSLM010000102.1 GCA_024401225.1 Bacteroidaceae bacterium | reverse complement strand
GATGCCGCATCTGAATGGTCATGGTCAAGGCGACCGCTATCAGCACTGTGCTTATCACATTCTGGCAAATGATGAACACTCTGCTGAGCACCATTTTACTTCGGAAGCGGAAACTACCCTTAACGACATCAATGGGTTTGAATCGTGAGGAAATAAATGCGGGCAAAAGGCCGGAAATCAAAGAGATGACAATAACGAGTAACATTGCTATGGTGACAGAAATCCAATCCACATGCAGCGCTATGTTGGTGGTGAGCAACTCGTTCATCCATGGCCTCAGGAGGTATGCGGGGACACATCCAAGAACAAAGCATCCGAGTGTGAAGACAAAAGACTCACGGATGTAGCGACACACAATGCCCAACTGCGATTCTCCCATAAGCCTTCGTGTTGCCATCTCCTTTGCTCTCTTTCCAGCTTGTGCTATAGTGAGGTTTATATAGTTGAAGATAGCAGAGATAAGCAGAACCAACGCCACGATGAGTAGTATCTCCACGGTCTTCTTCTCTCCAACCCTGATGACGTCATACGACTCAAATCCGCTGAAATAAATGTTGTCCAGACGGGTAAGAGAAGAACCATAGAGAAAGTCACCCTGGGATGCATCACGCTTGTAGAAGTCCCAATAGCCGCAATACTTGTCAAGAAGTTTTTTAGCAATACTATCAGGGTTTGCACCATCAGCTAAAGTAACAAAGGTTTGAGTCGAGCCAAACTGATCCATCCTCGATACACTCCCCTCCATGGTACTCATACACAAAAAGATGTCACAGTAATGGAACACATCACATGATCCGAAATCCTCGATGATTCCTGTGATCGTGTAGTTCTTGTCCTTCTGTGTGATAGTACGTCCAATAGGGTTCTCGCTGGCAAAAGCCTTCTTGGCAAAGCTTTCCGATATAAGGATTTCATCGGCAGATGTCAAAATTCTATTCTTGCTGCAACCTGTCAGACGATAGTCAAACAACTGTAGGAAGTTGCTATCCACAGCCGCTGCCGCCACCGAATAGAAATCGTCGCCAATCGTAATATCCATATCTCCATGATCAGCGATTCTTGTCCACGATTTGATCTCAGGAATCGAAGGGAAAAACTCCTCTGCCGTACCGAGAGTCATGCCAAAACTGTCTTCGCTTCCTATGATATAGAGTTGCTTGGAGAGTGGTTGCTTTGTACCTACGCCGAATTCTGTTCTTGCGTATTCTGCAAGAATGATGATGAATCCGAATGCAAGAGACAATCCCAGCACCTCAATGGCTGCATATAGTTTGTTTCTTGATAAGAATGTGAAATAACTTTTCATTTACAATTTACCATTTACAATGTACCATTTATATTCAATTCTTAATAATCTCCTCACCTAGGGGAGGCCGGGAGGGGGCTACTTTAATTTCAAAACTTCATTGTCCTTGAATGCTTCGTAGCCACTTGTAATAACTCGTTCGCCTGGTTCAAGTCCTTCCTCCACCTCGTAATACTGAGGGTTCTGGCGACCGATGCGGATGTTGCGGCGGTAGGCTTTGGCGCCACTCTTGTCAAGCACGAATATCCAGTTGCCGCCTGTGGTTTGGAAGAAGGTGCCCTTGGGGATGAGGACGGCTTGGGCTGGCTTGCCTAACTCGATGTTGAGGTAATAGGTTTGACCAGAACGGATGTTGCTGGGGCGTGTGCCTGAGAACACAAGGTCGGTTCGGAACTTGCCTTCGCGCACCTCTGGATAGACTTTGCGGACGGTGAGAGCATAGGTCTTGCCATCGCGCTCGAAGGTGGCAGAGAGACCGACACGGATGCGGTCGATGTAGTGCTCGTCTATCTGCGCCTCTATCTTGAAATCACTCAGGTCGTTCACCTGCCCTATCGTCTGACCGGGGGTGATGCTCTGTCCGAGTGCCACATCCAGCAAACCTAATTCGCCATCAATGGTGGAGCGCACCTCAAGCTTACTCTTGCGCTCGCGCACCAACACCACGTTGCGCTGCATGTTGGCAAGGTTGTCCTCCATCTGCTCCATCTGTATGCTGCGGTACTGCGCATCCTTCTTCAGTCGCTCACCGATGAGTGTCTGCTTTTTCTTTGCCAAGTCGTAATCCTCCTTGGCTTGAAGGTATGTTTCCTTGGAGATAAGCTTCTCCTTGTAGAGTCGCTCGTTTTGCTCGAAGGCTCTGCGCTTGCGTACCACATCCATCTCCAGCGAGGCATTTTCTGTCTCGTTGTTCAGACGGTCCTGCTGCATCGCCACCTGTGTGTTACGAAGCAGATTCTGCTTCTCTGCCAGTTCTGCTTCGGCATTGAGAATCTGCAAGTCGAGGTTGCTGTTGGAGAGACGGATGATGACATCGCCTTTCTTTACGGTTTGTCCTTCCTCTGCTACCTTCTCCATCACGATGCCACCCTCCTCGGGAGAGATATGCACCACCTGGATGGGGATGACCGTTCCGTTCAGTCGGACATAGTCCTTGAACTCGCCTTGCGTAACATTGCTGATGGTGACATCCTCTGCATCAACCTGCAAGGTGCTCTGGTGATTGCCGAATACAATCCACAACAGAACTATCAGCACGAATGCTCCTCCTGCAATGTAAGGGATGTGCTTCTTCTGCAGCCCGCGTTTCTTCTCTATTATTCTGTCCACGATTTCATTTACTATTTACAGATTTACAATTTACCATTTATTAACTAAAGTTTCCCACCTTTTTCTGTTAGTGCGGCCTGAAAGGCCAATGTTGCCATCAGCCCAAGGCATCGCCTTGGGTATCAGGTGGTTTTGGCATAACTCGCCTTGAAAAGGCAAAAGCAATTCCGGCGAGTAATTGGGCTTTTGCCCTTGCAGGGCGATGGGACTCACGTGATTTCTCATACCCAAGGCGTCGCTTCGCTTTGCCATTGGGCTGAATGCTTACTGGGCTTTCAGCCCGTTTGGGAGGATGGGAAAGTTCTGTTATTAATATGCTACGAGTGGAATACCTTTGTAATAATTCAACATGCGTGTCTTGTAGATGTATGTCAGCTGGCATTGAAGAAGTTGTGCCTTGCTCTGTAGCAACGTGACTGTTTGCGTCTGCACATCAATAGAAGATGCTAATCCCTCTTCGTACTTTCGGATGGTCAAGCGTGATGCAATGCTGTCCGACTCCACT
>JAKSLM010000101.1 GCA_024401225.1 Bacteroidaceae bacterium | reverse complement strand
AATGACAGTCTATGTTCATCCATGAGAAGAGAGTTAAAATCTTTGCATATTCACGACGAATATGAGTTGTATCTGCTCCATTGCGATGATAGGTAAAGCAGATGGGCTCATGATGGGCTATTCTGTTTCGTAGCACGTTTACCTTATCAAGTTCATTGAATATATAGGTGTTATTGTACTGGAATGCTGCAGAAGACCTTGGCCTTAGAGGAAAGACGGCACGTAGCAATGTCTGACCGGTAGCCGCATATTGTTGAGCCGAAAACATATATTTCCAGACGCCAAACTCCATTTCTGACAATAATTGAGTATGTGTATATTGACCGCTATTCTGCAACCGATCGTAAGCCTTGCGAACTATTCGCTGTGTCTCTCGAAAGCGAGGACCATCAAAGATTCCTCCTGGTTGTATGGAATCTCTCAACCAATCTACACCGAATTGACTGGTAAGTTGCCTGTCTATGGCATTACGCAGAGCCACTTCAAAACAGCTGATAATACTGAATGCATCTTGAGCCAAATGGAGATTGTATCTATAGAGTGTCATGGCTTTTCGATGATCTTGATTGCATGCATCAACGTATCTTTTGAGCCTTTCGTGGGACAAAATCATCTCAAATTGAGAAAATCTCATAAAATTTAATTATTTTTTTATTGTTATATTTGGTTTCTACGAAAAAACCTCTTACCTTTGCAGCGTTCATTCCCAGTAACCTCTGACTTCGGTCAAGTTATTGGGTTTCGTTTTTTTCTACCCATCAACTGCTGATACATATCCAGCAGTCGGGCTACGCCTTCGCCCCTGCTTAAAGTCCATCTGCATGATGTATTACTTTATTTCGAGGCGCAAATATACAACTTCTTTCTTTCACTTCCAAACAAATGGACAGAAAAGCATCACTCCTTGCAACTACTACGGGTAATTGCATGGAGCGAAATGCTATGTTTGATGGACTGTTACTTTCCAGCAAGGAGATCCTGAACGGCGAGGACGAGGAACATATAGTGGCTTGATCCTCCGCCAAGTACGTACTCCGTCTGCTGCCAAAGGAATGGGAAGGTGAGCAGCTCAGGGAAGTCTGGACGGATGAGGGCTGTACCCGATATCACACCACCTGGGATGTAGCTCCAGTCGGCACGGTTGAGTCCGTAGCCTACGGTTGCCGACTGCGCACCTACACCCGATGCGAAGGATGCCTGGTTGCTGCCTGGATGGCATCCGAGCACGAAGTTGAGGGCGTTGCATATCGGTGCTGACGAGAAGAGGTCAGGATAGGCTGCTGCGAGGAAGTAGTTCTCGAATCCGAAGCGCTGGATGTCCCAGCCTGCTCCCCAGATGGATGGCTCGTATGGCACTCCGTATGGGGTCTTCTTGACGGTCTGAGCCAACCGCTCGCTGTAGACTTTGAGCGACTCACGATATGCCTTGCACCAGTTCTTCACTTTCTTGTCCTTGCTGTTGCTGAACTGGCGCTCCACGCGTGCCATGAACCAGTCGGCGCTACGACGTGCGACATTGTCCTTGCCTACGATATAATCGAGATACTGGCTCTCACCTGTAGTAAGGTACAGTTCGGCTGCTGCCTGTGCCTTGTTGCGCACCAGTCTGTCTGTTGCCTCAGTCTTGGCATAGATGGTACGTGCCAAGTCAAGACACTCAGCACTCAGGGCATCGTTGAATCCCTTCAGCACACGTGCCGTTGCTGCCATCTGGGCTGCTGTAGAGAGTTCGCGCGAAGGATTGTTCTCGGTAAATATCCAACGGTCATCGTCAGTACCTATCTGATGATCGGTCATCGCTGCTGCATCGCCGAGCATCGCATACTGGCGAAGCGACGGACAGATGATGCCTCGGTAGAGGCGACCAAGTGCCTTGTAGCCTCCCACGATGCTGAGTGCTCCGTGCTCTATCTGCTGCAGGATGTCGTTGCGTCCATCTGGCTGATGGATCTCACAAGTCTTCGTTGTCTGGTCGATGGATGTGACGTCGATCTGTGGCTTGAATGCCTCGTAAGCAAGCGAAAGGATGTAGCACTCGCCAGCCTGCGACTCGATGCGAAGGTCGAAGTCGCCGGCATCATGCCATCCACCGAGGTTGACGCCCGGTACGCAGTCGCCTGCCTTGAATGGAGAGATGCCCGGACGCTGGTCGTATCCGTCGAAGTGGTTGCCGGCAGGTGCCATGCGAGCATCATCCATGTGGCAACGGTCGTGCCATACGTGGTACTTGTCGTTCACTCTCATGTGGCACATCTGCACAGGGAGGAAATATTCGATGACTGGTTGCCATACGCCGCGATCGTACACGTCGCCGCCTATGCGGAAGGTTGCCGAACGGCTGTCGCCATACTTAACGACATACATGCCTTCTGCCTTAACGGACGAGAAGTCAACCTTATAGTATTTGTAACGGAGGAAGGTGCCCCACTCCGTTGGCTGCAGTTCGCTCACCACCTTCTCACCCTCGGCAGTCAACTGGCACAGCTGAGCCTTGGCTGCTGATGTGGTACGGATGTCGGTCTCGATGATGGCTTCCTTCTGCTGAGTGGTCAGGTAGCCTATCTGCGATGTCTGCACCACAGGCTTGTACATCCATCCCTTGGTCACGGTTGGCTTGATGCGCCAGCGTACAGCCCCCTTGGTAGCACCAGCAGGGATCTCGCTACGCAGCACGAACCATCCGTTGTTGTGGTTCATGCGTCCGTCGTACAGTTTCAGTTCCTGTCCGCTTACCGACTCGATGGTCACCTTGCTCATAGGATCGTCAGGACGGGAAGTGAAGCGATGGCCCACAGCGTAAGGCTCGGCTACGATATCGTCAGCCACGATAGGCGAATAGATGCCACTCTTGCCCTTGAGGTTGTTAACGTCGGCCAGAGGCTTGCCAGCTTGGTGGAAGTTGCCGAGGCGCTCAGTTACCGTTGGACCTGTAACGACTGGTCCGTTTGGTTGCTGAGGGTAGATGCCCGACTTTGAGTCCATGAGCCAAGGCTTGCCGAAGAGGATGCCCGGGAAGAACTCAAGGTTGAAGCCTACCTTGCCCACATAGCGGTCGGGGATAGGATTGTCGAGGTCGACTGTCACAAGGACGCCATCGCCCTCTGCCTCCAGGCGAACGGTATACGTGAGCTGAAGGTCAGGGTAGATCATTGGGTTGAAGCCTGTCAGATGGCGCGACGAGTCTGGGTAGCAGAGGGTGGTCTCGATGTTGCCTGCATTGACTTTGCGGCCCAGCTGCTTAGGTACAGCCTGCCATTGTCCAGGGGTTGGTTCCAAACGTATGTCGCCATTCGTAGCTATGCGCTGACCATTCATTATCAAGCTTATACCTCCCTGATGGCCTTCAGGGTAGAAGTCGTTGAATGCCATAACGTCTATTCCTTCGCAATTGAAGTAGCCCGACGAGTTGAGCTTAAACTGCTGTGCCGACACGTGTATCGATACCAGCAGCACGACTATAGCGGATAATATCTTTTTCATCTGTTTACATGTTGTTTTTGAGGTTTCCTGTACACCTTATTAGAAGGGATTTCTTTGCATTCTCCAATGCTTCGATGACCTTGTCGCACCATGCGTCAAACTCTGGATCCTCCACCTGAAGCTCCGGATGGGCAAGTATGTTCTCTATGCTTTCATTTTTGTGTCTTGTATGGTTCTATGGTTTAAGTTAGTATTTCGTAAATACAAAAAGGACACTCTCAAGAATAATCCTGAAAGTGTCCCCTGAAGAAGGCGGCGA
>JAKSLM010000100.1 GCA_024401225.1 Bacteroidaceae bacterium | reverse complement strand
ATAATACAGAGCACATCAAGGAGTGCATGATGCACTATGGCTTTTATGCTATCTACCTGAAGGAGAACAAGGGTTGCAAACTCTCATACGGACGCACAGAGTACGACTTTGATGAAATGACCGTAACGAGTTTTGCACCAGGTCAAGTGGTGACGGTAGAACCTAATCCAGAGGTGCCATTTGCAAAATACATCGGTTTGGCTTTCCATCCCGACCTTCTCAACCGCACCTCATTGGGCAAGCAGATGAGTCGTTATGAGTTCTTTGACTACACCAGCAATGAGGCACTTCACCTTTCCGCTCAGGAAGTAGAAATTTTCAAGGGTGTCCTTGCTATGATTGAACAGGAACTGCATCATGCCATCGACAAGCATACTCGCGAATTGGTGGTGAGTCACATCGAACTACTCCTCAACTACTGCCTCCGATTCTATGATCGCCAGTTCATCACTCGCGAGGAGATTAACCATAGCGTAGTGAAGAAATTCCTATCCCTTCTTGATGATTATATCTCAGACAAAGCAGAACATGAAGGTTTGCCAACAGTTGCATACTTTGCCGACAAATGCTGTCTCTCTACTGGCTACTTCGGCACGTTGGTAAAGACAGAAACAGGACGAACAGCAAAAGACTTGATCAATGATCGCATCCTCGCCAAAGCTAAGGAGTTACTATCCATCTCCTCCCCTCGGGGAGGCAGGGAGGGGGTCCTCTCCGTCTCTCAAGTCAGCCAACGTCTCGGCTTTGAATACCCACAACACTTCGTCCGCTTCTTCAAGGCTCTGACAGGAAAGACTCCAACACAATGGAGAGCAGCATAATAAAGCGATAATAAAGCCTCGGCATCCGCATCGATGCTGAGGCTTTATCGTACCCGACATTTACTTTCTACAAGACTTCCCTATTTTGTCAATATCCATACAGAGTCCTACCTGAAACCATGCACCATCGGTGATGGGAGCATTGAGATAATAGTATCGAGGACGATAGTTGAAGAGATTGTCAAGGGCCAGGGTAAGACGGAAGGCATCACAGATGGTCTGTACGAGCGAGAGCTTCCAGATGGTATAGGCGGGATAGTTGATTGTCACGGTTCCCTGACTGATGTCGTAATAGTTGCGGTATTCCGTGCTCTTTACGCTGGAGAGCACGCGTCCCGAAAGACCAATGCTGATGCCGTAGTGTGAGGTAAAGGCGTGGTCGTAGTTAATGCTGGCATTGAGCGAATGCGGGCGAGCTGGAATGTACTGATTGTTTGTCTGCTGTCCATCCTTATTGGTAGGAAGTTCCTCGCGGGTGAAAGCGTAGGTCAGTCGTGCAGAGATGCCTGATGACCATCGCGCCTGAGCCCCCAATTCAGCACCATATACATTGTAGCGGTCAAGATTGCTGTAAGGCAGATACGGCAGGCGGTCAGTTGGCGATTGGAAGTAAGGAAGTGAGGTGGCAATCTTATTCGTCACCAGATTGTAGTAGGCACTTGCCGTCAGGTTGTAGTGTCCGCGCGTATATTCTGCCGACACGTTGAAGTTATGGCTTACCTCTGGCTTCAACTGAGGGTTGCCTTCTACAATCCAGATGCCGCTCATGTCGAAGTTGTAGTATTTCTCCTTGAGTGTAGGAGCACGGAACCCCATGCCGTAGCCAGCACGCAGCGCAAGGTTGTGAAGAATCTTGTAGCGTGCATTCAGTTTGGGTGTAAGGTGAGAATCGTGGGTGTCCGAAAACCAGTCGTAGCGCAAAGCGCCCACCACTTCAAGACGATCAGAAATCTGCCAGTCGTACTGCGCAAAGACATCGAAGTTGCCCTGATGATACTTCGTGGCGGCGAGATTGCTGTTGAAGAGATAGTCGTGCATGTAGTCGGCACCTATGGTGAGGACGCTTGTCCTGAGCCCTATAGAAGGGTCACCATGCTCGAAGGTGTGATGATAAAGTGTGCGCAGCGTGTTCTGTACATTGCTGTAGTCACGAATGTCAAGGCCGACGAGGCGCTGGAAGTCCGATTTGTCATACTGGTCAAAGGCATAGTTGGCTTCCAGAACGTCCTTGTCCGAAATATGCCAAAGGGAGCGTACACCCCCCGAGAAGTCACGATAACGCTCAGGCATTTCTGGTGTACGGCACGTTTCTCGAAAGAAGTACCCCAATCGTCCCGAGAGGCTTAGGCGCTCGGATGCCTTCCAGGTCATTTGCTCCTTGAGGTTCAACGTCTTGTCACCATAAATGGTAGAGATGACACGAGTGGCAGGATTGGCATCACTCTTCACGTCGTAATTATCCAATGAGTTGTAATTGGCTGTCAGCATGTTGCTCCAGCGTTTCCGGCTGACTCCCCATGACGCATCGTAGCGCTGCTGGTTGTGCTTGCCATAGCGCCCTCCTACGTTCAGCGTCCAGGGAGAGTGCATCTTCTTGGTAATGATGTTGATGACACCGCCCGTGGCATTACTGCCGTAAAGCGCCGAAGCAGCACCTTTCACGATTTCGATACGCTCCACGCCCGCCATCGTCAGTCGGCTGAAATCCACATCGTCCATCGTCTCGCCAGCAAGCCTTTCTCCATCTACGAGAAAGAGCACGCCCTGACCACCGAATCCAGCAAAGTTGAGGTGCGTCTGCTGATTCATGGCGTAGGAAAATTCCACGCCTGGCAGTTCCTGCGTGAGCAGATCCATTACGTTTGTGGCATCCGTCCGCTGAATGTCCCTGGATGTGATGACACGCGTCTGGATAGGCGTGTCCTTCAGAAATTTTGGTGTACGCGTACCCGTCACGACCACTTCGTGCAGGTCCAGTTCCTTGTCAAGACTATCAACCGATTGCACATTTACTTGAGCATTGACTGCCAGTACGTGGAGCATAACCAATAGTGTTGTGTAGAATCTTCTGTTCACGTCAATAAGGGTATTTATAGTTTATTGTTAGGTAGCACTTCACGCCGCTTGGCGAAACATAGTTGGCAAGTTGCAAGGCTGCATACGTTCCGTCTTTCAATCGCAGGATGAAGACATGAGGATTACGAGTGAATGCTGGCGGCATGGGGGGAATGTCCATTGTCAGCCACGAGGACAAGACCTTGTTGACGTTGATACCCTGAGAAGGTATGAGGCACAAGAGCATTTGCTCCTGACTGTCCCAAACCTCGTTTTCCGACCACTCATCAGGAGTGAATCGCATATTGTGAAAAGGTTCGCTCGTCTCTGGCAGTTCGTCCATGCTGGAAAAGCTTGTCTCCAGAACCTCTCCGCCGTTCGTTCTGACGTTGTTGCGATGAACGGCGATCGCCCATTCCTCGGGATCGCACTGGGCATCACAAGGCGTAAACTCGCGGAACTCATTCTTGCGAATACCCTCGCCCCATACATCAAACCAATACAGGTATTGCCCCGATTTGCCATCGGTTTCACCGGTAAGTATCGTGGGGATAGGATGTGACTGAATGGAATCAGGACGATTGAAATCAATGTAGTGCCATGTGCCCCAATCGCTTGCATCAACCACAATCTGACCTTCTCTTGCAACTATGGGTTGTGGTTCATCATAGAGCCCGTCCAGTATTCCCTCACATCCTGCAAGGAGCAAGGGAACTACCAGACAGAGCAAGTTCTTGATGCATCTTATCATCTCTTAAGATATTTCTTACCACCTATAATCACAATGCCATGTGCGCCGTCAGGCACCCTTTGACCATTGAGGCCGTAGGCATTGCTGTTAGTGTTCTTGTCATACGCTAATACGTTGATTCCATTTGCCGTATCCTTAACATAATACCCCTTGAAGGAATAAGTCATAGGGAAAGGCATTGAACCGTACTTGAAAGTCACGACTATCTCCATGGAGCGGTCAGCCATGGTGTAAGTACCCGAGAAGGAGAGGCCCGTAATGCTCTTTTCAGTTCCATCCACCTCGACACTGGTGCTGAAGGTCTGCTCGGGGAACGTCACCACATGGTTCTCGTCCATCGTAAAGCTGACACCACTGATAGTGAAAGAGGGGATGGTGCCCATGCCTTTCATTTCGGGCAGCGTGATGTCACCAGAATTCATCCCAGTCATCGTAAACATTATCGTGTCCTTGGGATTCTCGATGATTGTGGTTGCTACAGACAAAACGGACTCTCCGGCAAAGGCCATAGGAGCATGTTGTGCCATAAGGTTTGTTGCTGCCATCATTGCAGCGATAAGTGTGTAAAGATACTTTTTCATATTACTTTGTTGTTTTTAAGTTGTTTATTAATGTTGTCGTTATCGTTTTGAGCCTGTCCTGAGCCAGTCGAAGGGTTATCGTTATACAGCCAATATCCAACCACCAAAGCCAGGAAGACAGCGAGGATGATGACCATCTCTGTAATGTGGTTAAGGGGATCCACCCAGATTTCGTTGAAAAAACCATTACGAGCAGCCACCTCTACAAACGTCCAGAAGACGAGCACCGTGGCAAGAGCCATACGCAGATTCCTGCCCCACGAGG
>JAKSLM010000010.1 GCA_024401225.1 Bacteroidaceae bacterium | reverse complement strand
ATGATTATTGCGCTGATGAGCATCACACAGGCTGTGATTGCCATGGCAAACATCATGAAGAGGGGGATTGGGAAGCTTGGCACATCCTCTGGCGGATCGTAGATTGATAGGTCGATTGCCAGTCCTCCAATGCACAACAATATGCCGGCAATGAGCTCAAACACCAGGATGAGCAAGTAGGATAGGGGGTGCTCCTTTGATATCAGTTTCATAACGATTACTTTTCGGCAGCCTTGATCAATGCTACGTTGATGGTCTCCAATGCTGTGAGATTAACGTACTTATTGTCATCTATGGCCTTGTACCACTTGCACGACTCGAAATATGCCTGCAGCTTCTTGTCCGAGAATCGGTATCCGTGGCGAGCATAGATCTCATTGCGCATGAGTCGGAGCACATCCTTATCGACCTCATAGAGAGTACTGCCAATGAGTGGGCGGTCGGATGAGAATGCCCAGCGAGGAGTGTTCTTGCTCGACTTGAGCGTAGCGTACAGACGACCGCGCTGTATGCCGTCCACATCATTGCGGAAGTGCGTGTTGTATATCTTCATGCCATCGGCGGTAGGCTCAAGTTCCCATATCTGTCGGTTGAGTGTGATGTGAAACGAAGGTGCGCCGTATTCGCCCTCTTCTGCCATGTAGTAGGTGTTTGGAGTACCATCGAAGATGCATGTGCCATCATCATTGAACTGGAACTTCTTGCCCTTGGTCGATGTGTACGAACCTACTATTATCTCCTGAAGGGATTCGTTTGCTACCTCTCGCAAGTCGCGTCCTGTAGGGATGTAGACGGTGGAAATGCTGTTGTCTTCACCGTATCGGATGAGAATGTCGTGTCCGCCTACATCGCGGCGCTTCCATATCTGTCCATCATCACCATTGCAGTTGTTCTCGTCGAGCAAGTGTGCCACGAGTTCGTCAATATTCTGTGGACGCGACTTTACTGCCGACTCTGGTATGCCCTTCATGTCGTAGTTGGTGTCGCCCAGACTCTTTATCTCGAACAGATAGCCGTAGCCAGCATCGAACAGGCCGTGTGCCACGAGCAGTACCTGATTGTCGTTGAGACGGACTGACGAAACCATTTCGTAACCATTGGTCCACTGGTAGTCGGTCCAATGGTCCTTCCATTGCTGAGCGTTGGCATTGGTAGTGAATATGGTAGCGACGAGTGCTACGATGGTGTTGATTATTGTCTTTTTCATTTCAGTTCATGAGTTTATTGTTTATGGACTATAGGGTGAGTCTCTCTCAATCATCGGGTGCATCGATCCAGTTGTACCACTGGTCGCCACCCACGCTTTCAAACTTGTTGCCTTTCTGCACCAGGTGGGAGAAGTTAAGGCTTTCAGGTGCTGCGTGCAGGAGGAAGAGTTCGATGTTGCCCTTCTCGTCGCGAGCCACAGTCATGAGGGTAGGGATGTTGTAGTTGCCGTCATCATCCACGTTCCATACGCTGTACTCCTCGTATTCAGGATCAGTCTTCTGTTTCTCTGTGAATGTGCATATCTCCTTGCCATCCTTGAGCCATGAGAGTACATACTGTGCCTCGTGGTTGGTGATGGCAAACTCCGTGATGATGAGCTGCTCGTTGGTGGTGTAGAGCAGTTTGCCCACCTCGTAGCTGTACTTCACCTTCTTGCCATATTTCTTTGCCATAGCCTGCTTGAAGGCTTCTGGAGCCGGCTTCTCATCCTCGCCCCAGAGCCAGCGGCTGAACATAGGGAACTCGTGAGTGGCTACGTAGCTGTTGTCGGCCAGAAGCACCTCGGTGCATGGCCCCATGTTGCCCTTGAACATGGTCTCAACATTGTTTTTGTTGATCAGGTTGAAGATACCGCCTCGCACCAGCGATGTCCTCCAGCAATAGGCTGCCATGGCTCTGTCGTTTTTCATGTTAGCCCACTTGCTGAATCGTACACCATTGTGGTGATACTTGTGTAGTGCCCATTGGTATGCTGCAATCGTGTCGTTTGCCTCATCGATAGGGAAATAGTAAACCGACATGGCGTTGATCTGCTCGCTCATTGGGGCTGATTCCATGTCGTATGAAGCTGTATAGGCATAAACTGGTTCGAGGCGATCGAACTTCAACTTAGGACATCCCCAGAACGAACGCACCTCGATGCGTGTCTTTGGACTACAGTTCACAGCCATGAGCGAAGGATTGTCGCGGAATGCATCAGCACCTACCAGCGTAACCGATGCTGGGAGAGTGATCGATGTGATGGTACCGATATTGCTTGCAGCTGGCGTCTTGTAGAACGTGTTGCGACGCACGGTGGTAACAGGATATGTCTTGCCTTCATACTCCACAGCAGAAGGTATCACGATGTCGCCGCTGTATGCTCCGCCTGGTGCAACAGCCAGTTCGCCATTGCTGAGTATAGCGTAGAAGTAGCCGTTGTCGTCGCGTATGATGATTGTGTCAGCACTCTGATAGTGCAATGTAGCCTTGGCACCTGCAATTGCAGGCACAGGTTCTTCCTCCATCTTGCTTTCAATGGCAATCATGTCAAGTTCTTCGAGGTTGATGACCTCAGCTTTCTTTGGAGCGTTCTTTTCAAAGAGCACCGAACTGATCTTGCGAGGTTCCTGTCCTGGCTTCAGGAGCAAGTATTCGCCCTCTTTCCCTTCTTCGTCCTCCGACATAGGGTTGTACGTTTCTACCGACTGGTATCCTGACACGAGGCTGCTCTTGTCTATCTTGTAATACTCGAAAATGTGACATCCCGTACCGCATCCTCCCTGATGGGCGATGTAAGGTATGCCTTTATATATGGACAGGCTACTGGTGTGAATGCTGTTTGCAGCCAAGTAGATATGCTCCTTGCCATACTTTCCGCTTCCATCGCCGCAGGTGAAGAAGGCGCTGGCGTATTCGCCCACTACGAAACATTCGTTGATACCATCGGCATCTACGTCGTAAAGTATCATACCCTGTATATCGCCAAATTCGCTGGACGACATGTATTCGCTCCAGTCATCGATGCTCTTCCACACTTCATCGCCCTTAGCGGCCGATGCTCCCATTGTCATGAGTAGTGAGAGCATGAGAAGCAATAGTTTCCTTGTGTTCATATTTCCTTTGTATTATATAAAGTAGTTGTCAATAATCAATGTGTAATGGGCTTCTTTTTGTGTTCCAGTGTTTCATCCTCCTTTATGCCGAACAGCTTCTTGCCGTAGTCGGTGAGGATTTCTGGACACTTACGGATGTCAAATCCCACCGATGGGCATCCTGCTGCACCGTACGTTATCTCGTACTTTTCGAACGTGAAATACACAGTGTCGCCCATGATGAAGAATTTATCAGGCACATCGGTCTGTCTTTCCAGTCCATCGAAGTCATCGTAGTCCTCCAGACTGATGCATTGCTTCTTCATCTGCTGAGCAGCTTTCGATCGGTGCAGGAAGAGGTCGTCCACGGTGATTTCCTTGTTTGCGATGTAGTCGTAATTCAGATAGCTGTGGGTATAGAATATGCATGCTCCCATGCCGCAGCCGTTGTTATCGTGGAAGGTCGATGTGAAACTGATGATGTGATGCAGCGTGTCTATACCATCAAACACCAGATTGAACGAACATTCCGTGTCGTACTGCATGATGCTGTCGGCTTCCTCGTTCACCTCCTTGTCCTCTCTTTCCTTCACCTCCGTGTATTCCCAGTCGTATCCTCCATCCGCAAACATCTCGTCACACCATCTGTCCACTATCTTGCGTACATTGCCCTGACCTTCGAAGGGCAGCATGCTCTTCAGCGCCTTCTGGAGCGAATCGAGATTGATGCCCTCGGCACTTTCTGGCCATTCTATGGATATGCTGTTCTCGTGATAGATGTTGCGAGGCTCGTAGTCGGCAAGCAGCAGTCTTGTCTTCTCGTATGTCTTGATTTCGATCGAGAGCTTGGTCTTGCTGTCCACTTCTATGACAGAATCGGCTGTACACACGCTGTCAGGTGCAAAGTCATTGCTTGCCTTGCTCTGGCCGTTGCATCCGGATAGCAACAGGGATACCAATGTGATTAGGATGAAAAGCTTCTTCATGTTTTTGTCGTTTGTCATTTCTTAGTGATATGCCCATATTCGGTTATGGAGAGTGGGGTGGTAGGGAAATCGTCGAGAGTCAGTTGGCGTATGTTTCTTGCAGCTGCGTTGCTGCTGTCGCTCCTCGGACCTATGCCATCATACTGGCGGAACGAGTGTATCTGTCCGTCGATGAAGGTGCCGTCCTGCGGATTGATATTAAGCACGAGGAGTGGTGCATAGCCCTTTGCACCTGTGGTACCCATACGGTAGGGAGCACAGAAATTGCCGAGTGAGTAGGCGATGAAGTGCCCGTTGTATAGTTCCACGGCGCGTGGCACGTGAGGTCCATGGCCTATCACCACGTCTGCTCCCATGTCGATGCAATGGTGTGCAAACTCATGCACGTTGCCGCGGTCCTCGCCCACATACGTCTCTGCCTTCATTGGCACGTGCTGGAATGATGCACCTTCTGCTCCTCCGTGGAACGAGACTATGAGCACATCGCCCAGAGCGCGGTATTTGCCTATCATCGAGTCCACTTCCTGCCTGTTGAGCATGTCAAGCACCTTTGTACACGAAGCAGCAAAGGCAATGTAGGCATATTTCACCCCATCGCGCTCCATCACGCATCCTTCTGCCAGTTCGCGCACTCCAGCCACCTCGATGCCTGCGTCGTGCATGGTCTTGATGGTGTTGCGCCTTCCTGTCATGCCGAAATCGAACGAGTGGTTGTTGGCAAACCCTACGGCATCTATGCCGGCATTGGCAAGGTGCTGTGCGTGGTCGCCTGGCATTCTGAATATGTAGTAAGTATTGGGATTGGTCATCTTGCGCACTTCGCCATCCGTGCCGTCGTAGCAAGTGCCTTCGAGGTTCACTATCGCTATGTCGGCATCCCGGAGTATGCTGTCGCAATCCTTGAAGAGGCTCTTTCCCCTGTCTTTTGTAATGTAGTCGGACGGGAAGTTGGTACCCATCATCACATCGCCGGTGAATGCCAGCTTTGCGCTTGCCTTCATTGCCGTGGCCTGTTGCTCGAGCGCTGTGCTGTCATCGGCTACGGCTGTATTGGCCTTGGTCGATGAAGCATTGCTGCAGGTGCAGAGCATCAAACATGCTGCGATAGGAATGAAAAGACGTTTCATGGGCTTAAGGAACTTATGTGACTTATGAGCCTTATGTGACTTATTTGTCCTATGGCCTTATGGGCCTTATGTGACTTTTTGGGGCTTTGGTGGTGCTTACCATCGGCCTCCACCGCCGCCTCCGAATCCACCTCCGGAGAATCCGCCACCGCCTCCGCCGTAGCTATGACTGCTACTGCTGCTCGATGACGACCTTGCTGCAGCTGCTTCGGCGCGCTTGCTTACCTCGGTCTTGATGGACGATCGCATGGACTTGGTCATGAGATGCTGAGGAGTCATGTTGACAAATCCCTGCATCATGTTGTTATCATTGCCTCTGTACCAGTCGGCTGGAGGAACGGTCAGTCCCTCGAACTTCTTGGTCCAGTTCTTCACCATACCGAAGGCTACTGCATAAGGCAGCACGTTGTAGAAGTATTGCTCGTCCTGATCCATCAGTTGCTGCAGCTGCTGCTTCTCGGCTGTGTCTATGAAGTCGTGCAGACCGAGTATCTGACCTATGCGCTCACGTCGATGAGGAGTCATCACTACGAGGCGGAACGCCAGCAGGCATGCAGCCAGCATGAAAATGTTGGCAAGTAGGAGTATGTCAGTTTGGATGTATGAGCCGTCTTCGCCATTTAATTCGCCCATGAACATGGCGAATTGCATCATGGCAAGAAATCCCACTCCGACTATGGCCATGAAATAGTTTGCGCATCCCTTCTTGCCCGAGAGCAGGCCGTGTACGATAAATGCTATGCCAAGGTAGGATACCGTGGTAATACCGCCTGTCAGATATGCATCGCAGGTGTTGGTAGCGAAGTATGTGGCAAACGACAGAGCCATAACGGCGATGAACAGTATCAGCGCCTTGCCCGTGTTGAGTTTGTTGAGCTTGCCGCTGTATGCCTTCTTTGCCTCGTCCATGGCGTTGAGCCAACTGTTGCCGAAGCCGGCACCTGCATGCTCGGTGTCGAATGTCTTCTTGTCGCCTGGGAAGAAACCGTTGAACAGCTTCTTCTGGTATTTAGGAGCATTGTCAGGCAGGTCCATCACCTTCTCCAGTACAGGATGTCCGCTGGTGTTGTCGATGGTGAGGTAACCCTTCGATGCAAACCAAGGTATGAGCGATATCATGTCCTGATCGTCCACGCTGGTGTCGATGAGTGTACCTACATCGGCACTTGAACAGTCGTCAGGAGGATAGAACGACAGCACCTTGGTGATCTTTTCGCCTCCAAACAGCTCTATATAAATAAGGTAAAGGGATAGCAGTATGGAAATGATGGCGAGAGCCCATGCCAGCTGAATGTCGAGCTTAGGGTGAAGGCCCTCTGTGAAGTAGCCTTCGTGCAGCGGAATGCGGATCGTCACAGCCGAGCGTGGAGGTATGTTCTTTGCACCACCTGCCAGGTCGGTCTTGGTCGAGCGGAGTATAATCTCCTTCGCCACGTTGGCCTTATTGCCCAAGCTGCCTACGAAGGCCTCGATGTTGTCAAACTCTGTGTCGGAGAGTGGTTTGTCGAAATGGATGTTGAACATGAATACCTTCACCATGCAGTCCCATCCCGCTCCTAGCACCGAGTAGAAGAAGAGGTCGCTCTGAGTCACACGGTCACCGTATGGCTTGTATTCGTAGCTCAACGTATAGGTGTGAGGTCCGGTGAATGTCCTGTCCTCCACGCCGAAACGCATGGCCAGCAGCGAGTCGCCAAACTCACTCATCTCAGTCCATTCCTCCGAAGTCTTCATCTTGCTGATGTCCACCTTGTAGTGCATCAGTTTCGTCTCGCTGCCATCTTGCTTCTCCGAGATGTCGCGGTTCACCCACACCCAGTTTGGTATCATGCGGAATATGCCGTGACTCTCCTCGAGGAAGTCCACCTCTATGGTCTCCGTTATGCTGAAACGATAGTCCTCATGCACCACCATATCAACATTGTAGTTGCTGATATAGTAGCCGGGATCGGTCTGAGCCAATGCTGGCAGGACCATAAGCATGGTAAGCAGTAAGATGAATGCCTTCTTCATGGTGCAGCAAGATTGTTGTTTATCGATAGAACTCCTTCTTTCCGGCAGAAAGAGTGTTCTTCATCAGCGAGCAGATGGTCATTGGCCCCACACCTCCTGGCACAGGAGTGATGAATGAGCACTTCTCTGCTACCTCATCAAACTTCACGTCGCCGTTCAGCCTGAAACCGCTCTTCTTGCTTGCGTCAGGTACGCGTGTAGTACCTACGTCGATGATTACGGCACCAGGCTTCACCATGTCGGCAGTCACGAAGTTAGGGCTTCCGAGGGCTGCGATGATGATGTCGGCCTGTGCACACTCCTCCTTGATGTTCTTTGAGTGCGAGTGGAGCACGGTCACGGTAGCATCGCCTGGGTAGCGCTTCTGCATCATGAGCTGAGCCATAGGCTTGCCTACGATGTTCGAGCGTCCGAGCACAACGCACTTCTTGCCGCTGGTCTCGATGTTGTAACGAGCCAGAAGGTCGGTGATGCCGAGTGGGGTAGCCGACACGTAGCATGGCAGACCGATCGACATGCGGCCCACGTTGATAGGGTGGAAACCATCCACATCCTTGCGGTAGTCGATAGCCTCTATCACCTTCTGCTCCGAGATGTGCTTAGGGAGTGGAAGCTGAACGATGAATCCGTCTACATCGTCATCCTCGTTGAGCTTCTTCACCTGGTCGAGAAGGAACTCCTCGGTGATGTCGTCCTCAAAGCGGAGCAGGGTAGACTTGAATCCGCATTGCTCACATGCTATGACCTTGTTCTTCACGTAAGTCTCCGAACCACCGTCGTGACCTACGAGTATTGCTGCGAGGTGAGGGCGCTTGCCTCCAGCCTCTACTATGTTCTTTACCTCTTCTGCAATCTCAGCCTTGATGGCAGCTGCAGTGGCTTTACCGTCTATTAGTTGCATATCTTAATTGTTTTTTTATTTTGCGTTTCTACTCTAACCTCTAACCTTTAACCTCTAACCTCTAACCTTTAACCTCTAACCTCTAACCTTTAACCTCTTCACTTTTTATCTTCCCGGCATTCTTCCCTTCATTCTCTGCATCTGCTTCATAGCCGAAGCCATGTGGCTGCCAGTCATCATGCGCATCATCTTACGCATCTGGTCAAACTGCTTTGTCACGCGGTTCACCTCGTCGAGCGTGATGCCCGAACCCTTGGCGATGCGCTGCTTGCGGCTCATGTTGATGCACTCAGGATGCTCGCGCTCGTATGGAGTCATCGAACCTATCATAGCCTCTACGCTCTTGAAGGCGTTGTCGTCGATGTCGATGTCCTTGATAGCCTTTCCTACGCCAGGAATCATGGCTGCGAGGTCCTTGATGTTACCCATCTTCTTTATCTGGTTGATCTGGCCGAGGAAGTCGTTGTAGTCGAACTTGTTCTTCGCAATCTTCTTCTCCAATCGCTTAGCCTCCTCCTCGTCAAACTGCTGCTGGGCACGCTCTACGAAGCTGACGATATCACCCATGCCGAGGATACGGTCGGCCATACGTGATGGGTGGAACACGTCGAGAGCCTCCATCTTCTCGCCTGTACCGACAAACTTGATAGGCTTGTCAACCACGGTACGGATCGAGAGGGCAGCACCGCCTCGTGTGTCACCATCGAGTTTAGTGAGAATCACACCGTCTATCTCAAGGCGCTCGTTGAAAGTCTTGGCTGTGTTGACAGCATCCTGACCGGTCATGGCATCCACAACGAGCAGAGTCTCGTTAGGATTGACTGCAGCCTTGATCTGCTGGATCTGGATCATCAGTTCCTCATCGATCGACTGGCGTCCGGCAGTATCGACGATCACCACATCGTTGCCCTTAGCCTTCGCTTCCTGTATGGCATTGAGAGCCACCTTTACAGGATCGGTGGCGCCGAGCTCCATGTAGCATGGCACATCGACCTGCTCGGCAAGCACGCGCAACTGCTCCATCGCAGCAGGACGGAACGTATCGCAGGCAGCCAGCAGAGGCTTCTTGTGGTTCTGAGTCTTCAGACGGAGAGCAAGCTTACCCGACATGGTAGTCTTACCAGCACCGTTGAGACCAGCCATGAGGATGATGGCAGGATGGCCCTGTACGTTGAGCTCAGTAGCCTCACCGCCCATGAGGGAAGCAAGTTCGTCGTGTACTATCTTGACCATCATCTGGCCAGGCTTTACGGCTGTGAGCACGTTCTGACCCAGCGCCTTCTGCTTCACGGTGTCAGTAAAGGTCTTGGCAACCTTATAGTTCACGTCGGCCTCGAGCAAGGCACGGCGCACGTCCTTCAGGGTTTCTGCAACGTTGATTTCGGTGATTTGTCCTTCACCTTTCAGTATTTTGAACGATCGTTCAAGTCGTTCGGATAGATTTTCAAACATATTATGTATATCTTTTATTCAGCTTTGTTAAATATGCTAATTCTTAATCATCAGCATGTTAATTCTTAATTCTTAATTCTTAATTCTTCTTCGCTCCCTTATAAATAAGAAATCCAAGTACGCCAACCACGAGGGCGATGGCTGTGTAGCCAATGATGTGGCTGTAGTGGGTTATGATCTCTATCAGTTCCTCCTTAGGCATCACCGTGTGGCACAGGTAGCCTATCAGGGTGAGAATCAGGTTCCATACGGCAGCACCAAGGCAAGTGAAGAGCACAAAGCTACCCAGGTTCATCTTGGCAAGTCCGGCAGGAATGGAGATGAGCTGACGGATGGCAGGTATCATACGGCCTATCAGCGTGCTTACCGCGCCATGCTTGTCGAAAAACTTCTCAGCCTGTTGCACCTTGTCGGCATCGATGAGGCACATGTGGCCGAAGCGCGAATTGGCAAAACCGTACACGATAGGGCGACCCAGGAAATACGATATGCCATAGTTGATCAGCGCACCGATCATGGCACCGATTGTACCCATGAGGATGATCATTGGATACGACATCTCGCCGGTCTCAGCCGCCATGTAGGCAGCAGGTATCATCACCACCTCGCTCGGAAATGGGATGAACGAACTTTCTATGGCCATGAAGAGCACTATCCAACCGTAATTCAGGTTCTCGAGCGCACCATTGGCAAGATTTAATATTATTTCTTCCATAATTCCGTGCAAAGATACACATTTTAAATGATAATCAGCATTACTTTTAGGAAAAATGCACAAACTACAAGCAAAAGCAATAGCCTTTTGTGATTAAAACGCAAAAAAAACGGTAAATTGTTTTGATATTTACCAAAAACTCTCTACCTTTGCACTCGCTTTTGAAAAAGAGCATCACATGGGTAAGTCCTATACGGCCAGCTCCCTCGGAATCCTCCAGGGCTTGATCGCAGCAAAGGTACTTGGTTGTAGCGGCGCGATGTAGTAAGCTTACCCACCCGCCTCTTTAGCTCAGTTGGCCAGAGCACGTGATTTGTAATCTCGGGGTCGTTGGTTCGAATCCGACAAGAGGCTCAAGAAAAAACAGGATTGTTAAAGGATAGACAGCGCGTCTATCCTTTTTTGTTTTTAATACTCATTCATTCAATAACTCAACTCATGAAAAAGACTTTATTTACCATCATCAGCCTTCTGCTATGCATCACAAATGCGACAGCGCAGACAGCACTCGAAGAGATAACCGCCGACCCTGGCAGAAGCGGAGGCGTGTACTATGCCTACCAAGCACCAACCGCTACGCAGACACCCCAACCTAAGGGATATAAGGCATTCTATATCAGTCATTATGGTCGTCATGGTTCACGTTATATGTTAAGTGACGAAGATTACCGTCGTCCACTCAATGCACTCCGCATGGCAAACGAGATGAATGCCCTTACCGACAAGGGTCGCGACGTGCTGCGCCGCATGGAGGAAGTGTGGCTCGAGGCCGAGTATCATGGCGACGAACTTGCACCTCTCGGCAAGCGCCAGCATCGCGGCATAGCAGAGCGAATGTATGCTGCCTATCCACATCTCTTCAATGGTGGTGGACGCATCACAGCCCGTTCCACCACATCGATGCGAGTAGCCCTCAGCATGGTAGCTTTCTGTGAGCGTCTCAAGGAACTCAATCCAAAGGTCAACCTCGATTGGGAAACGAGTCGTGCCAACATGTCCTACCTCAACTCTCACACCAAGCGTTACGACGACCTCAAGCGCAATCCTCAGGGATGGACCAAGGACCACAACCGATTCTGTGCACGAGGCATAGATGCGTCGCGATTCACCTCTGCCCTCATCTCCGACACCGCCTTCTATCGCAAAGCGCGCATTTTCCCTAACATGCTTATGAATCAGTTGTTCGATGTAGCCATCGACCTTCAGGACATGGAGACCACGGTCGACCTCTTCGATATCTTCACTCCCGACGAACTCTACCAATGCTGGCTCAACGGCAACAGTTGGTTCTACCATTGCGATGCCGATAGTCCATACAATCAGGGCACCGCGCTCGAAAGCTGCGTCCCATTGCTCCAGAACATCATCGATGGTGCCGATGCAGCAGTACGTGGAGAGGGCGATGCCGTCACCCTCCGCTTCGGTCACGATGGCAACATCATTCCGCTGGCATCCATCATGCGTCTCAAGAACTGCGACAGCAATGAGTCCGACCTCTTTAAGGTCGACCAGCAATGGCGCAACTACTACGTCTCGCCTATGGCAGCCAACATACAGATGATCATGTATCGCAGCAAGAAGTCGGACGACATCATTGTCAAGTTCCTCCACAACGAGGTTGAGACCACCATCCCTGTAGCCACCGACATTGCCCCATACTACCATTGGAACGATGTCCGTGCCTTCCTCCTCTCGCAGGTCAGCAAGCATGCGCCAAAGGAGTAACTGATACTCCTTGCACTCGTTCGCCCAACTCCTTGCAATGTTTCGACTGAATCCTTGCAAGGAGTTTCCTTATATAGCGGTGGGTGGTCAACCATTTTTAGTACGAAAGCATGCTTAGTGTCTTTTTTAGTGTGAAAATGAAAAAAAAAGACACTGAATTGTGCGCTCATTATCAAATAGTTATGCGGTTCTAGTGTGTTTTTTATGGTTTTAAGCTAAAAAACCTTCTATATACACACACGTACGCCTCACGTACGTGTGTATATAAGAGGTTTTAGAGCATTTTATAGTAAAAAAAACACTAGACGATTATAATGTACTAATATTCAATCTCTTGTTCAGTGTCTTTTTTTTTCAAAAACACACTAAAAAAAGACACTAATTGAAATATAGAACAATCAAGAAGAAAAAACGCACAAAACGAGGCTGCCGAATGTTTCTTTTCAACTTTTCGCCTATTTGCTTTGTGGTTTGAAAAAAGAAGTGTATATTTGCAACCGAATTTGTGAAACCTAAAAAACATAATAATAATACTTTAATTATCATTGACTATGGCAGTAACAGAAACTACAACCGTTGGTTACGGTTCGCGAGTGAAAAATTCGTTCGGTGGCATCGGAGCAGGCTTTATGATGATCGTCATCGGTACATGCCTCCTCTGGTGGAATGAGGGTCGTGCAGTAAAGACTGCAAAGATGCTCGAAGAGGCCCAGGGTGTGGCTGTACACATCGATAATGTGGATAATGTCGATCCATCGCTCACAGGACAGCTCATTCATGCTACGGCTATGACTGCAACTGCTGATGTGCTTCAGGATGAGCAGTTCGGCTACAGCACTTCGGCTATTAAGCTCGATCGCAAGGTGGAATATTACCAGTTTGTGGAGAGAAGTTCATCAACTACTAAGGATAAGCTCGGTGGCAGTCAGGAGACTACTACTACCTACACTTGCGAGAAGGCGTGGACCAATTCGCCTGTCAGCTCGTCGGAGTTTCACGGCACCAATGAGTCGCAGTATGTGAACATGACTCTGATGCAGTTTGATAATGACCATAAGGTGGCTGAGAACGTGGCGTTCGGTGGCTATCGCCTCAATAGCTCGCTCATAGCTGGTATGCATGGCAGCATGCCTTCGGAACTGAATATCGACGAGTCGATCTTGAAGTCATGGAACACCCAGATAGCCCGAATGGTTGAGACTCCTGAACAGCGTGCTGCTGCCGAGATGGCTTCAAAGCTTGCTGCCCAGTTGGTTGAGACTGTGGACTCGGCAAATGTGGATTCGACTGCTCAGGCTGCTCCTGAGGTGGTGATTGATGACAACCGCTACGAGTATGTTCACGTTGCTAAGAATGTGGTATACTTCGGTAAGAACCCTAATTCGCCTCAGATTGGTGATGTGCGTGTCACTTTCACACAGGTTAACCCTGGCCTCGTGTCTATCCTTGCTCAGGTCGATGGCGATTCGTTCGTATCGTTCAAGGGTAAGAATGGAAAGACTCTCAGCGCTATCTCCATGGGCAGAAGGTCGATGGACGAGATGTTTGAGCAGCAGGAGTCTGCCAACACTATGTGGCTCTGGATATGGCGTGTGATCGGTACGCTCCTCGTATGCGGCGGTCTGAAGGGCATCTTCGACTTCCTGAGTACATTGCTCAAGGTCGTTCCTTTCCTTTCAAGCATCATGAACTGGGGCGTAAACCTCATCTGCAACATTATCGGTGTTGTATGGTCGCTTCTCGTGATTGCTGTGGCATGGATATTCTATCGTCCACTTGTAGCCTTTGGCATCATAGCCGTTGTGGTTGCTATTGTCGGTTTCTTCGCATGGAGAGGTGGCAAGCTCGATAAGTTTATCGCGAAGAAGAATTGATACAAGTTCAAAACTTGAAAGATAAAAGTGAAAAGTGTTATCGATGCCGTCGATAACACTTTTCACTTTTTATATTTTATCTTTTCACTTAAATGTGTCTTGTCATCAGACCAGTGAGTTGTCTTCGCAGTTTGGGAAGACTACGGTAGGCTTGAAGGTCTTGGCCTCCTCGAAGTCCATGAGTGCATAGGACATGATGATGACGATGTCGCCTACCTGCACTTTGCGTGCTGCTGCTCCGTTGAGACAGATGCAGCCGGAACCGCGCTCGCCCTTGATGATGTATGTATCGAATCGCTCGCCATTGTTGTTGTTGACGATGTAGACGCGCTCGCCTGCTATGAGGTTGGCTGCGTCCATGAGGTCTTCGTCGATGGTTATGGAACCCATGTAGTTGAGGTTGGCCTCAGTAACTTTGCAACAATGTAGTTTTGACTTCAGTACTTCTATCTGCATGATTGTGGTTTTTATGGTTCAGGTGGTGCCTGTTACTTATATCTTGTGTGATCGATGAGTCGTATTGGTGTGTGGCCGCAGTAGACGGTGATGCATCCTACGATGCTCTCAGCCTCGTCCCATGAATGGACATCGGCAAGGGTATCGCCATCGACGATGCTGTAGTATTCGACTTCAAGGCCTGGGATGGCATTGATCTGATCGATGGCCCACTGGCATGTGTCGTCGACGCTGAGGCCCTGTGTCTTGCTCTCCTGAAGGATGCGGTAGATGTGGGGCGCGATGTCGTGCTCCTCGGGAGTGAGGAGTGTGTTGCGCGATGAGCGTGCGAGTCCGTTGTCCTCGCGGATTACTGGGCATGGTACGATGGTAAGCGTCTGCGCCCACGATGTGTCGGCTGGCTTGCCAGCTATGAGTATGTCATCGTGGCGTCCGTTGCGGTAGTCCTGCACCATGGCCTTGATGACTGCTATCTGCTGGTAGTCCTTCTCTCCGAAGTATGCACGGTCGGGCTGTGTGTACATGAAGAGTTTTGAAACTATCTGGCACACTCCGTTGAAATGGCCCGGACGGCGTGCTCCCTCCATCACGCTATCGGTAGGCGGATAGGAGAAGGTGCGGGTGTCAGGTTCTGGATAGACCTCAAGTGGAGTAGGGGCGAAGGCTATCTGAGCACCGCACTCGTTGAGGAGCGCACAGTCGCTGTCGAGGGTGCGTGGGTAGCGTTCGAGATCCTTTGGGTCGTTGAACTGTGTTGGGTTGAGGAATATGCTTACGATGGTGGTATCGTTCTCTGCTACCGAACGGCGTACGAGCGATGCGTGTCCCTCGTGGAGGGCGCCCATGGTAGGCACGAGGCCGATGGTCTGACCTTCTGCTCTCAGAGTGGCGATGAGCGACTGGAGCTCTGCAATGGATGTTACTACTTTCATATTATTGTTAGTGCATCGATGTGCATCTGTTTGTCGAAAAATCGTGCAAAGTAACGGATTATTTGGGACATAATGAAATAAAAGGGTGAAAAAAACATTAAAGGCACAAAGATTTTTATCTTTGCGCCCTCAATGTGCCAACTGAGTGTGGCATTATGAATAAGTTTATGGCATGCTACAATGGATAGTTCTCGAAGTCGTAGAGCACGGTAGAGAGATAGCGCTCACCGGTGTCAGGGAGGAGTGCCACGATGGTCTTGCCCTGATTCTCTGGAAGCTTGGCAAGCTGTGATGCTGCATAGGCCGATGCTCCGGATGAGATGCCGACAAGGAGACCTTCGCTTGCTGCGAGCTTGCGTGAGGTGAGGATGGCTGCATCGTTAGGTGCCTTGAAGATCTCGTCGACTGCCTCGCGGCTGAATGTCTTAGGGATGAATCCGGCTCCGATGCCCTGGATCTTGTGGGCACCTGCTGGTTCGCCCGAAAGGACTGCCGATGTCTCAGGCTCGACTGCTACCACCTTGATGGCAGGGTTGAGCTCCTTGAGGCGCTTGCCCACACCGCTCACAGTACCGCCTGTACCTACTCCGGCTACGAAGATGTCGATTTTGCCATCGGTGTCGCGCCATATCTCCTCGGCTGTGGTAGCGTAGTGGATGGCTGGGTTGGCAGGGTTCTCAAACTGCTGAAGGATGACTGCGCCTGCTATGGAGTCGCGAAGTTCCTCGGCCTTGGCGATGGCTCCCTTCATGCCCGCTGAGCCTGGGGTGAGCACTACCTGTGCTCCGTAGGCCTTGACGAGGTTGCGGCGCTCGACCGACATGGTCTCAGGCATGGTGAGGATGAGCTTGTAGCCCTTGACTGCCGATACGAAGGCAAGTCCGATGCCTGTGTTGCCCGATGTAGGCTCGATGATGGTTGCGCCTGGCTTGAGGATGCCCTTGCGCTCAGCATCAGCGATCATGTTGAACGCGATGCGGTCCTTGACTGATCCGCCTGGGTTGAAGTATTCTACCTTGGCTATGATGTTGGTGAGGAGTGATTCCTGAGCTGAGAAGCTGTTGAGCTGGAGCAATGGGGTGTTGCCGATGAGCTCGGTGAGTTGTGATGCTATTTTTGCCATGATTCTTATGCTATTTATGTGAAATTTTCTGCAAAGTTAATTGTTTTTGAGTTAATGCGCAAGTGTTTTGCCAGAAAACGTTAGATCTGGGCCAAAGCCTGATCGAGGTCGGCAATAATGTCGTCGATATGCTCCACACCGATAGAGAGACGAATGGTAGTAGGAGTGATGTGCTGAGCGGCAAGCTCCTCAGGAGTCATCTGCGAGTGAGTAGTGGTGTAAGGATGTATGACGAGCGACTTGACATCGGCAACGTTGGCGAGGAGAGAGAAGATCTGGAGCGAGTCGATGAACTTCCAGGCATCTTCCTGAGTGCCATTGATTTCGAATGTGAAGATAGAACCGCCACCGTTAGGGAAGTACTTCTCGTAGAGGGCATGATCCTTGTGGGATGGGAGTGAAGGGTGGCTAACCGACTTAACCTTTGGATGAGCTGCGAGGTAGTCGACCACCTTCTTGGCATTGTAAGTGTGGCGCTCGATGCGGAGAGGAAGCGACTCTACGCCCTGAAGCAGTATCCATGCGTTGAATGGAGAGATGGTAGCACCTGTGTCGCGAAGGATGACAGCACGGATACGAGTCACGAATGCTGCTGCACCGGCTACATCGGCAAATACTGCGCCATGGTAAGAAGGGTCTGGCTTAGCGATGGTAGGATACTTGTCGGCATTAGCCTTGAAGTCGAAACGACCTGCATCGACGATCACGCCTCCGAGCGATGATCCGTGACCTCCGATGAACTTGGTTGCTGAGTGAACCACTACGTCGGCTCCGTGCTCGATAGGACGGATGAGGATAGGTGCGAAGGTGTTGTCAACGATGAGGAGTGTGTTGTGCTTGTGAGCGACCTCTGCGATGGCATCGAGGTTGGTTACATCGGAATTAGGATTGCCGAATGTCTCAACGTACACGGCCTTTGTGTTAGGACGGATAGCTGCTTCGAGAGCTGCGAGATCGTTGACATTCACAATGCTATAGTCAACGCCCTGAGTAGAAAGGGTGTGGGTGATGAGGTTGAACGAACCGCCATAGAGGTTGTCGGCTGCTACGATGTGGTCGCCATTCTGAGCTATGTTCTGAAGTGCGTATGTTACAGCTGCTGCACCCGATGCTACTGCAAGTCCGGCTACACCGCCTTCGAGGGCTGCTACACGGTCCTCAAACACGCCCTGAGTGGAGTTGGTGAGGCGGCCGTAGATGTTGCCTGCGTCGCGAAGACCGAAACGATCGGCTGCATGCTGTGAGTTGCGGAACACGTACGATGTAGTCTGGTAGATTGGTACTGCGCGTGAATCAGTTGTTGGATCTGGATTTTCCTGTCCTACGTGGAGTGCGAGTGTCTCAATGTGAAATTTCTGTGCCATAATCTTATTGTTTTTTTAGTTATTAATATTCGTTGTTGATTTGTAAACTGTGTCGCTGTTTTTATCTTTCGACGGTGCAAAGTTACGAACTTTAGTAAAAGTGACCAAACAATTCGCATTACATAGGAAAATGTTCTTAGAATTTCCCAAAATCGCAGAATAAACATAGATAAATAGCCTTGAGATTCACTTTTTCGTGGAAAATCTTTCCTGTACCGAAAAAAATGCTTATATTTGCACCATAAAACAAAACAATAACACATTATTTATTATGGAAAATTTCAAAGAATTAGTACAGATGCGCCGTTCGGTGCGCAAGTTTACTGACCAGGATATCAACCCAGACGACCTTCAGCTCATACTCCGTGCAGCGCTGATGGCTCCTACGAGCAAGGGTACACGCGGATGGCACTTCATCGTAGTGGACGACAAGGATGTGCTGGAGAAAATGTCGCTCTGCCGCCCTATGGGCAGTCAGTTCCTGGCTGGAGCCAAGGCAGCCATCGTGGTGCTTGGCGACCATGAGGTAACAGATGTGTGGGTGGAGGATGCAAGCATCGCTGCAGCAACCATACAGTATCAGGCTGCCGACCTCGGTCTTGGCTCGTGCTGGTGCCAGGTGCGCAACCGCTTCATGAACGAGACTGAGAGTGCTGACAACATACTGCGCTTCCTGCTTCACTACCCAAGCAATCTCATTGCTGAGTGCGTGATAGGCATCGGCTATCCTGCCATTGAGCGCAAGCCTCAGAATGAGGACAGCCTGAAGTGGGAGAATGTACACATAGGCGAATACAAAGAATAACAGCCATAAAAAAGACTCCAAAAATATCTCCAAAGAAAGCCTCCAAAGAAAAAGTTATCGCGAAGCGCTTGCAAGGCAAGAACATTGAACAATAAATTATAGATCCAAATCATAAATCATAAATCACAAATCATAATTTTCTTCTTATATCTTCTTCTTTGGATGCAAAACAACTTTTTATTACCAATCCACTAATTATGCGAATAGTCTTTATCGGAGCAGGCAACCTGGCTACCAATCTTGCCGAAGCATTGATCAGGGCAGGACACGATGTGCTGCAGGTGTACAGTCGTACGGCTGATAGTGCTGATGCCTTTGGCGATGCATACGAGTGCTCCGCATTCACGGATATTAATAAAATAAGGTGTGACGCTGATGCCTACATCTTCGCATTGAAGGACGATGCACTCGTCGGCGTGGCAACACAGCTGGCAGAGAGGGTGAAGGACAAACTGTTCGTCCACACGGCTGGCAGTATGCCGATGGATGTGCTCCCTGTGGAGCATAGGGGAGTGCTCTATCCGATGCAGACATTCTCGAAGAAGCGCATTACGGACTTCAAGCACATTCCTACCTTTATCGAGGCATCGACCGATGCTGACCTTCAGACATTGCGCCAGTTGGCAGAGAGCATCACCGACCGCGTGACAGAGATGAGTTCGGCCGACCGCGTGTACCTGCATCTTGGAGCCGTGTTCTGCTGCAACTTCACCAACCGTATGTACGCTCTGGCAGAGAAGATGCTCGAGGAGCATGGCATACCGTTTGAAGTGATGCTTCCACTCATCAAGGAGACTTCGTGCAAGGTGGAGAAGATGTCGCCTCGCAAGGCACAGACGGGTCCTGCCATCAGATGGGATGAGAACGTGATCCAGAAGCATCTTGAGATGCTCGACAGCGAGGTGGATATGAAGCAGATATACAGCATGCTGAGCGAGAACATACACAAGGAGTATATGTGATGCTCAGCGAAAGTTGAATACAATTGTCGGAGGAAAGAGATATGATAAACTACGACTTGTCAAAGATACGTGCCATGTTTTTCGATGTGGATGGTGTGCTCTCGTGCGAGACGATCACTCAGCATCCTAACGGCGAACCGATGCGTACTGTCAACATCAAGGACGGCTACGCTATGCAGCATGCTGTGAAGTGCGGCATGATCATTGCCATCATCACCGGTGGCAATACGGAGAGCGTACGCAAGCGCTATGAGGGCCTTGGAGTGAAGGATGTGGTGCTCGGTGCTGCCGTGAAGGTGACTGTCTACGACCAACTGAAGGAGAAGTATGACCTTAAGGATGAGGAGATTCTGTACATGGGCGACGACATCCCTGACTACGAGGTGATGAAGCGTTGCGGACTGCCTTGTTGCCCTGCCGATGCCTGTCCTGAGGTAAAGGCCGTGAGCCGATATGTGAGCCATAAGAATGGCGGCATGGGCTGCGGACGCGACGTGATGGAGCAGGTGCTGAAAGCCAAGGGCTTGTGGATGAATGATGCTAAAGCCTTTGGATGGTGATTGTTTAGGTTAGAGGTTAAAGGTTAGAGGTTAAAGGTTAGAGTTGAGAGTTTTTTTTTGAAAGAAACATGAATTATGCTGGAGAATATTTCGAAATATAAAATAATACTTGCATCCAATTCGCCTCGTCGCAAGGAGCTGCTTGCTGGCTTGGGACTCGAGTTTGAGGTTCGCACGCTGCAAGGCATCGATGAGAGTTATCCTTCATCGTTGAGGGGCGAGGAGATACCGATGTACATATCCGGTCAGAAGGCTAAGGCATACAAGGCTTCGATGAGTGGTGACGAACTGATCATCACAGCCGATACGATAGTGTATGTGGACGGCGAAGTGCTCGGCAAACCAAAGGATGCCGACGATGCCCGCCGTATGTTCCACCTCATGTCGGGACGCAAGCATGAAGTGATAACCGGAGTGAGCATCGTGACATCGGAGCGAACGGTGCAGTTTGCCACTACTACTCAGGTCAGTTTTGCCCTGCTTACGGATGAAGAAATTGACTATTACATAGAGCGTTACAAGCCATACGACAAGGCTGGCGCATACGGCATCCAGGAATGGATAGGCTACATAGGAATCACCGGCATCGAGGGCAGCTACTTCAATGTGGTGGGCCTCCCTGTGCAGCGACTTTACACCGAACTGAAAGCCTTGTAAGGACACGGCAAAAGTGCGTGTGCCATAGAACGATAAAACAATAAAGACAACGCAAATGAATCAAACAGTAATACACGATCTCGACGAGACAGACATAAAGATACTGCGCACCCTGCAGGATAACTGCCGACTGACTACAAAGGAACTGGCTCAGAAGATCCATCTCAGCACCACACCTACATTTGAGCGCCAGCGACGCCTCGAGCGCATGGGCTACATTCGCCGTTATGTTGCCATACTCGATGCCGATCGCCTGGAACGCGGCTTCCAGGTGTTCTGCAATGTGAGCATGGGACAGATCAACCGCGACATTGCAGAACAGTTTCGCGAGGCGGTGAACGGATGGAACGAAGTGACTGAATGCTACAACATAAGCGGCGATGGCGACTACATGCTGAAGGTCTGCGTAAGCAGCATGCACCAGTACCAGCAGTTTGTGCTCAATGAGCTTGGACAGTTCCGCTACATCTCCCACATACGCAGCCTCTTTGTGATGGATACATTGAAACTCTCGTACGGTTTGCCTTTGTAAATGTTCCAATTTGGATGCGGAAAGGTGTATTTTACCTCTTTCCCCTTTGCCGAATGGAATATTATTGCTATCTTTGCACCCGTTTATGGAACAACAGTATTCATCAGCGCTCCTAAACCGCGCTGTCGACGAATTTGCAAAACTGCCTGGAATAGGGCGCAAGACCGCTATGCGACTTGTGCTTCACACGCTTCGTATAGACGCGGATAAAGTCGACGGATTCTGCAATGCGCTGCATACTTTGCGCCATGAGGTGAAGTACTGCCGCACGTGCCATAACATTTCCGACACCGATGTATGCCAGATATGCAGCAACCCTCAGCGCGACGCTTCCACCATCTGTGTGGTCGAGAACATACAGGATGTGATGGCTGTGGAGTCGACCATGCAGTACAAGGGACTCTATCATGTGCTGGGAGGTGTGATATCGCCGATGGACGGCATAGGCCCTGGTGACCTTGAGATCGAATCGCTCGTGGATAGGGTGGAAGCAGGAGGCGTGAAGGAGGTAATCCTGGCGCTGAGCAGCACCATGGAGGGCGATACGACCAACTTCTACATCTACCGCAAACTGATGCATCACGACGATGTGGAACTGACGGTTCTGGCACGAGGACTCTCAATCAACGACGAACTGCAATACACGGATGAGGTGACACTCGGCCGTTCGCTCGTGAACCGTGTCCCATTCAAGGGATAGAACAATTGTTTTTTTTTGATTTGACAATTTTATGGAGAAACAGATAAGTAAACTTATGACATTGCTTCGTGCGGAGCTGATATCGCAGATAGCCTTTGTAGTGCTACTTGTGGTGCTTGGTGAGTTGAACGTTTTCGCAGGCAATGCACCGTTCAGTCCGAATACGGAGTTTGTGCTTGAGTGTGTGGTGATAGTGTTGACTCTTGTCACGATTCCTATCGCCATCAAGCTCTTCGACCTCAACACTACTCGCAACCTGCGCCGCATGAACTACGACGAGGCGCTTGCATCCTACCACTTGTGGTCGATAGTTCGTCTGTTCAGCCTCACCGCTCCATGCATCATGGGTGTGCTCTTTTATTATTTCACGTTCAACGTTTCGTTCATCCTCTGTGCGTGCATCAGTATGCTGGCGGTAATCCTGTTCTGCATTCCTTCACGCCATAAGATTGAAGACTACCTGGAGCGTCAGGGAGAGGAGCATGATCTGTAGGAAAGAAAAGTGAATAAAGAGAAAGTAAAAAGATTGTAAACGTATATAGCATCGCGCAACATAGCATCCGTAAATCGTTATGGTCAAACTATCAATCGTCATCGTTTCGTATAATGTGAAGTACTACCTCGAGCAATGTCTCGAGTCGGTGGTACGTTCGGCATGTGGAATAAATACGGAGGTGATAGTGGTCGACAACAATAGCAGCGACGGATCGGTCGAATACCTTACTCCACGTTTCCGCGATGTGCTCTTCATCCAGAACAAGGACAATGTAGGCTTTGCGCGTGCCAACAACCAGGGCATACGCATCTCCAAGGGCGAATATGTCATGCTGCTCAATCCTGACACCATCCTGGGCGAGAATGTGCTCTGCGACTGCGTGAAGTTCATGGACGAGCATCCACAGGCAGGTGCCACTGGAGTCAGGATGCTCCGCACGGATGGCAGCTTTGCGCTCGAGTCGCGACGCGGTATCCCTACGCCGTTTACCAGTTTCTGCAAGATGGTGGGCCTCACCAGCCGTTTCCCAAAGAGCCCAACATTTGGCAAGTACTACATGCAGTATCTGGATGAGAACCTGCCTAACCAGATAGAGATCCTCTCCGGTGCATGTATGTTCCTTCGCCGTTCGGTGCTCGACAAGTGCGGACTGTTCGATGAGACATTCTTCATGTATGGCGAGGATATCGACCTCTCCTATCGCATGCTGATGACTGGCCACAACAACTACTATCTCCCTGTGAGCATCATGCACTACAAGGGCGAGAGTACCAACAAGTCATCGTTCAAATACGTTACCACGTTCTATAAGGCTATGCTCATCTTCACTGAGAAGCATTATGGACACTATAATATTTTTGTCACAGTACCAATCAAGCTTGCCATCTACTTCAAGGGAGCAATGACCTACATCTACTCGAAGCTCTGCAGGAAGGGTAAGAACATCTCGCTGACCAACAAGCAATACTGCCAGCAGAAGAAGTTCCTCCTCGTGGGTTACGGACAGACATTGCTCGACATGAAGGAAGTGATGGAGCAAAACGAGCTTAGGTATCAGACGGTCGAGATCGAACCCGGAAGGGGAGGCTCGATCGAGGGACTAACCAACTATGATGGCTTCGACTTCATAGTGTTTGACACCGATGCCTACAGCTACCGCAACATACTTGAGTTTTTCCGACATTGCGGCCCGCAGCGTAAGTCGCCACAGATAGGTACTTATCTCAAGTCGAGCCACAAGATCATCACAGGTGATTTTGTCATCAAAAAAAACTCATAACTCATAAATCACAAATCAAAAAATACAATGTTACGAATTGCAATACAGTCAAAAGGACGACTCTACGAAGATACAATCAACCTCCTTACAGAAGCAGGCATCAAGGTTCCATCATCAAAGCGTACGCTTCTGGTTCAGTCAACCAACTTCCCACTCGAGGTGCTCTACCTCCGCGACGATGATATTCCACAGACCGTAGCCAGCGGCGTAGCCGACATAGGTATCGTGGGCGAGAACGAATTTGTTGAGCGTGGCGAGGATGCCGACATCATCAAGCGCCTCGGATTCTCAAAGTGCCGCATCTCGCTTGCCATTCCAAAGGCTATCGACTATCCAGGCGTGGAGTGGTTCAACGGCAAGAAGATTGCCACTTCCTATCCTAACATACTCCGCAACTTCATGAAGGAGAAGGGCGTTGATATGGATGTACACGTCATCCAGGGAAGCGTTGAGATTGCACCGGGCATCGGTCTTGCTGATGGTATCTTCGATATCGTGTCGTCGGGTTCTACATTGGTCAGCAACAACCTCAGCGAGGTTGAGGTGGTAATGAAGAGCGAGGCACTCCTCATTGGTGACAAGAAGCTCTCGGACGAGAAGAAGGAGATACTTAAGGAACTCCTCTTCCGCATCGAGTCGGTACTCATTGCTGAGGACAAGAAGTATGTCCGCATGAATGCTCCTAAGGCTCGTCTCAACGAGATCATCGAGGTGCTTCCAGGACTCAAGTCGCCAACCATCATCCCACTTGCCGACGAGGAGTGGTGCTCAGTTCACGCTGTGCTCGATGAGAAGCACTTCTGGGAGATCGTGGGCCAGCTCAAGGCTCTCGGTGCAGAGGGTATCCTCGTTACTCCAATCGAAAAAATGATTCTGTAAAATAGCCCATAATTGTTAATATCCTATCGGTGGGAATTTATAGAGCCCACCGTAAGCATTTTTACGATGAACATCATAAAATATCCTACACGTGAAGAGTGGAAGGCACTTCTTCAGCGTCCGCATCGTGATGCATCCGAGCTGCGCAACACAGTCAAGACCGTTCTTGACGACATCCAGCAGCGTGGTGATGCAGCCGTGATGGACTACGAGCTGAAGTTTGACAAGGTGCAGCTTGATAGTCTTGCCGTTTCCGAGGCAGAGATGCAGGAGGCGGAAGGACTCGTATCCGACGATCTGAAGCGTGCCATCCAGTTGGCACACGACAATATTGCTGCATTCCACTCGGCACAGGCGTATGCTCCTATCGAAGTGGAGACACGTCCGGGTGTGAAATGCTGGCAGAAGAGCATCGCCATCGAGAAGGTAGGTCTTTACATCCCAGGTGGTACAGCACCACTATTCTCTACCGTTCTCATGCTTGCCACACCTGCCAAGATAGCAGGATGCCGCGACATCGTGCTCTGCTCTCCTCCTAACAAGGAAGGCAAGCTCAATCCTGCCATTCTCGTGGCAGCACGCATAGCAGGTGTCAATCGCATCTTCAAGGCTGGAGGCGTACAGGCCATCGGAGCCATGGCTTACGGTACCGAGAGCGTGCCTAAGGTCAGCAAGATCTTCGGTCCAGGCAATCAGTTTGTGATGGCTGCCAAGCAGCAGGTGTCGCTCCACGAGGTGGCTATCGATATGCCTGCTGGTCCATCGGAGGTGGCAATAGTTGCCGATAGCACTTGCAATGCTGCATTCGTTGCTGCCGATCTCCTTTCGCAGGCAGAGCATGGCATTGATTCGCAGTCCATCCTCTTCACCGACTCAGTCCAGGTGGCTGATGCCGTTAGTGCTGAGGTCGACCGCCAGCTTGCCCTTCTCCCTCGCATGGAGATAGCATCCAAGGCTTTGGAATATAGCAAGATCATCATACTTCACGACATAAAGGAGGCATTCGACATCTGCAACGATTATGCTCCTGAGCACCTCATCCTTGCCATGGATAGTGCTATGGACTACTGCGACAGCGTAGTGAATGCAGGCTCCGTGTTCGTAGGTCACTACTCATGCGAGTCGGCTGGCGACTATGCTTCGGGCACCAACCACACGCTCCCTACCAGCGGATATGCCAAGGCATACTCGGGTGTCAACCTCGACAGCTTCTGCCGCAAAGTGACATTCCAGAACCTTACTGCCGAAGGTATAGCCAACATCGGTCGTGCAGTCGAGCTCATGGCAGAAGCCGAGATGCTTGATGCTCACAAGAATGCAATGACCATCAGACTCCAATCATTGTGATAATACTTTGATCATTATGAAACCATTAAGCGAATTAACGCGTCCCAACATCTGGGCGCTCAAGCCATATAGCTGTGCACGTGACGAGTTCAAGGGCATGAAGGCCGATGTCTTCCTTGATGCCAACGAGAACCCTCACTCAGCACCAATCAACCGCTATCCTGATCCACTTCAGGAGGAACTGAAGGCCATGATCTCGCCTCTCAAGGGCGTACCTACTGCCAACATCTTCCTCGGCAACGGATCGGACGAGGCCATCGACCTCCCATACCGCATCTTCTGTCGTCCGGGAGTGGACAATGTGGTGGCCATCTCGCCTACATACGGCATGTATGAGGTGTGTGCCGACACCAACGACATCGAGTACCGCAAGGTGCCGCTCGATGAGAACTACGACATGGATCCCGACCGCCTTCTTGCAGCAGCCGATGAGAACACGAAGATCATCTTCATCTGTTCGCCAAACAATCCTACGGCAAATGCTTTTGCACCCGAGAAGGTCGAGCGCGTCATCAGCGAGTTCCCTGGCATCGTTATTGTCGATGAGGCATATTCCGAGTTCTCTGCTGTGCGTCCTATGCGCCAGCTCATAGCAAAGTATCCTAACCTCATTGTCCTCAACACCTTCAGCAAGGCGTGGGGTGCAGCATCCATCCGTCTTGGCATGGCATTTGCAAGCGCCGATATCATTGCCCTGTTCAATAAGGTCAAGTACCCATACAATGTCAATATCCTCACTCAGGAGAAGGCAAAGGAGATCCTTTCCAATGTCACCCTTCTTCAGCGCCGCATAGCACTCATCCTTGAGGAGCGTGAGCACCTCATGCACTCCGTGTCGCTCCTTCCTATCTGCGAGAAGGTCTATCCATCCGATGCAAACTTCTTCCTTGCCAAGGTTACTGATGCCAATGGCATATACAAGTACCTCGTGCAGCGTGGCATCATTGTGCGCAATCGCAACAAGGTAGAGCTCTGCGAGGGTTGCCTCCGCATCACCATCGGTACGAAGGAGGAGAACACCAAGTTGCTCTCGGCATTAAGACAATACGTATAGATTATGAAACAGGCATTATTCATAGATCGCGACGGAACCATCCTCGTCGAACCTGAAGACGAACAGATCGACTCGTTCGATAAGTTTCAGTTCCTACCAGGAGTGATTCGCAACCTCAACTTCATCCGTACCAAGCTTGACTTCGAGTTCGTGATGGTCAGCAACCAGGACGGACTGGGGACCAATAGCTATCCTGAGGCAGACTTCTGGCCTACGCACAACCTCATGCTCAACACTCTGAAGAGCGAGGGCGTGGAGTTTGATGACATACTCATCGACCGCAGCTTCCCTGAGGATAACCTCCCTACACGCAAGCCGGGTACAGGCATGATGACCAAGTATATGACAGGTGAGTACGATCTGGCACACTCGTATGTGATTGGCGATCGCGCTACGGACAAGCAGCTTGCCATCAACCTCGGTTGCCAGTACCTCATCATCGGTGATAACGTACAGTCGTGGGATGAGATCTCAGAGATCCTCTTTGCGGGCGAACGTAAGGCAAGTGTGCGTCGCACTACAAAGGAGACCGACATCGATATCCGTCTCAACCTTGATGGAACGGGCCAGTGCGACATCAGCACAGGACTTGGATTCTTCGACCACATGCTTGAGCAGATTGGCAAGCACGGCAGCATCGACCTCTATATTCATGTCAATGGTGACCTCAATGTTGATGAGCACCACACCATCGAGGATACTGGTATCGCCCTTGGTGAGTGCATCAACAAGGCACTTGGCGATAAGCGAGGCATAGAGCGCTACGGCTACACCCTTCCTATGGACGATTGCCTCTGTCAGGTGGCACTCGACTTCGGAGGACGTGCATGGTTGGTATGGGATGCAGAGTTCCATCGCGAGAGGGTAGGCGACATGCCTACGGAGATGTTCCTCCACTTCTTCAAGTCATTCAGCGATGCGGCCCGCATGAACCTTAACATAAAGGCTGAGGGCGACAATGAGCATCACAAGATTGAGGGTATCTTCAAGGCACTTGCTCGAAGCATCAAGATGGCTGTGAAGCGCGACATCTACAAGTTCCAGTTGCCAAGCAGCAAGGGCATGCTTTAAGCTTGCTGCTTGTCGTCAGCGTTCTTATCCACGATATGATTGATGATCATACCAGCAATAGCATTGCCGAAGGTAGCTGTGATGTGACATAGCGACCCATTGGTCTGAGCCTTTGTCGTACACCACGAATGCTCTACCAGACTCTGGTCGCCCGGAGCATCATAGACGGCGGAGTCCGTACCTTGTTCACCACTCGGTAGTTTAGCCTTCGGGCAGAGAAAGCCACTTGTGCCACAAGCCTTGTTGATACCAAGGTTGTGCATAGGTGGTTCTTCGCTATATACACATTGGAACTTTCTCGAAGGGAAAAGCTTCTCTCGTTTGAATTTGTTGCGTATAGCCCTTGCCAATGGGTCGCCCTTGATCTTCCAGAACTCAGCTTTGCGCACCATGAACGGATCACGACGCAGGGCAGCTCCCATGGACGAGATGAAAGTGATATGCTTTGGTAGGGCCGTTGCACGCATTATCAGATCTGCCTTTTCCTTCAGCGAATCAATGGCATCCACGATGTAGTCGTATTCCTCCAAGTGGAAACTCTCGGCAGTCTCCGCCTCGTATATCTTCTGCAGGCATACGATGTTGGCATCTGGATTGATCTCCAGCAGACGATTGCGCAGAGCATCTACCTTCACCTGACCGAGTGTCTTGCTTGTAGCCATCAGCTGACGGTTGCAATTGGTGATGCAGATGCGGTCGGAGTCAACGATGGTGAGGTTTCTCACCCCGCTGCGTACCAAGGATTCTGCACACCATGATCCGACACCACCAATTCCAAATATCAGCACTTTGACTTGTTGTATCTTATCGAGGTTATCCTCGCCGAGAAGCAATTCCGTGCGGCGTTGCATACCGCGTTCCATTGTTGTTCTGTTGCCCATATTGAGTAGCTAATAGCATATATAAAAAAAGGAAACCCCGGATTATTCACCAGTTCATAGTCTGGAGGAATTACCGGGACTGTGGTGCAAAGATACAACATTTCCCTGATTCCGCAAACACTTCGTTCATCTTTTTACTTTAAGGTCCCCATTTTATACTTATTCTTCTTCCTCCCACCTTCTTGCCCATATCGTCATGCAGATAGGAAAAACTACCTGTTATCCTCTGAAATTTACTTGCAAAACGTCGTGATTTTATGTGCAAATCGCAAATTTGGACGTTTTGCAAGCGTCTGTAAGCGAAATATTACTATCTTTGCGGCAGAAATAAAACAAACAAATTTACAAACAACTCAATTTTATTTTTATTTATTTATGAGAAAGTATTTATCAATGGTTGCACTTGCAATCGCATCAGTAATGGTATTCACCAGCTGTCACACAGAAAAAACTGAGTATCTCGATCCTGACGCACCTTCTGGCGGTTCGGACGATAGCAAGCAGGTACTCGATATTGAAGTCGATGCTTCAATTTCAGGTGCAATGACCAAGGGTGTATCAATGACTATCAAGTACACAGACTTCGATGGCAAGTCAGATGAAGTGGTTCTCAACAAGGATTTCGCAGGACAGAGCCCATTATCATTAAAATTGCCATTCCATGCAGAAGGCAAGGGAAAAGAGTTTGCTATCAGCGTAACTACTACAAAGGCAGATATCTCTGCATACAAGACTGAAAAAGCACCATGGAATGCAACATGCATCATCAACGTAAAGCACAATGGTAAGGAAGACTTTCAGCATTCTGTGAAGGTTACTGAAAACCCTATTTCGGAGTCAATGACTATGTTTGATGTAAACTATGATGCACCAAAATACTTCTGCAGTGGAGTTTACTATATATTCGAGGATAAAACTCTTTGTTTCAAGATTGACGATAACAACCAAGTGGTGTGTACTAAAAAGTAATCCACGTGAAGGAATTCTTTAACGACCCTTTTACATACTAATATAAAACAGTAACGGGTACCCGATAGATACATATCGTGGTACCCGTTCTTTTTGATTTGTGATGTATTTCTTTCTTTACTTCTTTGTGAAAGTTCCTACATAGCCATAGCCCCATGAGCCGTTTGTGCCAGTGAAGATAAGTTTGTTACCTTCAATCTTGTAGTGCAAAGAACCTACATCTTCACCCTTATAGAAGAATGTGAGGTAAGCAGGATCCGAGTCAAGAAGAGCTGCATTGTATGTGAAAGTGTACTCTACTGGCTCATTGTCACCTTCTGTGATTGTAGCCTTGTTCTTTGCGAAAGTGAAAGTGCAATCAACATATTTAGCATCTTCTCCAAACAATCCTAAGTTTGTTTTAGCCTTACCAACCCATGTACCTTCAACCGAAGGTGCCTCTTTTTTCTTGTCTCCATCCTTCTCGCAGCTTGTGAAGGAAACCATAGTTACTGCCATCATGCAGATAGCAGCAAACAAATAAAATACTTTCTTCATTTTTCTTGTAATTTTTTATAAAGTTAATAGTGTGAATAATTATCAAGGTCGTTCAACAGAACCTATGAACAAAGGGAAACTGGTGCTATGCTCCATGATGCAGAACACGAATGGGTGGTCGAGTGTTACTACGATAGGCTTAGGCAGTTCGCCACCATTGGAGGTTTCCAATCGCAAGTGAGTGGCTGCAGCTACTTCACCACCTCCTCATCGATCGATTCCGTCGACTTTGAGCACGACACGAATGCAATCGATAACAACGCAGCAAAGAGCAATGTTGCAAGGTGAAATCCTGTTTTCGTAACTTTCATGATTTTATTTTGTTATTCTTTAAGTTTTGTGCAAAGTTAATAAAAATCCATGAGAAAAACAAATTTTGTTCAAAGAAAGTTGCTCTGTGTCCGCGTTTTATTTGCGGGGAGTAAGGTTATATTGAATTCAATATCATCATCACCACCATCACCATCATTCACGACGACGACGAAAGGAGGGAGGGGTGGTGATATTATCTCGTCTTCCTCTTTTCTTTATCTATTCTTAATAATATACGTGCGCGCGTTGGAGGGTGGAACGTTCCGCGAACGCTCCGCAATCGTTCCGCGAACGCTCTGAGAACTCTTTGATAACTCTCATCATTTTCAGCAAGAGTACCCCTAGCGTGTGCATCAAAATTATCTTATGAAGTGGAGAAAAAACTCCTTGCAAGGAATTGATGAAGTCCTTGCAAGGAGTTGCCCGAATCCTTGCAAGGAGTTGGTCATGTCCTTGCAAGGAGTTATTTGAATGTTTTGTCCATTCATTAAGCCATAGTAAAAGGGCAATAAAAAAACGTGACCGGTGTTCACACATCTGATCACGTTACTTCAATTGTTGTATTCCTCGATCGGAATTGTAATTGAACAAATACTATGAAAAACTAACTCTGAAAAAATTACTTTATTTTCTGGGTGCAAAGGTAGGGCGTTTTGCCGAAAAAACAAAATGTTTTGGCATAAAATTTACATGAATGATACGTTTTTTATAGAAAATGACACAAAATTTAATAGATTTGAACAAAAAACAATAGTGCATCTTGTGGCGACAACCACCAGATGCACTACGATTTTTGTGTATAGATTCGTGCTGTTTAGCTGCTTTTTGACTTTATTCGTTCCAGAAACGCCATGATGCGATGGCCTGTCCGATAAGCATTTCGAGTCCGTTCTTGACTGTTGCTCCATGTTCTGCTCCCCGGCGCATGAAGAGTGTTTCTTCAGGATTGTAGACGAGGTCGTAGAGCAGATGGTCGGATGTCATTAGTTCGTATGGGAGGTCGGGACATTCGTCAACGTGTGGATACATTCCCGATGGGGTGCAATTGACGATGACTGTATACTGCTTCAGTATCTCGGCTGTGATGTCGGCATAGGTTATCATGCCTTCCTTGGGTGTACGCGACACGTACAGCACCTCGATGCCGAGCTTGCTCTCTAGTCCGTAGCGGATGGCACGCGATGCGCCACCTGTGCCGAGAATGAGTGCCTTGGTGTGGTGTGGGCGGAGGAGTGGCTTGATGCTGTCTACAAATCCGATCACATCGCTGTTGTAGCCCTTGAGGTAGCGCTTGCCATCGCGCTCGCTTACCTTGACCACGTTGACCGCTCCTATGGCACGAGCCTCATCGGACATCTCATCGAGGAATGGGATGACTTGCTGCTTGTAGGGGATGGTGACGTTGTGACCTCGAAGGGTAGGGTGCTCATCGAGCATGGTGAGGTACTGATCCATCGATGGCAGTTCGAAGTTGAGGTATTCAGCATCGATGCTTTCTGATTCAAACTTTTCGGTGAAGTATCGGCGTGAGAAGGAGTGGCCCAATGGGTAGCCAAGTAGTCCGTATGTTGTCATGTTGTAGGAGTGTGATTTTATTTCTCTGCTGTGTAAAGAATGCACATGCCGAACAGCAGTCGGCGATAGTGTGCATTGTGGAATCCTGCCTTGGTGATGATGGCTGTCATCTGTTCTGCTTGTGGCACGGCATCCATTGTGTCGGGAAGGTACGAGTAGGCTGATGCATCCTTCGACAGGAGAGCGCCAAGCATAGGCATGATGGCTTTCTTGTAGATCCAGAACAGCTGCTTCATTGGGAACGATACGGGTGTGCAGAGATCGACCACGCTGAGGTGGCCATCGGGTGCCAGCACTCGGTGCATCTCCTTCAGACACTGGTCGAGGTTCTGGAAGTTGCGCAATGCAAAGGCTGAGATCACGGCATCGAAGCGGTTGTCCTGGAACGAGAGGTTGGCACAGTCCTCGTTGCAGAAGGTGATGCGGTCCGAGAGGCCCAGTTTCTCCACCTTCTCGCGTCCTATCTGCATCATGCCCTCGCTGATGTCGCATCCCACCACTTGGGCAGGTTGCAGCTTCTGGTCGGCGAGGATGGCGAAATCGCCTGTGCCGGTAGCGATGTCGAGTATGCTGCACCCCTTCTTGCAGAATGGCTTCAGGTAGGCTATGGCGTTGTTGCGCCATATCTTGTCGATTCCGAACGATAGGGTATGATTAAGAAGGTCGTAAGAGTGAGCTATGTTGTCAAACATGTGTTCGACCTGCTCACGCTTACTACCTTCCGAAGTGTATGGTTTTATGTCCTCTTGCTTGTACATTTATTTGCTAGCAAGGTAGTCGAGTACTTTCTTCTCGATTGTAGATGCGATGTCGGCTGACTGCTCGCCCTTGTCGAACTTCTCACCGATGATGTGCTCATAGAGCTCGATGTAGCGGTCAGATACTGACTCTGCGTATTCGTCTGTGATCTCAGGCATGGTCTGACCTGGCTGGTTCATGAAGTTGTGGTCGATGAGCCACTGGCGAACGAACTCCTTCGAGAGCTGCTTCTGTGGCTCGCCCTTCTCAAACTTCTCCTCGTAGCCCTCAGCGTAGAAGTAGCGTGAAGAGTCAGGTGTGTGAACCTCGTCGATGAGGTATACCTTGCCGTCGCGCTTGCCGAACTCGTACTTGGTGTCAACGAGGATGAGTCCCTGCTTGGCAGCGATTTCCTGACCACGTGCAAAGAGCTTGCGAGTGTAGTCCTCCATGACCTCGTAGTCCTCCTTCGATACTATGCCCTGAGCGATGATTTCCCCCTTCGAGATGTTCATGTCGTGACCTTCGTCGGCCTTGGTTGTAGGAGTGATGATAGGCTCTGGGAAGCGCTCGTTCTCGCGCATGCCTTCAGGGAGCTTCACACCGCATATCTCACGGCAGCCGTTCTTGTAGTCGCGCCATGCAGAACCAGTGAGGATGCCACGGATGATCATCTCAACGCGGAATCCCTCGCACTTGAGTCCTACTGTGACCTGTGGGTGAGGGCAAGCGAGCTTCCAGTTAGGGCAGATGTCGGTAGTGGCATCGAGGAACTTTGCTGCAATCTGGTTGAGCACCTGTCCCTTGAATGGAATACCCTTAGGGAGCACAACGTCGAATGCTGAGATGCGGTCGCTGGCAATCATTACCATGACGTCGTCGTTGATGAAATAACAGTCGCGGGTCTTTCCGCGGTACACTCCTGTCTGTCCAGGGAAGTTGTAGTCAGTTTTTGTTAATGCGTTCATATTATGAGTTTTTAAGTTTTTGAGTTCTTGAGTTTTTGAGTTCTTGAGTATTTGAGTTTTCGATATTTCGAGTTTTCGAGTTTTCGAGGTTTCGAGGTCTCGATTTCTTAGGTTCTTGGGGTGTTGAGTTCTTGCTTTCTCAAGATTTCTCTTTGCTTATCGTATTTGTTGTATGCATTTACGATTCTTGTCACGAGCTTGTGGCGCACAATGTCCTTGTCGTTCATGTGGATGAATGCTATGCCTGGCACCTCACGAAGCACCTCGCAAGCCTCCTTCAGTCCGCTCTTGACGGCATGTGGAAGGTCGATCTGTGTCATGTCGCCTGTGATGATCATCTTCGTGTTCTGTCCCATACGGGTAAGGAACATCTTGATCTGCTGGGTGGTGGTGTTCTGAGCCTCATCGAGTATTACTACTGCATCGTTGAGTGTGCGTCCTCGCATGAATGCCAGCGGTGCAATCTGTATCACGTTCTGCTCCATGTATTCGGTGAGCTTCTGTGCTGGTATCATGTCCTGAAGGGCATCGTAGAGTGGCTGAAGGTATGGGTCGATCTTGTCCTTCATGTCGCCTGGGAGGAAGCCGAGTTTCTCGCCTGCCTCGACCGCTGGACGCGAGAGGATGATCTTGCGTATCTCCTTGTTCTTCAAGGCACGTACGGCAAGTGCGATGCTCACGTATGTCTTTCCCGAACCTGCAGGACCGATGGCAAACAGCATGTCGTTGCTGTAGTATGCCTCCACGAGCTTGATCTGGTTCTCCGATCGTGGACCGATAGGTTTGCCGGTGATGGAGTAGCATATAGCTGACCCGTCGGTCACCTGGCTCTGCGTGCGTTCGCCCTTTATGATGTTGAGTATGGTTTCTTCGTTGAGTGAGTTGTACTTGGCACAGTGCTTCTGCATCTTGTCGATGTTCTCCTCAAACGAGCACATCTCCTCCTCGTCGCCAAGCACCTTGATGATGTTTCCCCTTGCCATGATGCGGAGCTTAGGGTACAGCGATTTGATCATCTGCAGGTGTACGTTGTTCACTCCGTAGAAGGTGAGTAGGTCTATGTCTTCTAATATAATATGCTTTTCTATCATACGTTAATGTAGGTCGTGGTTCATCAGTCGGTAGTTGGCCATCTCCTCGTACTTGGTGCCTGGTCGGCCGTAGTTGGCGTAAGGGTAGATGCTTATGCCGCCTCGTGGGGTGAAGATGCCTGTCACCTCGATATACTTAGGATCCATAAGTTTGATGAGGTCCTTCATGATCTTGTTCACGCAGTCCTCGTGGAAGTCGCCGTGGTTGCGGAACGAGAACAGGTACAGCTTGAGCGACTTGCTCTCTACCATCTTCTGGTCGGGCAGGTAGCTGATGCGTATCTCGGCAAAGTCCGGCTGTCCGGTGATAGGGCACAGGCTTGTGAATTCAGGGCAATTGAATCGTACCCAATAGTCATTCTCTGGGTGCTTGTTCTGAAAAGCCTCCAGCACTTCGGGTGCATAATCCTGACGGTATTCTGTTTTCTTTCCTAAGGCTTGTAGGCCTTCGTTTGCTCTTTCGTCGTTCATGTTTCTTGGTATGTTAATGGCGGCAAAATGGATGCTTTGACGTGTGTGCCGCAAAAATTCTCTGCAAAGTTAGTTTTATTTATTCTTATTATCAAAGAAAAACGAGTAATTTTGTTCAAAAAACACTAAACTTTTGTGAATCGAACAAAATGTGACAATTTTTATTTTGAAATAAGTGTATCTTTCAGTACCTTTGCAGTTCATTGAATGTGCAAAGTGCTAACTTAAAAGGTTAAAGTTGAAACTTACGAAAACCATTACCATACGATATGAAAACCGGAATAGACAGTTTTTTGCTATATAGCGATGCCGAGAGCGTGCAGTACACGGTAGCCCAGCTGCAGGCTGAGCCGCTCATCAACAGCATCACCCTCCTCACGTCCGATGCTTCGGCAGCACCAATCGATGGATGCCGCCTGATGACGATCGACAATGTGCTCAGTTCGGCTACTTGCCGCCAGATGATCGAGGCTGCTGAGTCGCAGTACATCATGCTGTGCATCAAGCCAACCCCTATACGCTTCGGCTACCAGGCCGTAAGCCGCATGTACCAGGTAGCGTGCAGCGTAAGTGCCTCGGTGCTCTATTGCGACCGCTATCAGGTGAAGGATGGAAAGACCATCGCGGTGCCTACCATCGATATGCAGGATGGCAGCGTGCGCGACGATTTCGACTTCGGAGCCCTGGCTTTGGGACGCACCGAATGTCTCCGTGCATTCGTTGAGGAACATCCCGACTCTGCATGGCAGACATCGGGCATCTACGAACTGCAGCTCTACAACCTGCGCAACCGTGCCTGCCATGAGGTGTTCCACCTCTCTGAGTATCTCTACACCGAGGTTGAGCTCGACCTTCGAAAGAGTGGGGAGAAGCAGTTCGACTATGTCGATCCTCGCAACCGCCAGTATCAGATAGAGAAGGAACAGGTGTTTACCGAGCACTTGAAGCAGATAGGCGCTTATATCGATCCATCCACAGCATCGCTGGTCGATGTGAGTGGTGGCGACTTTGAGTTTGAAGCCTCAGTCGTCATCCCGGTTCGCAATCGTGTTCGCACCATCGAGGATGCCGTTCGCTCAGCACTCTCGCAGAGCACCGACTTCCCATTCAATGTCATCGTGGTCGATAACCTTTCGACCGATGGCACTACCGATATCCTCAATCGCATAGCAGCAGAGGACTCACGCCTCGTGCACATCATCCCTGAGCGCGATGATCTGGGCATCGGAGGCTGCTGGAACCGTGCCATCCTCGACCCACGCTGCGGACGCTTTGCCGTTCAGCTCGACAGCGACGACCTGTATAGCAGTCCTGCCACCTTGCAGAAGGTGGTCGATATGTTCCATGATGAGCAATGCGCTATGGTCATCGGTTCATACCGTATGTGCAACTTCCAACTCGAGACTCTCCCTCCAGGCCTCATCGACCATAAGGAGTGGACTGAGGCGAATGGACGCAATAATGCTCTGCGAATCAACGGTCTTGGTGCTCCGCGTGCATTCTTTACTCCAATAGTATGCAAGTGCAACTTCCCTAACACCAGCTACGGTGAGGACTACGCCATGGGACTCGCCCTCTCGCGCCAGTATCGCATAGGGCGTATCTACGACGAACTCTACCTCTGCCGCCGCTGGGAAGGCAACAGCGATGCTGCACTCTCGCCTGAGAAGATCAATGCCAACAACCATTACAAGGATGGTCTGCGCACCATCGAACTTGCAAGCCGTCGCCAGCTTGTAGCCTACTGGGACAGAAAGGAGGTCAACCTTCCCGATTTTTTTACCCTTCAGCTTCAGCAATGGCCTGAAGCGAACAGAAGGTATGAAGATCTGAAGTCGGCCGAGCGTAGGGATCTGCAGCACGAGGGTGTCAACCTCTCCGTGCAGTTCAATCCTGCTCGCATAGTATCTACAGGAGCCAGCATAGACCGCAAGAGCATAGCACGCCGCTCGTGCTTCCTCTGTGAGCTCAACCGCACATCGCAGCAGATGAGCCAAGCCATCCAGGGCCGCTATCATCTATTGGTCAATCCGTTCCCTATACTGCCAGTCCACTTCACGCTCCCGTTGCGCTTGCATCAGCGCCAGGAGATCCTCGGTACGTATCCCGATATGCTATCCATAGCACTCCAGATGCCCGCGATGTTCGTATTCTACAACGGACCTCGCTGCGGTGCCTCAGCACCCGACCACATGCACTTCCAGGCAGGCAGTCGCGGACTCGTACCTCTGGAGCGCGATTGGCACTCAGTCTATGCCCCTGCATTGCAGCCGCTACAGCCATCAGCATCAGGCACAGGCCTATACTATATAGATAATTATATCTGCCCGGCATTCGCCATCATCAGCGAAAGCGTGGAGGAGGGTAGTGCCTTGTTCCGCACGCTGTACGATGCCATGCCTATAGCTGAGGGCGACTACGAACCAGCAATGAACATACTCACATGGACCGACACTACAGCCGATACCAATCGCATAGTAAGCATCGTCATACCTCGTGCCAAGCATCGTCCCGATTGCTACTATAGCGAGGGTGATGATCAGCTTCTTGTCAGTCCGGGAGCACTCGATATGGGCGGACTCATCATCACTCCACGCGAGTCTGACTTCCGCCGCCTCACACCATCGCTCGCAGCATCCATTCTCCGCGAATGTGCTTGCAGCAAAGAGGATGTACAGAACATGATTAATTGTTATCTCCAAAGAGAATAGCCTCCAAGAGTTTTGCCTCCAAAGAAGAATAAGATTGAACAATAAATCTTTAAACTTTACGCTAGATTGGCTTTGCCAAAGCGGACGAAAGAAAAACAAATAAAAACATAGAAAAATAATAAAAACATCTCTTTCGTAACAACCTTAGAACAAGAAGAAAATATTTTTAATGTTTTTTCGTATTTTTACTTGTTTTTTCTTCGTCCGCCGAAGGCGTATAAATCATAATTCTTTCCGCTTCGCTCCAAGCGTCCTGCGGACGATAACTTTCCGCTTCGCTCCTCATCGCGTAGCGCTTGGCTTGCCAAGAACCGACTGCGTCGATAACATAATTCAAAATTCATAATTCAAAATTCATAATTCCCCCAAATGTCCCGCCACATCGTAAATGTAGGAATACTCAGAGCCGCCGATATCCGCTTCACGCTTCACGGCACATTCATCCTCGACTCCATACCGCTTGGAGCCGGTGATTACCGTGTAGCCATGGAAGGAGCGCGTCTCACCTTGAGCACAAGCGAAGGAGAAGCGATAGCAGAGACCGATGCCATGGAGATGGTTCCTGCCGATGGTGCGTGTTCATTCACCATACGCGATGTAGTGATAGGCATAGGCTTCCATTGGCAGCGATGCGAGGATCAGACCTTCACGGGCACCCTTCGCTTCATCGTTGAGGACGGCATGGTGCGAGCAGTCAATAGCCTCGACATCGAGGACTATCTGCTCAGCGTCATCAGCAGCGAGATGAGCGCCAGTGCTACCACCGAGTTCCTCAAGGCACATGCAGTCATCAGCCGCAGCTGGCTCATCAACCGCATGACAGCCGCGAAGTGCCAGGCCAACACCATCAGTCATCAGTCGGCCGATCGCCTCATACGATGGTACGATCACGATGATCACCAGCTCTTCGATGTGTGTGCTGACGATCATTGCCAGCGCTATCAGGGCATCACCCGTGCCCGCGAATCGGCAGAGCGATGGAGTAGGGTGAGCCAGGTCATCGAGTCCACTCGCGGACAGGTTCTTACCTATCAGGGTGAGGTGTGCGATGCCCGCTTCTCGAAGTGCTGCGGAGGCATGCTCGAACAGTACGAGTCGTGCTGGGACGCTACCCATAAGCCTTACCTCATCTCCAAACCCGACCCCTACTGCAACACCAGCGATGCCCGCATCCTTGCTCAGGTGCTCAATGGCTACGATCAGGAGACGGTCGACTTCTACCGCTGGACAGTCAGCTACACCACCTCCGAGCTCTCCGCACTCATAGCGCGTAAGAGCGGCATCGACTTCGGTACGGTTACCGACCTGCAGCCCGTGCTTCGCGGTCCGTCGGGACGCATCATCGAGCTACGCATCGTTGGCACCCTTCGCACCATGACCGTAGGCAAGGAACTCGAGATTCGCAAGTGGCTCTCCGAGTCGCACCTCTATTCCAGCGCCTTCGATGTGGAGCGCACAGCCAGCGGATTCACCCTGCGTGGACGCGGTTGGGGGCATGGCGTAGGACTATGTCAGATTGGTGCCGCCGTAATGGGCGATTCCGGATTTGACTATCGTGCCATCCTGTCCCACTACTATCCCGGCACCGACATCATAGTTGTTTAATGAATAAATATATAATCGTTTAATCGTTTAATCGTCTAATCGTTTAATCGTTTAATCGTCTAATTAAAAAAAAAGAATAAACTCACCTTAACCATGCACAACAAGAAGCAACATAATCCTTGGCTATGGATCCCCATGCTAAGCGCGGCAGAGGAGATCCCCTTTGTCGTGGTGACCTATGTCGCCTTGCTCATGTTTGTGCAGTTTGGCGTAGGCTTCGGCATGGCATCGCTCTATGTGTCCCTGCTTGCCGTGCCATGGATCCTGAAGTCGTTCGTGCGCAGCAAGGTGCGCTCAGCTGGCTACTTCAAGTTCCGCATACATGTGGCTCAGGGTCTCATCTTCCTTATGATGATGCTCATTGAGATCACCATCAACCATTGGCATTGCAACACACTCCTGCTCTTTGCCATCCTCTTCATCATGAGCGGTCTTTGTGCATGGCACGAACTGCTGAGCAAGATGTACTACGAACGCATGCTCTATCCGCGCGAGCAGATACTCTTCCACACCACCAAGGTGCTTGCCACCCAGACCACCATGGTCCTCACGTACGGAGTGCTCATCATCATCGTCGGATTCCTTGAGGTCTTCTTCCGCAGCATCAGCAAGGCGTGGGCTATGGAGAGCTACCTCGTGGCAGGAGGATTCTTCTTCTTCGTGATGTCCAACCTCGCCCTTCTGAAGAATCCGCGCATCTGCAACTCCTACCGCTACGAGTCCATGGCTCGCACCGTGAAGGCCGAGATCCACATCATCGAGCGCATACGCCGCAAGGCAGGCTCGAAGCGTGTCATCTTCGTGCTCTTCTTCCTCCTGTTGCCTCAGGCACTCATGTTCAATTCGCGTGTGTTCTACCTCCTCACGCCAGTCGATGCAGGCGGCTTGGGATGCACTATCCACGAGGTAGGCTTTGCTCAGGGCACCATCGGTGTGCTTGCCTTCTCGTTCGGCATAGTCATTGGACGCCGCCTCGTGCGTACCTTTGGCCATCGCATCTTCTGGCTCATGGCAGTGAGCATCGTGCTCTCGCCTCTGTGCTACATGACCATGACTCTCCACCCTCATTACGACGACATGCTTGCCCTCTGCATCATGACCTTGCTTGCCCAGTTCTTCTTCGGTCTGGGACTCAACATCTGCTACTTCTTCGTCCGTTTCATCTCGGGCGAACGCTATAGGAACACTATCAACTATCTCTATGTCCCACTCGTTGCAGCAGCCCTGTTTGTACCGATGATGGCGAGCGGATGGATGTGCCAATGGCTCGGCTTCCGCACCTTCTTCATCATCGATGCAGCCTCGGCCCTTCTGCCGCTCGTGCTGCTGCCTGCGTTGGGCATCAAACAACTACTGACTTATGAAGACAGATAAACCATATTCATGGATCCCTACGCTCTACATCGGTGAGTCGCTGCCATTCTCGGCTGTGATGCTCATCAGCGTCATCATGTTTCAGGAGATGGGGCTTACCGACTCGCAGATCACCCTCTACACCGGCTGGCTCGGTCTGCCGTGGGTCATCAAGCCCATCTGGAGCCCGTTTGTTGACAACATACGCACCAAGCGCTGGTGGATCCTCATGATGCAGATGCTCATGGGTTCTGGTCTTGCGCTCGTAGCCATGACCATTCCTACCCAGTCGTGGTTGCAGTGGGCGCTTGCCCTCTTCATGATCATCGCCTTTGCCAGTGCTACCCACGACATCAGTGCCGACGGCTTCTACATCATCGCGCTCAGCGATCGTGAACAGGAATTCTATGTCGGCATCCGCAACACCTTCTACCGCATAGGCATGGTGCTCGGGCAGGGCGGTCTCGTGTGGCTTGTGGGCAAGCTGCAGACCGGAGGCTTCGGCATGGCTCCCATCAGCATTCCGCTTTCGTGGACCATCACCTTCCTCATCCTTTCCGCGCTCATGATCGGACTGGGCGTCTACCACATGGCAGCATTGCCATTCTGCGAGGGCCTTCTCGATCGCAAGGCTGTGCGCGAAGTGGCATCGTCCGATGGCACGGAGGCACCAGCATCTACCGGTTCGTTCGTACGCCAGCAGATACGTGAATTTGGCAAGACGCTCATGGTCTTCATCACCAAGCCGCACATCGTGTCCGCACTCTGCTTCATCCTCCTGTTCCGCTTGCCTGAGGGATTGCTCACCAAGATCGTGCCGCTCTTCCTCAAGCGCACAGTCGAGGAGGGTGGACTCGGCATGAGCGATGTCGACTATGGCATCATCTACGGCACCCTGGGAGTCATCGGACTCCTCCTTGGAGGCATCATCGGAGGTTGGCTCGTGTCGCGCTATGGCTTGCGCCGCATGCTCTGGCCGCTGGTGCTCTGCATCACGCTGCCTGACATCGTCTACGTCTACCTCAGCTACTTCACCTCTTCCAGCCTATGGATCGTGGCTACGTGCGTATGCATCGAGCAGATAGGCTATGGCCTTGGCTTTGCAGCCTACACGCTCTACCTTGTCACCTTCTCGCGTGGCGAGCGCAGCACGGCAGTCTTCAGCATCTGTACAGCAGGCCAGTATCTCGGTGGAGTCATGCTTCCTGGCATGGTGAGCGGATTCATCAGCGAGGGAGTCGGTTATTCACAGTTCTTCTGCATCGTGATGGCATTCTGCCTTGTCACCTTTGCAGTCACAGCATTTGTAAAAATTGATGGAAATGAAAAATCATAAGCTACTATCCCTGTCATTCCTCATCCTTGCCCTCTCATCACTTGGATTCACATCCTGCGGCGAGGATCGTACTTACGAGCTCGAAGCGCTCACAAAGCACAACGAGTGGCTGCTCTCCCAGATGCGTGAGCACTACCTCTGGGGCGACACCCTTACCGCCGAACCAGCATGGAAGGACTACTTTGCCAAGCCTGAGGAGTTCTTCTCGCGCCTCTGTGCCAAGGGGCGAAGCGACAAGTGGTCGTACATCGAGATCGACACCCTGAAGGTCGATCGCCATCCTCGTGGCATGTTCAATCATCTCAAGTCCTACGGATTCGATTTCTCCATCCTTGTCGACCCTTCAGGAGCCACCACCAAGCAGTATCTCCGCGTGCTCACCGTCTATGCCGGATCGCCAGCAGCGCGTGCAGGACTCAAGCGAGGCGACTTCATCCTCTCGTTCGATGGCTTTAAGTTCAGCAACAACAATATCGACAAGATGCAGTCTGGCCCATCGCACAAGCTCACGGTGGCAAACCTTGCCGTGTCGGACGATAGCACCACCTTCTCCTACATCGACCAGCGTGAGTTAAGCATCGACAAGTCGGAGTATGTGGAGGATCGCCCGTTCCCTGTGGTTTGTACCATCGATGCCTATGGCACCAAGGTCGGATACCTCATGTGCAGCCGTCTCACGCCTTGCAATCCCGAGGATTCTACCAATGCTACCGCCTATCAGGACCTGATGGATCAGGCTATAGCCCAGCTGCGTGCTGAAAAGGCAACCGAACTCGTACTCGACCTGCGCCTTTGCAACTTCGGCACCCTCGAGATGGCTCGCCGCCTGGCATCCTACATCGTTCATCCATCCTTCCGCGACCACGTATTTGCCAAGACCTTCTGGAATCCTCACCATGCTGACCGAAACCAGACCTATACCTTCCAGACCGACCTGCCTGAGGGACTGAACCTGCGCCGAGTGGTCATCATCCAGTCCTCCTACACCGTGGGTGCAGCCGAGTGGCTCATACGCGGATTGCAGTCGGCTGAGTTCCCAACCATCCTTGTAGGAGGTACAACCGCAGGCCAGAACGTGCTCACGCACCACATGGGCTACGACTACAAGATCAACATCTACCCAGCAGTAGCCTACGTAGCCGATGTCAACGATGACTACAACTACTCATCAGGTATCAAGCCCGATGTGGAGTGCGATGACCAGTCCGCCGTCTACCTTTATAACTATGGTGATGAAAACGAGATTTACCTACGCGAAGCCATCCGCCAACTCCATCTGTAAAACTCCTAAATCATAATTCATAATTCGTAATTCATAATTCATAATTCATAATTCGTTACGTTTTACGCTAGATTGGCTGCGCCAAAGCGGACGAAAGAAAAACAAATAAGGTTCTTCGGGAATTCGTATGAAAGTGCCCTTCGGGCCAATTAAGAAAACAAAAGAAAACATAGGAAAACAAAAGAAAACCGATTCTTTTGCGTACTTTGGCTTCAAATTTACTTTGTTTTCAAGTGTTTTCTTTTGTTTTCTTTTGTTTTCTTAATTGGCGCTTGCGCATAAATTCACACTAAACCCAGTAGAACCTAATATTTTTACTTGTTTTTTCTTCGTCCGCCGAAGGCGTATAAATCATAATTCAAAATTCAAAATTCTTTCCGCTGCGCTCCAAGCGCTTCGCGATAACATAATTCATAATTAAAAAAACGATGTTAGAACATATTGCACAATTCACAGCGTGGCCAATCCTTACAGGCATCTTCATTGGCTACATAGCCAACCGCATCATGAGCGGTGAAGGCAAAGGATGTTGTATGAACCTCATCATTGGCATCATCGGAAGCTATGCCGGAGCATTGCTCAGCAGCCTGCTCGATGTCAACCTCCTCGCCGCAGGCTACCTCAAGAACTTCATCTTCTGCGTCCTCGGTGCCATCATATTCCTATGGATATGGAAAAAACTCTTTGACTAACCTCTCACCTCTAACCTCTCACCTCTCACCTCTAACCTCTAACCTCTCACCTCTCACCTCTCAACCAAATGAAAAGATCAAGTTTATTAATTGCCATTCTTACTGCTGCATGCACCATGAAGGCGCAGGTAGTGATAGATGTAGATGCAAAGCAACTGGGACCAGAGATAAGTCCCGTGCATTACGGCCTCTTCTACGAGGACATCAACCATGCAGCCGATGGTGGTCTGTATGCCGAACTGATACGCAACCGATCGTTCGAGGACAACACCATGAGGCAGGACGACCTCTCACGGACCCGTCGCGAACACTCACCCATCAGCAATTGGTTTGCCATCGGCAATGCTCAGATGGCACTCACACAGCAGAACCTCCTCAACAAGGTGCAGCACAATGCCCTGAAGGTATCGTTCACAGCACCAGGCGACGGAGTGCGCAACGAAGGCTTCTGGGGCATGAACGCCGTTGCAGGTCGTAAGTACCAGCTCAGCTTCTTTGCCCGAAGCGACAAGGCATTCAAGGGCACCCTTACGGCATCGCTCATCTCTGCTGCAGGAGAAAACCTCGGCAGCACAACCATCAAGGTGAAAGCATCCGGCAAGTGGACCAAGTACACAGCCACCATCATAGCCAAGGGCAACGATCCAAAGGCACAGTTCGCCCTCACCTCCGACAAGGCAGGCGAACTGCAGCTTGATGTGGTATCGCTCTTCCCGCCTACCTTCAAGAATCGCCCTAACGGCATGCGTCCCGACCTTGCACAGATGCTTGCCGACATGCATCCGAGCTTCCTTCGCTTCCCTGGAGGATGCTTTGTGGAGGGGCAGGGTAGTCCCGACAATGCATTCCGCTGGAAGCGTACCATCGGCCCTATCGAGGAGCGTGAGGGACACCCAAATGTCAATTGGGGCTACCGCACTACCGATGGCATCGGATTCCACGAGTACCTGCAGCTCAGCGAGGACATCGGTGCCAAGCCACTCTATGTGGTGAATGTAGGCATCTGGCATGGAGGCTGCGACCCTTACGACAAGATTGACAGCTGGATTCAGGAATGTCTCGATGCACTCGAGTATGCCAATGGCGACCTCTCCACCCCTTACGGCAAACTGCGCGCCAAGAATGGCCACCCAGAGCCTTTCGGATTGAAATACATCGAGATAGGTAATGAGAACTACAACTTCCACATGGACAACAATTCCGATCAGTCCGACCATTACCCAGAGCGCTACATCCAGTTCTACAAAGCCATCAAGGCAAAGTACCCTGATGTCACATGCATCGGCAACGTAGAGTCATGGGGTACCGACGATCCTACATGGCGCAACCCTCATCCGGTCGATATGGTCGATGAGCACTACTACCGCAATCCACGATGGTTTGCCGAGCGATTCCACAAGTACGACAGCTACCCTCGCAGTTCGCACAAGGTCTATGTAGGCGAATATGCCGTCACAAGCCAGTTTGGAGTCATAGGCAACATGAATGCCGCCCTTGGAGAGGCAGTCTTCATGATGGGTATGGAGAACAACTCCGATGTGGTAGCCATGAACTCCTATGCACCAATCTTCGTCAACGAGAACGATGCCCGCTGGCGTCCTGACATGATCCGCTTCAACTCATCCCAGAGCATGGGTACCCCTTCATACTATGTACAGCAACTCTTCCCAAACAATGTCGGTACACGTGTCATCAAGACCGACTGCACCTGGTCACTCACCAAGCCAGAGGCAAAGCAGGAAGAGCATAAGCCAGTACAGGTAGGTGTCGGATCGTGGAATACCAACGTGCATTTCCGCAACCCTCGACTCATAGTCGATGGCAACGAACAGCCTATCGGCGACCTCTCCGCATGGAAGGCTATCCATGGCAACTGGAGCGTGGAGAACGGCGAACTCGTACAGCGTTCCAAGCTCGAGCCAGCCGTAAGCATCCACCCAGCGCAGATCTCTTCACGCCACTACTCCTACCGCGTACAGGCCATGAAGGAAAGCGGCCGACAGGGCTTCCTGATGCTTGTAGGCTATGAGGACGACATGAACTACCAATGGTACAACGTAGGTGGATGGGACAATGCCCTTAGCAGCGTCGAACAGATACTCAAAGGCAGCAAGGATGGCATCGCGCCTCAAAAGCGCTTCAAGGTGGAAAGCAACCGCTGGTACGACCTTCAGGTCGATGTTGACGACGACAGCCTGCATTGCTATATTGATGGCACACTCGACTTCGCCTGCAAGCTCCAGAAAGGCTTCACGATGGAGGGAGTATACGCATCCACTACCATCGACCAGTCCACCAACACCATGTATGTAAAGGTGGTAAACCTTGGTGAAGGCTATGCACCGGGAGTCATCAACCTCAAGAACTGCAAGGTCGACACCAACGCACCAGAGGCAGTCATGCTCACCAAGCTCGCAGCCCAGGATGGTACGGACGAGAACACCCTCGACCATCCTCATCACATCTCTCCAGTGAGCACACCTATCACCTCAGTCACATCGGCCGACAAGGTAGACTTCCATGTCGCTCCATTCTCAGTCAATATCCTGAAACTCAAGCTTCAGAAATAATTCCCCCAGTCTCATAGGTACAAAAACCAAAAGTAGGGTTAGTGATTGCTTCACTAACCCTACTTTTGTATATATGGTGAGGAAAGACATCCAAATAGGGAAGAAGAACGAAAAACATGCCCAAAACACGTTCATTTTGTGAAGGATGCGTACATGGTGTGAAGTTCACGATTTGTACGTATGGTTTTCACAACCAACACGCTGCACCCTGCGAAAAGTCCGTACCTTTGCTGCGTCAACAAAAGGAGCCCCCTCCCGACCTCCTCCCATAGGAGAGGAGAAGAGAACTCAAAAACTTACAAACTCAAGAACTTACAAACTTACAAACTCAAAAAACAACTTGATTATGAAAACTTTGAACAATCTTTTTAACAACTCATTGGCAATGGTTGCCATCGCTGCAGTTTCTATAACAGCATCGCTCTGTCTCACAAGTTGTCAGCAAGATGATGAACTGAATAATATAGAGAATAAAGTTGAAAAAAACAGCATTGCAACTCTGACTTTTGCAGGTAAGGTCGCCGATGTTGACAGTTATGGTATGCTCGTACCTTCGTTCACTCCTAAGGAACTTATCGATGCAGGATTTGAGTATTCCGATCTTCTCGATGTCAAAATTGGCGATAAAATATCTCTGCATAACGTACCATTCGTGACAGGTTTCAACGAGGTCGGTGTGTTGGAAACTTGCCTTTGCGACTATAATGCACAGGGCAAGATGTATGGATTCGGCCTTCTCCATGGCAATTTCTCTGAGCGCATAGGTGGCAAGCCTGGTGACAAGATTGAGATTAGTCTTGCGAAACACCATGGGTATGAGGATACTTGGAAGGTTATGAAGTCTATTTATACTCCTAACCGTAACGATTATCTCTCGGACGAAGTATTCGCAAACTTCCGACAGGTCCGCACATCGGGCATGGGAGATGGTGTTCTCTATCGTTCGAGCAATCCTCTCAATCCTAAGGACAACGAAGTGCGATATGCATACGTCGACCGACTTGCAAAGGCTGCAGGCATCAATACAGAGATTGATCTTGCTGATACGATGGAGAAGATAGGCAAATATCGTGAGACAGAGGGTTTTGCGTCTACATATTGTCCAAACCTCGTCGATGCGGGCAACACGATTGCACTCGGTCTTACGGCAGATGTTTATTCCACAACCTTCATGAAAAAGATGGGTGATGGACTCCGATTCATGGTCAACCACAAGCCTCCATACCTTGTACATTGTAATGAAGGCAAGGATCGTTGCGGATTCGTCATCATACTTCTCGAATCGCTTGCAGGAGCAACATATCAGGAGGTGGCAGACGACTATATGCAGACACTCATCAACTTCTACAAGATCCAGAAGGGCGATGCAAGCTATACGCTCCGAAAATCATTGTCTGTCGACCGTCTCGTATGGCTTCTGGAAAACGTATCGGCTGTTGATGACTATACCAATATCGACTGGACAGGCAAGGATCCTGCTTCGGTAAATCTCCAGAAGGCAGCCCACGATTATGTCATCAAGTGTGGTCTAACGGAAGATGAGTGTATGCGACTTCAGAAAATTTTGCAAGGTCGATAGTGGGGGGTGAAGAACAAAGGCTATTCAAACGATATATATACGAATAAATAAAAGGGGGATAATTTTCTGAAAAAGATTTTCGTATTTCTTTCACGGCGTTTGTTTTCGCAAAAAACATCGGAGCCGTGCGGTCGCTATCCTCATTGAATGGCACCTATTCGAAGAATAGGAGGATGCCGATGATGATGAAGATGATGCCGGAAATGATGTTGAACACCTGCTGGAAGTGTTCGAGGCTATGGGTGGCACGCTGCACATGCGACGTGAGGCGGTGGAGCAGCAGGGCAAGCACGATGACGGGGATGGTGGCTCCAAGTGCAAAGGCTATGGGGATGAGGATGCCTACGTTGGAGACGAAGGACAGGGGGAGTATGCCGCCAAAGTAGATGATGGCGCTCTCGGGACAGAAGGCAAAGGCAAGGGTGATGCCCAGGATGAGGCTGCCAAGGGGGCCGTTACGGCTGATGAGGAGTCCCGAATGGTGGCAGTCGTCGCTATGGTCGTGATGATGGATGAAGCTACGGGTGAGGAAGAAGATGCCTATGAGGCACAGCATGTAGGGGAGCATGGTCTCAACTATGGAGAAGAGGTGGGTGGCTCCGTTGAGATGCGCCGTCTCGCCTGCAAGGCACAGCAGCACCCACGCAAGGATGATGTAGGTGATGGCGCGCCCAAGGGGGTAGAGCAGGGCTGTGTGGTAGAGTGGTGTGAGGGTGGATGGGGTGATGCCAGCTGGCTGCTGATCGCCTTCGCCAGCATGGTGACGGGTGATGTAAGTGATGGCTGAGATGGATATGGCTAACTGGCAGGGATTGAGTGCGGTAGCTATGCCCAAAAGGAATGCAGTCAACAGAGGGAGTTCTGCTGACTGCGTAAGGGTGTATATGAGTTGGTCTAACTGCATAGAAGGAGGATGATGACCTGGGCGGTGATGATGCGCAGGAACATGGAGAGTGGATAAACTGTCGAATAGCCTACGGATGGGATGCCATTGTTGGCTGTAGCAGTAGAGAATGCAAGTGCTGGTGGGTCGGTAGTGGCTCCGGACATGATGCCCATGAGGAGGAAGTAGTTCATGCCCCACTTGACACGTGCGAAGATGCCCATGATGATGAGTGGCACCACGGTGATGATGAAGCCCATCCATACGTAGTGGATTCCGCCGTTCATCACGGTGTCGACGAAGTTGCCTCCTGCCTTGATGCCTACTGCTGCAAGGAAGAGGACGAGTCCGATGTCGCGAATCATGAGGGATGCTGAGTTGGTGGTATAGGCTACGAGATGGAATTTGTAACCGAAGCGTCCGAGGAGGATGGCGATGACGAGCGGTCCGCCGGCAAGTCCGAGCTTGACTGGCATAGACATGCCTGGGATGGCGATCGGGATCATACCGAAGATGATACCTACGAGGATGCCCACGAAGAGGGTGAGGAGGTTTGGCTTGTCGAGTGCCTGCTTTGAGTCGCCAAGCTTGGCTGCGAAGCGTTCGACGGCGTCCTCAGGACCTACGGTGGTGAGGATGTCGCCTACCTGGAGGATGACGCTTGGGGATGCGAAGAGCTCGATACCTGAGCGATAGAGGCGGGTGACATTGACTCCGTAGAGTGATGATGGATGGAGGGCACCGAGGGTCTTGCCGTTGATCTTATCCTTGGTAACGGTGAGCTTGCGCGATGCCATGGTGACATCCTGATGCTCCCACTCGAGGTCGACCACAGGACCGATGAAGGCTGTGATGGCTTCGGCATCTTCCTCAGCGCTGACGATGAAGAGACGGTCGTCGAGGGCAAGGAGGGTGTCCTTGTTTGGCACGATAACGTGACCCTCATGGAGCAGACGGCTGACTACGAAGTCACGACCGATGAAGCCACGCACCTGAAGAATGGACTTGCCGTTGATGGCTGGGTTGGATACGGTGACTGTCATGAGGTGTGGCTTGACGGCTGCTGAGTTGTTGTTCTTGCGATTGAACTGCTCGAGCTCGTCGGCAAACTTGATCTTGAAGATGTAGCGGATGGCAATGATGCTGCCTATGATGCCTACTACGCCGAGTGGATAGGCGCATGCGTAGCCGTTGGCTATGACTGGCACTCCACCCTCGAAGGGATGGATGGCATTGATCTGATCAAGGGCTGCATTGGCTGCACCGAGGCCCGGGGTGTTGGTGATGGCTCCGCAGAGGGTTCCTACCATCATAGGGAGGTTGTTGGCTGCTGGGATGAAGTTGCGGCATCCGTAGTAGAGTGCCAGCATGACGATGATGTTGAGCATGATGATGCCTGCTGCCACGCCGTTGGCCTTGAGTCCGCCCTGCTTGAGGGAGGTGAAGAAGGATGGACCGACCTGGAGTCCGATAGAGAAGACGAAGAGGATGAGTCCGAAGTCCTGTACGAAGTTGATGACTTCGACGTTCTCCTTGACGCCTCCGCGCATGAGAAGGTCGCCTACGAGGATGCCCACGAAGAGGATCCATGTGACACCGAGGCTGATGCCTCCAATCTTGAGTTTGTTGCCCAGCCACACTCCGAGCGAGATGACAAGGGAGAAGAGGATGACGGTATGTGCAACGCCTCCTCCATGCATGATGAGATCAATTAACCACTGCATGATGTTTTGTTTCCTTAAATGATTTTTTGAATTCCAATATGATTATCCTTAAAAACTAATACGGCTGCAAAGTTACTGCTTTTGGGCGGTATTGATGTGGTCGTAGGCGAAGTTTTCGACGTATTCAGGATGAAATTCTACGTTTTTGGCAGTGATATCGAGGTTTTGGAATGTGAAGTTGCTAAGTCGGTACTGGTCGTCACGCTGGCGCACATTGAAGAAGACGTCGCAATCGAAGCGGATGCGGCGCATGGTGATGTGGTCGGAGTAGGACATAGGCACGGTGGTGCGGCCCTTGAGGTCGTAGAATTGTGTCCATGGGGCGATGAGGATGAAGTTCTTTGCATTGCCCTCGATGTCCTCGACGGTGATGTACTCGTACTGCTGTGGGGTGTCGGGGCGCATCTTGAGCCAGAGGAGGTTGTTGGCCTCGGTGACCTTGATGCGGCGCAGGATGATGTTGTGGTTGTACACGCTCTCGGAGCCGAAGGTGAGGCATCCGTGGCAGAATCCGTACTCGCAGTCCTCGATGATGATGTTCTCGTTGGCTCCGTCGCCTTCCATCTCAGGATACTTGCTGAGGTCGACATCGGGATACATGTTTTCGCCCTCCTTGGCACGGAACGCATCGGCATAAGGGCCTTTGCCTCCCTTGATGGCTACGGCATCATCGTTGACTGACATGTAGCAATGCTTAACGAGGATGTTGGTGCAGGCATCGAGGTCGATGGCATCGGTGGATGGTGCCTTGACGGGTGCTGCTGGCGATGAGATGTGGAGGCGAAGCAGTTTGGCGCTGTCGCAGTTGTAGAGGTGGGTGGTCCAGAAGGCTGAGTTCTGGAGGTGGAGGCCATCGATCTGCACGTTGCGGCAGTTGGAGATGTAGATGAGGCGTGGGCGCTGCTCGTCCTTGTTGGTGCACTTAGGGTTCCACTTGCGGCGCTCCCAGAAGTGGCGCCAGTAGGTGAGTCCGTTGCCATCGATGCTGCCGGGACCGCTGATGGTGAAGCCATCGAGGCCATCGGCATTGATGAGTGCGGAGTAGTAGAGGCAGGTCTCGCCTTCGATGCGGGTGCGGAGGATAGGGTAGTCGGACGGATCGTTGGAGCCGAGGAGCATGCCTCCCTGCTGCACGTGGAGATGGACGCCCTGACGGAAGAAGAGGGCTCCGGTGATGAAGGTGCCAGGAGGGACTACGATGACTCCGCCTCCATCGGCTGCCACGCGGTCGATGAGGGCCTGCATCTCGGTGGTGTGGATGCGGCCGTCGTTGATGACTCCATGGTCGGTGATGCGGTACTGGCGCCCGAGGGACGCGAGGTCGACGGCATCGGTCTGGCGGAACCACTCAGGTATCGGGGTGCCGTCGGGAAAGAGGTCCTGAACAGGTCGCTTCTTTCCAAATGATGGCACACACAGTAGAGTGAGTGCCATCATCAGGGTTAATTTCTTTATCATGTAGGTATGTTGTTTTTTACTTCACAGACCATGCAGGAAGTGAGAAGTACCAGTTGACTGGATTGAGGAGCTTTGAGTAGATGTCAGAGTTGAAACCATCGACTGCAGGCTGTGCCTGAACGGCCTTCTTGGTGTCGCGGTTGGCAATCTTCTTTGCAAGCCACTCAGTACCGTTGTAGCCGCTTGCATTCTTGTGCTCGGCGATACGAACGAGGTCGGTGAAGCGGTTGCCCTCAAAGGCTGTCTCGAGTGCGAGCTCATCGACGATGATGTTCTCGACTGCATTGATGATATCATTCTCCGATGCCTTGCCAAGCACTACGCCCTGGGTAGCAAGCAGACGCTTGTAGTCGTAGTAGATGGAGTCGTGATAGCCGGAGATGTTGGACTCGTTGCGGTACTCGGTTGTGGTCTTGTTGGCGTTCCAGTTGCCATAGCCAGCACCCTTGGCATGGATGCCGTAGGTGGTGTTCCATACGTCGTCCTTGAAGTCGAGGAACTCGTTGAAGCGCTCGAGCTTGAGGGTGTCGGTAAGGTAGTACATGGCTCCATACGAGTTGTGATCGAGCTGGCGATAGTAGGTGGTGTCCTGAAGGTAGCGGAGCACGCGTGTAGAGTCGCTGTTCCATACAGGGATGGAGTCGCCATTGGCATCGAGACGTGTAGAGAGTGTGTAGTGGGTAGCAACCTTAGGGATGGTGAACTGGTTGATACCATCCTTGAGGATGGCAAACGCCATCTCAGGGAAGCCGGCACGGTTGATGGCCTCAGCAAGGCGAAGCCAGATGAGCGACTTGCGGTAGATAGGGATGGTGTAGAAGAAGCTTGTGTAACGTGCAGCCTTGCTACAGAGTGGGTAGCCATCGCCTTCGTGGGCATAGTTCTCGATCGAGTTGCCGTAGCGTGCATCGCAGTTCTCAATGTATGAGGCGAGTGGCGATGTGCTTGTCATGCCTGAGTAGTTGACATAGGTCTGATCGCTGCACACATCGGAGAATGCTGCCGATGGTGCATACTGGCGCTTGTAGTTGCGCTCAACGCGGATGGCACCACTTGTCTCGTACTCGCCTGCAATCTCGGTGTCCTCGGTCTCTTCTGACTCCTGAGATGAAGTAGGTGTGTAACCGAAGATGTCGGCTACGCGAGTGAGCATCTTACCAAGACCAGCATTGGAAGAGCCTGGGATGAGGCTGACAACCTCGTTGGTAGCAGCTGAGTAGCTATAGGTTGATGCCCAGAGTCCCCATGAGGTACGGGTGTCGTAATCGGTGTTTCCATTGCGCAGGATCTCGGCTGTACAGTACTGGAGGTACATAGGGTTGGCCTCGTTGCGCAGATACTCATAGTAGTAGCGTGCTGCCTGTCGGTAGTCGGACTCGGAAGCTCCACGGAGCAGGTAGAGGTCGCCGAGGATGACGCGGATAGGAAGGTAGCAGAGGCGTGATGAGATGTCGGTGAAACCGTTGTTCCAGCTACCATACTGTGAGTTAGGAGTACCGTACTGTGGATAGCGTGTGTCAACGAAGTGGAGCAATCCGTCCTCGATGATGCGGTCCACGAGATTGTCCTTCGACACGAGGTTGGCCTGATAGTCGAAGTTGTTGATGACATCGAGGTTGGTGACTGGCTCTGTGATGAATGGCACCTTGCCGTAGTTCTTCACCAACTGGAGGTAAGCCCAGGCGCGGATGGCCTTTACCTGTGCATACTCAGGAAGCATGAACTGGCTGTTGGACTTGATGGCGCTGGTGTCGCAGTTGTGGATGTAGAAGTTACAGTTGTTGATGACATTGTAGTAGTCGCTGACCTGAAGCATGGAGCATGTCTGGTCCTTAGGATCCTCGAAGTTGGAGATGGCATGGAGGGTATCGGTAACGAATGCAGTGGAGCTGACGAGGTCGCCACGGATCTCACCGAGGATGACCTGACGCTCTGCTACGTCCTGCATGCTTCGCATGATGCCAAGATATGAGTAGAGGGTATCGTTGGCATTGATATATGCCTTGTCACCGGTGTCGACGGTCATCATGTCCTCACACGAGGTGAAGGCGATGCCCGAAGCCACGATTGATGCAATGGCTATGTGCTTGAAAATATGTTTCATGTTGTTCTTCTGCTGTTTAGAGGTTGATCTTTACACCGATGTTGAATGAGCGGTTGGATGGAAGGAGACCTGCATCGATGCCCTGGTACATGACGCCGTTGCCACAAGAGAATTCAGGATCGGCTCCTGTGTAGCGTGAGAGGGTGATGAGGTTGTTGCCTTCAGCCCAGATGGTAAGTCCCTGGATCCATGAGAGTGCAAGAGGGAGCTGGTAAGAGAGGCGCACCTTCTTGAGCTTGAGGAATGAACCATCCTCGATCCAGCGGTCAGAGAAGCGCTCGTTGTTGACCCAGTCCTCCGAGTCGGCAGCCATAGCGCGTGGCATGTCGGTAACCTGACCTTCGTTGCGCCAGCGATTGACTACAGCTGTGGTCTGGTTGATGAAGCCGTTGGCTGACTCAAGACGGCTGCGCTGGTAGTTGTAGATGTCGCCTCCAAGTGAGTACTTGAAGTTGATGTCGAGGCTCCAGTGCTTGCAGAAGGTGAGGTTGGCAAAGATGTTGCCGAAGATGTCTGGGTTAGGATCGCCGATGATGGTCTTGTCGCTATTGTCGATAACGCCGTCGCCATTGTTGTCAACGAAGTGTACATCGCCCGCATTGAAGTTCTTGTAAGGAGCAGTAGCTATGCCTGTAGGATACTTGAGGTAGTCGCTGCCCTTGTGAGCCTTGCTTGCCTCAGCATCGGATGCGAAGACGCCTGCTGTCTTGAAGCCGTAGAACACGCCTGCTGGGTTGTTGAGCGATGTGAGGACCTCGGCACCATAGATCTTCTGGGTGTAGTCGCCCTCAGGAAGTGCTGTGATGGCGTTCTTGTAGTGTCCGAGCGATGCGCCAAGCTGGAAGGTGAAGTCCTTAGTGTTGGCGATGATGGCTGTAACCTTGGCATCAACACCTACGTTGCGGAGCGAGCCGTCGTTGGTGTAGTAGCCCTTGAGACCCGACATGTAGTTGATGGTCTTGTAGGTGATGAGGTTGTTGGTGTTTCGGACATAGAAGTCTACACCTGCCTGCAAGCGGTTGTTGAGGAACGATCCGTTGAGGGCTACGTTGAAGTTGTGTGTAGTCTCCCACTGGATAGCAGGGTTCTCAATGTTGGCAAGCTGAAGGGCTGTAGCATTCTTGAGGTATGTGAACGACTTGAAATATGTACGCGAGAGGTCGTAGTCGAAGTTGTCGTTACCGCTGATGTCGTAGCCTGCTGTGAGCTTGAGGTAGTTGATGGCGTTCGACTTGCGGAACCACTTCTCGTTGGTGAGTACCCAGCCTGCCTGGATGCTTGGGAACATGCCCCACGACACGCCGCACATGCGAAGTCCGCCTGCTGCCTCCTTACCGAAGCGCGATGAGGTCTCGGCCGATACGGTAGCCTGGAGGTAGTAGATGTGCTTGTAGTTGTAGTCGGCCTGCAGATAGTATGCGAGGTTCTTCCACTGGTTCTGAATGCCCGGTACGGAACGGAAGGCGTTGGAGTTGCGGAAGTCAGGCATCTTGTCGTTACCGGCATTGTAACCGCTCATGCGTGAGTCGGAGAAGCTGTTGCTGGTGAAGCGCATGCCACCGAACACGTTGATGTCGTGAATGCCGCCGTAGATGTTCTTCCAGTCGATGCGGAAGTCCTCGTAGATGGATGTCTCCTTCGAGAAGAGCGACTTGATGACTGATGTCACATCGCCGAAGCCCTCGAGGTTGTACTTTGGAGTACCAGCCTCAGGAAGGAAGTACTTCTCGTTAGAGCGGTTGAGCTGATAGGCAAAGCGGTTGGTGAGTGTCAAGTGACTGTTGATCTCCCACTTTGGCATGATGTTGAGGTTGAACTGTGTCACCTCCTGGCTGTTCTTGTTGGCTGCCTCACCGTTCTCGAGAATCCAGTATGGGTTGGCAAGCGCTGTGTTGGTACCATAGGATGATGCAAAGCCGAATGGGTTGTTAGGATCGGTAAGGTACTTACCAGCGAATACTGACGACTCGTGGAGGTGTCCGTCCTCACCTGTGTAGTAGCCATACTTTGAGAGGAATGGAGCCTGGATGAGTCCGAGGACGTTAGGTGATGAAACGGTCGACGATGCATAGCTCTCAGCCCATCCGTTGTCGCGAAGGTTGTATGAGAACTTTGAGTATGAAAGGTCGAGCTGTGTGTCCAGTCCCTTAGCGAGCTTGATGTCGGTGTTGAATCGGATGTTGAGACGATCGAAGGCATTGTTGCATGCTGTAGACTGTGAGTTGGCATATCCGAGGGAGAGGTTGTACATAGCGATGTCGTCACCTCCCTGCACACCTACCTTGTAGTTCTGAGTGACTGCTGTGCGATAGAGTGCATCGCTCCAGTCGTTGTCGTTGTGGTAGAGTGGGTACCAGTAGTAGTCAGGGTTGGAGTTGAGGAATGGGATAGCATTGGCTGCTGTAGAGTGCTCCTGACCGTACTTGGTAGTACCGATGATGTCGCTCACGTAGTTGCGATACTGCGATCCGTTCATCATGGATGTATAGGAAGGTGCGAGCTCGAAGCCTGTGTTAAGGCTCACATCGATGCGTGTAGCCTGCGAGTGGCCACGCTTGGTGTTGATGAGGATGACACCGTTGGCACCGCGTGCTCCATAGAGCGAAGTGGCGTTCTTGAGCACTTCCACGCTCTGGATGTCGTCAGGATCGATGCCTGCGAGGATGTTGTTGAAGAAGCCGTCGTGGATGGCGCTGCGATCAATCTGAGTGTCGATCATCATGCCATCGAGGATGATGAGTGGCTGAGCATTGATGTTGAGCGAATTGATACCGCGGATGAACATTGCTACACCCTGGCCGCGCATACCTGTGCGGTTGATGGTGTGGATGTCGCCCGAGAGCGAGTTGTCGATCTCATCGTCGACTGTGACTGCGCTGGTGTTGCGAAGCTCAGTCTTGGCTGCCGATGTGATGGTGGTCTGCTTCTGGTATGCTGATGTGAAGACAGCAGGGTAGAGGGCTACATCGGGAGTCTTGTTGCCATCGATGGCTACCTGTACGCTGTTGTACTCAGGTACGCTGATGTAGAGCGATGTGACAAACACTGGCACCTTGATGGAGAACTTACCGTTCTCGTCAGTCATCACGGTGTAGCGACTGTTGCCAAAGGCCTGGATGCTGGCTGCATCAAGAGGCTTCTTGGTTGCAGCATCGTAGACATAACCGCTTACTTCCTTTGTCTCGTATTTTGGCGCAGGGCGTTCGACCTTTGCCTTCTTAGGCTGTGCTTCTTCTGCACTTGCGTCCTGTGCCGAAGCGTATGCTGCTCCTGATACCATCAAGAGTGCAATGCCGGCACGGAGTATGCCTTGAGGAATGGAATTGTTATTCTTCATTGTCTTGTTGTATTAGGAGTTGTTTAATCATCGTGGCCCTTTGTCTTGAGAATTACGGCGTTAACCCAAATCTCGCGACAATAGATTGCACTTTCCTTCGATGTGAAGTTGCTCTTGATCTGAATCATAGGATAGTTGTTAGGCAGACCATAGTAGCTGACTGGGAACTCGAAGTCGCGTGCGATACAGATGGTGTCGTTGAATGTAACCTCTCCCTTCTCGTTGTAGTGAGGAGGACGGTTGACGAAGTAGTTGGTGTTGTAGAGGCTTGCACCATTAGGATCGACAGCATCCTCGTTAGGGTTCTTGAGGGTCTCGTTGTCGATGCGCTTTGCTTCTGTATCGTAAGCGATGTATGCACGGAACTTGTTAGGACGATCGTACTTTGTACAGTAACCGAGCACTACGTAGATGTCGTACTTGCACGAGAGTACGTCAGGCAAGATGAAGTAGGCACCAGGGTTGGAAGATGAGTTCTTGTTCTCCATGATGACGTATGAGTTCTTGTAGATGGAGTCGGTCTGAACGGTGTCGCCATCGATGATAACGATTGGGTTCTCGTTGACAACGGTAGTAGGGCTCATGATCTCAGTACAGTGCTGGTCGCAGGCATCGTAGACGCTGAAGGCTGAATAGTCCTTCTTGGTATCGATGACTGGGAATGCGTAACTGTCGATGAGGTAGGCGTGGCCGTTGCTGGTCTCGACAGGATCGTTGTTGCCGAACATGTCAGCAAAGCTGTCAATCTCCTTTGTTAGCAGCTTGTTGGTCTCGTTGAGCGTACCAGTCTTCTTGAGCTTTATTCTGTTTGTGAGCTGGAGCGAGTCGCCACGTGCATCGGCAGCACGGATGTCGGCGATGCTTGAGATAGGAATCTGCTCATACTGCCAGTTGGCATTGAAGATGAGATTCTCGCAGAGAGCCTTCTTTGCGTAGTAGTTGTTGAGGGAGTCAACCTCAAGGTCGGTGAATACGGTCTCAGGACCATCGGTCTGATCCTTATCGCCACGCTCGTTGGTAGTGTTGACCTTCTGCTTGTACGACGACTTGAAGTGGAAGTACTTCTTTGTGTCCTCAATCTTTTCCTCCCATGCCTTGTTGGTAGGTACGATCATGACATAGTTGCTGTCCTCACGGTTGAGGTAGGCATTGAGTCCGTAGTAGAGGAAGTCGTTGGTGAGGTTGGTGATGGAGTCGACCCATGTGATCTGGCTGTTGACAGTAGGTCCCTGGGTTGAGAGCTCCTCATTGAACTCGTTCTTCTCAAACTTCTTGATGAAGGCGCTGATGGAGTCGAGCTGACCCTGGCGCGACGAGAGGAACTCGTACATATTATACTGATAAGTTGCTGGAGCCTCGGTGATGTGGAGCACACCGTTGGTAGCGCCAATGTTGGATGTTACCATCTTCTTGCCCATGAAGGTGCCGTTGCTGAAGTTGAGCGAAGCCACCTTGCTGTTGAAGAGCTCGAACTTGACTGAGTCCTTGCCGTTGATGATGTGCGAGAAGCGCGTCATGTTGTTGCGGACCAGTTCTTTTTCCACCTTGAAGATACTGTCGCGTATGCCTGACTTGAGAAGGCCCATGTAGTATGCCTTGTCGAACGATCCGTTGACAGGAGCCCAGACGGTGAATGTCTGATCGCTGTTGAGCATTGCTGCGTATGTCTCGGTCGATGCCTTCTCCTCAGTCTGCGAATAGTAGACATTCTGAAGTATCTCAGCATAGTCGGAAAGCTGTGGATTGCTTACGATGTTCTGCCAGATGGTCTGATTGCCCATCACGGCAGAGTCTATTTTGAAATGGTCGTCCTGGCACGATGTGACAGCGGTAGCGAGGGCTACTGTCATCAGCGATCCTGTTAACCATTTTGTGATGTTTACTTTCATAAAAAACCAGTATGATTTGTGATTTATGACTTTACGATTTCTATTACCAGATGTCTTCGTTGAACTCGCCTGCGTACACTGACTTAGGTACGAACTCGAGGTAGTCGTAGAAGAACTCTGTGCTGCTGCTGGTAAGTACGGACTTGAAGCGGATGTAGTAAGTCTGACCTGCTTCGAACTGACCTGTGTAGATGATCTTACGGAGGTTGTCCTGTGAGTCACGTCCTGTACCGCCTACTACCTGGATGTACTTGGCACCCTTCATGAAGCCGAGGTTGCGCATGGTCTTCATGTTCTCGTAGATAGCTGTTGAGTCGCTACCTGCAGGAGCGATGGTAGACTCAGCTACCCATCCTGTAGATGCAGGGTTGGTACCTGATGCAGAGCGGAGGTCGATAGGAATACCGATGGCAGGGAGGTTGGCAGGGTTCTTACCCATGTAGATCTGAGCCATACCACGGTTGTTGTTAGCCCATACGCCGTAACGGAGCTCGTAGGTACCTGTGTAAGGCACTGGAGGGAGCTTCATGGTGAAGTCGTACTGGCCCTGGATGTTGAACTCATCGGCCTGATAGTCCATCCATGCACCCATACCTGACTCGTAGTTGCGGTTAGGGAGGTACTGGAAGAGTGTCTCGTCGGTCATCGAAACGAGGTTGTCGAGATAGTCGAGGTTGCAGATCCAGTTCTGAGTACGTGTCTGGCGGATGTTGTTGGTCATGAACTCAGGGAAGAGCGAAGTGATGTCGAAGCGCATACGCTCGTTGAGGATGTTGGTTGGCACTTCCTTCTTCCAGATGAGGATGTCGTCGATAGTGAAGTAGAAACCGTTGAGAGCCTGGTTGTCATACTCCTTGTTGGTAGAGTTGACATAGATACCTGGGTCGTACATCAGCGATGCAGCCTCACGGTAGGTAGACTGGTTGTATACCGACTTACGGTTGATGCGGCGCTGGATGATACCCTTCTCGCGGCAGCCTGTGATCTTCATGAGGCGGCGCTGCTTGCCGAGTGTCTCCCAGTATTCCCATACGTTTACGTAGAACTGGCTTGCTGTGCGCGACTTCATCATCGATGCATCGCAGCCATACTCGTTGGCAAATACGACCATTGTGTTGTAGGTCAAGCGCTCAGGCAGACAGTGGTATGCAACGAACTGGTTGAGCCAGTTGTCTTCGTTCTCGTAATTATCGTCCCAGAGGGTAGGGTGGCCACCGCTGGTGTCGTCATCGTAGTAGTTGTTTTCGCGAACCCAAGTCTTGAGCTTTTCGATCTCCTTGAGGTCCTTTGACTCATAGATGGAGTCGGTCTCAACGAATATGGTGAATCCTACGTAGCGGTTCTTTGGATATACGGCGCTGAAGCTACCCTTGCCGCAGCCTTCGCCTCGTATGTCGTCATACTTGTCCTCCCATGCCTGGTCCTTGTACATGGTCATCTTCTTGTCCCATCCTGTAAGGTGGAGAAGTTCGCCGAAGAACTGAGTGTTAGGAGTGGTCATGATGAGGTCGCTGATGGATGCGTTGGATGGTGAGAGCACCTTGTCGACAGCATGGATATAACCGTTCTCCACCTCGATGTCAGCCTCTACGATGGCTGAGTTGGTGTTGACGTAGATTACGGTAGCGAGTGCTGTGTCGCCTTGCTCGCTTACGTTAGCCACGCGAGTGCCGTATGAGATGCTCACGTAGCGGTCGTTCATGTTGGTGAGGCCGAGCGCACCCTCCTCGAAGTCGGTGGTTGCGAATGCCTCCAGGTCGCCGTTCTCAATGATGGAGTTGAACACGATGGCTTGTGCGATGGAGTCAGGGATCTCATCGACATTGGTTGAGCTGACCTGAGGCTCCTCCATGTGAAGGAGCGAATCGAGGTACAGGGCTATAGCCTTGTTGGTAGGAGCAAAGCATGTGTAGTGACCGCGTGCATCGAGCAGTTCTCGCATTGTAGATGAAGAACGCTTGCTTGGGTGTACCTTGCCCAGGATAGTGAGGTAACTGCTGAACTGGTCAGGATTGTTTTCGAAGTGGTCGACCATCATCTCACCGGTGAAGGTGTAGAGGTCACTCTCGTCGATATTCTCTGTACATGAGTTCAGAGTTACTGCCGCACAGGCACCGACAATGAGTGCTGCGCTGCAATAGTTCTTTATGTTGCTTAGAATTTTCATCTTTTTAATGGATTAGAGGTTGTCTGTTCGGCCGCTTGAAGAGTTGTTCTCCCATGCACCGTTCTGATAGAGCCAAGTGTTGCTCTTGAGCTCGTTTTCATATACAGGCGAGAAGAGCGACTGCATGTCAGCAAGCTTTGCCTGGATTGACTTGCGGTTGGTAGCGTATTTGCGTGTGAGCAATGTGAGCATATCCTCAGTGCTACCACGACGCTGAGCAAGACGTACGAGGTCGAACCAACGCTTGCCTTCACCATAGAGCTCACGCTGGCGCTCTGCCATCACGAGCATCTCGAGACCCTTCTGGGTGTCGAAGTTGCCATCGAACTTGAGCGAGTCGTCCTTGGCTGCTGCGTTGGATGGGCTGTAGGCGAATGGGTTGCTGCGCTTGAATACCTCACGCACGTACTTGAAGCCTTCCTTGAGATCCTCAGGATCGGTGTAGAGCTGTGACATGGCTTCTGCCTTCATGAGGAATACCTCCGACATGCGGTAGAAGATCCAGTTGGCATCCATGTTGGAAGATGAACGCAGCAACTGTGTGGCATAGCACTTGGTAGTGCTCATGTTGTCCTCCATGACTGTGGTTGTGGAACGTGTCTTGTACTGATGGTTCTCGCGTGAAACGAACTTGATGATAGTACCCTCTGGAGTTCCATTACCTGTAGTAGGAACCTGCAGATAGTCCCAAAGACGGTAGTCAGTCTTTGTGTAGAGCAGGTTAGGCAAAATGGTGTTAGGACTTGTAAGGTTGCCCTCGATGAGTGCGCTTGCTGCCTGGTACTGTCCCTGCTTGGCGTTTGTAACCTGGAAGTAGAGTCCTGTGACTACACCGTTGCCGTAGGTTGTTCCGTCAAACTGGAGCTCGAAGATGCTTTCGTCCGAGTTGCCGGTACCGAATATCTTTGTGTAGGCGCTAGTCTGATTGAGTGTACCAGTCTTGTTGACATTCTGTGCGAGGAGGTCGCCCAACTCGAATTCAACCACGCCGCCGATAGCCTCGCCCGACTCCTTCATCTTCTTGATGTATTCAGCCTTTGCGATATCAATCACCTTGTCGCAGCATTCCACACACTTCTTGTAGTCCGCCTCAGCAGTAGTCTTGTAAGTCTCGGCTACGTATGGAACCTTGTCCACGTAGAGGTCGTTGTACGAAGGGATGGTGCGGTTGACGAATGGGTGGCAGTTGCCGGCCTTGTAGCTGGCTCTCCACAGGTAGACGTCGGCAAGGAGGGTATAGATGGCCTTCTTGGTGAGGCGTCCCTTGTTGAGGACTGTCTTACCATAGTCCGACATAGCCTGATCCTTCACGCTCTCGAGGTCGTCGATGATGTTGTTGAGCACGGTGAGCTGAGTCTCCTGTGTCTGGCGCAGCTCCTCCGAGTCGTTGTTGTAGTCCTTTGTCACGTAAGGTATCTCACCGAATGTGCGGACGAGGTAGAAGTGATTGAACGCACGGAGCGCGATGATCTCTGCGCGGATTGGAGTCCAGTCGCCTTCAGAGAACGACTCGTCGTTTGCAAGGATCTCAGGACCGTGAGCCAGAATCTTGTTGCAGTAGTTGATGCAGTTGTAGGCAGAGGTCCAGTTGAATGCGTTGTAGGTAGAGAGCAGGTTGGCATTCATGATGTTTGCCACCTGTCCTGTGGAACCGGTAGTGGTGGAACGCTCGAAGTTGTCCGAACGTATCTCGCCCCAGGTAAGATATGCATTGAGAAGATCGTAGTTGGTCATTCTCTTGTAGCATGCATATACAGAGTTTGTCAGGTCGTTCTTGTCCTGCCAGAACTCTTCCTCTACAATCTTGTCAGTAGGTGTGATGGTTAGGAAATCATCGCATGACGACATTACGAAACCAGCAGCCAGACAAGTGCAGAATGATATATTCTTGATTAATGATTTCATTGCTTAATAATTAGAATCCAAGATTTACACTGATTGTGAATGACTTTGCACGTGGAGTTTTTGAACGGTCGTATACTACACCGTATGAGCCGTAGCTAACCTCAGGGTCCACACCTGTATACTTGGTGAAGCAGAAGAGGTTGTTGGCCGATGCGTTGACACGAAGATTCTTCAATCCCCATGACTTGACAATATTGTTTGGCACGTTGTAGCTGAGCTGGAGGTACTGGAGACGGAGGTAGTCACCATTCTCTACGAAGCGGTCGCTTGCGAGCGAGTTGTACGAAGCACCGATTCTACCGCTCATGGCGCGTGGAATCTCGGTGATGTCACCATTCTTTCTCCATCTCCAAGCTACAGCCTGGCTCTGGTTGTCGTTTCCGCGCATAGACTCATTGTTGAGACGTGCTATGTTGGCAATCTTGTTTCCAAGACGGAAGTTGAACGAAGCATTGAGCTTCCATGGACCATAGTTGAGAGTGAATCCGAAACCACCGTTGACCTTAGGGTTGGAGTTGCCGAGGTATACGATGTCAAGCTCGTTGATCTGACCATCGTGGTTGATGTCCTCGTAGATCACGTCACCACCCTTGAACTCATAGTTCACACCACCATAGTTGAAGAACATGTGGAGTGGGTTACCCTTTGAGTCGAAGAGGATGTTGCCCTTTTCATCGCGTGCTACAGGTACTGTGGCGTTCTCGCCGCGTGCAGCAGCTGCTGATGCTGTGTTATCTCCGTAAGTCTTGGCTGAGAGGTCGGTATATCCGCTGTGCTCATAGTCGTAGCGGTATACGCCCTTGAAGCGGAAGCCGTAGATTGAACCTACTGCATTACCGATCTGGATGCGCTGCAGGTAGTCACCATTGTTGTAAGTGAAGTCCTTGTTCATGTTGGCAAGAACGCTGGCCTCCATAGCTGTGATGGTGTTGATGTTCTGAGCGATGTTGAAGTTTGCAGTCATGAAGAACTTGCCAGCCTTGGCAAACTTGCCTGTGCTGACGTTGAGTTCCCAACCTTCGTTGGTTACGCTACCCACGTTCTTCTGTGCGAGGCCGCTGAAACCAGTAGAACCTGCGATACCTACGTTGAACATGATGAGGTCGGACGTCGACTTCTTGTAGTAGTTGAAATCAAACGAGAGGAGGTCGCGGAGTATGGTGAGGTTTGCACCAAGGTTCCATGACTTGGTAGTCTCCCAACGGATGTCGGTGAGACGGAGGTTCTCAGGGTAGATGGCTGAGTATACATTGTTGCCACTACCGTACACACCGCTTGAGTTGTAGCGGTTGTACATGAGGTATTCGCTTGTTGGAGTACGACCTACAACACCCCATGATGGACGGAGTGCGAGTACGGAAATGTACTTGGTCAGTCCGAGCTTCTCGAAGAATGGCTCCTGGTCGATGTTCCAACGACCTGATACGGCACCGAATGTACCCCACTTTCTTCCCTTACCGAACATTGTGGAACCATCGCGGCGGAGGGTTCCGTCGATTACGTAGCGTCCGTCGTAGAATCCGAGGTGCATAGTGCCGAGGAATGCCATGCTGCGCCACTGTCCTGTACCAGACGATGTGTTGCGGAGGTAGCCCTCAGCTGTGCTTGATGATATGCCTGTTGGAATGCCGTTCTTCACGATGTTCTGCGATGTACTGTTACCGCTTGTGAGCTCGAACTGTCCCATGACGAGGAGCGACCAGATGTCGTTGTTGGTCTTAGGAGTGAAGATGAGTTTCTCGCGGTTGGTGAATGCGAGCGACTTGTATTCGTCGTTGGTTACCTGGTTCACACCTACCGACCATGCGTCGGAAGTGAGTGAGTTAGGGTAGTATGCATTCTCGCTCTTGTTGAAGATGTCCATGTAGACCTCAGCATTGAGGTTGAGCTGGTGACCCTCGTCGGCATCCTTTGCAAGAAGCTTGTACTGGATGTTGAACTGAGGAGTGATACGGTATGTGCTCTGGTTGTTGAATGCCTGGTTAGCGATGGCTACAGGGTTGCCGATGCTCTTCATGTCCGAGAGGTAGTACGAACTGTAGTAGTTGTTACCACCGGCACCTACGGTAGGGTTGGTAGGAAGCATCTTGAAGTAGTCGCCTGTGAGCTGGCCGTTCTGGTCGTACTCATAGATTGACATGTTAGGCATTGCATTGTAAGCCTTACCGAGTATGGATGATACGCTGTTGCCATCCCAGTTACGGTGGTTGTCAGTATATGCGAGAGCAAAGTTGGTCGAGAACTTAATACGGTCCGACACGTTGTAGTCGAGTGCAAGACGTGTGGTGAACTGATCGAGCGCCTGCTTGATGATGGTACCAGTCTGGTGAGTGTAGTTGCCTGATACGCGGAATGTTGCTCTTTCACCACCACCGGTGAGGGTGATACCGTAGTCGCTCTTCTCACCGTACTGATTTACAGCGCTTACCCAGTCAGTATTCTTGTTGAAGTTGTAGTACTGGATAGGGTATGAAGGGTCGTAGTTGAGCTCGACCATGTCCGAAGTAGCAGTATTCTGCTTAGGATTGAAGTAAGCCTCCTTGATCATCATAGTGTAACCGTCACCATTGAGCATGTTGAGACCCTTTGGTGTCCAGCTGCCAGTGTACTTGTACGAGAAGCTGACGCTTGTCTTACCAGCAGCACCACGGCGAGTAGTGATCTCGAGCACACCGTTGGCACCACGGGCACCCCAGATAGCAGCTGCCGAAGCATCCTTCAGTACCTTGATCTCCTTGATATCCTCAGTATTGACTGAGAGGAGGGTAGCGAACTGCTCTTCGTTCGAGAGGTCGTTGAAGTCGATGTCGACTGCATCAGATGGGAGGTCGAAGATGTTACCATCGACTACGATGAGAGGCTCGGCCGAACCGTTGAAGGTGCTGACACCACGCAGACGCATTGATGTACCTGCACCGAGGTTACCTGAGTTGGAGATGATGTCGAGACCGGCAATCTTACCCTGGAGGGCTTCGTCAGCACCAGCGAATGAGAGACCTTCCACATCGTCCATGCTCATGGTCTGGGTGGTTACCGAAATCTCCTTGATAGGGATGGCCATACCATTGCTGTTGACCTTTGGCTTAGCCTTTACGACTACCTCCTGGAGCACGGAATTGTCCTGCAGGCGGATGTTGAACTTGGTCTTTGTGGTTCCGATCACCTCAGTATGAGTCTTCATACCGATGTACGAAACTACAAGCTTGTCCTTAGGATTCTTGATCACCATACTGAAGTTACCATTGATGTCGGTCACGCAGGCTTCCACAATACGGTTGTTGTTATCACGCTCTACAACGTTGGCCATAGCCACGCCACCGAATTCGTCGGTTACGGTACCGGAGATACGTCGGCTTTGAGCGAATGCTGAACTTACGCAGAAGAACAGCACGATAGATGTAATGATAAATTTAATCTTATTCATAATTTTCGTTCTGTGTAAGTTATTATTATTCTACAATCATATATTTATTAAGGTACGCGCGTGCCTTGGCTGCTGTAGCCCAGTCGCTGTCGTAGCGGCCATTCTCGAGCTTCTTGTAGTTGAGCACACCGTCCACACCGTGTATTACAGCCGACGATGATGACGTAAGCGTAGTGTTGATGGCTGTACCGCCACCATTGGTGATGTAATCGCGAGCGATGATGTTCTTGTCCGAAGTGACATTGCATGTGTTGCCTTCGGTGTCCTTAACCGAGAGCGAACCGCCACCGTTTGAGAACACGCTGAGCTTGCAGTACACGCCAGTCTCCTTGTTGAGGGTTGCAGTCTCGTAAGGAGTCATGTTGATGGCAGGAGTATCAGCAAATACGCTGTTGTCCTGGAAGTGGTACTTCACGAAGTTGATGATGGCAGTCACCATGGCGCGAGCCTTCACGTTGCGTGCCTCGATGTATGCCTGGTATTCGTCATCGTTGTCGAAGCTTACGCGCTCCTCCTCTGGGATGTCGAGTTCAAGCATGTCGCGGAGCTGCTGCCATGTAGGCAGACCCTTTGCCACAGCCTCTTCGATAGCGTCGTTGGTTGGAACGTAGACTGTGTAGCGGTAGTTGTTGAAGAATCGGACGTTGGTTGCCGAGTTCACAACGTTGCCAGTCTGCTTGTCGTAGCATGGCAGACCCTTGCTGTTTACGAAGATGGTGTATCGGTTCTGATCGGCAGCGCTTGTGATGTCGATGGCGCTGAGCACTTCCATATCTGTCTGGCAGAGTTCGAAGAACTTTGAGAAGTTAGGATTGTTGTAGAGCACCGAGTACACGCTTTCGATTGTAGGAACGATAGGCTGGTTGAGCATGTAGGCAAAACCGTTACCGTAGCCCCATGTCTGAGAACTCTTGTCGTCAAATCCGGTTACGTCGCATTCGCCACCGTTGCCGAGGTCCCATCCGCCCTTTACCTTCATGCCGTCCTTGCGCTGGGTTGCATTGTCAACGTAGATCACGGCACCATTCTTCGATACGAAGTAGTGCTGATTGCACTCAACGCCGGTCTGTGTCTCATCGATGCCAGTAGCCTCATTCTCCTCATGGATGATGGTGTGAGTCTCGAGCATATCCTTGAGTCGGTTTTCGAAGCACGACTTCGATACGTTCTCGTTGGCAAGCTTGTCGCCGATCGATCCCTCACCAGTCTTGATGTTGTAGAGGTAGCGGTGTGAAGTAGCTTTAGGGCTGTTGGTCTTCTGATCCCATGTGTAGTTGTAGGCACGTCCTACGAGTACTGTTCCATCGGCCGAATTCTCAGTCTGTGCGTTGTAGAACGACAGAGGGTCGATGTACCAGAAGTTCTCATCGCATGGTACGAAGAACGAGAAGCGTGAGCTCATGGCCAACAGATATGCATAGTAGTTGGTAGGTATGTTACCCAGAGTGCTTGCCTGGACAGCGTAGTTGAAGATGCGCTTGTCGGTCTCTACGAATGCAGGTGCGCTGACAGCAGCATATTCGGCAGGAGTAGTGACCTCATTCATCAGGTAGATGATACCATTGTTGGCGAGGATGGTCTTCTCGATGCGTCCTGTGTGATAGTTGTCTTTGTCATCGAACATGGCGTCCTGTGCTGAATTCTTGATGCTGACGAACTTGCTTGGTACGCACGAATTGAACGAATCCTTCATCAGGTTGTTGAGAAGGGCGCGAATGGTCTGTCTTGGTATCTGGTCGATAGCCTGATACACAAGTTCAAGGTCGGTAGTATTCTCATTGATCTTCTCCACAAGGTCAGGTGCGTAAGCATTTATAAGGAATCGTCCACCACCGTTAGAAGCGAAGAAGTACTCCATCAGCATCTCATCCTTTGGACAGAAGATGACAGCCATGTCCATCTCCTTGGATGTGGTACGTGTGTTACCTGCACCCGTACGAGTCTCCGATGTATACTCATTCCATCCTGGGTCGAATGGAAGAGGCTTGTTCGAGTTGTTGTCGAACACGGTGTTACCCTGAGGATTGTTTACAGGGTCTGTGCCTGCATCCGAGTAGAGGTTCTGGTTGCCCTGCGAACGGATGGCGAAGTAGCGCTTCTGGAATACCGAGTCAACCTCATTGCCGTAGAGCAGGCGGTAGCGCTCTGTAAGAGTAGCGTTGTAGAAAGGAGCCGAGAAGCGGTCGAGCATGTGGCTGAATATCTTTGTGCTATCGCATGTGCGGAGGGTCTCAGCCATGTTCTGTGGGTTGACGAGCACCTTGTCGAGCACGTTGATATATCCGTTCTGGCATGTCACGTCCTGCTTGATGACCTTGGCGTCATAGATGAATGCGTCGCTCTCCTGGCGAGTCTGGCCGGTGATGATTCTGAAGTCCTCGTTGGTGATGTTCTGGTTTGCCATCTGAGTAGCGAGGAAGTGAGTCATCATAGGAGTAGTGGCATCGTTGGCGAGGTATATGCCCTTGTCATTGTTGCGGAAGCGAGCCCAGTAGTCCTTATCGTCTGGGTTGTAGCTGTGAGGCAGGTCGGCAGCAAAGAGGTGAGGGATGGAGTCGGTCACGTCGGCTGCAGTCACGCGGCGCAGGCATTCGCCCTTGTTAGGCTGTGCGTTATCGCCATCGCCGGCAGGAGTGCTTGACATCATCTCCAGGAGATAGGCATTGTTGATCATGGCGCTGTTGAGCAGTATCTTCTTCTGCTTGAGCGAGAGTTGATCGTAGTTCTTTACTCCCCAAGGATTGTTGGCATAGAACTTGTCGAAAGCTGCATCGTCAGCGACGAACAGGGTCTTCGAACCAGTACGTGACAACACTTCCTTGTAGTCAAGATCGTCAATCAGTCTGACGAAGTTCTTGTAATTGTTGTCCTTGTCATTCAGGTATTCGTATATTGACGAGCCAAGCCATGATGGGTCTTTGTCGTCCCACATGTAGTCGTCCGTACATGAATACAATGAACCGCAGACAGCAACCATGAAGAATGCTTTAGCTGCATTGCTTCCAAGTTTACAAAAGCGTTTGTTCATAAAGAATCGTTAAGATATTAATTATTATTAGAATTTTTCTTTTTGGTATCTTGTTGATTTATCTATAAATAGATAATAGTCTTTGATGCTCGTGCGTATCGTTAGGTATTTTCAATTTACATCGAGTGGACAAATTTAGTAATAATTAACGGAATAATCACCCTTTTCATTCAAATATTTGCTGCTTGTTTAATATTTTTTAAGGATTGAGCGTGCCAACGCATACCCTTGCAGCCTGGGCACTCTGCTTAAATGTCCATGCAAGGATTCGCACTATTCCTTGCAATGTTTTGACTGACTCCTTGCAATGGTTAGCGCAACTCCTTGCAAGGAGTTTGGCATTTGAGATGTTTAGGAAAGTCACCTGGTCAACAGATCTTAGGAATAAGGCATAAAACGGACCTGAAACAGTCAACCTTTTTTAGGAAAGTACAGGTCAGTGGGTTTTTTAGTGGTTTTTTGCTACCAAAATGCTGTTTGTATGCTATACATCTTCAGTGTGTTAGCGAATCTCAGTGGTAAAAATGAGGTTTTCCCCTTGAAAACCCCTTACTATATACGTACGTCACACGTGTATGTGCGTATATAGTATAGACTTTTTGAGACATTTTATGCAAAAAAGCCACTAGCATTTTGCATGCTACTAACTATCATGTACTTAGGTAGTGTCAAATTTGCGTAAGAAACCACCAAAAAAAACACTGAGTGCCGTACTGAACTCGGGAAAGACAACGTAGTTTTTTTCGGTTTTCCCCCTCTTAGTGCATTTTTATCAGTTTTCCGTATTTTCTAATCCTTTTATCTGCTTCTTCGGATTGACGCCAAGCGCCTTGAGATCTTCCACGCGCTTCATGATGTTGCCGGTGCCATCGTAGAGGCGTCCCTTGGCTGTGGCGAACGACTTCTGAAGTGCGGTGATCTTGGACTCAATGTCCTCGAAAGTTTCCGAAAATCCTGCTACCTTATCGTATAGATCGTTGGCAGATTTTACGATCTTTGCCACGTTCTTGTTCTGCTTGTCGGTTTGCCATAGGTTGTAGGCGAGCTGCAAGGCCATGAGCAGGTTGCTCGGTGATATGATGATGATTTTCTTGTCGTAAGCGTATTTACTCAATGTGTTGTCATACTTCATGGCGGCTATGTAGCTTGCCTCGTTTGGCACGAACATGAGCACGTAGCCGATGCCTCCGCTCACGAGGGTGGAGTAGTCCTTTGCTGCCAGTTCGTCCACATGGCGGCGTATGCTGGTCACATGGTCGCGCATGAATCGGTTCTGGAGGTTCTCATCGTCGGTTGCTGCTGCCTCGGTGTAGGCAGTGAGCGACACCTTCGAGTCGATGATGACCGACTTGCCTTCAGGGAATCGAACTATGACATCAGGACGGTAGCTGTTGCCATCCTCGTCCTTCACGTTTTCCTGTATGAAGTACTGCTCATCCCTCCTTAGTCCGCTACGCTCGAGCATGGATTCGAGTATCATCTCGCCCCAGTCGCCCTGAGTCTTGTTCTCGCCCTTGAGTGCCTTTGTAAGATTCTCAGCATCAGCGCCTATGCGCGATGTCTGCTCGGTGAGCGAACGTACTGCCATCTCCTGCTCTTTGCGGAACAGGTTGATGGCGTTTTCGAATGTGCTGCGTATCTCGGTCTTGTTGACCTCGCTCTGCGTCTTGCTCTCATCGACCGAGCGCTTGAACTCCACGAATTGCTCCTTCAGAGGGCGCAGCAATGCATCGATCTGCAGGCGGTTGTTCTCCTGCAGGGATCTCTGCTTCTGTGCCAGCTGTTCGGCGGCTGTGTTATGCATCTCCTGGCGTATGCTTTCCTTCGTCTCCTGAAGCATAGCCTTGGCATATTCACGCTCCGACTCGATCTGCTTTTCGTACATGGAGCGCATGTCGGCAATCTGTTTTTCACTCTGTTCCTTCACAGCGTAGATCTGGGTCTTAAGTTCCGTATCTGATAGTGTCTTTATTGCCTCTATCTGCGTCTTGTTCATTGTAGCATTCAGTAAGTAGCCAACTACAAATCCAATGAAGAGGAATATGATTGCTATAAGTATTTCCATGTCTTTGATTAGAATGTATTAATGTGTTTTTGTATGGTTGTACGTTTTGTTTCCTTTGCAAAGGTAGTGTTTATTGGTCAAATTTGAATTAATATAAAGGAGAAAAAGTAAAAATTCGACACACTTTACCTATTATTTGCAAAATAATAACTAACTTTGCACCGAATATGGCATATTGTGTCCTATTCCTTCATGTTTTTACGGATTATAATCATAAATGCATAAATATAATGAACGTAAGTTATAAATGGCTTAAAGAATACGTTGACTTCGACATGTCGGCTGAAGAGGTTGGTAAGGCACTGACCAGCATGGGACTTGAAGTCGAAGCGGTAGAGGAAGTACAGTCCATCAAGGGAGGACTGGAAGGCCTCGTAGTGGGTCAGGTACTCACATGCGAACCTCATCCAAACTCAGATCACATGCACATCACCACTGTCGATGAGGGCAACGGAGTAGTACAGCAGATAGTATGCGGCGCTCCGAACGTTGCTGCCGGACAGAAGGTCATCGTGGCTCAGCTCGGATGCAAGCTCTATGATGGCGACGAGTGTTTCACCATCAAGAAGAGCAAGCTGCGCGGAGTGGAGAGCAACGGTATGATATGTGCTGAGGATGAGATAGGCATCGGTACTTCGCACGATGGCATCATCGTACTCCCAGAGGGTGCGGTAGTTGGTACTCCTGCAGCCGTGTACTATGGCATCGAGAGCGACTATGTGATCGAGGTGGACATCACTCCTAACCACTCGGATGCTACTTCGCATTGGGGTGTGGCTCGCGACTTCTATGCGTATCTTAAGCAGAATGGCTACGAGACTTCGCTCCATCGCCCATCGGTCGATGGCTTCAAGGTGCAGAGCAACGACCTTCCATTCACGGTGGAGGTCGAGGCTGGAGAGGCTTGTCCTCGCTACTGTGCTGTGAGCGTGAAAAACTGCGAGGTGAAGGAATCGCCAAAGTGGCTCAAGGACCGACTCACTACCATCGGTCTCCGTCCTATTAATAATATAGTAGATATCACTAACTACATCATGATGGCATACGGTCAGCCACTCCATTGCTTCGATGCCGACATGGTGAAGGGTGGCAAGGTGGTCGTAAAGACTATGCCTGAGGGCACACCATTCGTCACTCTCGACGGCATGGAGCACAAGCTCTCTGATCGCGACCTCGCCATCTGCAACGCTGAGGATGCCATGTGTATCGCAGGTGTGTTTGGCGGAAAGGGTAGTGGTACTTACGAGACTACAAAGAATGTACTCTTCGAATCGGCATATTTCCACCCAACATGGATCCGCAAGTCGGCTCGCCGTCATGGATTGCAGACCGATGCAAGCTTCCGCTTCGAGCGTGGTATCGACCCTGCAGGTCAGATCTACGCCCTCAAGGCAGCTGCACTCCTCGCACAGGAACTCGCCGGAGGTGAGATAGCTATGGAGATCGTTGACATCAAGAACGACACCCTCCCACAGGATGCCATCATCGATGTGGAGTACAAGTACGTTACTGACCTCATCGGTAAGGACATCCCAGTTGAGACACAGCATAGCATCCTCACAAGCCTTGGATTCGAGGTTCTCTCGTCCGATGCTGAGAAGATGCAGCTCAAGGCTCCTGCCTTCCGTGTGGATGTGAAGCGTCCATGCGATGTAGTGGAAGAGATTCTCCGCATATACGGATACAACAATATTGAGATCCCTTCGCAGGTGAAGTCGTCGCTCACCACCAAGGGCGAGCTCGACAAGAGCAACAAGCAGCAGAACCTCATCGCCGAGCAGCTCGTAGGCTGTGGATTCAATGAGATACTCAACAACTCTCTCACCAAGACTTCATACTATGAGGATGGTGAGACATTCAAGGCAGAGAATTCTGTCAAGCTGCTTAACCCACTCTCGCAGGATCTTGGCGTGCTTCGCCAGACTCTCCTCTTCGGTGGATTGGAGTGCATAGCTCACAATAGCAACCGCCGCATGCCAAACCTCCGATTCTTTGAATATGGCAACTGCTACCGTTTCTCTCCTGAACGCAACCAGCCTAAGGTGGACGAGGAAGGCAATGTGCTCAAGGCATCGGCATCGTCGTCGAAGAAGATCCTTGCAGCCTACTCGGAGGACTACCACCTCGCACTCTGGCAGACAGGTAAGCGCGTGGAAGGCAACTGGGCTCATGCCGACGAGGAATCATCGGTATATGAGATGAAGGCATACGTGCTCAACGTACTCCAGCGCCTTGGCGTGCCATTTGGTACCCTCGTGTTCGGTAGCGAGTCGAACGATGTGTTTGCAGCATCGACTACCATCCAGCAGCGTGGCGGCAAGCTCATCGCTCAGTTCGGTATCGTATCTAAGAAGCAGACAAAGAAGCTCGACATCGATGCTCCAGTCTACTATGCCGACATCAACTGGACCAACCTCATGAAGCTCGTGAAGAAGGTATCGGTAAGCTACTACGACATTCCTAAGTTCCCAGCCGTGAGCCGCGACCTTGCACTCCTGCTCGACACAGGCGTTGAGTTCTCGCAGATCGAGGCAGCTGCCTATTCTGCAGAGAAGAAGCTCCTCAAGGAGGTGCGCCTCTTCGATGTGTACGAAGGCAAGAACCTCGAGGCTGGCAAGAAGTCGTATGCAGTCAACTTCACTCTCCAGTCGGAGGAGAAGACACTCAACGACAAGGCCATCGAAGCAGTAATGCAGAAGATCGAGCAGGCCATTGTAAAGGCAACAGGTGCTACTGTACGTGGCAAGTAAAAAGTAAATAATAATCAAAAATCAAAACATAAAATAAGAAAACTAATATGGGACGCGCATTTGAATTCCGTAAAGCAAGAAAAATGAAGAGATGGGGTAACATGGCTAAAACCTTCACACGCCTTGGCAAGCAGATTGCCATCGCAGTAGCTGAAGGCGGTCCTGACCCAGACAACAATGCACACCTTCGTGCAGTAATCGCTACATGTCGCCATGAGAACATGCCAAAGGACAACATCGACCGTGCTATCAAGAACGCCATCGGTAAGGATAAGTCGGCATGGAAGTCTGTTACTTACGAAGGATACGGCCCACACGGAGTTGCAGTATTCGTCGACACTCTGACTGACAACACTACACGTACCGTTGCTGATGTACGCTCAATCTTCAACAAGTTCAACGGCAACATGGGTACTACAGGTTCCCTCTCGTTCCTCTTCGACCACTTCAGCATGTTCACATTCAAGAAGAAGGACGACCTCGATATGGACGAATTCATCCTCGAAGCAATCGAATTCGGCGTAAACGACGAGTTTGATGAGGAGTACGACGAGGAGAAGGATGAGACTACCATCACCATCTATGGCGATCCAAAGCAGTTCGCTCAGATCCAGAAGTACCTCGAGGAGAATGGTTTTGAGATCACAGCTGCTGAGTTCACATACGTACCAAACGACCTCAAGGAAGTAACAGACGAGCAGCGCGAGACTATCGAGAAGATGGTAGAGCGTCTTGAGGAGTTTGATGATGTGCAGAACGTATATACAAATATGAAATAATGAGACAGATCTTTGAAACTCAAGGCACCTGCTCAAAAGCAATAATGATCGACGTTGATGACGCTACCGGCCTCATCAACGCCGTTCAGTTTGCAGGCGGATGTGCCGGTAATACCATCGGTATCGCACAACTCGTACGCGGCCAGAAGCCAGAGGACGTCATCAGCCGTCTCGAAGGCATCAAGTGCGGCATGAAACCTACCAGTTGCCCTGATCAGTTGGCTCAGGCATTGAAGCAGGTGATTGCAAAGTAAATGTCATGATTTGCATCTGCTTTTGATGTAATTGTTCGATTTTACCACTAAAATGTGCTGTGTGCGTACACAAAATTGCTTATTTGTTTGGTAGATATGAAAAATCTTCCTAACTTTGCACCCGAAAAATGAGTTTATGCTCATATACTTAACGAGGTAAAAATATCTATTCACAATAAGTTTAACATTTTAAAGGTAAAGTAAGATCATGTTACAGGACAAGGCAGGCAACATCGCTGGTATCATCTACACAGCACTTGCACAGACAGAAGGTTTGACATTCAAGGCAATCAAGAAGGCAACTAAGCTCACAGAGAAGGATTTCCTTCTCGGTCTCGGCTGGCTTCTTCGTGAGGATAAGATCGCTACAGCAGAGTCTGGCGATGAGAAGGATCCATACATCTACTCTCTCAAGTAATTTATTTATCCTTTTACGATATAAAAATGTGCTACTCTCTTTGAGTGGCGCATTTTTTTTTGTATCTTTGCAGCCAAAATCGATTTTGAATGAAGAATATAAGAAATTTTTGTATCATAGCGCACATCGATCACGGTAAGTCAACCCTTGCCGACCGACTGCTTGAAAAGACCAATACCATCAAGATCACGCAGGGCCAGATGCTCGACGACATGGATCTTGAACAGGAACGAGGCATCACCATCAAGAGTCATGCCATACAGATGGACTATCTCTATGATGGGGATCAGGAAGAGTATCGCAACCAAAAGTTCACCCTCAACCTCATCGACACTCCGGGACATGTTGACTTCTCGTACGAGGTGTCGCGAAGCATCGCAGCATGCGAAGGCGCACTCCTCGTAGTCGATGCTACCCAGGGCGTTCAGGCGCAGACCATCTCCAACCTCTACATGGCCATCGACCACGACCTTGAGATCATACCAGTCATCAACAAGATTGACATGCCTAATGCCATGCCAGAAGAGGTGGCAGACGAGATTGTAGACCTCATAGGCTGCGACATCGACGACATCATCTACGCCAGCGGAAAGACAGGCGAAGGTGTCGATGATATACTCCGTGCTGTAGTGGAGCGCGTGCCACATCCAGTAGGCGAGGAGGAAGCGCCGCTTCAGGCTCTCATCTTCGACTCTGTATTCAATTCCTACCGAGGCATCATAGCTTACTTCAAGATAGTAAACGGTGTCATGCATCCAGGCGAGAAGGTGCGCTTCATTGCCACCAAGAAGGAATACCTTGCCGAGGAAATCGGTGTCCTCAAGATGGACATGGTGCCTAAGAAGGAACTCCGTACAGGCGATGTAGGCTACATCGTAACCGGTATCAAGAATGCCACCGAAGTAAAGGTGGGCGATACCATCACCACAGTAACTGGTGCCAGCACCACACCTATCGAAGGTTTCCAGGAAGTGAAGCCGATGGTCTTCGCTGGTATCTATCCAATCGAGACCGAGGACTATGAGAACCTTCGCACATCGCTCGAGAAGCTTCAGCTCAACGACGCATCACTCACGTTCATGCATGAATCGTCGGCAGCCCTTGGCTTCGGATTCCGATGCGGATTCCTTGGTTTGCTCCACATGGAAATCGTGCAGGAACGCCTCGATCGAGAGTTCAACATGGATGTCATTACTACCGTGCCTAACGTATCGTACCTCATCTACGACAAGCATGGCGAATGTCAGGAAGTTCATAACCCAAGTGGTATGCCTGACCCAACGCTCATCGACCACGTTGAGGAACCATATATCCGTGCTACCGTCATCACTACAGCCAGCTACATCGGTCCTATCATGACGCTTTGTCTTGGCAAGCGAGGTGAACTTGTCAAGCAGGACTTCATAGCCGGCAACCGCGTGGAGATCGAGTTTCTCATGCCTCTCGGCGAGATAGTCATCGACTTCTACGATAAGCTCAAGAGCATATCGCGTGGCTATGCATCGTTCGACTATCAACAGGCAGGTTTCCGTGCCAGCAAGCTCGTAAAGCTTGATATCCTCCTCAATGGCGAACCAGTCGATGCCCTCTCTACACTCACTCATGTGGATAATGCCGTCAACCTCGGTCGCCGTATGTGCGAACGCCTCAAGGATCTCCTCCCTCGCCAGCAGTTCGACATCGCTATCCAGGCTGCGATAGGTGGTAAGATTGTGGCTCGCGAAACGGTAAAGCAGGTGCGCAAGGATGTCCTTGCTAAGTGTTACGGAGGTGACGTGTCGCGTAAGCGCAAGCTCCTCGAGAAGCAGAAGCGAGGCAAGAAGCGCATGAAGCAGATAGGTAACGTGCAGGTGCCTCAGAAGGCATTCCTTGCCGTCCTCAAGCTTGATGATGATTGATGTGCTGATTATTAGCAATATATGAGAGTTCGTCCTGATGGGGGCGAACTTTTTTTTGCTTTTGGATGTGCTCTAAAAATAAAAAGTTTTCCGTTTTTAATACTTATGTTGCAGATATGTAAGCAGATAGAAAATTGTGTTGATGAAAAAGTTTTCCAAAACGTGATTTTTGTATGAAAAAAAGTTGCAAAAAAAGTTGTGTAATTCATAAAACATTTTTATCTTTGCAGCAGAAATCGCATTAAGGTTTTCTCACATTTTATATATATGATTCTAACTCGTATATACAAGCACTAATAATCAAATCATTACACTAACCCCACCTAAAATTCAATCCGTCCCCAAAAAGAAATGATACAGACTGTAAAGAAGCGCGATGGCCGAATCGTTGGTTACAACGAGGAGAAGATCAAGGCTGCCATCCGTAAGGCTATGCTTGCCACCGACAAGGGCGAAGATGAGTCGCTCATCGAACGCATTGTCGACAAGATTACAATACAAGGTAAAGAGCAGATGGATGTAGAGGCTATCCAGGACCGTGTGGAAATGGAACTGATGAAGTCGCCTCGAAAGGAAGTTGCCAAGAAGTACATCGCTTACCGCGACCAGCGTAGCATCGCTCGTCGTGCTAAGACACGTCAGGTGTTCCTTGAGATCATCGAGGCAAAGAACACAGATGTGACTCGCGAGAATGCCAATATGAATGCTGACAGCCCTGCCGGCATGATGATGAAGTTCGCAAGCGAGAGTACAAAGCCTTTCGTTGATGACTACCTGCTCTCGCCAGAGAGCCGTGAGGCGGTGAAGAACAACTACCTCCACGTGCACGATAAGGACTACTACCCAACAAAGTCTCTTACCTGCGTGCAGCATCCACTCGACAATATATTGAAGTGGGGATTCATGGCAGGACATGGCGAAAGCCGTCCAGCCAAGCGCATCGAGACTGCCAGCGTGATAGCTTGTATCAGTCTTGAGACAGCACAGAACGAGATGCACGGAGGCCAGGCTATCCCTGCGTTCGACTTCTATATGGCTCCTTATGTACGTTCTTCGTTTATAGAGGAGATCAAATACCTTGAGCAGTTGAACGGTGAGGACTATAGCGATCTCTACAATGCTCAGATCAAAGACTATACTGTGGCTGAGCTCGACAACTTCAAGGGCCGCGACCGTGTGCTCCACCACGCCATCAACCGCACAGTGGGACGCGTACACCAGGCCATGGAGGCGTTCATCCACAATATGAACACCATCCACTCGCGTGGTGGTAACCAGGTCGTATTCTCATCAATCAATTACGGTACCGACACCAGTGCTGAGGGTCGATGCATCATCCGTGAGCTTCTCAACTCTACATACGAAGGTGTGGGCAACGGTGCTACTGCTATCTTCCCAATCCAGATATGGAAGAAGAAGCGCGGCATCAGCTATCTGCCAGAGGATCCAAACTACGACCTCTACACATTGGCATGCAAGGTGACAGCACGCCGATTCTTCCCTAACTTCGTCAACCTCGACGCACCTTACAACTACCACGAAAAGTGGGACATCAATGATCCTGAGCGATACAAGTACGAGATTGCTACAATGGGATGCCGTACGCGTGTGTTTGAGAACCGATTTGGTGAGAAGACCAGCATAGGCCGAGGTAACCTCTCATTCTCGACAATCAACATCGTGCGCCTCGCCATCGAGTGTATGGACATCGAGGACAAGCAGTTGCGTATCGATGCCTTCTTCGCTAAGCTCGATAAGTTGCTCGGCACAACAGCTAAGCAGCTCAACGATCGCTTCCAGTTCCAGAAGACAGCATTGGCAAAGCAGTTCCAGCTCGTGATGTCGAAGCTCTGGATTGGTGCAGACAAGCTTGACGAGAACGACACCATCGAGGGTGTAATCAACCAGGGTACGCTCGGTATCGGATTCATCGGACTGGCAGAATGTCTCATCGCCCTCATCGGCAAGCACCATGGAGAAAGTGAGGAGGCTCAGGAACTTGGTCTTCGCATCGTGACTTACATGCGCGATGCTGCCAACCGATTCTCTGAGAAGTATCAGCACAACTATTCTATCCTTGCTACTCCTGCAGAAGGATTGTCAGGACGCTTCACAAAGTTTGACAAGAAGAAGTTCGGCCTCATCCCAGGAGTGACAGACAAGGACTACTATACCAACTCTAACCACGTACCTGTGTACTACCATTGCTCTCCACGCCACAAGGCTGAGATCGAGGCTCCTTACCACGACTTGACTCGAGGCGGACACATCTTCTACGTAGAGATCGATGGTGATGCTACCCACAACCCTGAGGCTATCATGGACATCGTGGACCTCATGGATGAGTACAACATCGGCTACGGATCGGTGAACCACAACCGCAACCGCTGCATGCATTGCGGATATGAGGATGCTACTGAAGGCCTGACTGAATGTCCTAAGTGCGGCAGCACTAATATCGACACTCTCCAGCGCATCACAGGCTACCTCGTAGGTACTACCGAGCGATGGAATAGCGGAAAGCTTGCAGAGCTTCACGACCGCGTGGTGCATAAGTAGTTAGAAGTTATAAATTATAAGTTATAAGTAGGTTCTGCACTTTTCACCTATAAGCATAACTTGTGAAGCTTATTAACTCAAGATGTTATCAGTACTTAAGATTATACATGGCACAACAGTAGATGGACCCGGACTCCGGTCGTCCATCTACTTTGCTGGTTGTACGCATCGATGTGAGGGATGCCACAATCCGCAGTCGTGGGATGTGGCAGAAGGTAAGCCCATGGGCATTGATGAGATAGTGGAAGTGCTGAATTACAATCGTTTTAATGTGACCTTCACCGGTGGCGACCCTTTCTTCCAGGCGGAGGAGGTAGCTCAGCTTGCAAAGTCCATCAAACTGCGTCTGCGCAAGAACAACATCTGGTGCTACACGGGTTATCGATGGGAACAACTGGTGAAGGAACCTCGTTTTCAGTCCCTGCTTCAGTCGATCGATGTGTTGGTGGATAGCCCATTCATCCTTGCTCAACGCGACATAAGCCTGAGGTTTCGTGGATCGGGCAATCAGCGCATCATTGACGTGCAAAAGTCACTCGCTACAGGCACTCTGTGCTTGATGGAGGAGTATTAGGTTGTTTGCTCAAATATAAAGCATCCAAATAATAAACATCCAAAGAAAAAGAAGATAGAATGAGAAACGTCTAAAATCTCTTGTACTATCTTCTTCCTCTTTGGATGTTTTTGTGTTTTTGAACGCCCTTTAGTCTTTGTAATAATCAATGTTTTCCTTGGTGAGCAGTTCGATACTTACATAATGATTCTTGCGCTGCTTAATGTGCAATACGCAAGCATTGAACATGGCACGGAAACAATTGAGTCCCTGGTCGTGAGGATGCTGACCGATGAGGAATTCGCACGAACCATTCTTTATACATTCCACATTGGTATTGATGGCATCATAGCCGAGTAGGGTGACGTGCTTATGGTCTGGCTTCTCGTTGCGAAGGAAATTGCAGATGATGTGTATGCTTGAGTTGAACGAGAGGCCTGTGATGATATCAGGATTCTCAGCGAAGAACTTATTGAGAATCTCCTTTACTCCGTCCTTATCGTAAGCATAAAGGTTGACATCAACAATCTCACATTGTGGCAGATGCTCCTGCATGTACTTGCGGAAGCCAAGTTCGCGGTCCATCTGCTGGCGCGATGCTACGCGACCTTCGCCGAGCACCTTGAAGATGGCAATCTTCTTCTCCTCCTTATTCATCGCCATGCTGATGATACGGCCTGCAAAGGCACCGCTGGCATGCGAATCCTGACCGTAGAAGGTGACTGGGTTGAACTCCTCCCAGTTGGAGTCGAGTAGGGCGTATGGTATCTCCTCCTTGTCGAGTCGGTCGACAAAGTTCTTCATGAGATTGAAGTTGAACACAGGACCGATGATGAGCACATCAGGCTGGCTATCGATGACCTTGCTGCTCTCCACCTTGAACGACTCGTCGCTGAATGGATCGTAGTGATAGATCTTGAACGAAATCTTAAAGTCATTGAAACGCTTGGTGCCTTCTATCAGTCCATGCTCCACGCGTGCCCAGTAGCTGTCCTCCTCATGGAGAGGAAGTATGGCTGCGAAGTCGTGGACCTTGTTGCTTGCAAGGGCGCTGGCATAGTGGTTTGGCACGTAGTTGATGGCATCGAGCACCTTCTGCACTTTCTCCATGCTGAGGGCTGATACATTGGTGCGTCCGTGAAGCACGCGGTCGACAGTTCCTACCGATACGCCTGCCTGTTCTGCGATATCCTTAATGCGAATCTTGGATGGTTCAATCTCCATGGATAAACTTGGGTAAATGACCTTAAAACAATACTTATTTTTCAATTGTATGCAGACAGACATAAAAGCCAGAACAGCCAAGTGCCTAGCTAAATCGAATAATTCGGAATATATCTGTCGTTCTAAACGATTGCAAATTTAATTATTATTTTTCATTTCGAAGTAATTATTTGCTCAAAAAATATCAATAATCATTGTTTTTTGTATATTTGTTCCGAAAAACGATGCTTGTACACAAAAAAATAATTATATTTGCAGAATAAAATGCAGGGTGTTCGTAGAACATCTCTGCCTAAGAGTGTACAAATATATATTTTTCACGGTGATCACTATATTACCAAATCATATCTATTTTTTATGGCAAAAATCGTTACAATGGGCGAAATCATGCTTCGCCTTTCTCCAGAAGGAAATGATCGTTTCATACAGTCGGAGAGTTTCCGCATCATCCCAGGTGGTGGTGAAGCAAATGTGGCAATAAGCTGTGCTAACTATGGACACGACTGTTACTTTGTATCAAAGCTTCCAAAGCACGAAATAGGTCAGATAGCTGTCAACGCTATGCGTCGCTATGGTGTAAGCACAGAGTTCATCGCTCGTGGCGGTGATCGAGTAGGTTTGTACTATGCAGAGACTGGTGCTTCGATGCGTCCTTCAAAGGTGATCTATGACCGTGCTCATTCTGCCATTGCAGAGGCTCAGCCATCTGACTGGGATTTCGACAAGGTGTTTGAGGGGGCTGACTGGTTCCACTGGTCGGGTATCACTCCAGCCATCAGCGATGCGAGTGCTGAGTGCTTGCGTCAGGCATGTATCTGTGCCAAGAAGCATGGAGTGAAGATTTCGGTCGACCTCAACTTCCGCAAGAAGCTCTGGACAAGCGAGAAGGCTATCAGCATCATGCGTCCGCTCATGCAATATGTTGATGTGTGTATCGGTAACGAAGAGGATGCAGAGCTCTGCCTCGGATTCAAGCCTGATGCAGACGTAGAAGGCGGTGAGACCAATGCTGCCGGCTATGAGGGCATCTTTAAGCAGATGAAGGAGGAGTTCGGTTTCGAGTATGTGGTATCTACTCTCCGTGAGTCATTCTCTGCTACACACAATGGTTGGAAGGCTCTCATCTATGATGGTAAGGAATTCTACCAGTCAAAGCGTTATGATGTCAATCCTATCATTGACCGTATCGGTGGTGGCGACTCATTCTCTGGTGGTCTCATCCATGGTCTTCTGACTAAGGCTACTCAGGGCGAGGCTCTCGAGTTTGCAGTAGCAGCTTCAGCTTTGAAGCATACAATCAACGGTGACTTCAACCTCGTATCAGTTGAGGAAGTTGAAGCATTGGCTGGTGGTGCTGCTAATGGTCGTGTTCAGCGATAAAAAGACCCACTCCTAACCCCTCCCTGAATGGAGGGAATAGATACAAGGATAAACTTGGGGCACGCATTTGGTTGCAAAAAAAGTGTTTTGTGATTGAGTGCAATATTGAGAAAAGATAATAAGTTTTAAAATTATAAAGTAGAATAACTCCCCACTTACATTCTACTCTTCCCCTTTGGGGGGAGCGGGGAGGGGGTCTTATGGCTCGTTTCGATAAATTTCAGGTGATGGCAAAGATTGCTGCCGCACCAATGGTACCAGTATTCTATCATAAGGACGCAGAAGTGGCAAAGAAGGTCGTAAAGGCATGCTACGAAGGTGGTGTCCGCGCTTTTGAGTTCACTAACCGTGGCGACTTCGCACAGGAAGTGTTTGCAGAACTCTCAAAGTATGTAGCAGCAGAGTGCCCAGAACTTGCACTCGGTATCGGTTCTGTTGTAGATGCTCCTACAGCAGCAATGTACATCCAGATGGGCGCAAACTTCGTGGTAGGTCCACTCTTCAACCCTGATGTTGCTGTAGTGTGCAACCGCCGTTGTGTGACTTACTGCCCAGGTTGCCTCACTCCATCCGAGATTGGCAAGGCACAGGAGGTAGGCTGCGACTTCACAAAGGTATTCCCAGGCGATGTGGTAGGTCCAAACCTCGTGAAGGGACTTATGGCTCCAATGCCATGGTCGAAGATCATGGTGACAGGTGGTGTTGCTCCAGAGGCAGAGAACCTCAAGGCATGGTTCAAGGCAGGCGTATTCTGCGTAGGTATGGGCTCAAAGCTTTTCCCAGGCGACAAGGTAAAGGCTCAGGACTGGCAGTATGTGACTGACAAGTGCAAAGAATGTTTTGACATCATTGCAGAAATCAGAGGATAATTTGATTCCTCGATTCCTCCAAATGTCGAAATATCGATACCTCGAAAAAATAACATTATTAACTTATAAATAAAATTCAAACCAATGGCAATTTCAAATCTTCAGGTAGCTCGTGCGGCTTATCAGCCAAAGCTTCCTAAGGCACTTCAGGGCCCAGTAAAGGCTGTTGAAGGCGCAGCAACTCAGTCAGTAGGTAACCAGGAAGAAATCAAGGCTCTCTTCCCTAACACTTACGGTATGCCTGTTATCACATTCGAGGCAGGCGAGAAGGTAGACCTTCCTGCATTCAACGTAGGTATCATCCTCTCAGGTGGTCAGGCTCCTGGTGGTCACAACGTGATCTCAGGTCTCTTTGATGGTGTTAAGTCTCTCAACCCAGAGAACAAGCTCTACGGTTTCATCCTCGGTCCTGGCGGTCTCGTAGACCACAAGTACATGGAGATCACTCCTGAGCTCATGGATCAGTACCGTAACACTGGTGGTTTCGACATCATCGGTTCGGGCCGTACTAAGCTTGAGAAGGAAGAGCAGTTTGAGAAGGGTATCGAGATTCTCCGCGAACTCGGCATCAAGGCTCTCGTAATCATCGGTGGTGACGACTCAAATACTAACGCTTG
>JAKSLM010000001.1 GCA_024401225.1 Bacteroidaceae bacterium | reverse complement strand
CTTGAGCGCAGGAACGTCATCAGCAAAGCAGCTTCCCGCCACCATAATCGCCAATGCCATTGAAGAAAGTTTCTTGTTCATGATGATTGTTTTTTTGTCCATTATTCGATAAAGTAATTCATTCCCTCGGAAATACGAATAATGAACCATCAGGTTCGGACAAACCTCACGTTTGCCGCAATGCGCTACAAACCTCTCTGATTAGGGAACGTATCAGGAGAAGAATTTCGAGCACCATTGATTGCGAAATCCAAAATCGAGGGCAAAGTTACAAATTATTCTGCAAAACAATAGCAATTCCTATGTTAAAACTTCTTCTTGACTTCTAAAAAATGGGTAAAATCACCCTTATTTGTTGCCTTAAAACAAACAAAATGGTCTCATTATCCTATACAAATTAGAAACCAAAGCCACAGGGCTTCATCCATCAATGGAATGGCGGTGGCAAAGGGCGGATTCCTACATGCGAGAAAATAGTGTTTTCAATATACATATATACATGCGGATGTGTAAGCGTTAGAATATCAGTACGCTGAACGTCCATTTTTGCATGTAGGTTGGTATGTAGGTATGTAGATTGAATATACATGAATGGGACGCATAATAAGGTTTATGTGATAAGATTATGTCTTATATGGAATAAGATAGTATATCTTACGCGATATGATAGTATATCCTATCGAATAAGATAGTATATGTTGTTTGTAATGCAAAGTACGGTTTTTTCGTGCTTGAAATAGCGTTTTTGAGGCTTTTAAGTACGAAAAGGGCAAAGATTTGCTGCAGAATGGACTCGTGTCTTTCACGATGGAGGTGGGGGAAGTGGACTTTTAGGGACATTTTAAACCATATGGTTTATGCCAAGTCTTAAATAGTAATGTAGAACCAATAGATTTACAAATATAAACAATTACTAACATGAAAAAGACTTTGTTTTTTGCCGCAGCCATGATGGCTTTGTCGGCAAGTGCACAGGTGGTTGAGGATTTCAAGCCTGCAAGCACAAATCAGGAGGGTAAGCAGTATCCTATGGTAAACTCACAGCGTATGGTGCGTGCGCAGATCTCTGCTCCAGAGGCTACAAGCGTGAAGCTTGACATCGGCGGCGTGAAGTACGACATGAAGAAGGATGCCAATGGCGTGTGGACAGGCGAATCGGCTCCACAGGATGTAGGTTTCCACTACTATCAGCTCAACATTGATGGTGCTTCGGTGCCAGATCCAGGCAGCAAGTACTATTACGGTGCAAGCCGTTGGGGTAGCGGTATCGATATCCCTGCTGACGATGAGGAGTTCTATCAGGTGAAGAATGTGCCTCAGGGCTCGATCAATGAAATCTATTACTACTCTACAGTGACTGAGACTATGCGTCATGCATACGTATACCTCCCAGCCGAGTACTATGCTCAGCCTAACAAGAAGTTCCCAGTGCTCTACCTGCAGCATGGCATGGGCGAGAATGAGACTGGTTGGTCGGCTCAGGGTAAGACCGGTATCATCATGGACAATCTTATCGCAGCTAAGAAGGCTGTGCCTTTCATCATCGTGATGGACAATGGATTGAATGCTCGTCCTGCTCATCCAGCTCCACAGCCTGCACAGCAGGGTGGCGATCAGGGCGGTCGTCGTCGCTTCAATATGGGTGGCGCATTCCAGGATGTGCTGATCAAGGATATCATCCCTATGACTGAGAAGAATTACCGTGTCATCGCTGACCCTCAGCATCGCGCTATGGCAGGATTGTCGATGGGTGGTATGCAGACTCACTCCATCACTCTTGCCAATCCTACTACTTTCGCTTGGATTGGTATGTTCAGTGGTGGTGCTTTCAACACTCAGGAACTCGAAAATGCTGCTGACTTCAAGAAGACAAACAAGTTGCTCTTCATGTCGTGTGGTGAACCTGAGGAGGCTCGCATGAATGTTACTAAGGCTGCCAACGATATCAAGGCTCTCGGCCTCAATACTCATTCATACATTTCTCCAGGTACTGCTCACGAGTGGCAGACATGGCGCCGCAGCCTTTATCAGTTCGCTCAGTTGCTGTTTAAGTAAAAAAGAAGATAAAAACAAAGATGAGCAAAGAGTCACAACTCTTTGCTCATTTTTGTTTCTTATGCATCCGAAGAGGAAGAAGATCGATTTGTGAGTTATGATTTATAGTTTCTTTGTTCTTGCCTTGCTCATCGCATTAGCGCTTTCTCAGAAAGAACCGCTTCTCGATAGATTCTTCTTTGGAGGCAATACTATTATTTATTCATGTCGATGGTGATGACCTTGATGTAGTCCTTCATGTGGTAGAGACTATTGCCTGCACCGGCTTGCGAATCGGAAAGGAGGATGATGGGGAGCTTGCCCGATGGGAGGCGCTGGCCTACGCATATACCTTCGTAGTTGGCAATGTTGCGGTGGAGGAGGTTGATGTGGGTCTTGAAGCTGGCAATGAGTTCCTTAGGGAGCACGGTGTCCTTCTTCGCTTCACGAGGATTGACTCGGTAGAGTTTGACTGCTACGAAGCTGCCCATGTACTTCCTGGCAACGTAGAATTCGCGCTCCATGATGAGGAGTGTGCCATCGGGGAGGCTTGCCATGCCTGACACTCCAAAGGCGTAGTTGCGTCCTTGCTTCTTGACTGTAGGTGCATCGGTCTGGTATAGGCACTGGGATACTGGCATGTACTCGGTAGGCTCAAAGAGCTGGAGGCGTAGCATGCAACCTGTGCGGTGAGTGTGGTCGGATGGCTTGCCATCGGCGCGGAGCGTATGCTCGGTCATGGCCCATATCAAATGGTCGAAGTGGGAGTAGGTGAGTGCCTCGAATCCGTAGTTGGGATAGATGGCCTCGGTGCCCATGCTCTGCGGTACGCGAAGCTCGAAAGGGGTGCGAGTGCCATCCATGTTGTACTCGAGGATGCGCTGATCGTTCTCGCCTGCTATGAGGAGGGTGTTGCTCGATGGCAGGTAGGTGATGGCTTCGGAGTCGCGGTCGGCACCAGCCTGAGGACTCGCCACCATGTCGTTGATGCTTGCATGGCTTACCGTGCCCTTGATGGAGTCGAGCTCGAGGTCCATGATGTAGAAGCCGTCCTTGCTCTCCTCATCGCTGACCACTGCATAGCGACCGTCGCCGAGGAGGGTGATGCCGCTGTAGTTGGCTGCAGGGATGCCCCATTTGTCCAGTCGCTGCTGCTTGTGTACCTTTATGGTCCAGTCGGCAGCTCGCTGCACGGGGATGAGCTTCTGGGCGCTTGCACTCGTGTGGCCAATGACCAGTCCTGCCAGCAGGCAGAGGGCTTGCTTTATGTGTCGTGGCATATAAGTAGGTAATCAAAATTATTTTATATTCGTATTCGTAGGTGTGTCCTTAATATCTATACTCTCTTTTGCGCATCTTACTACTTCATCCTCAGTCACTATGCCCGCATAGCTCCTTCATCTGAAGATAGTAATATGCATAAAATAGAGCATATCTATTATAAAACTAATTTTGATCACCTACTTATTTGTTTGCTTATTTGTAGTCGTCTTTACGCTTTGGGTTCATAGGAAACCATCCTTTCTTCACTCTCTGCCTCTGCTCGAAGATTTCGAGTATGCTCCATAGGCATGAACATCCTATGACTCCAAGCAGCGGACTGGCGATGTGGCCCTCGACGAAGAGCGAGGCTCCGATAAAGCACAGTCCTGCTATGAGGAACCCCCACCAGCACTTGACACCAAAGTGGTATTCGCTCTTGATGACGATAGGGTGGAAGATGCCGATGATCAGGAAGGTTGCTATGGCGATTAATAGTCCTATATAGTTCATTGTCTTTATGGTCTTGTGGCAAGGATTGTTATGATTGCATTTCCTTACACGTTGCAAAATAGGCTGCAAAAGTAAGCATTTTCCATGACATCTGCAAATTAATTAACGTTTCTTCAAAAAGAATAGGCACCATGGCGGATACCATTAGTGCCTATTAGGGTGGTAAATGCGTACTGCACAGCACATCATTTACCGGGGGGAATGTATATAAATGTGTTTGTTTGCTGGTGGAAAATTCTTCGATGGTGTGCATCGATATGTGCAAATGTACGAAAAATCATGTTGCCAGCAAAACCATATGTCCCTTTTTTTCTTCACTACTACTTTTGGAACAGCAATGTGGAATAATCGAACTATTTGAAAATCATCTGTGCAAACTCGGTAAGGTAGATGCGCCAGTTTTTCCAGATGTGTCCGCCTTCTGTTTCACGGTACTTGTATGGGTACTGCATCTTGTCGAGATACTTGCGATAGCCCTCGTTCTGCTTGAAGAGGAAGTCGGTCTTGCCGATGACAATCCAGTAGAGGACAGGCTTGTTGGCAAACATCTTCTTGAGGTCCTTTGCTACCTGATCGCTCACGCTGCTAAGGCATGCCTTTTCGATACCTGAGTAGTTATGTTGGAATTTGTGATGAGTTTACTTCTTCTCCTTGTCTGTGCCCATAGTGTTTTTGCCTCCATAGATGCTGAAGCGGAAGATGGCGCTGAACATGGCGTACTGATAGATGGTATTGTTGCGTGAGTCGCTGCGTGTGAATGCATTGACCGAACGGCTGATGTTGGTCTGCTGATGAAGAATGTCGAACATCTCAGCCTTGAGGGTGAGTGCCTTGCCCTGAAGGAAGGAGTGGGAGAGTGATGCGTTCCAGAGGAGCTCGTTGGTGTTCATGCTCGCAGTCGAGTAGCCTCGGCGGCTGCTCATGCGCATGTCGGTTGCAAGCTGTGTGCCCCAAGGCATGGTCCACTGAATGTTGCCTCCGTATGAGAAGTTGTATGTGTCCTGATTGCCCTGAGTGTTGACATTGTTGCGGATATGGCCGTAGTTGATGTCGCCGCTGAGCTCGATGTTGATCCACTCGTTGCGGAAGGCTGCGTTGACACCTCCATTGACCCATGTGTTGCCGGTGATGGAACGAATCTCTGCATTGTCCACTTGTCCTGCTACAACGTTGTTGTAGAATCCCACGTTGTGGCTGTAGCCCATACCGGCATTTGCACCTGCGGTGAAGAGTTTCTTCTCGCCTATACCGGTATTCATACCTCCACCTCCACCTGTGCTCCAGTTGCCATTGATGTTCATAGGCATTGTAGTGCGCACACCTGTGTTAGGGTCGTAGGTGGTCTTGTTGCTGATGCTGTTGTTTGTGGCATTGAAGTTTGCCCATACCCATGCACCGAACTGTGGCTCAGGCTTGTACATATTGAAATTGAAGTTCACGCTGTGGGAGAACGATGGCTTTAGGTTTGGGTTACCCTTCGAGATATAGAGAGGGTTGGAGTCGTCCGTGATGTCAAGCAGGTTGGTCATCGAAGGTTGCGATGTGCGTCCCTGGTAGCGGAGCTGGAGGTTGGTACGCTTGTCGAAGTTCCAGCGCAGGTTGGTGCGTGGAGCCCAGTTGAACACGGTACGCTTCACCTCAGGAAACTCATGGTTCATGTAACGATAGTCGAGCGCTGTGTGCTGTGGATAGGCATCGAAACCGAAGCTGACGTTGTAGTTCTCGCGAACGCGGCGGAACTGAGCGCTGATGGTCTGGTTGTAGTTGCGATACTCCGAGTATCGGTTGAGAGTCAGCGTGTCGCGCAGCATGTGGTTCGACTCCTCCATGAAGCGGAGCACGGCACCGATGTCGTATCGGTTGGCTTGAAGGCTCTCGCTGAGGTCGCGGTATGCCTCGGAATCATATATGTATGCCTGGCGGTCGTTCTTGCTGTAACTGTACTGGTAGCGGTAGCTGAACTGGAGGTATGTGCGGTCGGCGATAGGTTCGTTGTAGGTCACCTGACCAGCGATGTTGGAGTTGACCGAAGGTGTCTTGTAGTAGCGGTTGTTGCGCTGCATGGTGCCAAGCGTGTTGTACGTGATATTGGCAGCCGATATCTGCTCGCTGTTGCCCTCGTTGTAGTTGCCTGTCACACGGAAGGTGAGGTTGCGTCCCTTGTTGTTGAACTTGCGGTTGTACTGCAATTCGCCTCCGAAGCCGGTGTTGTGGCTACCTGACTGGTTGCGGTTGGTATTGGTGTTGACCACGATGTCAAGCAACTTCTTGAGCGTGGAGTCGGTAGGTGCCATTGCTCCTGGCACGCTGTAGTCGGCCACATCCTCGTTGTAGTCGAGCACGGTGCTTGAGATGATGTTTGGATCGGAATCGTACGAACCTGAGCGTCCGTTACCAGCACCTCTGTTGCGCGAATATGAAAAGTTAGGGCGGAACAGGATGTTGGTCATCGTGTCAGGCTTCCATTCAAGCTTTGCATTGGCATTGATGTTGATGTTGCTTGATATGTTGTTGTTCTTGCTCTCGTTGAATGCGCCTCGTTGTGCTGCAAAATTCTCGCTCGATGACTCGTTGACTACGTCGCTTCCATTGTAGCGGTACATCACGCTACCTTCGGAGTCCAGTTTCTTTCGACTGTCGGTGAAGTTGATACCGATACTCTTGTCGGAACGTAGGCCGTTACTCCATCCCCAGCGGTTAGGAGTGTTGCGGGCGTTGCCTACGAGCGATACCTTTGTGGTCTCATTGAAACGGTTGATCATGGCACGTGAGTTGTAGCGCTTGGCAGTACCTCCAGCACCGGTGATGTTGCCGAACCATCCCTGGTTCATGTCCTTCTTGACTGAAAGGTCGAGCACGGTCTCCTCCTCACCATCATCAATACCGGTAATGCGGGCCATGTCGCTTTTGCGCTCGTACGACTTGATCTTCTCAATCATGTCGGTAGGGATGTTCTTCATCGCTGTCTCCATGTCGTTGAGGAAGAACTCCTTGCCGTTGAGCAGGATCTTGGTTACTTCCTTGCCGTTGATGGTGATCTTGCCATTCTCATCAACCTTGGCACCAGGCAGGAGCTTGATGAGTGCTTCGAGTGTTGATCCTTCAGGCACGCGGTAGGCAGATGCATTGAACACCAGCGAGTCGCCGCTCACCTGTACCTTCGATGCCGTACCCATCACGACGGCATCCTTGAGCATGTGTTCATCGTCCGAGATGGCGATGGTGCCGAGGTCTACCACTTTCGTTTTCTTGTCGCCGAGGTTGATGTCGACGTAGTGGGTTACGTAGCCTATGAATGAGACCTTGAGTGCATATTTCGCCTTCTTGATGTCCTTGAGGGAGAAGGCACCGAGCGTATTGGCTACGCTGCCTTTTACAAACGAACTATCAGGCAGGGAGAGCAGCTGTACGGTTGCTCCCTCTACCACATCGTTTGTCTGTCGGTCTATAATGGTTCCTTTAATCTCGTGCTTAGTTTGCGCTGTTATGGTCATGCATGCAAGCATGCACAATAATGATAGTTTTAGCCTTGAAATCATCGGTTTTGGTGTATGTCGTGTTAGTTATAGTTAATTATAATCATGAATTAATATGACATTCCTTATATATATAAGGTTTAAAGGGTTTTGGGGCGTGTGTTTGTGTTTTTGTGTTCTATTGGTAGCCTAGATTTGTCAGTCTTCCATCATCTTCTTGATCACAGGGCTGAGAGCAAAGAGCAAGAGCGATGCAATGCCCGACATGATGACAAAGAGGAAGAAGAACTCATTGAGGGTGGTGATCTCATATCCAAGTATCGACTTCGGAGCCGATGAACCATCAGGATAGAGGGTGGAAAGCTGTCCGGCAAGATAGTTGCTTACGGAGGTGGAGAGGTACCAGATGCCCATCATGAGCGATGCAAAACGGCGAGGCGCGAGCTTGTTGACAAGCGACAGACCGATAGGGGAGAGTGCAAGTTCGCCTACCGTCTGGATGAAATACAGACTGGTGATCCAGAGGAAGCTGACACGTACGCCTACAGGTACGTCCTTTACACCCATCGAAATGATGAAGTAGCTGATGGAGAGGAGAAGAAGGCCGATGGCAAGCTTATTTACCGGATGAGGTTCGTACTTGCCGAGTTTAGGCCACATCCAACTCATGACTGGTGCCAACGCTACGCAGAAGAAGGCCGGGAATGACTGGAACCATGAGGTAGGCATCTCCCAGCCGAAGAATACGCGATCGGTCTGTTGGTCGGTAAAGAATGTGAGCGACACTCCTGCCTGCTCGTACGCAGCCCAGAAAGAGATGACGAAGAGCGAGAGTATCACTATCACCAGCATGTGGCGGTAGTCCTTGCGAGTCAGTGGCTGATGGTCTGCCTGCTCCTTACTCTGACTGGTAGTCACAGGTGCCAAACCTATCTGCCTGCCTTCGGGAGTGACGAGGTAGGTACTCTTGAACAGATAGAAGATGAGCATAGATGTGGTGATGACGATGCAGGCGATGAGGAATCCCCACTTGAATCGACCTGGATCGAAAATGTCGCCTTCGAAGAGTCCGCATACGAGTGGAGCAAACAGGGCACCTACGTTCACTCCCATATAGAAGATGGTGAACGCTGAGTCCTTTCTGCGATCGTTGGGTTCGTAGAGGTCGCCTACCATCGTTACGATGTTGGGCTTGAAAAATCCGTTGCCTATGATGAGCAAACCTAAACCACACATCATGAGGATGATGGATAGACTATTGTCGACCGATGCATCAATCATTCCTCCCTCCTCATGGATGGAAGGATGGATGGCGCAAGCGCTGAAAAAGAGCAGCAACTGACCAATTGCCATGAAGCTGCCTCCAGTGAGGATGCTTCGGCGGTTGCCCCAGTAGCGGTCGGCAATGTAGCCGCCAATGAGTGGGGTGAGATACACGAGACTTGTGAAGGTGCCATACACCTGCGATGCCCCGTCCATGCTGAACAGGGCCGACACCATATAAAGCGTCAAGAGCGCTCTCATACCATAATATGAGAAGCGCTCCGACATTTCAGTTACAAAAAGGAGATAGAGTCCTTTTGGATGGGACATAATCTTTATTATCCATTTAAGCATTTACCATGTACCACTTTGACTGGCACATGGTAAATGTTTTTTTGTTTCTTATGCTACTTTGTTCAGTTTCTTGATGATTGAGAATATGAAGAGTGCTGCAACAAGACAGATTGCCATGAGTGTGCCCCAAACAACATAGAGGTCGTTGCCCCAGAGGTAACCAGGAATCTGTACGAGGAAGTTGCCGAGGGCTGTAGATACAAACCATCCACCCATCATCATACCCTTGTACTTTGGAGGTGCTACCTTGGTAACGAATGAGATACCGATAGGAGAGAGAAGCAACTCGGCGAATGTAAGGATGAGGTAAGTAGATACGAGGAGGTTTGGAGATGCGTCAGCCATGTGGAGGTTAGTGCCAGCTTCGTCATAACCAGGAACTGGAAGACCAAGCGAACCTACTGTCATGAGGAGATAAGCACCTGCTGCTACGAGCATACCGAGACCAATCTTAACTGGTGCCTTTGGCTCCTTGCCAACCTTAGCAAGCGAACTGAACAGAGCGATGCTGACTGGAGTGAGCATTACCACGAAGCAAGCGTTGAACTGCTGGAAGATAGGTGCATCAACCTTAACATTCTCGCCTGCACCAGGAACCATACCAATGAGGTATGCTACGCCTGCTGCGATGAGTGCACCTGCTACGATACGGAGGGTACCCTTCTGCTGGAAGATACCGAAGAGACCGTAAACGATGAAGATGCAAGCAAGAAGGTTGCGCACGTCGAACATCATAGACTCAATGCCTGTAGATGATGTAGCTGTATAGTCACGAGCGAAGAATGTGAGTGTGAGACCGTTCTGGTGGAATGCCATCCAGAAGAAGATAACCACAGCAAATACGAGACAGAGACAGATGATGCGCTCCTTGGTCTCAGCAGGTGTGAGCTCGTCAGCAATCTCCTCTGCCACCTTCTTCGCTTCCTTCTTTGTAGAAGTGATGACCTGTGCAAATGTTGACTTGCCGAGGAAGTAGATGAGGATTGAGATGATGAGTGATGCGAATGCCACACCGAATGCGAAGTGGTACGAGTCAGCCTCGCTTACGCCCATTGATGTCTGTGCCCATTCCATGATCTTGATGGCTGCTGTTGGAGCAAAAAGGGCACCAACGTTGATTGCCATATAGAAGAGTGAGAAACCAGCATCACGCTTGTCTGCATACTGTGGATCGTTGTAGAGGTCGCCCACCATAACCTGGAGGTTACCCTTGAAGAGACCTGTACCCACGCTGACGAGGAGGAGTGCTCCACCCATTGCAATCATAGCGATAGCATTGGAACCGAGTGGCACAGAAAGCAGTACGTAGCCTGCAAACATGATGAAGATTCCGATAGTCACCATCTTGCTATATCCGAACTTGTCGGCAAGCATACCTCCGAAGAGTGGGAGGAAGTACACAAGCATGAGGAAGCTTGAGAAGATGGTACTGGTCACTTTCTCAGAGAAACCGAAGTTTGCCTGAAGGAAGAGTGTGAACACGGCAAGCATAGTGTAGTAACCGAAGCGTTCACCTGTGTTGGCAAGGGCGAGCGTCCAAAGTCCCTTTGGCTGTCCCTTGTAAGAGTTGAGGAGGAAGTAGAACCAAAGCACGAAGCATGCTACTATCCAAGGAGTTGAAATTGTATTGAACATAGTTTTTTTGGGGGTTTAGTTTTTTTTCGAGAATTCGATTAATCGATGATTCGGGTAGTTCGATGATGGAGGGAAGCTTTGCTTATTTCACGTTTGGCTTCTGCAGACCATAGCCTTTCTTCTTGTCCTCAATGAGAAGGAGGAATGCGATGACGATGGCGATGGCACCGAAGAAAGCGAAGATAGACATTGTCTGAGTGTAGTCGATGATGCCCTCTGCATTTGTATTAGCCTGATTGACCTTACCGATGAGGATTGGCACCATAGAGAGTCCAATGTTCTGAATGTAGAAGATAAGTGCATAGGCCGTACCGAGCAACTGCATTGGAATGATCTTTGGAACTGAAGGCCACATAGCCGATGGTACAAGACCGAATGCCACACCAAGCACGAGCATCAGACCGATAGCCACAAAGACTGAGTTGATAGGCAATGCGAATACTACATGTACGAAAGTGAGAAGGATTGAACCGATGATCATGAGAGTTGCGCCCTTACCAATCTTGTCGTATACGAATCCGAAGAGTGGGGTGAGAACGATTGTTCCGTAAGGAAGCATGGCAGGAATTTTACCTGCAGTAACAGGGTCAACACCATACTTGATGACCATGAGCTTTGTGGCAAACTTGAGGAATGGGAACACGCCAGCATAGAACATGAGGCAGAGAAGGGTGATGTACCAGAAGCCCTTGTTGGTGAAGAGAAGCTTGAGATCGGCAAACTGGAATCCTGGTTCTGGTTCCGAAGCAACTGCTGCAGCTGCCTTATCTTCCTTCTTATCCATGACGCAATATACGAGATAGATAACGATACCTGCACAGAGGAGTGCTGCGCCAAGACCAACGCTGGCTGCTGCGCTACCCATAGACTGTGCGAATGGCAGAGCGAAGCTGAGTGCTGCTGCTGTACCAAGACGTGCCAGAGCTACCTGTACACCCATGGCGAGAGCAAGTTCGTGACCTGTGAACCACTTTACAAGTACCTTGCTGACGGTGATACCACAAATCTCGCATCCTACTCCATATGTGGCAAAACCTAAGCAGGCATATATAACCTGAGTCTGGTAACCAAACATCTCGCCTTCAAACTCATGACCTACAGCGTACCACTTGATGAGTGCTCCAACAAACATGAGCACAGTAGAGAGGATACCAGTGAAACGGATGCCGAACTTGTCGAGGATGATACCTCCGAAGAACAGCAAGAGAAGGAATACATTGAAGAATCCGTATGAACCGGAGAAGAATCCGTATTCATCACTTGTCCAACCTAATCCGCCATCTTCCTTTGCTGCTGTGAGCAGTGGCTCGAGCGGTGACATAACGTCTGTGAAGAAGTAGCCAAACATCATTGTTACGGCTACGATAAATAGTGCCAACCAGCGAAGTGCTGCTGAGTCACTGAGTTTGTTTTGAATGTTTTGAGTCATATTAGTAGTTTTTTAGTTGTCATTTATAGGTATTTAGAAGCTCCAGATATTATGGAAGCTCTAGATGTTCTAGAAGTTCTGGCTCTTATAGTAATGCTTTTATTCCTTGCTCCTATTGATTACTTTACATATTTATCAAGCCAGTTGAAGAAGCGACGCTGCCAGAGGATACCATTCTGTGGTTTGAGTACCCAATGGTTCTCGTCTGGGAAGCAGAGGAACTCGGATGGGATGCCACGAAGCTGAGCAGCGTTGAATGCCGACATAGCCTGTGAAGTCACAATGCGGTAGTCCTTCTCGCCCTGGATGCAGAGGATAGGAGTGTCCCACTTGTCAACGAAGCGGTGTGGAGAGTTCTTGAATGTCTTGTCGTGACCATTCCAGTATGCACCACCCATATCCCAGTTGGCAAACCACATCTCTTCTGTCTCAAGGTACTGCTGCTCGATGTTGAATATACCATCGTGAGCGATGAATGCCTTGAAACGCTTGTTGTGATGACCTGCAAGCCAATAGACTGAATAGCCACCGAAGCTTGCGCCTACACAACCGAGGCGGTCCTTGTCAACGTATGGGAGGTTCTTTGCTGCATCATCGATGGCAGAGAAGTAGTCGTCCATGCAATGACCTCCGTAGTCCTCGCTGATTTCCTCAAGCCAAGCCTTGCCGAAGCCTGGGAGACCACGACGGTTTGGTGCAACCACTACATAGCCGTTGGCTGCCATTATCATCATGTTCCAGCGGTACGACCAGAACTGGCTCACAGGACTCTGAGGACCACCTTCGCAGAAGAGGAGAGTAGGGTACTTCTTGGTTTTGTCGAAGTTAGGAGGAAGGATGATCCATGAGAGGAGATCCTTGCCGTCGACAGTCTTTGTCCAACGAGGCTCAACTGTTCCCCAGTCGATATTGTCGTAGAAATACTGGTTTTCGTGTGTTACGGCTGTTGCATTGCCGCTATTTATGTCGACGGAATAGAGCTCATGACTCTGGCTCATGCTGTGACGGCCACAGAGGAGGTTCTTGCCAAGAAGCTGAACCGACGAGTAATCGTACTGACCATCGGTAATCTTCTTCACGTCATCCTTCATGTTGACAGAGTAGACTTGTGTCGTTCCATGCCATACTGCAACGAAATAGATGTTCTTGCTGTCGGCAGACCATGTGTAGCTGTCGACTGGAGTGTCGAGCGAAGCTGCAAGCTGAATGATCTTGCCAGTCTTGAGGTCCATGACAAGCAGACGATTGATATCTGATTCATATCCGTCACGCTCCATGCTCTGCCATGCAATGTACTTACCGTCAGGCGAGAATGAAGGGTTTGTGTCGTAACCAGAAAGGAGGAATCCTGATACTACGTTTCCTGGATAGTTGCGGTCGTTCACCTTCTGATCTTTAAGCGACTCTGTATAGTCAACTGCTGGACGCTTGTAGTCTGCTCCCTTGCAGATGTTCTTTGACATACCTGTCTCCACATTGTAAAGGAAGATGTCGGCATCGGTCGAACAAGCATAGTCTTTACCTTCGAGTTGGCGACAATTGTATGCGATAGTCTTTGAGTCTGGGCTCCAGTTCAACTGCTCAATACCGCCAAATGGCTTCATAGGACATTCATATGGAGCGCAGTTAAGTATGTCGACAGCATTCTTGATTTCAGATCCGTTGAAGGTCGCTACATACGAGTGAGGAATGCTCTCCACCCATTCGTCCCAATGGCGATGCATGAGGTCACCTATCACACGGCCCGAAGCCTTGTTGAGATCAGGGTAGAGGTCATTGGTGCGTTTACCGTACTTGATGGTCTTGATGAGGATCACTCTCTTCTCGTCGGGTGAGAACTTGAAGTCGTCCACACCCTCCTTCTCATGACTGAGCTGCTTGCGGTCCGATCCATCAGGATTCATGCTCCACACCTGCATGTTGCCGTCGGCATCAAGTCCGAGGTAGGCAATCTTGCTGCCGCCAGCAATATACTGAGGCGACACCTCCGATGAGTTGGCAGTAGTGAGGAGCTTCTCGCCCGTGCCGTCTATGTTCTGAGTGTAAATTACGGTGTGGCTCTTGTTTTCCGATACGCTGTAGTAGCTCACATTGTATGCGATGGTCTTTGCATCGGGAGCAACTGATGCCGCTCCTACGCGTCCCATAGCCCAGAGGAGCTCAGGTGTGAGTGTGCGGTTTTCTATCTTTGGCTGAGTACGTCCGATGAACGTCTTTGGCTGCGCTTCTGCTGTCTGTATAGCGAGGGCAGTAGCCGCAAAAAGTGTCATGATTGATTTATTCATAAAAAGAGTTAAGGGCGAACCGTCATTAGTCCGCCCTGTTGTATAAGGTTAATGTTATTTCTTTGCATTGAGGTCCCTCTGTCGCTGCGCTTCCTGCTGCTGCTTCAGAATCTCCATCTGTTTCTCCTGCATGGCTTGCAGACGCTCCATCATCGATGACTGTCGCTTGCCCGATGCTACCTCCTGCTTGCGAATCTTGTGACGCTCCTCAAGCTGAGCGAGCAGCTTGGCATCGTCGGTGCTCTTGCGCAGATACCACATGAGCAGTACGCTGGTGAGCGAAGATATGAAGTAGTAGTAGTTAAGACCTGATGAATAGCTGTTGAATGAGAAGAAGAAGATGAGAGGCATGAGGTACATCATCCACTTCATCATACCCATCTGCTGTGCCTGCTCAGGAGTCATAGTGTCCTGCTGCTGGCGCATCGAGAACCAGCTGCTGGCTACTGTCGATACGCACCACAGTACACAGAAGAGTGACAGGTGGTCGCCGATGCCCCAGATGTTGAAGCCCCAGTTGATGATGTCATCGTAGGTTGAGAGGTCCTGTGCCCAGAGGAACGACTGTCCGCGAAGCTCGATGGCGTTAGGGATGAAGTTGAAGAGCGCAATCCAGATTGGCATCTGAATGAGCATTGGCAAGCATCCACCCATTGGACTTACGCCGTACTCGGAGTAGAGCTTCATGGTCTCCTGCTGCTTGAGCATGGCATCCTCAGGCTTGTTGTACTTCTTTGTTACCTCTTCAATCTTAGGTTTGAGCACGCGCATACGAGCGCTTGAGAGATATGACTTCTTCATCAATGGGAATACGATAAACTTGATGAGGATGGTAAGAATAAGGAGTACGATACCCATGTTCAGGCCCCAACCTGTCATCCAGTCGAAGAGGTATAGGATGCAGAAACGGTTGATCCAACGTACGATAGGCCATCCGAGGTATACGAGCGAGCGAAGGTCAATGTCCTTGCTGCTGTTGAGCAATTCCTGGTTGTCGCCAAGTGTAGAGAACTTGTTAGGACCGAGGTACATGCTGAATGTGGTAGGCTTGCGGCCCGATGGGTCGAAGTCGGCGTTCATGTCAGCCTTGAGAGTCTTGAGGTAGCCTGAGCCCTTCTCCATCTTCTCTGACGACATGCTTTTGATGTCGAGATTGTTGTCGGCAAGGAGCACCTGGCTGAAGAACTGAGTCTTGAAGCATACCCACATGCTCTTCTCGTCGAAGTCGTCCTCGTTAGCGTCGCCGCCCATTGATGAGAGTTCGTGAGTGTCCTCATCAGCATCGCGGTAGGTGATGGTGCTGTAGCGAGTCTCGAAGTCGTAGCCCTTCTCCTGCTGCACCATCTTCTGTGTCCATTCGATGTTGAAGCTGTTGGTCTTTGAAGGGAAGAAACCTTCGAGTCCCTGAGCCTGTACGTCCATGTTGACGATGTAGCTCTCAGGAAGCAGCGTGTAACTGATATTGATGGCACCTCCTGCTACAGGAACGGTCATCACAACGCTGTTGTCCTTCTTGCTTGTTGGTTTGAAGTAGAGGTCGGCAGTCTTGATGTTGGCCTGCTTGCCGTCGATGTTGATATTGAACAGATTGTCATCGCCATCGAAGAGCACTACGTTGCCGCCTTGCTGATTCTTGTATGCCTTGTCAAGAATCTCTGCCTTGCAGATCTGACCGCCCTGGTTGTTGATAGTGATGGCGAGCAGATTGTTCTTGATGACTGTGGTGCCAGGGTTCTTTTGGCTTGCCATGAAGAGAGGGTTGAGCGAGTCGGTTGCCTGCTCTGTGTAGGCCTTGATGGCCTGTGCCTCCTTGTCAGCTTCTGCCTTTGCCTCGACAGCCTTGATGCTGTCGGCCTTAGCCTGCATGATTGCAAGTTCCTCCTGTGTTGGAGCGGTGTACTGGTTGTATGCCATGAATCCGAAAAGCACAAGGATCATGAGCACCCAGCCGATGATGGTATTCTTATCTATATTCATAATTAATAATTGTTTTCTGTAATTATATGCAAATTTCGTGCAAATTTACGAAAAAAAACTCAAATTCTATGTCGTTCCTTTCGTAATATTAAAAAAATGCAGTACTTTTGTGTCGATTTACGAAAAATGATGGTTAAACGCAGTCGGTATGTGACATGCAATTACTGACAACGTGTCACCATGTTATCAATCAAAACAGACAAATTATGAAACTGAAACTCTTTTCCCTTCTCCTTGCGCTCTGCTTTACCCTGGGCATGAGTGCCAAGAAATATCCAGTCATCAAGTTTGAACAGACCACTTACGACTTCGGCACCTTCTCGATGGACGAACCTGTACAGAAGTGCGTGTTCAAGTTTACCAACACAGGCAAGGCAAAGCTCATCATCAACTATGTTCATGCTTCATGCGGATGCACAGTAGCAGAGTTTACAAAGGATCCTATTGCTCCGGGCGGTACAGGTGTCATCACCGTAACCTACGATGGAACGGGCAAGATGCCAGGTAAGTTCAAGAAGAACATTCAGGTGTTCTCCAACTGCAAGTCCGACATCTCCCGCATCTTCATACAAGGCGAGATGACCGATGTACCAGTCAGCAAGAAGATAGAAAAGGAATAAAGAAGAATAAAGTGAAGCTCTCAGCAGAGGGCGTCACTTTGTTTTATATATTGGTGTTTATGGGAAACGGGGGAACTTTACATTCGGGAATGCCTCTTTGTATGCTTCAGCCTCCTCTTTGCTTATCTCTCCTCTGACAACAATGGACTTGATGTTCACGTCTTTCAGCCACTCTGGTAGAACGACCTTGTCCGTGAATATAAGTTCGATTCTGTCAAGGGAGGTAATATTCTTAATGATCTCAGGTACCTCCTTGACTCTGAGCCTCAGGATATTGAATTCTTTGCTGTTAGCTGTCATCTGATTCAATACATCCTGTTCTGAGTCTGCTTCACGTACCATCCATCCAATCTTAGGCATGAGCGCATGAGTAGTCTTGTCCTCTTCAATACCGACAAAACCAGCCCACAGCTCCATAGGGATAGTCTTGGTACTATTGTCATCAATAACGATATACTTGAAATCCACACGTACCATCTCCGGCATCATCTCAGTCGTCGATCGCACCACATTCACACGCTTGCCATCCTTATCATAAGGGAACAGCTTCAGGAACCATCCATCGAACGTCGTCGGTTCACTAGGTCCACATCCGCCACCACGTATACGGTCAGGGCGATCCTGCATCACGATGCACTTCCAGAAATGCTGGTCAGGTTTGCCCTTCGATGCTTTTACAAACTCCTCGAGGATAGGGCGAAGATCCTTTGTCCACCAGCCTAAGCCATACTTCTCGAGCGCCATGGTCCTCGACAGCACACTTTCCCAGTCGGCAGGAGTGCCTGTGAGTGTTATGTTAGGGATGCCGCATGACACTCGAATCACGACATACTCGAAGTACGACTTCATCGCGTCCATCATCGTGATGCCTGAAGCTATCCTCTCCGTGGTGCCGGTAGTGCTGAAGTCGGCTACCATCACTTTGGCAATATCACCCTTTGTGTTCTCTTGGATTTGAGCATTAAAGTCTTTGATAATGCTCTCCCAGTCAGGCTTGCCTTCTTTCAAGTCCTCCTTGCTTTCCACCACAAGGCTCACCATTCCGTCATGCTCCACGAACAGGTCGCGAAGCTTCTCGGCATTCTCGTTCACAAAGTGTCCGAATCCCTGGCAGATAGCGAGCCAGACCATGTCGGGCGAGAGTACCAGAGGGCGGTGCTCAGCGTACGCTTTCTCGATACATCTGAACATTACATCGCGTCCGGATATGAGAAGTGAGTCGTTGGCAAAACTCGAAGCTATACATTTATGTGAATTAATCGAGGCGCTGCTCTCACTAATCCAGTATCTGGCTACATTCACGCCGCTATAATAAGCATACTTATCGTACTCTTCCGGAGTTGGCAGGTTTTCGTCAACCACGAATGTCACTCCCTTCTCGTTTCTTGTCACTTGCGCATTCGCACTTGTTAAGGCGAATAGGCAACAGATTATGATCAGTGCTGTTTTCATATAATTACTTTTATGATTTTGTTTTTCGGGGCAAAGTTAAATGTTTTATTTCAAATGACAAAAGATTTAAGGCTTTTTTAAAGGAATTATATGAAACTTGCCCGTGCTCTCGTATTGCCATAAGCATAGACCGCCTTTGCATGATTCGAGTCCTATAATAACACCAAAAACTCCTTGCAAGGAAATAGCAAAGTCCTTGCAAGGAGTTGGTCGAATCCTTGCAAGGAGTAAGCAATGTCCTTGCAAGGCATCGTTTGGTATGTGAATAGGGATGTTTATTCGTCGTCGTCGTCAGCGATGTCGAGGTCTTCGATGTTGCCGCCTTTGCCGAGTTCCTCGTCCGATGGGGCATAGTCATCGAGCGATGGGTCGTCGTCAAACTCCTTGTCCTCATCGTCGCGATCGTCGATCTCTACATCCTCATCGTCATCGTCGTCATCATCTTCTGGCTCCTCGTCTGGGATGTCGTCGAAGTCGTCATCGTCGTCATCGTCCTCAGCGATGCGCTTCTTACGGCCGCGCTTGCGTGGCTTCTCGTCATCATCAAAGTCATCGAGACCGTAGTCGATGTGTACCTTCTCAATCTTTGGCTTGCTCTTTACGAACACGCCTTCGATCCATGTGCCGCGCTGAATTTCAAGTACCTCGTATCCATCCTCCTTGCGGCGATCGATGATACCTCCTGCACGATGCATGGTGCTGGCTGGGAGCACGCTGCAGTCTACGAAGAATGCCGACTCTATAATGTCCTGGATGGCGAGTGGGAGTCCCTTCCAACCTGTTCCGAGGTTGTTGTTGATGAGTTCGAGCAACTCGTATGGCTCAAGGTGCCACACGTTCTCCATGGTGAGGTCGGTCACCTTCTTGAGTTGATGCTTGCGGATGGCGATGGCGTTGATGTTGCCCTCGCTTGGTGCTGAGAATACCTGATAGTGCATGCTTTCGAGTTGTGCTACCTTGCGCTCTTCATCACGGTTCAGATATTGTATGTCGAACACCGTGCGGATGATGTTCATGTAGTGACGCTCGTAGTCAGCATAGTCATCTTCCTTCTTCGCTTCAAGTATCATCTGGTAGAGTTCGCTCTCTGTGATGCTCCAGATGTTGCCCTTGTTGAGGTCGTCAAGAGTGAGATTTGTCGATTTCTTAATCTTCATTATTTTATCCTGTTTGTTAAAATCGGGTGCAAATTTAGTATTTTTATCTATACGAGTCAATACCTTTTTGTATTATACGTGTTATTTCTTATGAAAAAATCGTGTAATAACGGAAAAAAGTCGTATCTTTGCACTTTCAAGATGTCGAAAATAACAAATATAAATATATAGTAAATGAAAGAATTACCATTGAAGTATGGCTGCAATCCTAATCAGAAGCCATCACGAGTTTACATGGAGGAAGGCGAACTTCCTATCGAGGTACTGAACGGCCGCCCTGGCTACATCAATCTTCTCGACGCGTTCAACAGCTGGCAGTTGGTTAAGGAACTGAAGGCCGCTACTGGCATGCCTTCGGCTGCAAGCTTCAAGCATGTCAGTCCTGCTGGTGCTGCTGTGGGTGCTCCAATGAGCGACACGCTGAAGAAGATCTATTTCGTGGACGACATTGATGCTAAGTGCCCACTGTCGCCTATTGCTACTGCTTATGCAAGAGCACGTGGTGCTGACCGTATGTCATCGTATGGTGACTTCATCGCACTCTCGGATACTTGCGACGTACCTACAGCTCTTATCATCAAGCGTGAGGTGAGCGACGGTGTCATCGCTCCTGACTACACTCCTGAGGCACTCGAGATTCTCAAGGACAAGCGCAAGGGAACTTACAATGTGATCAAGATTGATCCTAACTATACTCCAGCTCCAATAGAGCGCAAGCAAGTGTTTGGCGTAACTTTCGAACAGGGACGCAACGAGATCGACCTCACAGGCGACAACCTGTTTGAGAACATCCCTACAGCCAACAAGAACTTCCCTGAGGAAGCTAAGCGCGACCTCAAGATTGCACTCATCACCCTGAAGTACACTCAGTCCAACTCTGTATGCTACGTGAAGGATGGTCAGGCTATCGGTATCGGTGCCGGACAGCAGAGCCGTATCCACTGTACTCGTCTCGCAGGCAATAAGGCTGACATCTGGTGGCTTCGCCAGTGCCCTAAGGTCATGAATCTCCCATTCAAGGAGGGCATCCGCCGTGCTGATCGCGACAACACTATCGATATCTACATTGGCGATGAGTATGAGGACGTGCTTCGCGACGGCGCATGGCAGCAGTTCTTCACTGAGCAGCCAGCTCCGCTCACAATGGAGGAGAAGAAGGCTTGGCTTGCACAGAACACAAAGGTAAGCCTTGGTTCGGATGCGTTCTTCCCATTCGGCGACAACATCGAGCGTGCTCACAAGAGTGGTGTAGAGTACATAGCTCAGGCAGGTGGTTCGGTACGTGATGACCATGTTATCGAGACTTGCGACAAGTACGACATCGCAATGGCATTCACTGGTATCCGTCTTTTCCATCATTAATAAATATAATACATGGCTTCAGACAATGAAATCCTCTATGCCATGATGAATGGCATTCACTTCGGCGGTGCCAAGAAGGAGAAGAAGGAAGATCCCAACAAGGTCAAGACCAAGGCTAAAGGCAAGAAGTACCACACTGGCGCTCACGGCTCGGGTGCAGCTAAGCACAAGGCCGAGATCAAGGCAAAGGTGAAGGCTCGTGCCTCACAGCGCAGGAACAAGGCATAGACAATAGGCGTGAACAGACTATTTTACATCATCATGGCAGCAACGCTGCTGTTTGCTTCATGCAAAGGTGCAGACGGTGATGCCAAGAAGACTACAAGTGACTCCCAGCCATCAAAGGTTGGGAGTGACTTTTTTGACCTGCCTGACATTCAGTCGGGCGGCGAACTCATAGTGCTTACACTGTTTGGTGATGTAAGCTACTTTGAGTTTCGCGGAGAAGAGTTTGGTACGCAGTATATGCTTGCTCGCCAGTATGCCAAGAGCATCGGTACGAGCGTCCGCGTAGAGGTGGCAAGGGACAGGAATGAACTGGTCCGCAAACTCGTTGATGGCGAAGGTGATATCATCGCTTATGGCATGACGGTAACCGACACGCTGACCGACCGCCTTTCATTCTGCGGTAAGGAACAGTTGTCGCACTTCATGGATAGCTTGAGCGTGGTGCGCAGAGATACTACACTACGTTCGGGAGGCAATATCGCCTGGGCTGTGCGCCAGGATGCTCCTCTGCTTGCGTCGTCGCTCAGCGAATGGCTTGCAGCCAACGAGGCAGACTTCTTCGACTACACAACTATCCACGTGAAAGGCAAGGGAGGAAAGACATACGCTCCACGCCGCAAGGTGAAGAGTCCTATGCTCGACCAGGCAAAGGGCATCATATCTGAGTACGATGCCTACTTCAAGCAGTATGGCCGACAGTGTGGATGGGACTGGCGACTGCTGGCTGCACAAGCATTCCAGGAGTCTGGCTTCGACCCTCAGGCAGTGTCGTTCATGGGTGCTATGGGACTGATGCAGCTCATGCCTCGCACAGCTGCCGATGTGGGTGTCAGCCAGTCGGAGGTGTTCAATGCTGAGAGCAACATACGCGGCGCTACACGGTTGATTTCCAAGCTTAACACCCACTATTCTGCCATCAGCAATCCGCAGGAACGCATCAACTTCATTCTGGCAGCCTACAATGCAGGCCCAGGTCATGTGGACGATGCCCGTACACTTGCCAGAAAGTATGGCAAGAATCCAAACGTATGGCATGCAAATGTCGATGAATATGTGCTTAACATGGCTAAGTCGGAATTCTATAATCAGCCAGAGGTTAAGCATGGTTATTTCCGCGGCAGCGAGACCTTCGACTATGTGGAGAAGATTCGCAGCAGGTGGGATGAATATAAGAGAAAGGTGAGATGAATCAGTAGCATCCCATATCGCTCTTCTCTTCACGCTTTTGTCCATTCTTGTTGAGAGGGAAGAGAGATGTGTAGGATGGTGAGGCGGCACTTCGTGCACGCGACAGACTATCGAGCGAGAAGTCGTAGAGATAGATATCGGTGTCGATGGTCTTGAAGTTGCCGGCACGGTTGATGAGCGAATCCTTATGGTCGATGAGGCAGTTGGTGAAATACTGCGAGGCGCCAGTGGTGTCGGTATTCACTAAGCAATAATCAAATAGAAGGTTAAACTCGGAGTCTGCCAGATGGGTGGAGTCTGTGTCCTGCATCCGTGTGGCGAATATCTCATCGGTAGCGTAACCAGTAATGATACTATTGAAAAAGTGCATTCTGTGCAATGGGAACGCTTGTCGGCCATCTGCATTGCTGCATACCACCGCATTGCCGCGGTCTGCCTTCCATGGGTAGAACTGTGCTATGGTGCAGTGGTAGAAATCGTATGTTCCGCCGAGCAGGCTGATGCAGTCGAGCATTGAGTTGCTTATCTGACAGTTTGCCACGTATATGTTGCTATTGACCGCTGCGAGTCCGTAGCCAGCCACGTTGTGTATTGTGCTATTGGTAAGCGTGAGCTGACGAATGCTGTCGGCTGTAGCGTCGCATCGGATGCCGAATGTTCCGCTATGAATGTCGGCACAGTTGATTGTGTTGCCTGTGCTGGAAGATGTGAAACGTACTCCTTGCCATTGCGATGCGAGACGGTCGTAAGGCAGGTATGGGAACATCTTGTCTGTGCGGTCGCCGCGCAGGGTGACAGGCTGCTCATAGGTGCCTTGAATGTCAAGTGTGCCGCGTACGGTCAGGCCTGCCTCTGGATGAAAGCATAGAGTTGAGCCTGCACCAATATGAAGGGTTGCCCCTTCGTTTACCACAAGACTGTCGTAGATGACGTAAGGACGTGGCGAACAAAGCGTTGTGTCACTATCGATGATCATTCCCTTCAATACGATAATGTCCTGCCCATAAGCTCTCAGCATGACTTGCTGGCGCAGTCCGCTTGCCGTAGTGAAGATGATGGAATCCTCAACAAGGATAGGGGAGTCGGCCTCCTGTGGATGGACGGTTACCTCCACGAAGATGAAGATGCTGTCATTGCGAAGTATGTCGACATCACTATGCGATACGCCGTACTGCCCATCGACATTGATGCGGAACCCCGATGTGCCTCCGCTTGCAAGGCGTACGCTGCTGAGACGCAGGTTCTCGTTGTTGCGGTTGTAGACCTGGAAGTTCTTGGTGCTGGTGCCTATGGTAGAGAATACGGTGTCGAAGCTGATCGTGTCGGATGAGAAGGTCAGCACAGCTTTACTGCTGAGGTTGAACACCTCTTCGTCATTACAGCTTGCAAGCGATGCAATGAGGGAGAGCATCAGTATGTATTGGAGTATGAGTCGCATCGTTAATGGTTATATATATAATAAGGACAAATGCCTGTTGTACATATTATACAAACGTAGGCATTTGTCCTTTTATTGTGTAAGTCGATAAAAATCGAGCTAAACTTACTTGCTTAGCATCTCAATCATGCTTGCAGCAGCCTTGCGACCGTCACCCATTGCGAGGATAACTGTAGCACCACCACGAACGATGTCGCCACCTGCGAAGATGGTTGGGATAGATGACTGCATGCTCTCGTTGACAGCGATAGTGTTCTTGCGACCGAGCTCGAGTCCTTCAACAGACTTAGGAACGAGTGGGTTTGGAGATACACCAACAGCTACGATAGCCTGGTCGATGTCGAGAGTCTCAATCTTGCCCTCTACTGGCACTGGAGAACGACGGCCTGAAGCATCTGGCTCGCCGAGTTCCATAACCTGAAGCTTAACCTGAGTGAGGTTACCCTTCTCGTCAGCGATGTACTCGATAGGGTTGTGGAGAGTGAGGAACTCGATGCCTTCTTCCTTTGCATGCTTAACCTCCTCAAGACGAGCTGGCATCTCTGCCTCTGAACGACGATATACGATCCATACCTTCTCAGCACCGAGACGCTTAGCTGTACGGCATGAGTCCATAGCTGTGTTACCACCGCCGACTACCATCACGTTCTTAGCCTTGACGATAGGAGTGTCAGTTGCAGGGTTGGAAGCATCCATGAGGTTCACACGAGTGAGGTACTCGTTTGATGACATGATACCTACTGAGTTCTCGCCTGGGATGTTCATGAAGTTTGGCAGACCGGCACCTGAAGCAACGAAGATTGCCTTGTAGCCTTCAGCCTCGAGATCCTGCATTGTGATAGTCTTACCTACGATGCAGTCCTTTACAAAGTTAACGCCAATCTTAGAAAGGTTCTCGATCTCAACGTCAACGATAGCGTTTGGAAGACGGAACTCTGGAATACCGTACTTGAGCACACCACCAATCTCGTGAAGAGCCTCGAATACCGTAACGTCGAAACCAGCCTTAGCCATGTCGCCTGCGCATGAGAGACCTGCAGGACCCGAACCTACGATAGCAACCTTGATGCCATTCTTTGGTGCACACTCAGGAAGAGCCATCTTGCCCGAGTTGCGCTCGTAGTCGGCAGCGAAGCGTTCGAGGTTACCGATAGCAACGGCCTTGTGACCGAGCTTGAGGTGCATACACTTGCTTTCGCACTGCTTCTCCTGAGGACATACACGACCACATACTGCTGGGAGAGCAGATGTAGACTTGAGTACCTTGGCAGCATCGAGGAAGTGTCCACGCTCGATGCTCTTGACAAATGATGGGATATTGATTGATACTGGACAACCCTGCATACAAGTTGGGTTAGCACAGTCAAGACAACGCTTAGCCTCTGTAAGAGCCTGCTCTACAGTAAGACCTGTGTTAACCTCTTCAACGCGAGTAGTAGCACGGTAAACTGGATCGAGCTCGCCCATAACGCAACGCTCGATGTCGCCGCGATCCTTAGCCTTCATAGAGCCCTGAATCTCCTTGCGCCATGCAGATGAGCGGTCAGTGAGTTCTGCAAGTGGAGTCTCGCCGTCGCCAGCTACTGGTGCAGCAACTGCCTCAGCTTCCTTCTTGCAAACCTTGATACCCTCTACGTGCTCAGTGAGCTTCTTCATTTCCTCGATCTCAACAGGCTTGAATGCGCCCATACGCTTGAACATCTCATCGAAGTCAACTGCGTGGCCATCAAACTCAGGACCATCGACACATACGAACTTAGTCGAACCACCTACTGTGATACGGCAAGCACCGCACATACCAGTACCATCGACCATGATAGTGTTGAGCGATACGTCTGTTGGAATCTCATATTTCTTAGTGAGGAGACAGCAGAACTTCATCATGATAGCAGGACCGATAGCGAAGCACTTGTCGACCTTCTCACGCTGGATAACCTCCTCAATACCTACAGTTACGACACCCTGCTTTCCGTATGAGCCATCGTCGGTCATAATGATAACCTCGTCCGAATGCTTGCGAACCTCATCCTCGAGGATGATGAGTTCCTTGCTACGACCTGCGAGCACGGAGATGACGCGGTTGCCTGCTGCCTTGAGCGACTTGATGATAGGGAGCATTGGAGCTACACCTACACCACCACCGGCACATACTACAGTACCGAAGTTGTCGATGTGAGTAGCCTGGCCGAGTGGACCTACTACGTCTGTGATGTAGTCGCCTGCATTGAGGCTGCAGAGCTTAGTTGATGAGTAACCTACTGTCTGAACTACGAGGGTGATAGTACCAGCCTCTGTGTCAGCATCAGCAATGGTGAGTGGCATACGTTCGCCCTGTTCGCCAACGCGAACGATTACGAAATGGCCTGCTTTGCGAGACTTTGCAATGAGAGGCGCTTCAACTACAAGCTTGAAGACCTTCTCAGAGAACTGCTCTTTAGAAACAATCTTGTTCATAAATTAATACAATGAATATGTTTGGTCTGTGATTTTTCTTTATATTAGTCGATGTATTCGAATCCTGTGTAAGGGATGAGTGCCTTAGGCATGCGGATGCCCTTCTCGGTCTGGAAGTTCTCGAGAATTGATGCCACGATGCGTGGGAGTGCAAGAGCAGAGCCGTTGAGAGTGTGGCAGAGCTGTACCTTCTTGTCAGCATTGCGGTAGCGGCACTTGAGGCGGTTGGCCTGGTAAGTATCGAAGTTGGATACTGATGAAACCTCAAGCCAGCGGCCCTGAGCCTCTGAATAAACCTCAAAGTCGTAGCAGATGGCAGAAGTGAAACTCTGATCGCCACCGCAAAGGCGGAGGATGCGGTATGGGAGTTCAAGCTTCTGGAGCAAGCCCTCTACGTGAGCGAGCATCTCCTTGTGGCTCTCGGCTGAGTGCTCAGGAGTGTCGATGCGTACAATCTCAATCTTAGAGAACTCGTGCAGACGGTTGAGGCCGCGAACGTCCTTTCCGTACGATCCTGCCTCACGACGGAAGCACTGAGTGTAAGCACAGTTCTTGATTGGGAACTGCTTCTCGTCAAGGATTACATCGCGATAGATGTTTGTCACAGGAACCTCGGCAGTAGGGATGAGGTAGAGGTCGTCGATCTCGCAGTGGTACATCTGGCCCTCCTTGTCAGGAAGCTGACCTGTGCCATAGCCTGATGCTGCATTAACAACTGTAGGAGGCATGATTTCTGTGTAGCCAGCCTTGTTTGCTTCAGCGAGGAAGAAGTTGATAAGGGCACGCTGAAGCTGTGCACCCTTACCTGTATATACAGGGAATCCGGCACCAGTGATCTTTACACCGAGGTCGAAGTCGATGAGGTTGTATTTCTTTGCGAGTTCCCAGTGTGGGAGTTTAGCTTCACCATTGGTTGGGTTGCAATCCCAGTTGCCTACAGTATCCTTGCCTTCAACGCATTCCTTGAGGTTTGACTTTACTACCCAGTTGTCCTCAGCGCATGAGCCTTCAGGAACCTCATCGTAAGGTATGTTAGGGATAGTGCAGAGGTGAGCAGTAAGTGCCTTCTCTGCCTCAACCTTTGTGGATTCAAGTTCTGCAGCGGTAGCCTTGAGCTTTGCAACCTCAGCCTTTGCAGCTTCAGCCTCGTCCTTCTGGCCAGCCTTCATGAGTTTTCCGATTTCTGCAGCATATTTCTTGCTTTCGGCAAGAGTAGCATCAAGCTGTGTCTGAGCATCACGGCGCTGCTTATCGATAGCCATGGCCTGCTCAACAGCTTCCTTAGCACCTTTGAAGTGCTTCTTTTCAAGACCTGCGATGACGCGTTCGGTCTCTTCTGTAATCTGTTTTAATGTTAACATTATGATGTGTAGTTTGCGTTAATATCTTACCTTTTGTTATCGCGTACGCGTAAAACGGCACAAAGGTACAAAAAACTATTGGAATTATAATACAATAATTGCAGAAAATATTAAAATTTGCCCAAAATCTTATCCATGACCCAATTGACAGGCGTTGCAGAGAGGCAGTCGCAATCACATTTGCCCTTTCCGCTGAGATGGTCAACTATCTGCTGGATGAGTGGCATCTGAACATGCTCGGGGTTAGGAACGTCGAAGTATTCGATGCCGTTTTCGTTGTAAAGTTTGATAGGCTTATAGTCGAATACGGAGAAGGTTATTGTACCCTTGTCGCCTACGATGAGTATTCTGTCCTTTCTGGCCAATTCGTGCGCAACGAAGCACCACGATGCTGAGCCTTGCAACTGGTTGGCAAAACGGAAACAAGCATTGAATGTGTCTTGCACTTTGTATAGGTGGCCACGATTACTGCAGAACCCCTCTGCCTCAATGATGTCACCAAACATATATTGCAGCATATCAAGCTGATGGGAGGCAAGGTCGTAGAAATATCCACCACCTCCAGCAACCTCAGGTTGCAGACGCCAAGGGAGCTCTTTTCCACTTGCTGTGTCGAGTTCGCGAGGAGGTACGTGAAGCTGAATCTGTACTGTCAATAATTGTCCTATTTGTCCGGAATATGCAAGTTCCTTCACCTTCTGGAAATATGGAAGGTAACGGCGGTAGTATGCGACGAAGCAAGGCACTCCTGTCAGTTCGCTGATACGATTCACGCGCTGGCATTCCTCATAGCTTGCTGCCAATGGTTTTTCGACATAGCATGGCTTGCCTGCTCGCATCGACATGATGGCATAGGTGGCATGGGATGAGGGTGGGGTGGCAATGTAGACAGCATTGACCTCTGGGTCGTCAATGAGCGACTGAGGATCGGTGTAATACTTTCTTATGCCGTGGCGTGCTGCGTACGACTTCACTTTTAGTGGATCACGGCTCATCACGGCTACGATTTCAGAACCTTCGACCTTTTGAAATGCAGGGCCACTCTTCTTCTCAGTTACTTCTCCGCAACCGATAAAACCCCATTTTATGGTAGTATTATTGCTCATTTGGTGTGTATTCGTCAAAAATGATTGATTTTATTTGCAAATGTAAGACATTTTCCTTATTTTTGCAAAATAAAAATGTAATAAAATATTTTGTTATGGATAAAATAGATGAAATGGAGGAGAAGATCGAAGAAAAGAACCTTCAGTTTTATAGTTACCGTGGCATAGCAAAGGCTCTGTCGGCAGGTATCAGTTTTGTGACCGACAACTTTACATTCATCCTAAAGGCTACGCTTCCTTATGCAATATTCTACACTTTGGTAGCATCGACTCTGATCTACCTGCTTAGTGATGCTCGAACCATACAGTTGGCGGAGATTTCCATGCTGACAAGGACTGTCCAGTCGCCAGGACTTTTTGCTGGGGTTGGGTTGTTCCTCTTGCTTCTTTTAGCAGCATGTGTGCTGTATGTCGGATTCATTTTCCGCCTCACTCACATCCATTCAAAAGGACTCGAGGTAAAGACAAAGAAACTGTTGCCTCTATGGAAGTCGTCGCTTCGCTACTCGGTAAAATATCTGGTTTACGTTTGCTGTACAGCTGTGGTTGGAATGATAGGTGGCGCACTATGTGTTGCACCTCTGATGGTTCCTACAGAAGGAATGATGCTTGGCGCAGGTAAGATAGCTGTCAGCATGTTCCTTTTTATAGGTCTTGTCGTAGCATGCGTTCCTCTCTACATGGTTTTGCCATCAATCTATTTCGAGAAGAAGCGCTTGGTGCCTGCAGCAACATACGGTTATAAGCGAGGCATGAAGATGTGGAGCAAATTGTTTGGCATGAGCATCGTGATAGGCATCATCGAGTGGTTGCTTCTTGCCATCCTGATCTGCCCCGCTGTTGTAATGGCTGCAGCCAACTTCAGCGCCACAACCTCTGCTCTGCAAGGCGATGTGATTGACTTGCCACGCAATTTTGGATTGTGGTTTATCATAATCCTGATCATTACACAGTATCTTGCCAGTTTCATATTCTGGATTTCCATAATGCCGTTCAACTATCTCTATGCCTCAATGAAGAGCGATGAGAAACTTGTGGAAGAAGAGGTGAAGATGAATCTGGTTAATATCTTAAACAAAGAAAAATAATTGAAATGAGAAATAAGAAGAAACTCCCATACTTTGAGAACGTGACCATCACGGCTGTTGCTGCTGAAGGCAAATCGTTGACTCGAATCGATGACAAGGTGGTGTTTGTACCGTTTGTCGTACCAGGTGATGTGGTTGACCTTCAGGTGAAGAAGAAGAAATCGAGCTACATGGAAGCCGTGGCAACCAAGATACATGAGTACTCGCCGTTGCGCGACACTCCGTTCTGCAAGCACTACGGCATCTGTGGTGGATGCAAGTGGCAATGCTTGAAGTACGAAGAACAGTTGAAGGCAAAGCAACAGCAGGTGTACGACAACTTGACTCGCATAGGTAAGATTGAATTGCCAGAGTTTATGCCTATCCTCGGCAGCAAGAAGATTTGCGAATACCGCAACAAGCTTGAGTATGGATTCTCTGACAAGCGCTGGCTTACAGAGGATGAGATAAAGCAGGATGTGAAGTATGACGTGATGGATGCTGTTGGATTCCATATCACAGGGGCGTTCGACAAGATTCTTGACATTCAGGAGTGCCGTCTGATGGATGACCTGCAGAATCGCATTCGAAACGACATACGCGAATATGCTTTGGCTCACAGCCTGGTGTTCTACAACCTTCGTGAGAACAAGGGACTGCTCCGTTCCATGATGTTGCGTAACAGCAACACCGGGGAGTTTATGCTCCTCATGCAGTTCCGTATTGATAATCAAGACGAGCAAAAGCAAGCAATGGATCTGCTCCAGCATCTTGCTGATACCTTCCCTGAGATCACATCGCTTCTCTATGTGGACAATCACAAAGCTAACGATACCTTTGGCGATCAGGAAGTGCATTGTTTCAAGGGTACAGAATATATCTACGAGACGATGGAGGACCTTCGCTTCAAGGTGGGTCCAAAGTCGTTCTACCAGACCAATACTGATCAGGCTTACGAACTCTACAGCGTAGCACGCAGTTTTGCTGGCCTGACAGGCGACGAATTGGTTTACGACCTCTATACCGGTACTGGTACGATAGCAAACTTTGTGGCAAAGCATGCTCGCAAAGTGATAGGCATCGAATACGTGCCTGAGGCTATTGAGGATGCAAAGGTCAACTCGGAGGTGAATGGTGTGGACAACACCCTGTTCTTCGCAGGCGACATGAAGGACATCCTCAACAAGGAGTTCATTGCTCAGTACGGACGTCCGGATGTCATCATCACCGACCCTCCACGTGCCGGAATGCATCAGGATGTCATCGATACCATACTTTTTGCTGCACCGCAGCGTATCGTATATGTAAGTTGCAATCCTGCTACTCAGGCTCGCGACCTTCAGTTGCTTGACGTTGATTACAAGGTGACAAAGGTACAGCCTGTAGATATGTTCCCTCACACACAGCATGTGGAGAATGTCGTTCTCCTGGAAAGAAGATAATAAAGAAGACCTTATGAGTGATTATTTCGATAAAAAAGCTGCAACAAAATTCGTTGACTATAAAGTACGTGAAGAAAGTGAACTGATGGCTTTCCTGCTTAAGAATGTGGGAGGCTCAAGAACACGCATCAAGGAACTGCTCTCGCAGCGCATGGTCTATGTCGATAAGGTGATTACCACTCAGTTTAATGCACCACTCCGACCAGGCCAGCTTGTGCAGATAGCCAACAAGCGCCATAAGCACGACTTCCGCAACCGATGGGTGAAGATTGTGTATGAAGATGCTTTCATCATCGTCGTGGAGAAGGCTCAGGGCATCCTTACCAATGCTCAGCCTGGCAGTCGTTCACAGACGGTCAAGGATATTCTCGATGAGTACGTAAAGCGCACTTCACGCACCTTCTCGGTTCACACCGTTCATAGATTGGACCGTGAGACATCAGGCCTTCTGCTCTTCGCAAAGCGCCGCGATGTGCAGCAGATGTTTACCGACCATTGGAAGGAAATTGTGACCGATCGCCGTTACATCGCTGTGTGTGAAGGCGATATGGAGAAAGATAACGGCAGCATCACTTCCTGGCTCTTGGAAAATAAGATGTACGTGGTGTACAGTTCGATGCAGGACAATGGTGGAAAGCGTGCTGTGACCAACTATCGCACCATACGCCGTGCCAATGGATATTCGCTCGTCGAACTGAAACTCGACACAGGTCGCAAGAACCAGATTCGTGTTCACATGCAGGACCTTCACCATTCCATTGCAGGCGACCATAAGTATGGCGCTCAGACTGACCCTGCTGGCCGCATATGCCTTCATGCTTTCCGACTTGAGTTTACACATCCTATCACAGGCGAACATCTCAAGTTCGAGACTGGCTACCCACAAGTATTTACCGACATACTATCTAACACAGAACAAAACTAACTAACCTTATATAGAGACCTAATCCTAATCCGGAATCTTAACTTATAAATACCTGATCAATATGAGACGCCGACCGCTATACCTAATATTACTGATGCTCCTGATGATAGTCATCCACTCCTGTGGCACCCGACAATCCTCTGGGGTGGAGCGCTCGGTACTTGTCATCCATTCGTGGGATAGCATAGTGGAACGAGAGGATGTATTTAATGAACTGATGACAGAAGCATTTACCAAGGAAGGCATAAATGCTCGCATCCATCATTTCTATCTTAAAGCTCCTCACGAGGACTATCGTCACAACTTTGAAGCATTCAAAGCTTCATTGACCGACTCCATAGCTTCGGCAAAGCCTGAGGTTGTGCTTTGCAACGACGATCCTGCCTATTACATGACACTTAACCGTTTTCTTTATGATTCGGTATTCACTTCGCTTCCTATTGTTTTCGCCGGTGTAAATGTGGTTTATATTGATTCCATGGCAAACTATCCTCGCATCACAGGATACGAAGATGCCATCGACCTTGTCCGCAACATCGACATTTGCAATGAGTTTGACGATAAGACTTCGATTACTATCCAGCTCGACTCCAATGGCTATCAGGACTCACTCCGCATCAGCCTCTTCAGTCAGCTTGCGGACTCATCACGTTTCTATATCAATACGGGTGCTCTGCGCAATCTTGAAGCCGACTATCTTCAGAGGCATTACCCACGCCGCCGTATCATCAACTTTGCGTCCGTTGCCGATCCGATGCTCAATGCCTTGCCTGGCGAGACCGAGGAAGAGGCGGAGCAGGTGCTTTCGAAGATTATGCATACGACCACTCAGGTCACTCATCTTCAGGTGAAGTTTGACTCCTATGCCAACTCGCTCATCAATTCTGCACGAGAACCACAATTCACATGCATCCGCGAACAATATAATATGGGTTCTGACAACCCGCTCTTCCTTGGCGGCTTCTTCACCACACTCGAGACTCAGATCAACGATCAAGTGGCGTATGCTGCTCGCATCCTGCGTGGAGCGCGTCCTGATCAGCTTGGCATAGTGCGCCATGCTCCAACTTACAACCTCGATTATAAAGCAATGGTGAGAATGGGAATCGCTGATCGATGTGAGGAGCTGCGTAAGCGCTTTGACATAGCCAATGTCCCTTCTTCCATCTCGCATCCTTGGGAGCGTTCGCTGATTCTGTTGTCCATAGTGCTCATTGGTGCGCTCGTTTCTTGGGGTATCATCATCCTGCTGCGCCGATGGAACCTTACAGGAACTCAGGGTGTCATCAACGATCTCCTTTATGAGGAGAAGATGCATAACCTTCTCTTTACCGATCCTCACAACACACTTTGGACCATATCCCATGGCAACATTCAGGTGAGTGCTCAGTTTGCGCAAGCCTACAATATGCCGACTAATGTAATTACATTCGAACAATTGAAATCCATGGTGCATCCAGACACCATGTCGAGCTACTACATCCTGCGCGACTTCAAGAAGTATCGCGGACGCCAGCGTTTCCGCATCAAGATGACTGCCAGCCAAGGCCGCAACTGGATATGGGCAGAGCTCACATACTTCGCTACCGATGAGACCGCTATGCGCGATGAGATCCATGGCATCCTTCTCAATGTAGATGAGATGCAGGAGATAGAGCAGACTCTTCTCAAGGCACAGCATCGTGCCAGTGAGGTTTCGCTCAAGGAGAACTTCCTTGCAAACATCTCTCACGACCTTCGTACTCCGCTCAATGCCATTACAGGTTTCTCGATGCTGCTTACCAATAAGGATATGTCGTTCGAGCCTGGTGAGCGCCAAGAGTACGGAGCTATCATTCGCCAGAATACAGAAATGATTCTCCGAATGATTGATAGCGTGGTAGAAAAGGCAACGGTAGAGTCGGACGACTTCCAACTCATACAGAAGCCTGTCTCAGTTCGCGAACTTGTTCATGAAGCATACATGACAAACAAGGTTATTGCTCCAAAGCACCTTTCCTTCCTGGAGTTCCAGGATGTTGATGATGTGGAGGTGAACATAGACCGTGTACGAACCATTCAGGTGATTAACAATTTCCTCAGCAATTCGTTCAAGTTTACAGCAGCCGGTTCCGTTACCATAGGCTGGCAACATGTACTTGACGATGTGGTTGAGATATATGTTGCTGATACTGGCATTGGTATAGATGAGACACACCAGCAGCACGTCTTCGATCGCTATGTCAAGGAGAACGAGACCGATTGTGGTACAGGTCTTGGACTCAACATCTCCAAGACGATCATCGAGAAGCAGGACGGTACCATTGGTGTGTCAAGTACCTTGGGCAAGGGTTCCCGTTTCTTCTTCCATCTCAAGCGCTATGTTCAGATGCTTCTTCTCGTGCTCAGCTTTGCCTTTACTGCAGGTACGTTCCAGTCGTGCCAGATCAACGATGGAGGTAACCGCAAGATGAGCCGTGTGATGGTCATCCATGGTTATGATCAGGGAATCACGCACTACCGTGCATTCGATAATGCCATTAACGAAACATTGTTTGCAAACGGCATTGCTCCCGATATTTGCAATGTATATCTGGGCATTAACTCCACCCAGGACTCAGGCTTGGATCGCATGAAGACTATAGCTGATTCGCTCAATCGCATTGGTTGGTATCCAGACCTTGTTCTTGTGGAAGGCGACCGCCCATACAATGAGCTTATGAACCACCCGCTCTCCAACTATTTCGCATCTGGTGATACCATACCAATCATCTTTGGAGCTCTTCACCATCCAGATTGGGAGCGATTGCGCGATTTCCCTAATGCGGTGGCATTCTATGATCCTATAGACTACACCACTAATATTGATCTTGCAGTAGAGCTTGGTCATAAAACCTCCGTTGAGGCTGAGCTGGACTACTTTAGCCAGGACAGCCTCATCCGTCAGGAACTTCGACAGGCCATCTCGCGTCCTCCTTATGTGGACAATACCGACTATCACCTGTTCAGGTCTCCAGATGCAGAGGAGACTCATACGGCGTGGGACGACAGCGTCGTGGTCACCACATTCAGCATGGCGTCACCAGCAAGCAACGGCTTGGAGACCGATACTCGTGAGGTGAAGTTGAGCAATAGCCGCAAAGTACTCATGTACTCCAACCAGTTTCCTCAGATATCCTTTAAGTATGATACCTACAGCACGCTCATTGTAAATGCGTCCGGACGTCCTCAGTTTACAGCAGTTAAGGCCGGATTCGCAAATGCTAAGGCATCATTCCTTGCAGGTTATTTTGCCGACTATCGTACAGTTGGTACTGATATTGCACATGCCGGAGCCCGTAAGCTTCATAATACACCGACTGCAGAACTTAATGGTCGTCAGCACGAGAAAGCTTACTATATGGATTATCATGCTATGGAGCGCCTTGGCCTGAAGTATCATGACTATGCAGGTCGCTTCCATATTGTAAATGCTCCTGAACGATATGCAAAGCCATTCCAGTGGTGGATACATCGTATATTGCTCGTACTCTTCTATGTCCTTGTGTTTGTCATCTGGGGTGGACTTATCCTATGGCTTCGTGAACGAGGAGAGGAGGATTTGCTTGCTCAAGTAAAACAGAATGCGGAAAACCGTTCGCTGGCTGTGCGTGGTGCCGATAGCCGTTCGCTCCGTTCGGAGGAAGAACTCAAAGGCATCCTCGCGCGCGTACATCCTAATAAAAATGAGGACGTACTTGCCATCAAGGCAGCATTGGCCAACGAAGGCTCGCACGGATTCGAACTCTATGCCGATGTGGATGGTGATGGAATATACCATTGGTGGCAGCTTCGCTTCGTAGTCCTCTTTACAGGCGGACGCAAGCATTTCGATGGTCTCATCATCAATATAGATGAAAACAAGCAGTACGAGCAAGACCTCCAGACTGCTCTTCGCCTTGCGGAGGAAGCGCAGCAGAAGGAGAACTTCCTCACAACCATCAGTCATGAGATCCGTACTCCGCTCAATGCCGTAGTAGGATTCTCTGATGTCGTAGCATCATTGCCAGAGGGATGCTTGTCGGATGATGAACTTGCTGAGATTGCCGACCATATATCAGAAAACAATGCTCGCCTTGCCAGCATGATTGAGGATATCCTCATGTTCTCTCGTATAGAGAGCGGTCGTCTGCAATATGTCAACTCAGAGTTCAACGTATCCGATCTGATTGATGAACTGCAGAAGGATTGGACGCCACGCATGCGTGATGGCGTAAACTTCATCGTAACCTCATTCCGCCACTACATCTATGTGGATTCGGACCGTACTCGATTGAAGTATATCCTTGATCACTTCATATCGAATGCAATCAAGTTCACTAACGAAGGTACAATCGTTCTTTCGCCAGTCTATCATTACAACTCAAACGAAGTGGAGATCATGGTGTCGGATACAGGCGTCGGCATACCACTTGAGAAACAGCAAGCGGTGTTTGATCTCTTCTGGAAAGATGACGAGTTTGTTCCTGGACTCGGTATCGGTCTTAACATCTCACGCCGCCTTGCCGAAGGACTTGGATGCCGTATCGTACTGGAGAGTAAGGAAGGATTCGGCTCGCGTATCAGCATCTTCGTAAAGGCTGAATTGAGAAAGGAGAAATAACGCGAAAAAACTCCTTGCAAGGATTCGACCGATTCCTTGCAAGGAGTTGCCTTACACATTGCAAGGAGTTTGCGATGTCCTTGCAAGGCGTTTTTCGATATGTAACTAATAGAAGTGAATGTCTGTGATGACGTTTGCTTCTATTTTTGCATTGAGGCGCTGTGTGATTGATTTTCGGTTCATCGAAAGTTCATTCCGCAAGGCTGGCGACGTGATCTGAATGTAAAGAGTCTGATTGCGGATGTACATGTTGCCTGTGTATCGGGCTATACCCATACCCATCACTTCCTCCCATGAATGAATGAGACGGTACTGGTTGAGGGGAGTCTCCAATCCTTCGTTGCGGAGTGCCTCACGAATCAGGTTGCCGATAGGCGATGCTTCACATTTTCTCACTGGTGATGGATGTTTGTTATAGGGTAGGGGTTATGGGTTGTAGGTTATCACTCCGCCGTTGACTTGGAATATGCGGTAGTCGCCATTCGACTTCTCAAGGATCTTATCGAGGTTCTCCCTGTTTGTATCGGTGATGAAGATCTGGCCGAACCTGTCGCTCGACACCAGATTGACGATGTTGCCCACACGCTTGGCATCGAGCTTGTCGAAAATGTCGTCTAATAATAAAAGAGGTGTAGTGCGTGAACCAGTCTTCTTCAGAAAATCGAACTGTGCAAGCTTCAGAGCAATGAGATAAGTCTTGTTCTGTCCTTGCGAACCTTCTCGCTTTATTGGGAAACCGCTCAGCAGCATTTCCAGGTCGTCCTTGTGAATGCCATGCAATGAGTAGCCTATGGCGCGGTCCTTGTAGCGGTCGCGCTGTATGACATCGAGCAGCGGCCCTCGCTGGCAGTGGCTTATGTAGCGCAGGCTGACTTGCTCGTTGCCGCCCGAAATCTCGCTATACAATTGCTGGAACACGGGAATGAACTCCTCTATGAATCGCTGGCGCTCTGCATATACGCGTTCGCCGTACATAGCCATCATCTCCTCGTAGGCAGCCATGATGTCAAGGTTCGGTTCTTCTTCTGTCTTCAGCATTGCATTTCGCTGTTGCAGAGCCTTGTTGTAGGCAGAGAGCGATGCCATGTAGTCGGGGTTGAACTGCGAGATGACGAGGTCCATAAAGCGGCGGCGTTCGTCGCTTCCGCTTGCTATCAGTTCCGAGTCGCCTGGCGATACGAGTATGAGAGGCAGCAAGCCGATGTGTTCCGACATCTTCTTGTATGGCTTCTTGTTTCGCTTCACGGATTTCTTCTGATGGTTCTTCAGTCCAATTGAAATCTCTTCCTGCATTCCTTCAAGGTCGTATATGCCCTGTACCATCATCAGGTCCTCTCCATGGCGTATGTTGAGCGAGTCGATGTTGTTGGCTGTGCTCTTAGTGAACGACAGGAAGAATATGGCATCGAGCACATTCGTCTTGCCCTCGCCGTTCGAACCTACAAAGCAGTTTACATTGGGCGAGAGAAGCATATCCGCTTCGGCTATGTTGCGATAATTGAGTATGGTAAGTTTCTGAAGAATCATAATGCAAAGATAGAGAATAAAACTGATAATTGAAAATAAAAACCTAAAAACTTGTTACATGTAGGATAAAAAGTTTCATTATTATTTTCTCAGTTCATATATTATTTATAATTTTGCAAAAAATTGTGGGCTGTGGCATGCATTCCTCCGTCCCTCTGTTGAAACCATTATGCGATAGTAGCTCAGTTGGTAGAGCACAAGCCTCCCACGCTTGGGGTCGCGGGTTCGAGTCCCGTCTATCGCTCAGTTAAACTCCTATTTAAATATATGCTGATAGTAACATTGGTTATCGTTGCCATTCTGTTTGTCGGTTTTGCGCTGATGAGTACAGAACAGGTAAATCATATCAATCGTGCCGCTGTGGCGATGTTCACCGGTGTGATAGTATGGGTCGTGTACATGCTTCGTGCCGGATCGTACATCAATCTGGTGCACTACGATGAGTACATGCGGTATCTCGGAGGGGTAGCGTCCACTACCGATACCGTCAAGGACTTCGTTGCAAACCACATCCTCAACGGCTACATTTCCGAAGCATGTTCGGTTATTCTTTTCCTCATCGCTACAAACACTATCCTTGAGGTGATGAACAACAATGGCGTGTTTGACTCCCTTGTACGTTGGCTTCGTATGCGCAACAGCCGTAGGTTCCTATGGTTGCTGTCGGCGCTGACGTTCATTATCTCATTCAATGTGGACAACCTTACCACGGTGGTCTTGATGCTTGCTTTACTTCGCCTTATCGTTCGCTCTTATTATCAGAAGGTTATTTACGCCTGCGTGATAATGATAAGTGCAAGCCTTGGCGGTTGCTTTACCGTGATTGGCGACATGACAAGCCTTATGCTTTGGGTTAGGGGAGCTGTGACTCCTACCGACTTTACTCTTGGCTTGGCTCCTGCCGTGCTTACCAGTCTCTGTGTGTTCAACATCCTTGCGAGCACATTGCTGAAGGGCAAGGTTGAGGTTGTGTCGTTCCTTGACAAATACGATGGTGACGACTCAACACTTAAGGCATGGCAGAAGGTGGTAATGCTTATCATTGGAATCGTAGGTTTGTGGAGCATTCCTTCCTTCTCGTACTACACGAAGCTTCCTCCTTTCCTTGGAGCCCTTTGTGTATTGGCCTTGATATGGGTATTTGAAGGTATCTGTAACATCAAGCGCAACCTTATTGCCATGTTCGTGCAGCGCAACTACTTCCGCAACACAGAGTTTATTGGTATGCGCATCATCCTTTACTTCATTGGTATCTCGCTTGGCGTTGGTGCCTTGAATGAGTGTGGCGCGTTGGATTATGTTGCTGAGATCATGGAGGAATACGTAGGCAACATCTACATCTATGGTATTGCAACAGGATTGGTAAGCAGCGTGATTGATAATGTGCCAATCATCATGACAGGTATGAACCTGTTCTCGGTCGATACTATCCAAGGCTCAACATCCAACTTTGTACAGAATGGTGTGTACTGGCAGATGCTCTCATACTGCTGTGCTATGGGCGGTTCGCTGCTCTTCATCGGCACGCTTGCAGGGCAGGCAGTTCTTCAGGTTGAAGGTCTGAAATTCTCTTGGTACATCAAGCACTACACATGGCGAGTAGTCGTTGCATGGGCAGCAGGCCTTCTTGTGTTCTGGATGACGCACTAAGTAAACTAAAAAATTAATAAACGTATCCCCACCGCGATAGATGAATAAACTACTGACCATACTTGGCCCTACAGCATGCGGCAAGACTACATTTGCTGCTCATCTGGCATTAGCACTCGATGGCGAGATCATGAGTGCCGATAGTCGCCAGGTGTATCGTGGCATGGATATAGGTACGGGTAAGGATCTGTGCGACTATGATATAGATGGCAAGCATGTGCCTTACCATCTAATCGATATTGCTGATGCTGGCGAGAGGTATAATGTCTATGAGTTTCAGCGTGACTTCTGTACAGCCTACGATGATGTCGTGGCTCGTGGCAAGACTCCTATATTGTGTGGTGGAACGGGCCTCTATATCGAAAGCGTGATAAAGGGATATGAGTTTGATGGACGTACGCTTCCGCCTTTTGATAGCTTGAATATCGGATTGAAGATAGACCGTGAACTGCGACGTGCCAAAATCTCGAGTCGTTTGCGTGCCCGCTTGGACGAAGGAATGGTTGATGAGATACGTGGGCTGATTGACAACGGCGTTCCTGTGGAGCGTTTGTTGCGATACGGATTGGAATACAAGTATGTAACCTTATATATTATTGGTGAACTGCAGTATGAGGAGATGGTCAATCTGCTTGAGATAGCTATCCATCAGTTTGCCAAGCGTCAGATGACATGGTTCCGTGGCATGGAAGAGCGCCGTGGCATTCCTATCACATGGCTCGACATCGAGACGCCTATCGAAGAACGTATAAAAATAGTCAGAGAATTATGGTTGAGGAAAGTCGCTGGGGAGTGATATATAATGCTCCGTCTGTCACCTTTGGTAATAAGCGTTGGAACACCATACGCAAATATATAGACCAGAAGGGCGTACAGTATGATTTCGTGCAGAGCGAAAATGCATCATCAGTCGAACGATTGGTGAATATGCTGTGCGACAATGGTTATCATACCATCATCATTGTCGGCAATGATGGTGCGCTCAATCAGGCCATCAATGCTATCATGCAGAAACATGACCAGTTGCCATCCGACTTTGCTCTTGGTGTGGTACCAGATGGGGTTGGGAACGACTTTGCACGTTTCTGGGGATTGTCGGTCGATGATTATCGCAAGGCGGTCGATTGCCTCATACAACGCCGTACGAGAAAGGTTGATGTGGGCGAATGCACCTATTGCGATGCAGGCGAAGAGAAGAAGCGCTATTTCCTTAATTGCATAAACATTGGCTACGGTGCTCGTCTTGTGAAGATAAGCAACGATGCTCATCGCATCATTGGCAGCAAGCGCTTGTCGATGATTCCTATTGCTCTGCGCCAGATTTTTGAACGTAAGTCGTTTGACCTGAAGATGCAGATTGATACAGAATCGGTGGATCGCCAGTACATGTCGGTATGTATAAGTAACTGCTTGGGCTATGGTCAGACTCCTAATGGTGTGCCTTACAACGGAATGATTGACATTTCTGCTATTACGCGTCCATTGTGGTGGCAACTGTTCGAGGGCTTTTGGCTTCTTGGCAAGGGCCGTTTCCTTAATTATAGGAATGTACATCCTTACCGCGCTCAGGTGGTAAAGATTGAGGAAACAGGAAAGGCATTGGTGACTCTGGATAGCTGTGAACTTCCCGAACATAACACTATCACCCCTATCAAGGTAACCATTCGAAGGGAATTCATCAACTTTATTGTAAACTATGAGTAAAGGGTATTGGTGTTGATGTATCACACCCCATAACTTATAATCTATAACTTATAACTTACTCCTTGCATCATCCTATCTGGCTGATCTTTGAAAGTGTATTGATGTCCAATATACTGATCTTCTTGCCGTCGATCTCGATGATGTTTTCTTGAGCAAATGCCGATAGAGTGCGAATGGCATTTGAAGTAGTCATGTTTGAAAGGTTTGCAAGGTCCTCGCGAGCAATATTCATGTCGATGGTGATGCCGTCTTCCTCAAATCCGTAATTATGTACGAGGAAGAGCAGCGCCTCTGCCAGTCGGCCGCGAATGTGCTTCTGTGTGAGACTTACTATTCGGCTGTCGGAGATGCCCAGTTCCTTTGCCAAATGATTGACAAAGTAGATGGCAATCTTCACGTTCTCGTTCATCCATTTTTCAATAAGCTCCAGCGGTATCATGCATATCACGCAGTTCTCGAATGCTGCCGCACCAGTTACGAAGTTCTCATTTGCAAAGTACGCTCTGTAACCAAAGTATTCCACAGGCTTTATTACGCGAAGTATCTGCGACCTTCCGCCCACGCCGTCTTTGTATATCTTGACTTTTCCAGTCATCAGACAATGGAGGTACTGAGGCACTTCGCCATCACGGTATATGATGTCGTTCTTCTTGAATCGCTCGATGAACACATTGTCCTTGAGCTCCTCAAGCTGATCTTCCGTGAGAAGACTAGCTATGGAGTTCAGGTCCATCAGCATTTCGTGAAGCAAAGTGGATTCTTTCCTTGTCATTTTACCTTAATAAAAATCGCGTAATGAATGTGTAGTAATTGTTTACTTATTGCTCTGGTAGTAATTCGTTGCAAAGGTAAGCAGAATTGCAAACATAAGCAAGAAAAACTCTCGAAAATTATGTTGTAAAACATGTTTTTGACCTTTCAAACAAGAATATGATACAAAAAACTATAAATTATTTAATAATTTGTTTGCAGTTATAAAAAAAGTATGTAATTTTGTGAGTGATTAAGTAGGGTGTGCCGACACTTTGTGCTTTGGTACCTTGTTTTTGAAGCCATCCTTCATGTCAAACCTTAGAATATAATTAAAATCATCAAAAATAATATAAACCTTAAAATACAACTATGAGTTATTTACGTTTTGATAAAACTCTGACTACAAACTTGCAGGAGTCTCTGCCAAAGGAGATCCTTCGCACCAATAAGTCAGGAGCGTATTCATGCTCGTCCATCGTAGATTGCAATACGCGTAAATACCACGGTTTGTTGGTCGTTCCAGTTCCAGAACTGGATGACAGTAATCATGTCTTGCTCTCATCGCTCGACGAGACTGTCATTCAGCATGGCGCTCAGTTCAATCTTGGTCTCCATAAGTATCAGGGCAACGTGTATAGCCCTAATGGACACAAGTACGTTCGTGAGTTCTCGTGGGACAAGCTTCCAACCACATTGTACCGTGTAGGTGGTGTCATCCTCAAGAAGGAGAAAGTGTTCCAGCATTTCGAGAATCGCATCCTCATTCGCTATACGCTTGTCGATGCTCACTCGGCTACAACACTCCGTTTGCGTCCATTCCTTGCATTCCGTAGTGTAGGGGAGTGTACTCATGAAAACTCTATCGCTTCGCGCGAATATCATGAGGTCGACAACGGTATTAAGACCCGCATGTATCCTGGCTACCCTGAACTTATCATGCAGTGCAGCAAGAAGACTGAATTTGTCTTCGAACCAAACTGGTACCGTGGCATTGAGTACCAGAAGGAGCAGGAACTTGGCTATGACTATAGCGAGGACCTCTATGTTCCTGGTTACTTCGAACTCAGCATCGAGAAGGGCGAGAGTGTAGTGTTTGCTGCTGGTGTCAACGAACTCAAGTCTGAGGAGTTGGCTTCCATCTTCGATTACGAATACAATGTTCACGTGCCTCGTACCGACTTCCAGTCATGTCTCGTCAATGCTGCTCATCAGTTCCATTACGAGAAGGATGGCGAGAACTACATCATCGCCGGCTACCCTTGGTTCAAGTGCCGTGCACGCGACATGTTCGTATCGCTTCCTGGCCTCACCCTTGCTATCGACGAGGTTGAGTACTACGAGCGCGCTATGGTTACTGCCGAGAAGGCTATCCGTGAGTTCATCGACAAAGGAACTACTTCCATCAAGATCTATGAGATGGAGAAGCCTGACGTACTTCTTTGGGCTGTATGGTGTATCCAGCAGTACGCAAGTCTCGTAAGCGTTGAGGCTGCAGCAAAGAAGTACGGCGACTTGGTCGACAAGATCGTTCGTTACATCAAGGCTGGTGGTCATAGCAACCTCTTCCTCAACGACAATGGTCTCCTCTCTACCGATGGTCATGAGCATGCAGTAACTTGGATGAACAGTGAGGTCAATGGACGTCCTGTGGTTCCTCGTTCGGGCTACATTGTTGAGATCAATGCACTCTGGTACAATGCTCTCATGTTCAATGCTGAGCTTCTTACTGCCGTAGGTCGTGCAAGCGATGCTGTTGAGTTCACACAGCTTGCTGACATCACAGGTCCATCGTTCAAGCAGGTATTCGTCAATCATCATGGCTACCTTCTCGACTATGTCGATGGTGGTTATATCTCATGGAGCGTACGTCCTAACATGCTCATCGCATCGTCGCTCGAATACAGTCCGCTCTCTACTCCAGAGCGTAAGCGCATCTTCGACATCTGTACCAAGGAACTCCTTACTCCTAAGGGTATCCGTTCGCTCTCTCCAAAGAGTGGTGGCTACAACCCAATCTATGAGGGAGGTCAGGCACAGCGCGATGCAGCTTACCATCAGGGTACAGTATGGCCATGGCTCTCGGGCTTCTATCTCGAGACTTGCCTCCGTGTCTACAAGCGCAGCGCACTCTCGTGGGTTGATCGTCACTTCGTAGGCCTTGAGGAGGAGATGAACTATCATTGCATCGGAACTCTTCCTGAGCTCTTCGATGGCAATCCGCCATTCCATGGACGTGGAGCACTCTCGTTCGCTATGAATGTGGCAGCTGTGCTTCGTGTCAATAAAGTACTTGAAAAATTCTATAATTATTAATAAGGAGGAAAGAATACAATATGAAAGTTTTAATGTTCGGTTGGGAGTTCCCACCTAAGATCTATGGTGGTCTTGCTGTTGCTTCATACGGTATTACTAAAGGTATGACAGAAGGACAGCCTGACGCTGAAATTACGTTCTGCCTCCCAAAGCCATGTGGCGAAGAAGAGAAGTTCCTGCGCATCATCGGTATGAACCAGGTGCCAGTAGTGTATCGTGACCACGATTACGAATACGTAAAGAACAACATCCCAAGCTACATGACTCCTGAAGATTACTATCACTGGCGTGATAATATCTATGCAGACTTCTCGTATATGCATGTCAACCACATGGGATGTATGGAGTTTGCAGGAGGTTATCCTCAGAATCTTCATGATGAGATCAACAACTTCTCCATCATTGCCGGAGTGTTGGCACGTTCAGAAGAGTTTGACATCATCCACGCTCACGACTGGCTCACATACCCAGCAGGTGTACATGCCAAGATGGTAAGTGGCAAGCCACTCTGCATCCACGTTCACGCTACCGACTTCGACCGTTCGCGTGGTAAGGTCAATCCTACAGTTTACTCGATCGAGAAGAACGGTATGGACCATGCAGACTGCATCATGTGTGTGTCTGAGCTTACTCGCCAGACAGTCATCAAGGAGTATCATCAGGATCCACGCAAGTGCTTCGCAATGCACAATGCCGTTTATCCACTCTCACAGGAGTATCTCGATATCCCTCGCAAGAATCATGGCAAGGAGAAGGTCGTTACCTTCCTTGGCCGTATCACAATGCAGAAGGGCCCAGAGTACTTCATCGAGGCTGCTGACCTTGTATGCAAGCGTACTAAGAACATCCGCTTCTGTTTTGCCGGTTCGGGCGATAAGTATGAGGAGATGGTCGAACTCGCAGCTGCCAAGGGTATTGCTGACCGTTGCCACTTCCCTGGATTCCAGCGTGGCAAGCAGGTGTACGAGTGCTATAAGGATAGTGATGTGTTCGTAATGCCATCCGTATCCGAGCCATTCGGTATTGCACCTCTCGAGGCTATGCAATGCGGTACGCCTTCTATCATCTCTAAGCAGTCAGGTTGCGGTGAGATTCTTGACAAAGTCATCAAGGTCGACTACTGGGACATCCAGGCTATGGCCGATGCCATCTATTCACTCTGTACCAACGAAGGTCTCTACAACTACTTGCGCGACGAAGGTCTCAAGGAGGTTGCCGAGATCACATGGGTAAAGGTTGGCCATCGCATCCGTAAGCTTTATGACGAGTGCATATATAACGGAGGATTCATTCACTAAAAAACATTTTTTATCATGAAAAAGATTTGTCTTTATTTCGAGATACACCAGATTATACATCTCAAGCGCTACCGTTTCTTCGATATCGGTCGCGACCACTACTACTACGATGACTATGAGAATGAGCGTAGCATCTCAGACATTGCAGAGCGCAGCTATGTACCTGCACTTCAGACACTCATCCAGATGGCAAAGGAAAACCCTGGCTACTTCAAGGTTGCACTTTCGCTCTCGGGTGTAGGACTTGAGCAGCTTGAGTTCCATGCTCCACAGGTTGTTGATCTTCTCGTCGAACTCAACAATACTGGTGCAGTTGAATTCCTCTGCGAACCTTACAGCCACGGTCTTGCATCTATCGGCAATGAGGATTCGTTCGAGGACGAGTGCAAGCGCCTTTCTGCTAAGATCAAGGAACTCTTCGGCCAGACTCCTAAGGTGTTCCGCAACTCTTCACTCATCTATTCTGACGACATTGGTGCCAAGGTTGCAGAGATGGGCTTCAAGGGTATGCTCACTGAAGGTGCAAAGCATGTGCTCGGATGGAAGTCTCCACACTTCGTCTACAACAATGCGCTCAATCCAAACCTCAAGCTCCTCCTCCGCGACTACAAGCTTTCGGACGACCTCTCTCTTCGCTTCAGCAACACAGAGTGGAGTGAGTACCCACTCTTCGCAGAGACATACATCGACTGGATTGCTCAGCTTCCAGAAGAGGAGAAGGTCATCAACATCTTCATGGAGCTTTGTGCGCTTGGTATCTTCCAACCACTCTCATCCAACATCCTTGAGTTCCTCAAGGCTCTCCCAGCATTGGCAAAGGCAAAGGGCATCAGCTTCGCTACTCCATCTGAACTCTGTGAGTCAGAGCCATCAGTAGGTAGCCTCGATGTTCCTTACAACATCTCATGGGTGGATGAGGAGCGCGACACAAGCTGCTGGCTTGGTAACCAGATGCAGCAGGAAGCATTCAGCAAGCTCTACAGCGTTGCTGATCGCGTACGCATCTCTAACGACCGCCGCTTGAAGCAGGACTGGGATTATCTCCAGGCATCCAACAACTTCCGCTTCATGACTACAAAGCAGAACTCAGTAGGCATGAACCGTGGTATCTACGATGGCCCATACGATGCATTCACTAACTATATGAACATCCTTGGCGACTTCATCAATCGTGTCAACACTCTCTATGGTGACATTGAGAACGAAGAGCTTGAAAGCCTCCTCACTACTATCCACAACCAGGATGAGGAACTCGCTGCTAAGGACAAGGAGATTGCACGTCTTCAGGCTGCACTTGAGAAGTACAACCCAACTGAGGCTCCTGCTGAGGTAAAGGCTGTATCGGTAAAGGAAGAAAAGCCTGCTGCTCCAAAGGCTGCAAAGAAGGCACCAGCAAAGAAGGCTGCTGCACCAAAGGCAGAACCTGCTAAGAAAGCTCCTGCAAAGAAGGCTGCTCCAAAGGCAGAGAAACCAGCTGCTCCAAAGGCTGCTAAGGCATCTGCAAAGAAAGCCGCTGCACCAAAGGAAGAACCAGCAAAGAAGGCTCCTGCAAAGAAGACTCCTGCAAAGAAGTAATAGTAAGGCTCTATATAAGAAAGAAGGATCTCACATCACCGTGAGGTCCTTCTTTTTTTAGTATTAATTTGTAAAGTTCATGCTTCCACATCTATCAAACATGGTACTCCACGAGACCATCGATAGGGGCGCGTAGCACCTTCCCCATCTTGTAGCCTAATGACGCTGCTACAGATGCAATCTCATCATGGTAATAGTGAGCTATGCTACCCACGAAATTCACTACCTCGCCCTCGCCGTAAGCGCGAATGTTGCGTACGAAAAACTGACGGAAGCAATCCTTCAGCAATTCCTGGATGCCCTCATCTTCCTTATGATTGGCACAGAAACGTGACAGACCAGCCAAGAAGCGGTTAGGCATTGGTTCGCGATAAGTCTTCTGAATGATGGATGCTGCCGTTTCGCCAGTCTCCTCGTGGAAGCTGCGGCACATCTCTTCCGACAATTGATGCTTCAATACATCGCCTACCAGTCGCTTGCCTATGTAGGCACCCGAACCCTCATCACCGAGAATGAATCCAAGAGGCGATACATTTGCCACCATCTTCTCGCCGTCGTATAGGCATGAGTTGCTTCCCGTGCCCAGGATGCACACTATGCCACGCTCTTTGCCACACAGAGCCCTTGCAGCACCGAGCATGTCGCTTTCCACGCTTATCGCTGCATCGGGAGCCACGGTCAGACCTATTGCTTCGGCCACCATCGGTGCCTTCTCCTTTGTGCATCCAGCTCCATAGAACCACACCTCCTCTATAGCCACTCCTTCTGGAAGGGCAGGGGCAAGCTCGTCCCTTAGGATATCCATGATTGCTTCCTGTGTCAGTTGGTATGGGTTTATGCCTTGGGTTGAGTATCTGCCTACCAGTCCTTGCTTTCTGTCCTTCAAGGCCCAGTCGGTCTTTGTCGATCCGCTATCTGCTATGAGTATCATGATTATTAGTTCTCTACATTCATTTTTATTACAAAAATAAGGAATAATACCGAAATTTCATTCAAAAACAAAAAAAAGTTGCTTATCTTCATACAAATAAATGCAAAAAGTAGTTATATTTGCCGAATATTAAGGTAACGATTAGTTTTATTTTTTATTCTATGAGCAAAGCAGACAATAATCTCGTCATCATGGCGGGTGGAGTAGGAAGCCGTTTCTGGCCAATGAGTACTCCTGAGTGCCCTAAGCAGTTTATTGACGTATTCGGTACAGGACGTACCTTCATTCAGATGACCTTCGACCGCTTCAAGGGATTGGTCGATCCTGATAACGTATGGGTGGTTACCAGCGAAAAGTATGCCGACATCGTTAAGGAACAGTTGCCGGAGATCCCACAGAGCAACATCCTCCTTGAACCATGCCGACGCAACACTGCTCCTTGCATTGCCTATGTGTCTTGGCGTATCAAGTCGCGCAACCCTAAGGCAAACCTCGTGATCACTCCAAGCGACCACCTCGTTACCGATGTCATAGAGTTTCAGCGCGTCATAGGCAGCGCTCTCCAGTTCACATCCGAGACTGATGCCATCGTTACCCTTGGTATGCGTCCTACACGCCCTGAGACAGGCTACGGATATATCCGCGCCGACCTCAACGAACCTTCGCTCCGCAACAGCGAAATCTACCGTGTCGACAGCTTCCGTGAGAAGCCTGACCTCAAGACTGCGAAGGAATACATCACCAGTTCCGAATTCTATTGGAACTCAGGTATCTTCGTGTGGAACGTTAACACCATAGTCAATGCTCTCCGTGTCTATCAGCCAGAGATCAATGACATTTTCGAACCTCTTCTCCCAATCTATGGCACCGATAAGGAACAGCAGACCATCAACGAGCAGTTCCCTAAGTGCCCTAACATCTCCATCGACTATGCTGTGATGGAGAAGGCTGACGAGATCTTCGTGTTCCCAGCAAGCTTCGGTTGGAGCGATGTTGGTACATGGGGTTCCCTCCACACTCTTGCCATCCATGATGAACATTCCAACAACGCCATAGGTTCTAACATCAACTTCTACGAGAGCAAGAACTGTGTGGTTCACACTACACAGGAGAAGAAGGTTGTCATCCAGGGACTCGACGGCTACATTGTAGCAGAGAAGGACAACACCCTCCTCATCTGCAAGCTTGAGGAAGAGCAACGCATCAAGGAATTCTCAGCAGAGTAAGCACTTCGTTTTATGACAGGAAGACTACGTTCAGAGATTCTGGATTACTTGTCGATCACAGTCGGCGTAACCATTTATGCTGCTGCCGTTACCTTCTTCTTCCTTCCCTACAAGCTGACCTCAGGCGGTGTCACAGGTATCGGTTCGCTGATCTACTATGCCACAGGCTTCGAGGTTCAGTACTCCTATTTCATCATCAATGCCGCTTTGCTTCTTATGGCATTGAAAACGTTGGGATGGAAATTCCTTGCAAAGACCATCTATGCCACCAATGTCATCACATTGGTGCTGTGGTTGTTGCAGCGTCTGCATGAGTACTTGGGCAGCCCTATGCTCGTAGGCGACGAACTATTCATGGCAACCGTTATTGGCGCCATAGCCGAGGGCGTAGGTCTTGCTATCTGCTTCATGGCAGGCGGATCAACAGGAGGAACTGACATCATTGCTGCAGTTATCAACAAGTATAGAAACGTGTCGCTGGGCACAGTCATGATGCTCTTCGACTTCGTCATCATCAGTTGCAGCTACATCGTCTTCCGCAACGTACAGCTCGTCATCTTCGGTTACGTCTACCTCATCATTGCCAGCATGGCGCTCGACTACTTCATCCGCAGCTATCGCCAGTCGGTCGAATTCAAAATCTATTCGCGCAATCCTATAGCCATTGCCGATGCCATCATCAGCACGGGTAGGGGAGTCACCATCCTCGACGGTATGGGCTACTTTACCAAGTCCGATCGCAAGGTTGTCATCAGTGTGGTCCGCAGACGAGAACAGGCAGGCATGTTCCGCATGATCAAGAACATCGATCCTTATGCCTTTGTCACCATGGGCAATGTCACAGGAGTATGGGGTGAAGGCTTCGACGTGATGAAAGTAAGGGATGCACGTCGTGTCCCACGCCGTCAGGTAGTGGTACTCGCCACCGACGATGCCGATGCCATACTCTCCATGCAGCAGCTCATTGGTCCAGCCTTCGAGGTACGCTCGCTCAAGGCAGTAGGCATCGATACTGATCGCCCATTGAACGACAACATCCTCACCGGCACCGCCGAGGATAAAGCCGCCTATGTCAAGAACTACTATGGCTTCGATACCCTCGTCACCGAACACGATACCCAGGGACACCTCTCCTACATCGTCTCCACCGGTTCCGAAGACGAATGCTTCATCCATCGATTCGCTGATATAGAACAAGTCAAAGCGCACCTCACGAAGAAAGGATAACTCTTATAACACTTTAACGATAAGATATACTATATTATCTCGGAAGATATACTATCCTACGAAATAACATAGTATATCTTGTTTCGCTATTATTGTAACGATGGGTGAAGATGCGTTGTACATCCACTATGTTTTATTGCTTGAGAGTGTGACATGGTGTACATGCGCTGTTCATCCATTATGTTATCAAGTGAAGAACTAGGAAGAAAAAAACAAAGATTCCCAACTGTCGAATGTGATAGTTGGGAACCTGTTTCTCTAAATATATAATAAGGTGGGGGATTAGTCTTCGTACTCGAAGTCCTCGAGGTCTTCGAAATCTTCCTCGTCGATGTACTCGATGTCGTCATCGTCGGCAGGGTAGTCATCGCCCCATCCTTCATCATCGTCGTCGATGTATTCGCTAAGGTGGGAGAAGTCCTTGTCGCGGTGTACCACGGTGTCGATGGTATTGATGCTGGCAATCTTGTTGCTCTCGCTGTTCATCTCCTGCCAGAGGAGGTCCTTAAGTTGCTGCAGTCCTTGCTGGGCTACTGCACTAATGAAGACCACCGGAAGGTCGGTAGGTAGATTCTCCTTGAGCATGTCGATGAGTTCGTCGTCCATGCCGAGGAGGTCGCACTTCGTAATGGCGAGGATGCGTCCCTTGTCGAGCAGTTCAGGATTGAACTGGCGGAGCTCGTTGAGCAGTATCTCGTATTCCTTGCGGATGTCGTCAGTATCGGCTGGAACCATGAAGAGGAGCAGTGAGTTGCGCTCAATGTGACGCAGGAAGCGGAGTCCGAGTCCACGACCTTCGCTGGCTCCCTCTATGATGCCCGGAATGTCGGCAATGACGAATGAACGGCCATCGCGGTATGGCACGATGCCAAGTGACGGTTCGAGTGTGGTGAATGGATAGTTGCCTATCTTTGGTTTTGCAGACGACATGGCGTTGACGAGCGTGCTCTTGCCTGCATTTGGGAATCCAACGAGTCCGACATCAGCAAGCAGCTTGAGTTCGAGGATGACTGCCAATTCCTGCATTGGTTCGCCTGGCTGTGCATAGCGAGGTGCCTGATTGGTAGGTGTGGCAAAGTTGAAGTTGCCCAGTCCGCCTCGTCCTCCATGAAGGAGGATTACTTCCTGCCCGTGGTCGGTAACGTCGCATATGTAGGCTCCAGTATCGGCATTGTAGACTACTGTGCCGCATGGTACGTCGATGTAGCGGTCCTCGCCTTTTCGTCCCGTGCTCTTGCATTTTGAGCCATTGCCTCCGTGGCCGGCACGTATATGACGGTCGTAGCGAAGGTGAAGGAGAGTCCAGTAGTTGCGGTTGCCTCGCAGTATGACATGGCCTCCGCGTCCGCCGTTTCCTCCATCAGGTCCGCCCTTTGGCTGGTATTTTGCACGGTGAAGGTGGGCGGAACCTCGTCCGCCTCGTCCTGAGCGACAGTAGATTTTTACGTAGTCAATAAAGTTGGATTCCATCAAATTCCTCCAAAGAAGTCTCTAACCTCTAATCTTTTACCTTATTTATATTAGTTGTTCTTGTCAATGCATGCGTAGATGTCGGCGAGCATGGCTTCCTTTGTTCCATTCCATGTGAATGTGTTGCGGATGCCTTCCTTCTCAAACCAATCAGCGAGTGGGGCAGTCTGGTTGTGGTAAACCTCGAAGCGCTTCTTGATTGTAACCTCGTTGTCGTCAGCACGGCCCTGTTCGATGGCACGGTTGAGGAGGCGTGCGAGAAGAGTTTCTTCGTCTACTACGAGCTCAATCATCATACCCATGTCGTCACCGCGCTCTGAGAGCATCTTCTTGAGTGCCTCTGCCTGTGCGATGGTGCGTGGGAAACCGTCGAAGATGACGCCCTGTCCCTTTGGAAGTGAGTCGTATGTTTTTGCGAGGATGTCGATCATGAGCTCGTCTGGGATGAGCTGGCCATTGTCAATGTATCCCTTAGCAATCTTACCGAGTTCTGTGCCGTTCTTGATTTCGCCGCGGAGCACATCGCCAGTAGAGATGTGACCCATGTTGTACTTTGCAACGATTTCGTCGCTGTAAGTGCCCTTGCCTGAGCCAGGAGCACCGAAGATGATGATATTCTTCATTTTCTTTTGTTTTGTGTAGTAATTAGTTTATGTCTATACTTATTGTTTAGTTGTCACACACTGTATAAATGTCAGGGTAGTTGCGGCCCAGTCCGTCGTAGTCGAGTCCGTAACCAACGACGAAAAGGTTTGGAATCTCGAAGGCGCAGTACTTGACATTGATGTCGACCTTAAGGTTCTCTGGCTTCATGAGCAAGGTGCAAATCTCGACTGAGCGAGGTCCCTTGGATTCAAGTTCGGAGAGGATGGCTGACATGGTCACTCCGGAGTCGACGATGTCCTCAATGATGATGATGTCGCGGTCTGTGATGTCTGCAGGCATTCCGAGCAGGCTTTTCACGTTGCCGGTGGATTGGGTACCCTGGTATGATGAGTATTTTGCGAAGTGAATCTCGTGGTCGAAGTTGAAATGTCGTGTGATGTCGGCGGCAAATATGAATGAGCCGTTGAGTATGGCTATAATGATAGGACATTTGCCTTCGTAGTCGAAATTGATACGCTCTGCCAACGATTCGATTCGATGTTCTATGTCTTCGCTTGTTATGGAGATTTCAAACTCCAAATCTTTTACTTTTATCATTTTAAATGCAAATTTGAGACAAATTTATGATAAATATATGGATTTTGTGGCTTTTTTCTTGAAAAAAATGAAAAACATCACTATCTTTGCACATTAAAGACAAGAATTCTTTCTTTTTTAGCTACTTCAAAGTACAAATTTCTGATCAACTTTTGTAATATGAAGATACTTACAGGTAATCAAATTAAAGCGGTGGATGCCCATACCATTGAGGTGGACAGAATCACACCGCTGGAACTGATGGAGCGCGCTTCAAGGTCTGTGTCCGACTGGATAATAGGGAAGTGGAATCCAAGTTCTGGCATAAAGGTGTTTGCAGGTCCGGGAAACAATGGCGGTGATGCGCTGGCTGTGGCACGAATGCTGTCGCAGGCAGGCTATGATGTGGAGGCATTCCTGTTTAAGGCCGACAAGACTCTAAGCAAATGTTGCGAACAAAACCTTCAAAGACTGCAAAGCGCTTGCCCGGCAGTTCATGTCACGGTGGTAGAGACACAGTTTACTCCACCAGAACTGTCAGAAACGGATGTCGTGGTCGACGGTTTGTTTGGCACAGGATTGCGTAATCCACTTAACGGAGGTTTTGCATCGGTAGTAAAATACATCAACGCATCGAGTGCCACAGTAGTGTCGATCGATGTTCCATCCGGATTGATGTGCGAGGACAATACGCTCAACGTGATGAATCACATCATCCGTGCAGACTATACACTCACTTTCCAATATCCAAAGCTTAGTTTCCTCTTCCCGGAGAATGAGGAAATTGTGGGTCAATGGCATGTGCTTGATATAGGACTGAAAGAACCGGAAGGGGATGAAGCATTAACGCCTTATTACATTACCCAGAAGGAGGACATGGCTCCGCTGCTCAAGACCCGTTCGAAGTTTGCACACAAAGGCTCGATGGGGCATGCTGCCCTCGTAGCAGGCACACAGCACATGGCTGGTGCAGCGATACTTTCAGCACGTGCTTGTATCAGAGCTGGAGTTGGGAAACTGACGGTCAGGACGCCAGAGTATAACGTGATGGCATTGCAGGTAGCGGTGCCAGAGGCCGTGTTGAGCGTCGATAGTGATATTCAATGCTGGGCTCATACATTCGATGTCAGTCCATACGATGCTGTGGCTATCGGCCCAGGCATAGGCACACGACCTGCTACCGTGCAGACGCTGATAGAACAGATAAGTCTGTCACGCCAAGCCCTCGTGCTTGATGCCGATGCCTTGAATATATTCGGATCGCATCGCGGATGGGTGAACCAGTTGCCTCGCAACACGATTCTTACTCCTCACAAGAAGGAACTGTTTGGACTCATTAGTTCTACTCGCAACTCGTACGAAGAACTTGAAGTGACACGCCAACTTTGTGTGCGCCAGCAGATTTATATAGTAATAAAAGGTGCGTTCTCGGCAGTATGTACTCCAAAGGGCGATGTGTTCTACAACACGACAGGCAACCCAGGCATGGCAACAGCTGGTTGCGGCGATGTGCTTACGGGCATTATCCTCTCGCTCCTGGCGCAGGATTATCCTGCTGATGTTGCAACACGACTTGGTGTGTACCTGCATGGCTTGGCTGGCGACAAGGCAGCCGAGGTGCTCGGATATGAAGGCGTGACTGCTAGCAGCATGGTGGACTATCTTCCATTGGCATTCGAGGAACTGAGGCGTTGAAGCCCTTTGAGTTCGTGAAGTCGTGGGGATGAGTATTTGATAAATAAGAACGTAAAAATACGGATAAATAATAATGAAGAAAAAACATATATTGAGCGGCATGCTTCTTGCATTCTCAATGGCTGCAGGAGCACAGACTCAGGTGACAGAATTCACCCCAGGCGTAGTGGCAGAGGGAGTGAATTACTACCTTCCAAAGACTACCATAAACGTTGATGTAGAGGTGCAGAAAGTAGTGTATACTCCAGGCGAATTTGCCCGTTATGCGGAACGTTTCCTTCATGTTACCAATGTCGCAATGGAAGAGGATGTGAAGCATGAGATCAAACGTCTGCAGGTTTATCCAAAGGGTACACCAGATAAGGATAAGTGTTTTACTATTAAAATGAAAGACAAATCATCTGCATCAAATGTTCAGCTGACTAAAAGTGGCATCCTTGCTTGCATCAACACTCCTTACAAGGAAGAAGCACATGCTGAGATTGCAGAGCGATCAACAAGCAATCGACTCGACTCGAAGAAATATCTGACAGGCGAGATCCTCAATGCTTCGTCGACAGCAAAGATGGCAGAGCTTACGGCGCAGGAGATTTTTGATATTCGCGACAGCAAGAATGCTCTGAAGAGAGGCGAAGTGGAATCAATGCCTAAGGACGGAGCTACGATGCAGATTATGCTCGACGAGTTGGAACTACAGGAAACGGCATTGATGCAATTGTTTGTTGGCTATTCTGACACAATCGTATCGTCAAAGACATACAGCTGCATACCATCTGCAGAACTGGATAAGGAAGTGTTCTTCCGATTCTCGACAAAGCTTGGGCTTGTGGATGCTGACGACGTGAGTGGTGAACCATATTATATCTCGGTTCGCGATCAGAAGACAGTCCAAATGCCTGCACCTGATGCAAAACGTAAGATTCAAGGAGTGGTGTACAACATGCCAAGCATGGCAGACGTGAAGATATTCTCTGCAACAAAGACACTATACCAAAAGGAAATGCCAATAGCACAGTTTGGCACGATCGATGTGCTCAACTATGCGCTGTTCAATAAGGGCGCTGCACCTAAGGTTGCTTTCAACGTGGCATCGGGTGCCTTGCTCTGGATAGAATAGGAGGACTCTTGGCATAGGCTATGTCCCTTTGCCTGCTGTAAAGCAAAGTAGGGATGGCATACTGGCATTAAACGGCAACGAATGTATAATAATATTTAAAAGTTCGCTGCATAGTGTGCGTATGTGAGGAAAATATTGTATCTTTGCACGCTTTTTATATATCATATATGAGACAATTAAAGATTACGAAGAGTATCACGAACCGTGAATCTGCATCACTTGACAAGTATTTGCAGGAGATAGGTCGTGAGGACTTGATTACAGTGGAGGAAGAGGTAGAACTCGCAGGACGCATCCGTAAGGGCGACCGCCGTGCATTGGAAAAACTGACCAAGGCAAACCTCCGTTTCGTCGTTTCTGTAGCAAAACAGTACCAGAATCAGGGGCTTACTTTGCCTGACCTCATCAATGAGGGAAATCTGGGCCTTATCAAGGCAGCCGAGAAATTTGATGAGACGCGTGGTTTCAAGTTTATCAGTTATGCGGTGTGGTGGATTCGCCAGAGCATCCTTCAGGCTCTTGCAGAGCAAAGCCGTATAGTTCGCTTGCCACTTAACCAGGTCGGTTCGCTCAACAAAATCGGAAAGGCATTCTCAAAGTTCGAACAGGAAAACGAGCGCCGTCCATCGCCAGAAGAATTGGCAGCAGAGCTTTCACTCCCAGTAGACAAGGTTGCTGACACAATGAAGGTCAGCGGACGTCACATCTCAGTTGATGCTCCATTCGTAGAGGGTGAAGACAATACGCTGCTTGACGTTCTTGCCAACGACGACAGCCCTATGGCTGACCATACGCTGGTAAACGAGAGTCTGGCAAAGGAGATCGACCGCGCACTCGACACTCTTTCGCCAAGGGAGAAGGACATCATCCGAATGTTCTTCGGTATCGGTGAGAATGAGAAGACGCTTGAGGAGATCGGTGATCGATTCAACCTCACTCGTGAACGTGTTCGCCAGATTAAGGAGAAGGCTATCCGCCGTTTGCGTGCTAACTCACGCAGCAAATTGCTTAAATCTTATCTTGGTTAGGCAATATAGAATCTACTCGGGGGCACACACTTCGTGAGCCTCCGTTTTTTCTTTGAAAGTACTATAACAACGTAACATACATTTATGGTTAAGAATATATTTGTAATGCTTTGCTTGACAATGCTGACTGCAGGTACCGTTACTGCGGCTAATGTAAATGATAGCCAGGCAAAGGACAAGAAGGAAAAGAAAGATAAGAAAAAGAAAGCTGCTGAATCGGATGTGACAACGCAGGGCAAGACTTCTGGCTCGGTGTACGTATTTGGATTCTCGGAGCAGTTTGGCGATAGCATAGTGTACTTCTCGCCAATATGCAAAGTGGACAGCATTGATATAGATAAGAAAACGAAATTCCTGCCTTATCGAAGCGACTTCAGCGATCAGTTTCGCAACCATTTGGAGCGTCGCAAGGGATGCGTGATGCAGACTTCGTGCGTGTTCTTTGCCGCAAAGCGTGCTGACTTGTCCAAGAAATTCTATAAAATCAAGAAGAGATACTTGGAGAAGGACGGTCGCCGTATAGAAGTTATTAATGAGGATGAGTTCAAGTTTGTTCATCCTTTGGATGAGACCTATAATGCTGAATAATCGATGAAATTGAGAAATATAATTCCCGCTCTTCTTCTGTCTGCCATGACAATCCTAAGTGGATGCGGTGAGAAGAAGGAAATTCCAACACCAACACCAGTAGAAACCGACACAACAAGCGTGAAGACAGTTCTGGCGTATTTAGTGGCCGAGAACTCATTGGGTTCGGCGCTCTATCTCGGTGACGATATGAATGAGATGCTCATGGGAGTGATGACTTCAAAGAACATGACTCCTAATGACAATTTCATCCTCTATGTTGACGACACCAAGTCGCCACGTATTTACAACATTACAACAGCATACAAGGACTCGTCTTACCTTTCCGTTAATCTTCTCACACCAGAATATACATTCCCTACGGATTGTAACTCTGCAAGCCCAGAACAGCTGAAGGCGGTGATGGACTATGTGGTCAAGCATCATCCTTCTGATACATATTCAGCAGTCTTTGCATCCCATGCTTCTGGTTGGATAGAGCCTCCGGTAAAGAATGGCAGCAATAAGGCAAAGAACCGTTCGTTTGGTTTGGATAATGGACACAACCAGTTGAGCGATTATGGCGATGAGATGGCCATTGAAGATATGGCAAATGTGCTGAAGCAGTATAAGAAGATGGATTTCATCCTATTCGATGCGTGCTTCATGCAATGTGTGGAAGTGGACTATATGCTGAAGGATGTGGCAGATTACATCATCGCTTCGCCTGCGGAGATACCAGGATATGGAGCTGATTACGCGACCTTGGTTGATTACCTCTACAAGAGTGGTGAAGAAGCGGCGAAGGACATAGCAAAGAGATATGTGGACACATACTTGGAGCGTAAGTTGTGCACCAGTCAGCATTCTGGCACGTGTGGAGCGATAATGTCTACCGTCAAGACAAGTATGGTTGAACCATTTGCAGCCTACATGAAGACCGTGGTTGATGCTCATAAGGATGCTCTTCTTGCTGTTGTAGCAGATGAGAGTCATATGGACTATTTCTTGTTCGACGGCTATTATAGGAATAGATACCCAGATTATTTCGACATCCAGTACTTGATGAATGAAGTGATGTCGGACGAAGAACTGGCCCAATTCCATAAGGAGATAGACAAGATTGTAATAGCCAAGTACAATACTGACTATTGGTGGACCGTGTTCGGATATTCGGATCATCGCCGTGTGAAGGAGGATGAATTTGGTGGAATGTCGATGTTTGTCCCGATGGGTAAGTATGCTCGTTATGGATTTGATTACGCTGAGCAATACATGCGTACGGTGTGGGGACAGAAAGTGTGGGGAGCGCTGTAGGCTTCTTACATGATGTGAATTGACAACTCGAGTACTATAGTGCAATGAAGGAAATATATTATAAGGTAGCGCGGCACTTGTATCTGATCCGCTTTGCTGACGACGTAAACGACGAAACGTTGCTCGACTCAAGCGAGCCGTTCCGCATGCCGGAAGGTTTTGTTCCAGATGGAACAGAGCCGTTGGCATTTACCCTGACGATTGATGCTGCATGGCGACCAGCAAAGAAAGGTGATGAGATAGGACAATTCGACTGTGGTGGCAACAATCATGGTGTGTATCAGCTTGAGGATGGCAGCTACCAGATACTAGTAAGTGATGTCGAAGAACGCCAGTGCTCTCTGTTGCAGGCTACTCCCGACTTTAAGGAAGGTACGGTGACATTGAACGGCAACTTCCTTATGCGCCATTTTGGACTGAACAACTCGCTCATGATGATGTATGCCTTTGCTACAGTCGACAAGCAGACGGTGCTGATGCATGCCAGTGTGGTGCGAAAGGATGGAGTAGGGTATCTGTGTCTTGGTGTGAGCGGAACAGGTAAGAGTACGCATACAAGCAATTGGCTTAAGTACATAGAGGGTACAGACCTTATGAATGATGACAATCCTGTGGTACGAATCACGGATGATGGCATAGTGCGTGTGTTTGGTTCACCTTGGAGCGGAAAGACTCCGTGCTATCGCAATGTTGAGGCTCCGGTAGGCGCATTCCTTCAGCTGAAGCAGGCACCATTCAATAAAATCAGACGCCAGGAAACGATCGAGGCTTTTGCTTCACTCCTTCCTTCTTGCTCTGTAATGAAGTGGGATGCACGCGATTATACTGGAACTTGCGATACCGTAGCTGCCATCATGGAGCGTGTGCCTACCTACTTCATGGAGAATCTGCCAAACGAGGATGCTGTGCGAATGTCGTACGCCGCTATGCATTTGAAGCAAATAGATACTGTGCAATAGAATAAATAGAAGAAAATTAGATTCCATTGGAAAGAATATTAATGCAAAACAGCATATTCCTTCCGCATGTCATAGCATTGACAGAGGAAGGAAAGACCGTAACCATCAAGGCACGCGGCTACAGCATGCGTCCCTTCATAGAGCATGACCGAGACAACTTGGTGTTCGGCCGTTTTGATGATGTGAAGGTGGGAGATGTGGTTCTTGCAGAGATATCGGAAGGTCATTATGTGTGCCATAGAGTGGAAAGCATCAATGGTGAAGCGGTCACCCTTCGGGGGGATGGCAACATTTCTGGAACCGAAAGTTGCCGACTGAGCGATGTGAAAGCGATGCTTTTGTATGTGGAACGCAAAGGTAAGACTTGGGACCTAAGGAAAAGCCGTTTCTGGAAATGCTATTCATACTTGTGGCCAAAACTTCTACCTATGCGACGAGTTCTATTGGCACTGAATAATATTATATTTTTACACACATTACCAGCAAGATTAAAGATATGGAAATAAAGAAAGGATTTGAAGTTCGCACCATTTGCGGTGAGAACATCATCATAGCTCATGGTAAGGAGAACATCAACTTTACCAAGGTCATTACGCTCAATGAAAGTGCGTTGGATATTTGGAATGCCATGAGCGGTAAGACATTCACATTGGATGATGCGGTAAAGGTACTTACTGACAACTATGAGGTCGACGAAGCAACAGCAAGACAGGATGCAGAATCGCTCCTCAAGGAGTGGATAAACGTAGGTATTTGCGAGTAGTTATCTAATTCAGAATACGTCTGTGGCAAAGGTCAAAATACATCCATCGTGGCAGGCTGTGCTTCAAGCAGAGTTTGATAAGCCTTACTTTGAACAACTCATCGGTTTTGTACGGAGTGAGTATGCTGCTACTACATGCTATCCTCCAGGAGGATTGATTTTCAATGCATTCAACCAGTGTCCATTGGACGATGTCAAGGTGGTGCTTATCGGTCAGGATCCATACCATGAACCGGGACAAGCCCATGGATTGTGCTTCTCCGTTCAGGATGGAATACAGTACCCACCATCGCTTCAGAACATATTCAAGGAGATAAACAGCGATACGGGACGTCCGATTCCAACATCAGGCAACCTGACACGATGGGCAACGCAGGGTGTGCTGCTTCTCAATGCCACACTTACTGTCAGGGCACATCAGGCAGGTTCGCACCAGAAGCGCGGATGGGAAGAGTTTACTGATTCCGTGATTCGCATCCTGTCGCAGGAGAAGGAGCATCTTGTGTTTATCCTATGGGGTAGTTACGCCCAAAGCAAGGCGCAGTTGATTGACGGAAGCAAGCATCTTATTCTACGTTCGGCTCATCCGTCACCTCTATCGGCCTACAGAGGATTCTTCGGTAATCATCATTTTTCATTGACAAACTCATATTTACGTAAATATAATAAAAAGGAAATAGAATGGTAAAGGAAAATTGGACTGAAAAAGGATATGTTGATGAGCCAATACCTGAAGGCATTGACCTCAACGCAGAGATACGTCGTATGTGCAAGGAGAAGAATGCTGTCATCCTTGCCCATTACTATACAGACGGCGCCGTGCAGGATATTGCAGACTTCGTGGGCGACTCGTTGGCACTTGCTCAGTGGAGCGCAAAGACTGATGCTGATATTATCGTGATGTGCGGTGTACACTTTATGGGTGAAACAAACAAGATTCTCTGCCCGGACAAGAAAGTGCTTGTGCTTGACCTTAATGCCGGTTGCTCGTTGGCAGACAGTTGCAACGCTGCCGACCTCAAGGCTTACATAGCTGAGCATCCAGGATATAAGGTGGTAAGCTATGTGAATACTACAGCTGCGGTCAAGGCACTTACTGATGTCGTAGTAACTTCAAGCAATGCAAAGCTTATCGTTGACTCATTCCCAAAGGACGAGAAACTCATCTTTGGTCCAGACAAGAACCTTGGCAACTATATCAATTCGGTGACTGGACGCAGCATGCTGCTCTGGAACGGAGGATGCCATGTGCATGGACAGTTCTCGCTTGAGAAGATCCTTCAGATCAAGGCAGAGCATCCAAATGCAAAGATTCTTGTGCACCCAGAGTGCCCAGCGCCAATACAGAAGGTCGCTGATGTCATCGGTTCTACTGCAGGCCTGTTGAAGTTCGCCATCAATGATGAAGCAACAGAGTTCATCGTAGCTACCGAAAGCGGTATTCTGCACGAGATGACAAAGGCTTGTCCTGATAAATTGTTTATCCCTGCTCCTCCAGAGGCTTCGGAGACCGTAGGATGTTCATGCAATGAATGCTCGTACATGAAACTGAACACATTGGAAAAGCTTTACAATACTCTTAAGTATGAATGGCCTACAATCGAGGTTGATAAGGACATTGCAGAGAAGGCTGTAAGGCCAATCGACAAGATGCTGGAGATAAGCAAGGCATTAACAGCTCCAATGGCAAACAAGTAAGTCGGTAAAGTATCTGTTTAATCATTCAAAAGTCAATATTGCGTGAACGTAGCGTGTCTTGTAAGTGGAGGTGTCGATTCTGCATTGTCAGTACACATGCTGAAGGAACAGGGTATTGATCCACACCTCTTTTATATTAAGATAGGTCCAGATAAGGACACAGAATGGAACTGCACCTCTGAGGAGGATGTGGAGATCTGCCAGTGGCTGTCAAAGCGATATGGACTTAAGTTGGATGTTATCGACCTTCACAAAGAGTATTGGGAGAAGGTGGTCGGCTACACTATGGATAAAGCCCGCATGGGGCTCACCCCTAATCCTGATGTGATGTGCAACAAACTGATCAAGTTTGGATGTTTCGAGGATGTGGCAGGACGCGACTTCGACATTACTGCCACTGGACATTATTGCACTACAACCATTACCGACTCTCAGGGAAATGAATTACCGGCTTCGATGCGTGGCACCGAAGGGAGCAAAGTGTGGCTTAGTACATCACCCGACCCCGTAAAGGATCAGACCGACTTTCTGTGCCAGATCAGTTCGCTGCAAGTTAGCAAGCTTATGTTTCCGATAGGACATCTCCTGAAGCATGAGGTAAGGGAACTTGCCGATAGGGCAAAGTTGCTGAATGCAGGTCGAAAGGATTCGCAAGGCATCTGTTTCCTTGGCAATATCGATTTCCGTGATTATATCAAGGCGCATCTGGGAGAAAAGCCGGGTGATGTGCGTGAGATAGAGACCGGTCGAAAGATAGGGGAGCACAAGGGCTTGTGGTTCTACACCATCGGTCAGCGCAAAGGACTTGGTTTTGGTGGCGGTCCATGGTTCGTGGTGAAGAAGAACCTGAAACGTAACATACTCTTTGTGTCGCATGGGTATGATCCTGAAAAGGTGTACAAGGACCATATTACTATGAACGACTTCCACTTCATAACAGAGGAAGTTTCCATCCCTCGCAAGGTGACCTTCAAGATCAGGCATACGCCGGAATATCTGCAAGGCGAACTGATGCGAAAGGACGATGGAACATGGTTCCTCCAGGCAGACAAAAAGATTCATGGCGTTGCTCCGGGACAGTTTTGCGTGGTGTACGACGAGGATCATCATCTATGCTTCGGAAGCGGAGAAATCAACTAAAAACGAAGAATATTCGCCAATAGAATAGGTAATACTGTGACTTTTACCGGTGCTCAACGCCGATAAAAGTCACTTTTTTTGCTTTTTTCGGAAAAAGTCCGTAACTTTGCACTCGAAATAAGAAATAACTGATCATAGAACGTCATTTTTTACAATAAGAAGATTGATTTATTGACTTAAGGACGGATTCAGTTTTTAGGATAACGAGATAGATATAAGCTGCACTCATCATGGTATGAGACGTAATGTTTTAATGCAGCCAGTACTAACTTAAATTAGATTGAATGAAAAGTATTATTTTATCACTCCTTATGTTCGTAAGTGTAAGTTCATTTGCGGCCGATGTAAAACTTGAGAAAAAATGGGGTCCAGTCATCTTAGCTATCGCACAGGTTGAAAGTGAAGGTCATCCAGAGCGTGTGAGCAAATGCGGACGTTATGTAGGTTATCTGCAGATTTCTCAGATATTGGTTCGTGAGTGTAACAACATTGCAGGATATAAGAAGTATTCATACAATGACCGTTACGACAAGCAGAAAAGCATAGACATGTTCATTGACTTTATGGAACGCCACAATCCTGATGGCAACATGGAGAGAGCAATTCGTCTGTGGAACTCCGGCGATCGTAATTGCATGTCGAGAAAATCACGAACAGAAGGTTATTATCGACGTGTGATGAGCAAATACTCAGAGTCAGCGACACTTCGATAAAAAAGACTTCTCAAAAACAAGGCATACGTGCCAGAAGACATAATGACATTTGAAATAACAATTGCACTTCAGCATTTGGGTATAGCAGAACTCAACGAAATGCAGCAACAGACAATAGCACAATATTCTTCAAATAAGGATATTGTGCTTCTTTCTGCTACGGGTACAGGTAAGACGCTTGCCTACCTTCTTCCTGCTTTGTCAAGTGTGGACACAAAGCTTGATGAGGTTCAGATTGTAATAATCGTTCCTTCGCGCGAATTGGCTTTGCAGATTAGCACGGTGGTGCGCGACATGAAATCTCCAGTAAGATGTGTGCCTTTGTACGGTGGTCGTCCTGCTATGGAAGAGCATCGAACCCTTAATGGCGTTCAACCTCATGTGGTAGTTGCTACGCCTGGCCGATTGGTTGATCATTTGCAGAAAGGCAATTTCTCTCCCGGTCGTGTTGAAACTATTATCATTGATGAGTTCGACAAGTGCTTGGAGTTCGGCTTCCGCGACGAGATGATGCAAGCCATGCAGCTCATGCCAGCAGTATCGAAGCATGTGTTTACGTCGGCTACGGATTCCGAAGAGTTCAAGTCCGACTCGTTTCTGCGTCTCAATTTCCTTGCCAATAGGGAGGACGTCGATTCACGCATCCGTATGCACTACGTTCAGTCACCAATCAAGGATAAGTTGGAGACCCTGTTGTGCATGTTGCGTGTGTTCGGGCAGCAGCAGACCATTGTGTTCTTGAACTATCGTGAGGCGGTGGAACGTACTTACAAATTCCTTAAGGAGAGTGGGGTAGGCTGCGAGATGTTTCATGGTGCAATGGATCAGGAACATCGCGAGAAGGCTCTGTACAAATTCTCCAATGGCACATCGAATGTGCTTGTGTCTACCGATCTCTCTGCCAGAGGCCTGGATATCCCGGACATAGACAATGTGGTGCACTATCACCTTCCATTGAATGAAGATGCATTCATCCATCGCAACGGACGTACTGCTCGCTGGATGGCAGAAGGTCAGTCGTACATCATACTCAATGAAGAAGAATCGATACCTGAATACATACAAGGCGATGTGCCGGAATTCTTCATACCAAAGCACCTGCCTCCTGTCTCACAGTCGAAGTGGGCCACTATTTATATAGGTAAGGGCAAGAAGGACAAGCTGTCAAAGATGGACATCTTGGGCTTCCTGTGTAAGATTGGCGGATTGTCGCGCGAAGAAGTAGGACGCATAGATGTCAAGGATCATCAATCCTTTGCTGCTGTACACAGATCGTGCTTGCGCGATGTGTTGCCTAAGTTGAAGGGACAGAAGATAAAGGGCATTAAGACATTGTTCCTTGAAGCGAAATAGAAAGGTGGAATGATGAATACCATGTGACATGATTGTTACAAATACGAGGTTTTTGTGGTATTTTTGTTATCAAATTTACTTTTATAGTAATTATTCTGCTATTTGTATGGTCTGTTTCGTATTATTTTATTAATTTTGCAGCAGATTTTAAGATAAAAAGATATTCAAGCCACAAAAGGAACGTATTTTCTTTGTAATTTAATTAAGAAAATCAATCAAAAACAATAATATCAACAATGAAAAAGTACAATTTTAATGCAGGTCCATCAATCCTCCCACGCGAAGTGATTGAGCAGACAGCAGCCGCTTGTCTTGACTTTGACAATTCAGGACTCTCTCTCATGGAGATTAGCCATCGTGCAAAGAACTTCCAGCCAGTAGTTGACGAGGCAGTAGCCCTCTTCAAGGAACTCCTCAACATTCCAGAAGGTTACTCGGTTCTCTTCCTCGGCGGCGGTGCAAGTCTTGAGTTCTGCATGGTACCATACAACTTCCTCGAGAAGAAGGCAGCATACCTCAATACAGGTGTATGGGCAACAAAGGCAGAGAAGGAAGCTAAGGCATTTGGTGAAGTAGTAGAAGTAGCATCTTCTGCTGACAAGAACTTCACATACATCCCAAAGAACTATGAGATTCCTGCTGATGCTGACTATCTCCACATCACAACCAACAACACTATCTACGGTACTGAGATTCGTGAGGATATAGATTGCCCAATTCCACTCATTGCCGACATGTCATCCGACATTTTCTCACGTCCAGTTGACGTAAGCAAATATACAATGATCTATGGTGGTGCACAGAAGAACCTCGCAATGGCAGGTCTCACTTTCGTTATCGTAAAGGACGAGGCTCTCGGCAAGGTAACACGCCACATCCCAACAATGCTCGACTACCGTACACACGTTAAGAAGGGCTCTATGTTCAACACTCCTCCAGTAGTGCCAATCTATTCAGCACTCATGAACCTCCGCTACATGAAGGCTCACGGCGGTGTTGAGGCTATGGCTAAGCTTGCTCAGGAGCGTGCTGACATCCTCTATGCTGAGATCGACCGCAACAAGTTGTTCGTTGGTACAGCTGAGAAGGATAGCCGTTCACTCATGAACATCACATTTGTGCTCAAGGATGAGTACAAGGAGCTTGAGAAGGACTTCCTCGACTTCGCTACTTCAAAGGGCATGGTAGGTGTTAAGGGCCATCGCGATGTTGGTGGTTTCCGCGCTTCTTGCTACAATGCAATGTCGATCGAAGGTGTTCAGGCACTCGTAGCTTGCATGCAGGAATTTGAAAAGATGCATTAATAAAAAACAATAGTAATAGTGGTCCTAGATTTTCTAGTTATTCTAGAACATCTAGGATTACTATTTAACAATAAAACCAAGGAAATAATGGCAAAAGTACTTATTGCAACAGAGAAGCCATTTGCTGCTCCTGCTGTTGCCGGAATTAAAGAGATTATCGAAGGTGCTGGTTTTGAACTCGCCCTTCTCGAGAAATATACAGAGAAGTCACAGCTTCTTGCAGCTGTAGCAGATGTTGATGCTATCATCATCCGTTCTGATAAGATCGATGCTGAGGTTATGGATGCAGCAAAGAATCTTAAGATCGTAGTTCGTGCCGGTGCTGGTTACGATAATGTTGATCTTGAGGCAGCAACAGCTCACAACGTAGTTGTAATGAACACTCCAGGACAGAACGCTAACGCAGTTGCAGAGCTCGTTCTTGGTTTGCTCGTATTCACAGTACGTAACTTCTACAATGGCAAGGCAGGTTCTGAGCTCATGGGTAAGAAGCTCGGTATTCTTGCATTCGGTAATGTAGGTCGCAACGTGGCTCGCATTGCTAAGGGATTCGGTATGGAAGTTGCTGCTTACGATGCATATTGCCCAGCTGAGGCAATCGAGGCTGCAGGTGTTCACGCTGCTGCTTCTCAGGCAGAACTCTTCGAGACTTGCGACATCGTTTCGCTCCACATCCCAGCTACTGCTGAGACAAAGCAGTCAATCAACAAGGCTCTCTGCTCTACAATGAAGAAGGGCGCTATCCTCATCAATACTGCTCGTAAGGAGGTTATCAACGAGCCAGAGCTCATCGAGCTCATGGCTGAGCGTACTGACCTCAAGTACATTACTGATATCAAGCCAGATGCTGATGCTGATTTCGCACAGTTCGAAGGTCGTTACTTCTCAACTCCTAAGAAGATGGGTGCTCAGACAGCTGAGGCAAACACTAACGCAGGTCTTGCTGCTGCAAACCAGATCGTTGGTTTCATCAAGGACGGTATCACAAAGTTCCAGGTCAACAAGTAATTCCCGACCATACTAAGTACAACGATATACACAAAATGCTGATAGGAAATGTTACCTATCAGCATTTTTTTTCTTTTATCAGCATCTTTTATCATATAACAGTTGTGAGATTCGCAAAAAAGATGTAATTTTGCATTGAAATGTAATTATTACGCATGTATATGATGAAGAAATATATCTGTTTGTTAATAGGCCTCTTGTTCTGTTGCCACTCGTATGGACAGGCAAGTGATGCATCTGTCAAGCCGTTTTCACGACTCTCATGGGGAGTAAGTTTGGGAACCACCGGAGTTGGCGTTGATGTTGCCGCTCCTATTGCTTCGTTTGTTGATATCAGGGCAGGGTTCGACTTCTTCCCTTCATTCAATCTGAGTACATCGTTTGCAACCAATGCACTCAATGCCGAATCCTTCACTCACGATATTGACATGCCTGAAAACATTGACTTCAATGTAAGGCCATATCTGAGCACAGGTCATCTGGTTTTTGACTTTTATCCGATCAAGAGTGCTGATTTCAAGATTGTTGCCGGCGTGTATTTCGGCAATAGCAATGTTGGCGAAGCAATCAGCGCCAGCGCTGAGGAGGAGATGAAGAGCGTGTACGAATACAATCAGGAAAAGCGTGAGGAGGCTCGTAAGGAACATTGGACCGAGTCACAGTTGCAGCGTGCACTCATAGGTGTGAACATGGGTGACTACCTGCTTGAACCAAATAGGGAAGGACGCATTGTCGCTTCGTACCGAACAAATGTTGTTCAGCCATATCTTGGCATAGGTTATGGACGTAGTGTGAAGCAAGATGGCAAGCTTGGATGGAACGTCGAATTGGGAGCCCGTGTATGGGGCAAGCCAACCGTGCTTTGCAATGCAGTTGAAGTGGTCGATGATACTTGGGACAAGTCGGGCAGCAGCCTTTGGCGCACAGTTGCACGAGCACAGATCTACCCAACTCTGACTGTTAGACTTACAGGTAAGATATTCTAAGAAAAAATGAAAACATTCAGTTCTACAATAACAGTTCTGCTTCTGTCATTCTCCGCATTCGTAATGTCTGCATGCTCGAAAAGCGAGGAAACGAATGATGGTGGTGCAATAGATTGTGTGAGCAATCTTACAGCTCTTGGCATCCCCTCAGGCAACTACTCCGGCATCTGCTGTGTAAGCAGCAATCGCTATGCGGTAACCGACGACATGGCTTATGGCGCAGGCTTTGTGTACATGGACTTATCAATCAATCCATCAACAGGTGAGGTTGTAAAGGCTTCGCGTGATGTTCCACCTGGTACAGGCATGGATTGGTATGAAGGCAAGGAATATGAATACAAGAAGAACAACGATTCGGAAGCCATCATCTACCATCCTTCCACCAAAACGCTGTTTGTAGCAGGGGAATGGGATTCGCGTATCCGCGAGTATACATTCGAAGGTAAACCTACAGGCCGCGAACTGGAAATCCCACAACAGTTTGATATGGGGCACATAGTTGAAGCGTTTGGATTCGAATCGCTTGCATACTCTCAGGCAACAGGCCTCTTTTGGACAACAACCGAAAAGCCCCTGCTTGCTGATGCGAATGAAGGCTATGTTCGCCTCCAAAGCTTTACCGAAGACTTGAAGCCAGCAAAGCAATACCTCTATCGTGCAGATGCACCAGTAGGCAAGTGCGAAATGGCAGACGATAACGACTACCTTGGAGTAGTCGAAATGGTAGCCCTTGATGATGGTCGTCTCATAATCCTTGAGCGCGAGATCTTCCTCTCTACTCAGATCCCTACTGACAGTTTCGTTCGCAACTGCATTTATACAGTCAACCCTTCCACAGCGGCACCAGGTCAGATGCTCACTAAGACATTGCTGTGCGAATTCACTACGCACATGAATGTATCCAAGACACCAAAATTTGCCAACTACGAAGGCATGTGCCTTGGCCCTACACTCAGCAATGGCAAGCAGACCTTGCTTCTTATTAGTGATTCGCAGCGAGGCGAAGGAGGCTATGGCGCCAATCTTCAGGACTACGTTAAGGTAATATCCATCGACTGAAAATAACATTTCATCATAAAAAGTGCCAACACCCTACTAAAATGACATAATGAGTTGAATATTCGTATGTTATCTTAGTAGGGTGTTTTGTAAACACCCTACTAACTCTCTACTGTCACCCTACTAACACTCCTTTTTCCACTATTGATGCATGGAGTCGATATTTTGCTGCCCCTCTTAGTAGAGTGTTCGTAGGGAGTTAGTAGAGTGTTTGCAAAACACTCTACTAACTTAAACTATGGAAAATAAATGGATTACGCAGATTTAGTAGGGTGTTGGCACTTTTCTCCATGTGTCTGTTATTCATCACCATCAAAGTCCCCCAAAAACTCCTTACTAGGACTTGCCCAACTCCTTGCAATGATTCGCTCAACTCCTTGCAAGGAGTTAGCCATTTCCTTGCAAGGAGTTTATGAAAACGTTATAACGATTCATGCAATACGTTATAGCGAATGGATCGAAATGTTATAACGATTTCATGAAAATGTTATAGATATTCATGCATTATGCATTTTTCTCACGAATTGTATGTTTGAATAAAGATATATTTCGTATATTTGCATCGTCTTACCTTATTTATATATTATAGTGAGGCGAGGCAGACATATTGATTATAAAGCATTAACTATTATTTTGCGTTCACCGGAAAAGCCTCGGAAACTTATTCTCGGAATACAAACGCCAATAATAATGGTTGGTATCTTCGTTTATGGAGGTGCCTTACCTCACAGTTAAGAATACTAATGCCTACACGATAAGTGTGGGTATTCTTCGATAACTGTGAGGTCAGGTTCCATTCCGAGGCTGCCTGGGTGAACGCATACGAAGGGGCTCACACTCTTTTTTGTATTCTCCTGTCTAATACCATTCACAACAACACTTGTATTGTAGCGTGAAAAGTAGTAGTGCAATAAAAAGCAAGCAGAATGACTACATTTAGTTTCGCTACATACCATGCAACCACCTAAAGTCATAAACAATATATCGGAAAGAGTTGTTGGTGACCTTAGGGTAAAGATGACTTCAGGTTCGAAGTTGTCCATTGCAGCAGCTTCATTCTCTATCTATGCTTACGAAGTATTGAAAGCAGAGTTGGAGAATGTAGATGAGTTGTGCTTTGTTTTCACTTCACCAACATTCATCACCGAAAAAGTCCTGCACATTTCTCTGCTAAGATCACCTCCTTGATTCTGCAAAGCAAAGTAATTTGATGTTTTCACAAGGCTTGTGGAATGCTTTTATAGTTCTTTTATGAAAATTGCTTTGTATCTTTGCGTCGGATACAAAAACAAATGCATTATGACAGAATTAGAAACAGTTTTTCAGAACCTCAAAGCTTTTCGTTACAAACCATGGGATGAGGCAAGGCTGGATGAGTGTAAAACACTTGTCAGGTCTATGGGCAAAGAAGACTTGCGCAAGATTATTCGTTCACGTTGGATGGATAAAAGTAATGCCCTTTATCCTACTTTGTTCGAGTTGTATTATCATGATGAATTAGCTGATGTTGTTGATAAACTTAAAGATTCTGAGACGAAGGATCTTGTTACAGAATTGAAGTCAACACACAGTTCATTCAAGAAAGAAAAGATTCGTGATATTCTGCTTGAAAGGTATGAAGAAATGAGCGAAGAAGAACGTAAAAGTGTATTTAAGAAATTATTAGGTTAACATGATGAAGTTAAAATTAAAACAAATTATTAAAGATGAAAAAATATTCAAGTCCTCAATCAACAGTAGTTCAAATTGAAGAGCCTATAATACTGGCTGGTAGTAACAGTTGTGCTTATACGTATTATAATAGAAATCAGGCTAATGAAATCCGCAGTATGTCTGCACATTTATATTCGTCTCTTAGTCTTAGACAAAAATTAGGTCTAATGGCTATTATGGGAAATTTAGCAACGCAAGCAGGTGGCAACAATTACGATGTGCTCAAGGCTTTTGAATTCTATATTATAAGCATTGGCATTACTGAAGATAATTTGAGAAATATAAATTCAAGGTCTTTCGATACACTCGACGAGATGATTGCGTGTGTTAAGACAATAAATGACCGTAGAGTATATGAACAATTTATCATTGCTGCCAGTGGATTTGTAATGAAAGCGAATAATAATGTTGGATGGGGAATGTTCGAAGAAGTCTGTGAGAATCTTGGATATTCAGAGAAACAGGTTGAAGATCTGCTTTTGAAAAATCAGGCGCTTGTTAAACATGTTTTTGGCTAAACAAATTATTAAAAAGATGAAATACATTCAGTTTGCTTTTGCTGCTTTGCTGCTTTTATGCTTAGCAGATATGCCTTATGGTTATTACCAATTGGTTAGGTTCATTGCTATGGTCTTATTTGGATGGATGGCTTATGACTATTCAACCAAAGAGCAACAATTTGGTTTAGTTACTTTTGGAAGTTTAGCTTTGCTTTTTCAGCCATTCTTCAAAATTGCTTTAGGAAGAACTATATGGAATATGGTAGATGTAGTTGTGGCTATTGTGTTAGTTGTTATGTTTTTTTATTCAAATAAATGTTCTGATTGAAAATGGTTATTATTATAGTTTTTGCAGTGATATTTTTCGTTTTTGGTGTAAAGGCAGGTTGCTTTCCTGCAGTCGAATTACTTATATCTTTGGTTATAAGCCGGTTCCTATGCCACATCAATCCAACAGAAACATATTCGTGGTTCTCGGGTATTTGGCATGGTCTTTGTGTTATTCCCAATTTTCTTTGGAGTTGCGACTTTGATATATTGTATAAGGCGGAATATTATACCACTGCTTATAATTTTTATTGGTGGTTAATGGCGATAGTGTCAATATGTTTTACAATATTTTTATATTCCCCTTCAATATTAGTTCTTTTTCATACAATTAACTCCGATAGATAAAATAAGAGAATATTGTTTTAAATAAATTATCAAAAGACGATCCATATTCAAATATCTCCAAATTTTGATGTGATTAGACACAATATGGATTTCTTCATTTTAATTATAGTAATGTGATGGAAATAACAATTAAAATACTAAGATGGGTATTCTATCTACCTCTTTCAATCCTTGGTGGAATTATAGCTGGCGTTATTTGTAAATGGGTTATGCCATATATTGCACTAATCGTTCTTTGGCTTTGTGGTATTGATTATGAGCGAGGTCCCGTTCTTTTTGATTTCGAAAATACAATTTATGATGTGAAAATTTCTATTGTACAGTATATAGTTATTATTGCAACAATTTTTGTGTCAATTATTACTTTAGGTATAGTTGCTGGTTGTATTGCAGGAAAAGCTTGTCCATCAAGAAATCCACATGTATGTGCATCCACAATAACTATACTTTTACTTGTTTGTTTTGTTTTTTCATCCCTTAAAATGTGGGATCCTGACAAATTATTCGTTTGTATTACAAGCATTATTAGTTATTTAATTACTGTGGTCATTACATACGCTACAGCTTATAGCATAAAGGAAGATTTATGAAACGATTAATATTTATATTTGCAACAGGCGTGTTTTTAATTGCATGCTCAACATCTCCGCTACAACTTCTTGATCCAACAGATTATTTGTCTGTAAATAATGTATTTTCCTCAACAGACATGTCTGTTTTTGAAGGATTTGTCGATAAAATACCTGTAAATAGATTATATAAGATATATGGAACTCCAGATACAATTTATGACGCTTACGAGTCTACTGGCGAGAAAGGATATGATATATACGAATACATAATAGATGGTGGAAGATTGGATTGTTATGTCAATAATACAACTAATGTTAATTCGAAAAATGTAGAATTTCTATATTACGAGCCAAACAATGAAATTCCATTGGATTCGTTTATTATCGATAAAGATTTGTGTGAAGTAGTGAAAAATGATGAATGCAATGTCTATTACATAGGGGATTCCTTTGGAAATTTTATAAGAATTAGAGTTAATTCATATAATAGAAATAAAATATTAAATATTGCATACAATGACTGTCGTTTGCTTCCTATGAAAAGTGCAACAATAAAGGAAATATCAGAAGATGTACGAAAAGAACTTCCTATACATTTAGCTGATATTGGAGTTCTTAAAAATTTTGATTTCTCCAATAAACACTTAACTCTTGATATAGAAATTAATGAGAACAACTATCAAGTAAACCAATTATTGCAAAACACTCCAACTTTGTGTGAAGATATTTCTATTTTTTTGATGTGTGATGGTGGTTTAATACCTTTTCTTGATGACGTTTTATTAAACAAAGAGGCATCTCTCAAATTCAATTTTGTAGGTAAAAAGTCCAAGAAAAAAGTATCGAAATCGCTTTCTCTAGATATTTTGAAAAAAATCTTTTTGCATCAATTGTCAAACGAACGAAATATATTAGCACAAATAAATATAAATAAATGCTTTTCACCACACAGATTAAATGATTGGTTGGAAAGTAATAATATAAGTGTTAATAATGATACTTTAACTATGTCATGGACATTATCATTATCTGAAAAGGATCTTTCCTTAATAAAACAGAACTATAAAAAATGGGCAATGGGTATGCTATCTGATGTGGACAATCCTGATACTAAATTAGTTTATTTAGCTTACAAGTGTGATTATTATATCAAATATCATTGTAAAATTAAGGGTACAGATGAAGATTTAATAACATATCTGGATCCAGATGATATTTTTTTGTTACTTACAAATATTAGATAAATAGTTATGGGATTATTTAGTTTTCTTAAAAAGGAAAATAGAAATTATTCCTCAGATGTAATGATTTCTATAGCAAATGAGTGGGTCGAATGGTTTATTTCTGGAGCTCCTTCACTAGTAAAAAGAACCTATAATAGGGATGAAATTTATATGTTTTGTGCTTGGATTCTTATTGACTGGGGCAGAAATGCTAAATATCTAACCAAAGACAGCAATATTAATGGATTTTTTGAGACTGTTTTTCAATCTGTTCGTAATACGGGTACGTATCAACAATCTGATATGGAACAATTTCTATTTCGTGTAAGCCAGTACAAATGGCAGGTTCAAGGAATGTTAGAATGCGATTATCCAAGAACACCGATGTTTCTACCAGAAACTTTATTTGCAAGATTGACCAACATCGATTTTGACAATTTCCCACCATCGGAAATAGATGATGACAACTTGTTAAAATTTGCAGATTATATTGGCTCTTTTTGGAACAAAGTAAACCGTGATATAATGAAACGGTTTCCACGATAATGAGATTGCTTGCAGGAAGTAGCAGATAACATTACTGTACATTTTTGTATGTAAAAAAGTGTAAGACTAATTTGTCAAGATCAAATATTGTCGATGAGTTATAGAAATTATATCACAAAATGAAAAGGAAACCAACAATAAGTTTCCTTTTTCATTTCCTCATTTCAATTCTTCTTTCTATCTTTGCAGAAAAATGATATGTTAATAGTGTTATATGTTATAATAGGTTTGGCTGTATATTACTTTGCAGTCAAGGGTATATATAATTCCCTTCGTTATCTTCAAAAGAAAAAGTCGCCTTCAGTGGTAACACAGTGGCGTGATGACTCAGAAGAGTGGAATCCTCATTTCAATCTAAAACATAAGGGGGTGCGGTTGTTCCATCTTTCGTTTGAACCTAACGAGAAAGAAGTGATTTATTTCGGCAGAAAGGAAAATGAGAAACGAGAGAAGTTCATAGAGGAAAATTATGACCTGATAGAAAGGAAATTTGCAGAGAAAGGATTTAAGTTTGTTTATCTTCCCTACCTTCGTACGAGTAGGGAAGATATTGCTCAGTTCCTGGACTATAAGTTTCCGCAAGGATTGGCAGAAAACGTCGTTAAGGAATTTATCGATAAAGTTACAACAGCACATTTAAGCAATGACTTCTTATATAGGTTTATGGTTATGCCAATGAATCGAAATAAAGTGGAAGGAGGTTTTGCATGGTTTAATTATCGAGGTGTTATTTCTACAGGTGTACCAACATGTGTATATGATTATATTACTTTTGATGCAGATGAGGCAATGCTTCAACCAGAGGAGGTGCTGGATGAAATCTGTGAAGAATTGGGACGTGGGAATAGTTGGCAAGTAGGTTGCTATTGCACGCATAAAAGAGAAGAAGGTGACCCAGCGGAAATGTATTTCGAATCAGATACTCGCAAACTGCTTGAAGAAGTAAAGGAAAAAGTAGACAAATTGCGACTTCTGGGTGTCAGTGAAGCTATCATAAATGAATTTCTTAATCTCGAACCAGTATTGAGCAGGATTGTGATTACGCATGATTTCCGAATATTCTTGCCTGATTTCAAGAACAAAGAAATATGTATGGAACCATTGAATAAGGCTGTTTATATTCTTTTTTTAAGGCACCCAGAAGGTATTGTGTTTAAGGATTTGCCTGATTATGGCCGTGAATTAGGTTTCATTTATCAAGCTGTTCGAAAAAAATATAATGATATTGATGAACGTATGGCAAAGAAAATAGAAATGCCTACTATAAATGTTTCTGTCGCTATGCTTACTGATCCTTTCAATAATTCAATTAATGAAAAATGTACGAGGATAAAAGAAGCATTCCTTGCACAAATGCATGAATCTGTAGCAGAAAAGTATTATGTGACAGGTCAAAGAGCGGAAATCAAAAAGATTGATTTGCCAGCTGATATGATAATATGGGAATAGTGGAAAAATGGAATTAATGAATAGAAGATATGGTTTTAAATAAGTTAATTAATGTGTTTGAAAAACTTCAATATATAAATGATGAAGTGATTGAAAATCTTTTTTGCCTTCCTTATGCAATTATATGCGAAATGATAGATAGTATAAAAAGAGAAGATAAAGAAGAGAAGAAGATAAAGACTGAAAAAGAAATTTTAATTGAACGCATTGAAAGTGGGGAAGTCTGCATGGCAGATCTGCCTCATACTCGTATTGAAGGTGATAATGTCTTTGCTTTCCATTATGAAGATTACAAGGGGGAAAAGTATAAAATAGGGTCGTTAGTGTATGTTGAAACGGAATACAACGAACCAATTCATCGCTTTTTCAAGGAGCAGAAAGAAGAAGTTGATAAATGGGAAAGGAAATATGGTTATAAGATTTTATTTCTAGATCAGGATGATTTTTTCAAAAACATGTGTTTCCCTCAAGAGCGTAGCATGTTGAAGCATGGTTTGCTTTATAATGGAGGTGTTTCAACTGGTGACAGAGAGTATTCTGTTAATATACGCCCATGGGGATATGTTGAGTTAGATCCAAACAATGCAATTCCTATTCAAGGACAATTGAGCCTGATTGCCCAATATCTGTGTAAAGACTATTTGGGCTATTCTCAATTAAATATTGACTTTTCAAGACATACCGTAGAGGATTGTTGAGGTATTGCTGTATTCGCATATACCTTGTAGCAATTCGACAATCAATTGTCGATTCTGTTTAATGACATGAACAATGGCAATTATCATGCTGCCCAGATTGCTTTCACCGATGGCATGATGATGGTTGTGGCTTCTATGCTTGAAGAGAAGACGGAGTTCGTTCTGCACTATTTCAACAACAAGGATTTCCAGAATCTAGTGAATGAAAGGGTGTTCTCAACAATTAAGGCACAGCATATTGCACAAGCAGGTCTTGTCTAAGTTTCTCGGATAATATTCATTCTTTTTTGTGATTGCGAGGGATGTCTGCATTTTTATGCGGATATCCTTTTGTAGGTATTGATATTTATTGTATCTTTGCCACGAAAAGAATATTAGTGAATTGATAATGTTTAAGCATTAGATGTGAACAGTATGCATAAAATATCGACTCGTTTCTATAAAGACCGAGAAGTCAGGGCTGTATGGGATGATGAGAAGAAGACATGGTTCTTCTCTGTGCTTGATGTGGTTGGTGCCATAAACGAGCAGGATGATTATGCCAAGACGCGAAACTACTGGAAGTACCTGAAGGCAAAACTTCGCAAGGAATATCCCGAGTTGGTTAGTGCCACTACCCAACTGAAACTTACTGCGTCAGATGGTAAAAGATATAATACTGATACCCTCGATGCTGTTGGTATTGCAGCCCTTGCAAAAGCCATTCCTAACAGAAAGGCAACAGAGTTTCTCGACTGGCTGACATATAGCGACAATACTATTGATGGGCAGAGTCGCAAGAAGGCTTACACTCTGTTTGAGAGTAACTTGCTTGATACCATACCTGAAGGAACTGTGAAAGGACTGCAACAGATTCATGCGTATCTCTTTGGTGGACTTTACGACTTTGCAGGGCAGATACGTACCAAGACCATCTCAAAAGGTTCGTTCACATTCTGCCTTGCTCAATACTTGCAGCAGCAGTTGCAAGTTATAGAGCGAATGCCAGAGAATACCATCGATGAAATATACGACAAGTATGTTGAGATGAATGTGGCACATCCTTTTATGGAAGGCAATGGTCGCAGTGCTCGCATCTGGCTCGACCTCATGCTTAAGGCTCGTCACAACTGCTGTATCGACTGGAGCCAAATTGCCAAATACGATTATCTGGAAGCAATGACTCTAAGCGTTACCGATGCCACACGCATCAAGGAACTACTCAACGGTGCCCTCACAGACAAAATCTCCGACCGCGAGATTTTCATGAAAGGCATTGATTATTCATATTATTATGAACAGGAGGATTAGGGTATGGAGAGTGCCACAATCTTAGATAGCGAATACAAGGTGGACAATTAGAAAATAAGGTGAATACGTGTGCATAGGAAATCGTCCACCAAGTTGAGGAACATTTTGAGGGATACTCATTATAGAAAACAATAAAGCATTAGATGTTATGATTATGAAAAAGATGTTGGTTGTAGCTGCGGCTTTTATAGTGCAGCTTTGTGCCCTGGCTGATAACCCTTTATGGGTGAAGTATGACAAGCCTTTGACGGTGAAGGGTGGGGCAGGTATTGAACAGTTTGTGGAGGCTATTTTCGGTTATAAGCCTAATGACTGGTCAACGGATGCTGAGTATGATAAGCGGAATGGGTATTTCCACTATTTTGAAGAAGGAGCTGGGCATGTGAATTACTATGTCAGTTACTGGAATCGCAAGGATGGTAAGAAATTGGTCATCATGTCGTACGATGAAGGGGATTTCGGCAAACGAATCAAGATGCAATCCTCGATGTGGGGATGTATGAGTTCGTTCAGTTATGGCGATTCCGATGAGGTGACGACTGATGAGGCTATCAATGTGGATACGGGTTTCCGTGCATTTCTGTATGATGAAGCAAAGAAGCAGCTAGTACCGCTTGCTGCTCCTCCTTTCAATGGGTTTGACAATCCTGTGAAGAAGCACTATCTGCTCATGCTTCCTCAGAAAGGCAAGGATATACGGGTGAGAGAGGAGAAGGACGAGCTTGGTAACTATGTGTATCATACGCTGAAATGGAACGGCATGACTTTCGACTTCGTAAGGGAGGGTAATGTGGTTGCTTCGTTTTATTGTACTGAGGGTGGTGTAAACATCCGTACTGCTCCTAATGGTAAGATAGTATATACTACGCCCAACACGGGTTCGTATGGAGTGGAGATTTTGAAGATAGAAAATGGATGGTGCTTGATAGATGGCAGTTGCATCTATGAATACGAGGAGGCGACTGTTGTAGAACTCAATGGTTCGAATGCTGGCTATTGGGTGCATAGTTCATGCATAGGTGCTACTGGTGCTGGCGCTGGTGCTCCGCTTCGCAGTATGCCAGACGAAAAGGGTAGTGCACAGCTCCTTGTCGATGAGGATACTTTGGTAGAACCTGTGGAGATGCGCGGTGAATGGATTAAGGTGCGTGAACGTAAGAGTAAGAAGGAGGGTTGGCTCAAGGTGAGTGAACTCTGCTCTAACCCTCTTACTACTTGTGCCTAAAGTGTTTCTTTAGGTGATATGTCAGTATTCTCCGTATCTTTTTCTGTGAATTTACTGATGTATTCGTAGAGTCGCTTATAGAATGGGTGGTGAGACAATGTGTCTGCATTGCCTATGATGATGAGTTTCATTCTGGCGCGCGTGATGGCAACGTTCATTCGGCGAAGGTCGTTAAGGAAACCTATCTGCCCCTGATCGTTGCTTCGCACTAGTGAGATCATGATGATGTCGCGTTCCTGGCCCTGGAAACCATCGACCGTATTGACTGCTATGGTGTGGCGGATAGTCTTGAAGAACTCATCGTGCTTGATAAGGCTGCGGATGTATTGCGTTTGGACACGGTAAGGCGATATGATACCGACATCAAGACGCTCGTCTATGTAGCGGCGCTTGCCGATCTTCTCGATGTAGTCCTTGAGTGTTTGTATGGTGAGTTCTGCTTCCGGTTTGTTGATGCGTCCATGATTTTCACCGATGAATTCTTCCTTTGCCTCAAGATCCTCGCTCGTTGAAATCCATAGCATTGGGTTATCAAGTTGGAGAAGTCCACGGTTCCTAACGCTATCGTCCGACATGACCTGTCCACCGTAGAAGTAGTCGGATGAAAAGCGCATGATGTCATCGTTCATGCGATACTGTACCTTGAGCAGGGTGACAGATTGAGGCTGATTCTCAACCAATCGCTCCATAAGCGTCTTACCCAATCCCTGACGCATGGCTTCATAACACTTTATGGTAGGAGGAAGCTGCTGATGGTCGCCGGCAAGGATCACTCTTGATGCTCGGCGCATTGCTATCCAGCAAGCTGGCTCAAGGGCTTGGGCTGCCTCATCTATAAATAAGGTGGAGAACTTCTGCCCAACAAGGATCTTGTTGGCAGAGCCTACCAATGTACATGCTATGACTCGTGCTTCATCGAAGAGCGATGCATTGATGCGCATCTCAATCTCGCTTGCACGTTCGCGAAGTCGTGCTATCTTCTGATGGATATTATCGCCCTTCTTCTTGTGGTCACGGATGTCACGAATGGCTTTGCGAATGCTCCACAATTCTGGATAGTCAGGATGGCTCTCGAACTTCCTCTCGTATGTGAATGACAGCATCTTATCGTTGACACGAGTTGGGTTGCCTATGCGAAGCACAGATACTCCGTGATCAACGAGTTTTTCGCTGATCCAGTCGACTGCCATGTTGCTTTGAGCACATACCATGACTTGCGTCTCGCGGTGAAGGGTTTCGTAAATGGCTTCAACAAGAGTTGTTGTTTTGCCTGTGCCTGGAGGGCCGTGAACGATTGCCACATCCTTTGCCCACAGTACTTCGTTGACTGCTTCTTCCTGAGTCTTGTTGAGCCATGGAAATGCCATCGGTGCCATGACACGTTTCTCTGCTTTCTGCTGTCCAGCGCAGATGTCACGCAAGTCCGCAATCCTTCCTTTCTTTGCATTGCTGACATCGTCCAAAGCGTGGAACATGGTCTTGTACGATGTCTCATCGAAGAATAACTGAACGCCCAGGCATTCTGCATTTTGAAGGTCGATAAGTGCTTGCGAAGAAGGTACGGTTACGACCATTCGATTGCCATCAACGTATGATACGTTGCTTGTGAAAGGGTAGTAACGTATGTCGTTCTTATCCTTTATCTTATCGTCAAGATACTTTGCATTGAAGGAGAAGAACTGTACGGGCTTACCATACTCAAACAGGTGATCGATGTCCTCGTCCGAATCGTTGATGTTGTTGATTTCAACAACGAGTTGATTGAGAGAGTTGTAGTATGATCGTCCCGCTTCTACGGGATACCAACAAAGGCCGCGCCTGATCTTGCGCTTTATTCCCATCTTCTCGGATTGGATGCGAAACTCCTCCTTCTCGTTGTCGTATTCGAGCTGGAGTAGGGAGCGTAGCCGCTGTAGGTATAGTGTAGAAGAGTTCATGAACGTATGTTGATGTTTAATGCTTCGTATATTAGTTCGGCCTTCAAGCTGTCAATGATGCCTTGTGCGACGAATGGTGCTGTGAGTTCTTTGTACTTCTGCTCAAACCCATCCATAAGGCATGCTTGAGTAAGGTGGGCGAATGCTCTGTTCGTCTTGCCTTCCGAAAGGTGAATGATGCCGATAGTAAGAAAATCGGTAGGAGATGTGCTTACATCAATCGGATAGTACAATGCCAATGCCTCATCGGTCTTGCCAAGAATGGCATAGGTAAGCGCAAGATATTGCTTCACCTGTTTGTCGCCATCGTTCAGATAGTGAGATTTCTGCAGCAATGGTAACGCATCTTCATATCTGCTCAAAGAAATGAGGCATTCCACCTTTCTATTGATGTACTTGGTAGAGTCAGGATCCATCTCTATCAGTTGCGAGTATGCTTCAAGTGCCTTTTCGTAAGCCTGACAATTGATTGCTGCGATGCCAAGGTGAGCAAGTGTCCACTTTGAGTTGCTTTGTATTACGTCGGCTTTGTCGTAACAACTCAATGCTTGTTGCCAATCGCCAAGTTTCTGATTGCAGAATCCTCTCTTCTGCCAATACTCTCCATTGGTGTTGTATGCCTTTTCAAGGCTGTGCAAGATGGCAATGGCCTCCTTGTAGTTCTCCTGGCGAATCATGAATTCTGCCAATGCAAGCATCTGATCAGCATCATTGGCAAACTCTGTGAAAATATCTGTTTCTGCAGGAGAATATGTGACAGGTTTGTTGTTTTCTATAAATGGATTGGTAAACTGTGGATGGCGCGAGAAGAGTTTGTGGAATCTATACAGATCGAAAACGTAGCGGCGACGTGCATCATTTTTCGTAGTCTTCTTGTTGAGGGCAGAGTCGATCAGCGATTCGTGGTCTTCCTGCGAACTGACCTGCGATTCAATCTGGCTGCAGAAGGCTTCCATTGCTTTCTCGCCCAAAGTGTTGCCCATAAAGCATAAAGAGTATTTGTCGGAATTGGCAAACGGTCCTGCATTAAGCAACATGAGCAGGTATTTGCCACGCTCGTCGTTAAGTATGTAAGAGATGTTTCCAAGCGATGCATCATCCTTATCGAAAGGATAGAACCAGTGAGCTATCTCGTTGAAGAATGGATAGTTCTTCATAACGGCGAAAGTACTCATATAGATATCTGCCCCATCGATCTGAAGGTCTGCCATCTCTTGCATCTTGTCCATGGCTTTCTTCTCATCAATGCTGTCGTTCATGTTCCAGTCAGGGTTTTCACCATTCTTTGTCATCTCCGAGTTCAGCTCTATCAAGCCAAGCTTCTTTCGCATCATCTTGCTGCTGTTGAGAAGACTTGGCATGATGTCGTTGCGCATCTTGTCTGAGATACGTGGGGTGTTAACCTCCAGTTGTAGCTGAATCATTGAATGGAAAAAGTCCTTCCTGAATTCCGGATCGTCGTGAAAGAGGGAGAGGCGTGCTACGATCTCAGGGTAGGATGATATGATGTCCTGATGGCGGCGGCATACGAGTATGATGCCGATTATGGCGCGTTGGTTGATCTCAACGTTCTCTTCAAGATAGGCTTCAAACAGAAGCATCATCTTGTGGAAATCCATGTATTCAAGGCATGCATACGTTATGGCAGATACAAGTATGGACTTCACTTTGACCGAAATGCTTTCGGATGTGAGGAGGCACATTGCTTGTTCAAAGTCATTGCGTTTCCAGATGTCGCTGGTCCACACGAAGTGGAACAGGCGTATGGTATGTATGTCCTGTGTTTTTGGATCTGTGTCTGATTCAAGTGTAAGCAACAGATTCTCAAATGTAGCCTGCGGCGTAAGGTTCTTTGCCGAAATAGAGTATAAGTCCAATGGATTGGCAGCAATGCGCTCCATTCGTTTGCATCTGATAGACAGAACGCATGCCCGCTGTTGCAACTGGCTGTACATGGTGCTTAGATTGGGATCCTCTACGCCCATGGTGAGGAAGCGCAACATGGCTTCGTATGTGTCGCTTATGTTGTTGAGTTCATTCGTCAACTGGTAGTCGTTGAGTTTGTGAACGTCAGTCTTTAGTGTTTGCAGTAAGTGTGAAAGTCCCTTCATTTAATAACGAATGTTGTGTCAATCAGATCACTATATTTACACTCTTTCTTGATGATGCCGCGACCTTTTGCCCAAGTGCTGGCTAGAGTAACGATCGAGTCCTTTGGAAGGAAGGCGCGCTGCAATGGTTTGAAGTCGTACAGTGTGTCATCGATAGCGATACACATGCTGTCAGGCAGATGCCTTATGGATGTAGCCTTCTCAATGTTGATGCGCTCAACGGCGATGTTGTATCCTTCGATAAGTTTTGCAATGTCGTCCTTGCGCTGAGCGATGATGCTGTCCGCAAAAACAACAGCCATAAGTCCAGTTAGATTGATCTTTGCGCTACTGTCTATTCGCTTATTGCCTTGGGCTACACACTCTGATGCGAATGGTTCAGGCAGAATTGCTCCGTCATACTGATTGTTGTTGACCATTTGCCCGCGAAGCTGAATGTTATTGATCTGTGGCTTGTTCAGTTCTTCGCTCTGCAGTTTTGCATGTTCCAGAATCTTGTCTGCTATGAAGTCAACGGAGGAGTGGCGTGTGATGCCAACAATCTTTTCCTTAATACTTTGCGTCTTGAACAGTCGGGCTGTCTTTGAAGTAACGAGGAAGAGATTCAGATCGGCACCCATAACCACGCGGATGCTGTCGCCATTGCTTCTCCAGATGTTTGCTTTGACAATATCGGTTACTATACCATCAACCGTTCCATTCATGAATGCGGTGTCGGCATCCATTGCTGCAGCGTATGTAGTAAGGATGAGGTCGAGTTGCAGCGAATCGTAAATGCCCGTTGCTTTAGCGTAATAAAATGGAAGGCAATCGACCGTAGGAAGAAGTGCTACGTGCAAGGCTGTTGAGTCGATGGCTTCGTCTTTGCCCTGGTTTGACTTGTTACAGCAAACGGTGGCGCATAACAGAATGATGGAAAATATGATGTATAGTAGTTTACGCATTTCTATATAAAAAGAAAAAGGACAATGCACAATATGATTGTACATTGTCCTATTATGATGAATGAATTATTCGCCAAGTACAGCTGCTACACCTGGGAGAACCTTACCTTCGATTGCCTCGAGGAGAGCACCACCACCTGTAGAGATGTAAGAAACCTGATCAGCGAGACCGAACTTGTTGACACAAGCTACAGAGTCACCACCACCGATGAGTGAGAATGCACCTTCAGCAGTTGCCTTAGCAACAGCCTCACCGATTGCACGTGAACCTGGAGTGAACTCCTCACACTCGAAGCAACCTGCAGGACCATTCCAGAGGATAGTCTTTGCACCTTCGATAGCCTGAGCGAACTTCTCGCGGCTAACTGGACCAGCATCAAGACCGTCCCAACCTTCTTCGATAGCGTTAGATTGGAATACCTTGATCTGAGCACCTTCCTTAACTGAGAATGTCTTGAAGTCGTAGCCTGTGCAGCATACAGAGTCCTCACCGAGTACGAGTTCAACGCCGTTCTCCTTAGCCATCTTCTCAACGCCAAGAGCAACATCGAGCTTGTCGAGCTCTACGATTGATGCACCAATCTCGCCACCGTGAGCCTTTGAGAATGTGTAAGTCATACCACCGCAAAGGATGAGCTTGTCAACCTTGCCGAGGAGGTTCTCAATGATACCGATCTTAGAAGATACCTTTGAACCACCCATGATAGCAACGAATGGACGCTTGATGTTAGAAAGTACGTTGTCAACAGCCTGTACCTCCTTCTCCATGAGGAGACCGAGCATTACGTTGTCCTTAGAGAAGTTCTCAGCGATAACAGCAGTAGAAGCGTGCTTACGGTGAGCTGTACCGAATGCATCCATTACCCAGCAGTCAGCGTAAGAAGCGAGCTTGGCAGCAAATGCCTTCTGGCTCTTCTTCATAGCCTTCTTAGCCTCTTCGTATGCAGGATCATCCTTCTCAATACCTACAGGCTTGCCTTCCTCTTCTGGGTAGTAACGAAGGTTTTCGAGGAGGAGAACCTCACCTGCCTTGAGAGCTGCAGCCTGCTCGTCAGCTTTCTGACAGTCGTTGCAGAACTGTACTGGAACACCGAGTGCCTCAGAAACTGCAGGAACGATCTGACCGAGTGAAAGCTCAGGCTTAACCTTGCCCTTTGGCTTACCCATGTGAGACATAATGATGAGAGCACCGCCCTTCTCAAGGATGAGCTTGAGAGTTGGAAGTGCACCGTTGATACGAGTCATATCAGTGATCTTACCATCCTGAATAGGTACGTTGAAGTCTACACGTACAATTGCCTTCTTACCAGAGAAGTCGTAATCTTTAATGTTCATTGGTTTTGTGTATTTTAAATTAATAATGTTGTGAATAATCTCTATAATTATGGGCAAAGTTAATAAATTATCTTTGATAATTAACTACATATTGCCGATTTTTTTTTGAAATAATTGCAAAACTCCTTAATTCCGCACTTTTCACACTTTGGTTTGCGCGATTGGCATACGTACCTGCCATGCAGTATGAGCCAATGGTGTGCTCGAGGGATGATGTCATTGGGTATGTGCTTGACGAGTTCCTTCTCCACGGAGTAGGGGGTAGTGCACTTGTCCGAAACGAGCCCAATGCGGTGGGAAACACGGAATACGTGTGTATCAACTGCCATAGCTGCCTTGTTGAAAATGACTGCCTGGATGACGTTTGCTGTTTTTCTCCCTACGCCAGGTAGTTTGGTCAGTTCGTCAAGATCGCTTGGCACTTCACCGTTGTATTCCTCCATCAGCATCCTTGCCATGCCAACCAGATGCTTTGCTTTGTTGTTTGGATAACTTACGCTTTTGATATACTCATATATGACATCTTCGTTGGATGCAGCCATCACTTCGGCTGTTGGGTACTCCTCAAAGAGGCGAGGCGTTATCATGTTGACTCTCTTATCTGTGCATTGTGCGCTTAGGATAACGGCAATCAACAGATGAAATGGAGAGTCGTAATGCAACTCTGTCTCAACGTTTGGCATAGCTTCGCTGAAATATGTGATTACGTTGTCGTATATCTGCTGCCTTCTCATTTTCTGTGTCTTAATGTGTTTCTTTCCCAAAATACTCCATCCTCGTAGCCTTGTATGGATGCGTTGGCATCGGCTGCTATCACTCGTTTGGCTGCAAGCATTGCATAGTGCTTGTCAATCTCTATGCCAAGGAAGTGTCGCCCAAGCTTCTTTGCAACGACGGCGCTTGTTCCGCTACCAAGGAATGGATCAAAAACAAGATCGCCTGGCCGCGATGATGCAAGGATCAGTTTCGCATATAGTTTTTCCGGTTTCTGAGTAGGATGGTCTGTGTTCTCAGGCATGCTCCAGAATGGTACCGTTATGTCGTCCCAGAAGTTGGAAGGGTAGGTGATACGGAATTTTCCATCGTCCGATTCTTCCCAGTCTTTAGGCTTCCCTTCTGTCTTATACGGTGCCAGTACGGTGCGCTTCATCTTGACTGCATCAACATCGAAGAAGTAGTGTGATGGATTCTTTACGGCAAACCATATGTCCTCCATGGAGTTCTTCCAGTTATTCTTTGCTCCGCGTCCCTTCTCGCGTTGCCAGGTGATGCGATTGAGTATTGTAAGTTCTTCTTCTATCACCTTTTGCATGGATGCCGTACACTTCCAGTCACCGCACATATATAGGGAACCGTCGGGCGCAAGCTTCTTACAAACCTTATGAAACCAGCTGCGTAGATAGTCATCGTATTGCTCTGCCTTCATGGCGTTGAAGCGTTTCTCGCCGAAGTCCCTTGTAAGGTTGTAAGGTGGATCTATGATGATAAGGTTGGCACAACTGTCCGGGATAGAATCAATTACTTCCAAAAGGTCGGCATTGACAATCCTGTCAGCAAAACCATCAACTATGCTGCCCTTTGTTGACAGCATAGCTTCAAGTTCGGGAACCTCGTGTTCCTCAATTCGTATGGTTCTGTTCTGATTAGCCAATGTTGATGTTATTGAACGTTGTTGATCTTATGGCAGTTTTAGTCTTCCATGAGCTTGCGGTACTTGATACGCTTTGGCTCTTCAAGTCCAAGGCGTTTCGCCTTGTTTGCCTCATAGTCAGTATAGCTTCCTTCGAAATAGAATACTTCACCGTTACCTTCATAAGCAAGGATGTGGGTACAAATACGGTCGAGGAACCATCGGTCGTGGCTGATAACCACAGCACATCCAGCAAATGCTTCGAGACCTTCCTCGAGTGCACGCAATGTGTTGACATCAATATCGTTGGTAGGCTCGTCGAGCAGAAGTACATTACCTTCCTGCTTCAATGCAATGGCAAGCTGAAGGCGGTTGCGTTCACCACCAGAAAGCACTCCACAGAGTTTCTCCTGATCGGCTCCATTGAAGTTGAACTTACTCAAGTATGCACGAACATTGATATCCTTTCCGCCCATGCGAATGGTCTCGTTGCCACCACTTACAACTTGGTAGACAGACTTCTGTGGATCAATGTCCTTGTGTTGCTGGTCTACGTATGACAACTTGACTGTCTCACCGACCTCAAACGTTCCCTTATCGGCGTTTTCAAGTCCCATGATAAGGCGGAATAGGGTAGTCTTACCCGCACCATTAGGACCAATGACTCCTACGATGCCATTAGGTGGCAATGTGAAGTTGAGATCGCTGAAGAGTACCTTGTCGCCGTATGCCTTGGCTACGCCCTGAGCATCAATGACCTTGTTGCCAAGTCGCGGACCGTTTGGAATGAAGATCTCAAGCTTCTCCTCCTTCTCTTTCTGCTCCTCGTTGAGCATCTTATCATAGCTGTTGAGACGTGCCTTACCCTTTGCCTGGCGAGCCTTTGGCGCCATGCGTACCCATTCAAGTTCTCGTTCGAGGGTCTTACGACGTTTGCTGGCAGTCTTTTCCTCCTGAGCCATGCGCTTGCTCTTCTGATCGAGCCATGATGAATAGTTGCCCTTCCAAGGAATGCCTTCACCACGATCAAGCTCGAGGATCCATTCGCTCACATCATCGAGGAAATAGCGGTCGTGAGTAACAGCAATGACAGTTCCTTCATATTGCTGCAAGTGCTGCTCAAGCCAGTCAATGCTCTCTGCATCAAGGTGGTTGGTAGGCTCGTCGAGGAGGAGCACGTCAGGCTTCTGAAGCAGAATCTTTACAAGAGCCACACGTCTGCGTTCACCTCCCGAGAGATTGGTTACTGGCCAGTCGCCAGGAGGGCAATGCAATGCTTCCATGGCGCGATCGAGCTTGCTGTCTATGTTCCATGCGTCGGTTGAGTCGATGATGTCCTGCAGTTCTGCTTGACGGTTCATGAGCTTATCCATCTTGTCTGGGTCCTCATAGTACTCTGGCAGGCCGAAGAGGTCGTTGATTTTGTTGTATTCATCAAGGGTGTCGTAAATGTGTTGGACGCCCTCCATCACGTTTTCCTTTACAGTCTTTTCTTCGTTGAGAGGAGGATCCTGAGGCAGATAACCAACTGTGTACCCAGGGCTCCATACCACCTCGCCCTGATACTGCTGGTCAATACCCGCAATAATCTTCATGAGTGTTGACTTACCGGCACCGTTCAAACCGATGATACCGATCTTTGCTCCATAGAAGAAGCTGAGGTATATGTTTTTCAGAACTTGCTTCTGATTCTGCTGAATGGTCTTCGATACGCCGACCATTGAAAAAATAATCTTTTTGTCGTCTACTGTTGCCACGATATGTATGTTTTTATTTGTTTATATTCTTCAGTTTTCGCCAGTAGTATATTGCTGTTGCAAGACCTACAAGTACTGTAATGATTGACGCTTCAGCACCAAATGCCCCGCCTGTCAGCAAATCTGGGCCTTCGCACGTTGGTGTGATGAGCGGAACGCCTGAATAAGTGCCAGATACATTGAATCCGAATATGCAGCCTTGGCTGAAGTTCCAAGCCCAATGCAGTCCAATTGGGTACCAGATATTACCTGCCCATTTATATACTACGCCCAGCAGAATGCCTGCCTCGATGGCAATGGCAATTGCGCTCCATAGTGTTGCATTGTCATTTGGGAGATGTGTGAGTCCGAAGAGAAGTGCTGTTGATGTGATTGCTGCGATGGTGTTCCAGCGCTTGTCTATCATTCTGAACAAGATGCCACGGAATAGCACTTCCTCACCTACGGCTACGTTGGTAAATACGAGAAAGTGGCATAGAGGGGACTTCCAGTTGGCGTTGAAGTGGTCTATCTTGTAGACACCTAGCGTTGTCATTAACAGAACGGTGAGGGCAAAGATGAAGAATCCGAGTGCAAAGCCTTTAGCAGTCCAAAAGCATAGATCCTTCAACTTACCATCTAATTCTTCCTGATGCTCCAACCTTTTCTGCCAACCACGGTATGTCCATATTATGAGAGGTGTAAGCGCGAATGTGATTATTGCTCCTGGTATTTCTGCATTGCGCTCTGCAAATTCATACCAGAAGGATGATGTGATGCCGTAAAGTAAGAAGAATAGGAAGCTGGCTCCTATAAACAGCAGCACCCATTTGAGATTTGACATTGTCTTAAGGTTGTTCATCTTTCCTTTTGTTGTTTGTTTCTGCAAAAATAGTAATAAAAAATGTTTATTGCAAAAAAAGCGACATATAAGTGTGGGTTTTTGCTTAAATTGTTTTGAATGCTGATAAAAGACATGTATATTTGCATTATAAACTAAATATAATGTACAAAAATATGAAACGCAATCTGTTATTTTATGCTTTGTTCATACTGCTTTCACTTAGTATGAAAGCGACAAACGATTCAATTAGGATTGCGTTTATTTCCGACCCGCATATTCAGGATGTCATTGGTCATCCAGAACTGCTCCGTACTATGGATGCTCAGGTGCAGTCTACTCGTTTGTTCAATGAAAACATCTTTGCTTTTCGTGCGGCTCTTGATGATGTGGTACAGCGTGGAATAAAACTCGTGGTGTTGGGCGGTGACATCACGGACGATGGACAAATAATGAATCAAACTGCTGCTGCCTTAATATTGCAGGAGTATGAGGAAAAACATGGGCTGTCGTTCTTTATGACTCCGGGCAATCATGATCCAGCGTCTCCCAACGGAAAGCATTTGCCTCGTAAGGTATATCTCAATAGTGACGGCTCTACCCGTACCGTAGTAAGTGATTCCTCTGGTTACAGACCTGGAGATGAAGTTGTTCCATCGTTGTTCAGTGTGGGGCATGCAGAGCAGATGGATTGCTACAGAAGGTATGGTTATTTCCCAAGAAAAGATTATAAATATTGGAGTGCTCCATTCTGTGATGTGCCATACGGTCAGTACACTTTTGCAGGTGCTTTGTCCGTGAGCGATAAAGAGCACAGGCAGTTTGAGTATGCAGGTGGATGTCGTGCATACGATGCCAGTTATGTTGTCGAACCGGTCGAAGGACTCTGGCTTATAAGCATTGATAGCGGTGTGTATCTGCCGGATGGGAATACAGGGAAATACAAGAACTCTGGAGTAGGATATAATAACACATTGTTGCATAAGCCTTACCTTGTCCCTTGGGTAAAAAAGGTGTACGATGATGCTCTTCGTTTGGGCAAGCAAGTCATTGCGTTCAGCCATTTTCCTGTGCTTGATTTTAATAATGGCGCATCAGAAATCCTTGCTCGTTCGTGGGGACAGGATAAATTTGATATAGAGCGTGTGCCAACTAATAAGGTAAGCCTGGCTATGCACAAGGCTGGAGTTCGATTGCATTTTGGAGGCCATATGCACGTAAATAATCGGTCGTCTATGACCATTGATGGAGAGACGATGCTTAATGTTCAAATCCCTTCATTGGCTACTTGCATACCTGCGTATCATGTGCTTACAATAAATTGTAGTGACGGTAGATACGATATTGCAACTATAGTGATAGATGAAGTACCGAGGTTTGACACGTTCTTTGAGACTTACCGCAAGGAATATGAATACACAAAGAGTCAGGGCAAGTCTCCGATTTGGAGCATAGAAGCATTGCAGTCCAAGACTTATGGCGAGTTTTGCGATTGGCAGTTCCGCGATTTGGTACGCACCCGATTTGCTGTGAGAGATCTGCCAAAGGTGCTTCGCGAAGAGATGTTGCCAAAGAGTGGATACGAACTGATGCGTCGCATAGGGAAGAACCGTAAAACAGATAACGCATTCATGACATGGAATGGACTCGATTTGCTTGTCGACTTCTATAGGTTCCACTATAGTGGCAACCTTGCTTTACGGTATATTACCCAAGAACGATTGTCTCAGTATAAGCAATTGTTTGATGCTATCGAGCGTAGCAAAGAAGACTGCGAATTCATGCGACAGATGCGTGACTTTGCTACAGCCTTTTGTTTGTTTGCTGATTATTTTGCATCGAACGAAGTGTAGATTACTTCCATCTTGACGCGATCGTTGTTACCACCAACAAGGCGTGCGCTGGACATTGAGAAATCGTGATTTATCATTACGATGTTACCAGACGAATCGTAGGTTGCCTCGATAGGGATGAGCAGCACCTTGTTGTAATTCTTTGTAGCAGTTCCATCACGACGCTCGTTCAGCATCTGCTGCACAAGGCGTGCTATATTACTGAACTCATAAGAGTTCTTTTTTGCGTTGAATGAAGTGACGTATGAAGTCTTGTTGTTGTTGGTCTTGTATGCTTCGAAGAATCCATTCTTGTAGTCGTCAAGTCGTACCATAAGAATCTTCTGCGGGATGCCGAGCTTGAAGTTGCTCATGACATTATTGTTATAGCGTGTGAATGCTATCTTTGCAGAGTTGATGGTGTCGTTAGGATTAATCTGGTCTACTGGCAATGTTGCGATGGTGAAGATACCTGCAGGACTCTTGAGGTATGTTGCCTCAGTATCGTTCAAGAGTACATCAAGGTTTTTGTTCTCGAATCGTGTAGCCTCAACAACTTCTTCAGTAGCAGCAAACTGGCATACACCAGTAGTGTCAGCTTTGTAATCCTTATCGTAGTAGCGGAAATAGATGTTGAACTGGCTGATGTCGATGTAGGCCATGGCGCCATCGCCACTTTCAAGTTTGAAGTAGAATCCCTTCGATCCTGGCAGGCCGCTGTTTGCCCACGTACCGGTGTTCTTGAAAAGATCAGGGTTGCGGCGGTAGCCATTGAGAATGCTATCGCCTACGTACTTAGGCAACTCGATATTGATGCTGTTGTAGTAGTCCGACTTGTGGCGATCCTTGTCAGTAATCGTGCGGTCAGAGAGCGTGTACCACTTTGTGGCTATCGGTTCCTTACCTGGGTTTACATAGTCCTGAGGCTCAATATTTGTATAGTAGTCGCCGTTAGGATCGAGTGGCTTGTCGAGTTCGTATACGTTGATCTTGAAGCTTGTGAGCGAATCGCCGGTGAACTTGCTTACATAAAGCTTGAGCTCGCATCTGAGAGTCGAGTCGCCTCGTATGGTGTCAGGGAACGAGAATGTTTCAAGGCAATTGAACTGACTGAGGAAATCGCTCTTGATGGTAGTGTTGGTCTCTGGATCGGTGAATCGTCCAAGATAAGACATACTTGTACGTGCAAGGACGGAGTCGCCTACGGCATAGCTGCTGGTCTGTACATCGTATGTCTGGTAGTTTTTTGAGATCAAATCGGATGATGGCATCATGTCAAGACCCATTGATGCTGTGTTGTCCTCACAACTTGAAGTTCCTACAATGGTCAGTACGATAGATGCGACAATCGCGAAAATATATTTGTAATTCATTATGATTTTTATTGCTGTTCTAATACTTTGTCGTAGAAATCATTATACGCATCCTTGATGTTGTCCATTTCTGTATACTCAAGGATTGGTAGGCCGAGGCTCTTTGCATATTCCAATGCTTCCTGATCAACGTCAGGTGAGTCAACGATGACTCCGTCTGAGTATCTGATTGCAAGTTTGGCGAGTTCTGTGTAGCCGTACTTCTCGCGGCAAAACTCCATAACATCGTTGAGCTTTGCTCCCTTGAATGGTATGCAGTCGCGTGCATGGACGCCAAGGTCGTTGTTGAATTCTTTGCTTGAAAGGGAGAATATCACCTTTGAGTCGCAGAATGAAGGTTCATCATTGAATGCCTTCTTGATGTACAATGGAGCAAGAGCCGTCATGAAGCCTGTACAATGTACGATGCTTGGTTCCCAACGAAGTTTCTTTACGGTCTCCAATACTCCTCGTGCGTAGAATATTGCTCGTTCTCCATTGTCCGAGTACTCGAAGCCATCGGCATCGGTAATCATCTGACGCTTCATGAAGTAGTCATCATTATCAATGAAGTATATCTGCATATGAGCTGCTTGCAGTGAAGCAACCTTGATGATGAGCGGATGATCGGTCTCGTCGATGATGAGGTTCATGCCGGATAGACGAATGACTTCGTGCAACTGGTTGCGGCGCTCATTGATTGAACCCCATTTTGGAGTAAAGATTCGAATCTCGTTTCTCTTTTCCTGGATATACTGTGGAAGATAACGTCCTATCTGAGCCAAGTGGCTGTCTGGTGTGAATGGCGTCATTTCCTGGGTAATGAATAGTACTTTCTTCTGCTTCATTTTATGCGTAGTATATGAAATCTTATGCAAAGATACTAAAATAAAATTACATATTTGCAAGTATTTTAGCAATATTAAGTTTTTTGAGCATAAAAAAAACAAAACGATGCCGAAATATGTTTTTTTCGACATCGTTTTAGTTAGTAGTATGTGTATGTTACGAATATAGCATAATCGTGTCGTAACGATTGGATTGCTGCGCATGGAGCGTGTCCTATGCCTTGTGGAAAGCCCCTCTTAACTATATAGAATAAGGGCCTGTTGGTATTCTGCGTCGCAGCACCTCGAGCATGAAGTCTTTGCCTGCCAGTATGCCGTACGAACCAAGTATCGTTTCTATGGTTTTGCGGGCCAGTTCTGGATGGTTGTTTTCCTCGCTGAGGTGACAGAGCCACACGTTCTTCAGGTGCTCATGGAAGTTCTGTGCCAAGGCTTCACCGGTCTGCTTGTTGGCCAGATGTCCGGTTCCGCTGCATATACGGTCCTTTAGCATCTCTGGGTAGCGTCCCACTCTGAGCATCTCAGGATCGTAGTTGGCTTCGATGACGAGGTGGTTGGTCTCCTCTATGTAACGGTTCACGTTGTCGGTGATATCACCTACGTCAGTCATAATAGTGAAAACCTCTCCATCGATTTCTATCTTATAACCGACATTCTCGCTTGCATCGTGGGGGAGGGAGAATGGGGTGATATGGAAATTTCCGATATCGAATGGGGTCCCGGCCGTAATCACGTTGGCATGTGAGTCGTCGACTTTGTTCTTGATCATATAACTGCGGTTGAGTCCGTCGAATACCAACTGAGTGGCATAGACCTGCATACCATAGTCGTTGCTCAGGATGCCTGCTGATTTAATGTGGTCGGCATGGTCGTGAGTGATGATTAGTCCGCGTATTAATCCAATCTTTATGCCATATTCCATCATGTTCTTCTTAAGGCGACGAATGCCGATGCCTGCATCTATCAGTATCGCATCAGTTTCGTTGCCAAGGTAGTAGCAGTTGCCACAACTGCCGCTACCGAAACTGAGGAATGTTAACATTGCTAGTAGAAAGTATAAGTTTCTGCTTTGATGTTATGCTTCTGGCAAATTGAGGGCGATGAAGTCCTCGTCAAGCTGTTTCTGATCAACGAATGATGGAGCATCGAGCATGACGTCGCGTCCGCTGTTGTTCTTAGGGAATGCGATACAGTCGCGGATAGAGTCAAGGCCTGCGAATATGCTTACCCAACGGTCGAGACCGTAAGCAAGACCACCATGAGGTGGAGCACCATACTTGAATGCGTTCATGAGGAAGCCGAACTGCTCTTCAGCCTTCTCTGGTGTGAATCCAAGGATCTCGAACATCTTAGCCTGAAGCTTAGGATCGTGGATACGGATTGAACCGCCACCAACTTCTATACCGTTGCATACCATGTCGTAAGCGTCGGCACGTACAGCTGCAGGATCGGTGTCAAGCATAGGAATATCTTCGTCCATTGGGTGAGTGAATGGGTGGTGCATAGCCATGAGACGACCTTCCTCATCACTCCACTCAAACATAGGGAATTCTGTAACCCAAAGGAGGGCAAACTTGTTCTTGTCGCGGAGTCCGAGACGCTCGCCCATCTCAAGACGAAGTTCACAGAGCTGCTTGCGTGTCTTCATTGCGTCTTCGCCTGAAAGTATAAGGATGAGGTCGCCTGGCTGAGCGTTCATCTTCTCCTTGATAGCCTGGAGTGTCTCTTGGCCATAGAATTTGTCGACTGATGACTTTACGCTGCCGTCTTCTGCTACACGTGCATAAACGAGTCCCTTTGCACCAATCTGTGGACGCTTAACCCATTCTGTGAGTTTGTCGATGTCCTTGCGGGTATAAGAAGCGCAGCCAGTAGCACAGATACCGCCTACGTAGGCAGCGCTGTCGAATACTGTGAAGCCCTCAGGGAATATGTTGTATTCGCCATCTTTTCCTGTGGTCTTGAGTTCTACGAATTCCATGCCGAAACGCATATCTGGCTTGTCCGAACCGAAACGTTTCATACATTCGATCCATGGAAGACGAAGGAAGTCACCTTCGATTTCTACGCCGCGAAGTTCCTTGAAGAGGTGCTTAGCCATGCCTTCGAAAGTGGTGATGATATCTTCCTGTGTTACGAACGACATCTCGCAGTCGATCTGTGTGAACTCAGGCTGACGGTCAGCACGAAGATCTTCGTCGCGGAAGCACTTTACGATCTGGAAGTAGCGGTCGAATCCTGCTACCATCAAAAGCTGCTTCAAGGTCTGTGGCGACTGTGGGAGTGCGTAGAACTGACCTGGGTTCATGCGTGAAGGAACAATGAAGTCGCGTGCGCCTTCAGGAGTTGAACCGATGAGCATAGGGGTCTCAACCTCAAGGAATCCGAGATTAGAGAGGTAATTGCGTACTGCGATGCAGAAATGGTGGCGCAACTCGAGGTTCTTGCGTACTGCACTGCGACGGAGGTCGAGGTAACGGTACTTCATGCGGATGTCATCACCACCATCTGAGTTGTCCTCGATTGTGAATGGCGGTGTGAGCGATGCATTGAGCTGAGTAAGCTGGCTTACTTCAATCTCAATGTCACCTGTAGGCATGTTTGCATTCTTCGAATAGCGCTCTGCAACCTTACCCGTAACCTGAATTACGAATTCGCGACCAAGCTTGTTGGCACGTTCGCAGAGTTCTGCATTAGTCTCTTCGTTGAACACGAGCTGAGTGATGCCATAGCGGTCACGCAGGTCAACGAATGTCAGCGCACCCATCTTTCTTGAGCGCTGAACCCATCCGGCAAGTGTTACTTCCTTGCCTGCATCGGAGAGACGAAGCTCTCCACATGTGTGTGATCTATACATGTCTTTTATGTTTTAATTTATACATTTTCGTGCAAAGATAATAATAATAAATGAAATAATGGTTGTGTTTTCGCCAAAATCATTCTTTTTGCCATATAAAAGGCACTACGCCTCATCCACATTCTCACTTTTTCAAGGCTTTGTATATAAAGCAAGAGAGCATGCCATAGTTCTGCATGCTCTCTTTCCTTTATTTCGTTATTTGACGATTATTTGATGATTGCTTTCTTGTAATGTGGATGCAAACAAAGAGTTATTTGCTTGATTTGATACTGTTTTTTGTTAAATACATAACCACAGGAAGATGATCGGAATATCCGTTCTGCCATTCTCCTCCGCTGTGTGTACGTTTTGGATTTCCCTTGTGTCGTCCATTTGTATGAACCAGGTAATCGCGTCGGAATATCTGGCTGGAATGGTACTTCAAGGTTGAGGCGTCTTTTTTGTTGCGTTGGTTCAGCAGATTTGGGGTGATGAGAATCTGATCGAACAGGTTCCATTTACCTTCATGAATGAGAGTGCCTGTTCCGCTCTTGAATATTGAAATAAACGGATTGAAGAGGTCTCCTTGCTTTACATTGTCAATCTTCTCTTTTCCATGCAAGCCTTTGGATGTCATGGCACGATCAAGTGGATCATCGTTCATGTCGCCCATTATGAATATTTTCGTTGTTGGGTCTGTCTTCAACAAGGTGCGCTTTAAAGAGTCTACTTGCTGTGCACCAACCACGCGACCTGTGTCGTCTCCTTTTAATCGGCTAGGGAGATGGCAAACTATTACAACGACGTGCTCTCCTGCTAAAGTACCATCCACGGTAAGAAAACCGCGCGTCTTAAAACCTGGTTCAACAGGTCTGTATGGCACAAGCTTTGTTTTCTTTATGTTAACCTGAAATAAGGAGGGATTGTATAAGAGAGCACAATCTATGCCTCTCTTGTCAACTCCTTCAAAATGAATATACTTAAAGCCTTTGCTTTTGAGTGATGGTTGAGCGCAAAGATCCTTCAGCACTTTCGCGTTTTCAATTTCTGCAACTCCGACAAATGCGCATCCTTTGCTTGTGTAGTCTGTCCCGAGATCGGATACTACCTGTGCCATGTTTTTCAACTTGCTCTGGTATTTATGTTCGGTCCAATTGTATGATCCGTTAGGAGTGAAGTCATCATCGTTCTTGGTGGGATCGTCTTCCGTGTCAAAGAGATTCTCCATGTTGTAGAATCCAATGGCATATTTGTCCAGTATGTTTTTCTGGGCAAAGGTACAACTTGATACTATTAGGAGGAGTATTATTGATTGGAGTTTGTTCATTTCTTTTCTTATAATATAATAAGGTGTATGTTCTGTTTGTATGCGTTTCTGCATTGATATAATGTGCAAATATCGTGATTTTATTTCAAAAATAGAAATAAATAAAAGAAAAATTAATGCAACTGTATTATTTTATTCTAATAATTCCTATCTTTGTATCAGCGTAAATACATAATACTATTTTATATGAATAAGTTTTATCGTGGCTCTTTGTTCTTGTTGCTCAGTGCCACATTGTTTGCCTCGTGTAAGACGAAGTCGGAAAGCGTTGTTGTTCCAAGCGATAATGCAAATGAGAATTCATTGGCAAAAAGCCAATATGCAAGAAGGCTGGAAATGCCACATCTTAGCGACAATATGAATTGTCAATTGTTGGTTAAGACTACTACAACCTATGGAGTGAACTACATAATAGAATGGGATCGCTCCCTCCGTGCCCAGAACTGGACTTGCTGGGCGTGGACTCCAGAGAATAATGTCAATCCGGATGGATGGTCGCGTAGTAAATGGAAGGATTTTACGTGGGAAGGTGTGACATGGACAGGCGACCCTTTTCAAGCTGATCCAGAGCTTGATGCGATGGCTCGAACTGAACTGTATGATTACAAGGGTAGTGGATATGATCGCGGTCACATCTGTGCATCCCAGGATCGCATAGGCGGGCCTGATGTGAATGGTCCAACATTCTATTTGTCCAACATGCATCCTCAAGTTAATGCGTTCAATAGCGGAGTGTGGGAGCAAATGGAACGATGTGTCAGGGTGTGGGCAGATGCGGTCACTCAGAAGAATGGTACATTGTATGTATGCAAAGGTGGCACTACGCATGACGTTACGCTGAATGGGAAGAAGACAAGCGGACGTTTGTATGTAAATCCTGCAACAGGAAAACCTAATCCTGCTTTGCGAATGCCTGTGCCAAAGTATTTCTATATGGCTTTGCTTAGGCAAACTCAGGATGGACAGTATTCTACGCTTGCATTCTGGGCAGAACATAAACCTGATGCGAATGAAGACCTTAGTCCTTACGTGATTTCTGTTGATGAACTGGAGGCGCGCACGGGAATCGATTTCTTCTGCAACTTGCCTGATCATATAGAAAATGCAGTTGAAGCATCTATCGATTATAATACATGGGTGTTCAATAAAGCAAAAAAGATTGCAAAACCGTGATGGTTTTGCAATCTTTGTTTTCTTCAATATGGGCTGTTGTTAAGGACGTCGTTGTCCATTTCTTTGTCCGCCATCTTGCGGTCTAGGAGCACCTGGTGCTTGTGGTCTGAAATTCTTAAGTGCTTCCATTTTGAATCTGTATAAAGCTTGGCGTACTTTCATGATTTTCTTCCATGATAGAACCTTCTTGAATTTCTTGTAGTACTGCTGCTCTATCTGAGCTTTTTTGACCTCAAGGTCAAGAACGGAAGTGACAGCTTGCTGTGCTTCTGCCTCAGTTGCATCCTTAAATCCCTTTTGGTCAAAGTTGGCTTTCATCATGACTTCACGTTGCTTGTTTTCCACTTCTCTTTGGGCGTTAAGCATTTCGTGGAGAAGAGGGAAGAATGCCTTTGATTCGTCAGGACTTAAGCCTGCTTCTCTGCCAACAAACATTTCCAAACTCTTCTTGAAGAATTCTGGGGAGAATTCCTGTCTTCTTCCTTGGTTCTTTTGTGCGTTTGCTATTCCAAAGCAGAAGAATGTTGCGATGATGAATGTAAATATTTGCTTCATTTCCTTATATATGTTTTATACCTATTGATTCTATTTCTTAGTATTCGGCTCCTGACAAGTAGCAGTATACGTCGTGGCCATCAACAAGTGAGTAGTCCATGGCTTCCTGATAGTCGTCCTCAGAAATGTAGAACATGCCATCCTCAAGTGCGGTAGCATCGTCCTGCTTGTTGGAAGTGTAGATGGTGGCTATACCTACTATCGCAATGAAGCATGCAGCAACCGAAGACCATACATACCAATTGGTCTTTGTGCGTGGCTTCATTTCGATGACATTGCCAGCCTTGTCTGACTCAGTCTCTTCTTCAGGGATATGAGCCATTATCCTGGAGGTTAGTGTGTCAAAGTAACCTTCCGGAGTCTTGAATACTTCGTTTGATCGAAGTGCTTCAATGTTCTCAAATGTATTTGTTTTGTTTGTCATATAGTATATCCTTTGCTTTTATGATAATGTTTAGGGTAAAAGGTTTAATCTAATTCTCGCTTTTTTATATATTTAGTTATTTTTTCTACTGCCAGATGGTATGAGGCTTTAAGTGCTCCCACGCTTGTGCCTGTTATGCCTGACATGTCTTCGTATTTCATTTCGTCATAATATTTCATTGTGAAGACTGCTTTTTGCTTGGCAGGCAATGTGTCTATGGCTTCTTGGAGGAGCTGTTGTGTCTCATCGCCGTCGAAATACGAGTCTCCTGCTATGTTTATTGTAGGAGTATCCTCGTCTGTTTCGTCTATCGACATGGTTTGCCTTCTTGAATTTAGAAGGGTGATGCTTTCGTTGTATGCAATCTTATATAGCCATGTGGATAGCTTTGAATCTCCACGGAACGAATCAATGTTGCTCCACGCCTTCATGAATGTGTTTTGCAGCACATCATCTGTGTCATCATGATCGGTGACGATATGACGAATCTGCCAATACAGCGTTCGGCTATACATGTTGACCATCTGCTCGAAGGCTTTTCTTCGAGTTTTTGGATCTTTCAGATTGTTGATGATGTCTTTCTCGTCACTTGCTTTCATCTGTAATGTGGATGATGAAATGGGATGATGGTTTAATAGGGGAGCTTTTCTCTTCTCAGATTAGAAAAAAATAGCTTGAACGTTGTGTTCAAGCTACCATATTATTTAAGATATATCTTACGTGCGATCTTGTTTATTTTAACAATATAGTAACCCTTAGCAAGATTGTCGAGTTCTATTTGTTTGCTTGAAGAATCGATTTTGGCGGTGTATACCTTTTCGCCTGTTAGACTGAATATTTCAACAACGAGGTTTTCTGCATTCTTAATAACAACGCTCGAACCACCTTTCATCTGTATGCTTATAGCCTGCTGCTCTGTTTCCACTCCGGATTTTACATCCTGAGCATACGATGGGGCAACACTTAATGTCATGCCCATCATTACCATAAACATTATATTTTGCAGTCTTTTCTTCATATATTTATCAATTAGTATTGCAAAATTAATGAATTATTGTGTTATGAACAAACTTTTTTTGTTTTTTTTTGAATAAAAGTGGAAAAAAGTGCGTTATGATTACAATTTAATGCAAATTCCATCGTTAGCAAGGGTTGTTTCGCCAAAAATTGCTTTTGCCTCCCTGAGCAGCACTCCCTCGTCTTTGTACCTTGAAGAAACGTGGCCAATCATCAGTTTCTTGACGTTTGCTTGCTTTGCAATCGCGGCAGCCTCCGATGCTGTACAATGGTAGTTGGTGGTAGCCAAAACCTTGTGCTCGTTTGAGAATGTCGCCTCGTGGTAGAGCAGGTCGACGCCCTGTATTTGTTTGCAGATGTCAGGCTTGTAAACGGTGTCGGTACAGTATGCATACGAACGCGCTGGATCGGCTGGGATAGTGAGCAGATGGTTTGGCACAATTTCTCCATCGGGCGAAGTCCAATCCATTCCTGCCTTTATATTGTTGATTTGTGAAACTGGTATGCCAAATGCATCGATTGCATCGCGGCGAATGTGTTTTTGTAGCTCTTTCTCACGGAAGAGGTAGCCACATGTAGGCATCTTGTGCTTTAACGGAATGGTTTCGATCGTAACTGATCGGTCCTCGTATATTATTTGCGGAGTATGTGTGTCAACCTCATGCAATTCGACTTTGTAGCTCAAGCCTTGACAGAAGAAGTCTAACTGTGGTTGGAATACTTTGATCAGTCCTCTCGGTCCCCATATGTGCATTGTTGATGTTCTGCCAAGGAGGGCGAATGTCGATATCAATGGGATAAGGCCGAAGCAATGGTCTCCATGCAAGTGTGTTATGAATATGTTGTTGATGTTGGAGAATTTGATCTTGGATCTGCGCAGTTGAATCTGTGCCCCTTCTCCACAGTCAAGCATGAAGAGTTTCTCCCTGATGTTGACCACTTGCATGCTACAAAAGCGATGCGGAGTCGGCAGTGCCGCTCCGCATCCTAATATGTTTATTTCGAATTTCTCCAAAATAGTAAGTGCTTATGTACGTATGGTACGTACTATGATTACTTCTCCATTGAAGCCTTGAGTGCTGCAAGAGCATCGAGGTCACCGAGAGTAGTAGAAGCTGCAACGTTCTTGATAGCTGGAGCTGCTTCCTTTGCAGGACGAGCTGCCTTCTTCTCAGCTGCCTTAGCCTTCTTCTCTGCGCGAGCTTCCTCACGAGCTACATCTTCGAAGATGCGTGAGTGAGAGAGGATGATGCGCTTAGCGTCCTTGTTGAACTCGATTACCTTGAACTCGAGAGTCTCACCAAGCTGAGCCTGTGAACCATCTTCCTTAACGAGGTGCTTTGGAGTTGCGAAACCTTCAACACCCTGCTCAAGAGCGATAACTGCACCCTTGTCGAGAACTTCAGTTACCTTACCCTCGTGTACAGAACCCTGAGTGAAGATAGTCTCGAAGTTATCCCATGGGTTATCCTCAAGCTGCTTGTGGCCGAGTGAGAGACGACGGTTCTCCTTGTCGATGTCAAGAACCTGAACCTCGATTGGCTCACCGATCTTTGTGAACTCAGATGGGTGCTTAACCTTCTTAGTCCAAGAGAGGTCAGAGATGTGGATAAGGCCATCTACACCTTCTTCTACCTCTACGAATACACCGAAGTTAGTGAAGTTGCGAACCTTAGCTGTGTGCTGTGAACCAACTGGGTACTTAGTCTCGATGTTCTCCCATGGATCTTCCTTAAGCTGCTTGATACCAAGAGACATCTTGCGCTCTTCGCGGTCGAGAGTGATAACTACTGCCTCTACCTCGTCGCCAACCTTGAGGAAATCCTGTGCTGAGTGGAGGTGAGCGCTCCATGACATCTCTGATACGTGGATAAGGCCTTCTACGCCTGGAGCGATTTCGATGAATGCACCGTAATCAGCCATAACGACAACCTTACCAGTTACCTTGTCACCAACCTTGAGCTCGCTGTCGAGAGCATCCCATGGGTGTGGAGTGAGCTGCTTGAGACCAAGAGCGATACGCTTCTTCTCGTCGTCGAAGTCGAGGATAACAACGTTGATCTTCTGGTCGAGAGCAACAACTTCCTTTGGATCGCTTACGCGGCCCCAAGAGAGGTCTGTGATGTGGATGAGACCGTCAACACCACCGAGGTCAATGAATACACCGTAAGATGTGATGTTCTTAACTGTACCTTCGAGGATCTGACCCTTCTCAAGCTTAGAGATGATCTGCTTCTTCTGCTCTTCGAGTTCTGCCTCGATAAGAGCCTTGTGGCTTACAACTACGTTGCGGAACTCCTGGTTGATCTTAACGATCTTGAATTCCATAGTCTTGCCAACGAATGTATCATAGTCGCGGATAGGCTTAACGTCGATCTGAGAACCTGGGAGGAATGCCTCAGTTCCGAATACATCAACGATCATACCGCCCTTAGTGCGGCACTTAACAAAGCCCTTAACGATTTCGTTGTTGTCGAGAGCAGCATTAACACGCTCCCATGAACGAGACTGACGAGCCTTCTTGTGTGAAAGGATGAGCTGTCCCTTCTTGTCTTCCTGTGACTCAATGTAAACTTCTACTGTGTCGCCAACAGCAAGTTCTGGGCAGTAACGGAATTCGCTCTTTGCGATAACACCTGCGCTCTTGTAGCCGATGTTAACGAATACTTCGCGATCGTTGATTGCCTCAACTGTACCGTCTACGACCTCGTTGTCGTTTACATTGTTGAGAGTTGCAGCATAAGCTTCTTCCTGAGCCTGCTTTTCTGCTGCGCTCACACCGTCGTTCTCGAATGCTTCCCAATCGAAACCTTCCAACGGATTGATTTCTTTAATTGCCATAATAGTTTTGTTGTTTTTGTTAATTAATAACGTTAGACATTATATTAATATATTAATAAGGTGTAATTCTGCTATCCAAACGACCTTCTTTTGCAACAGAGCATAAGAATAGCGCCGTCTTTCAAGCGGCACTTACACCAAATCGGCTGCAAAGGTACGCATTTTTATATAAATTTTCATAAATTTGTCAATACAAATGTGTTATGTTTGGGCAAAATGGTTCATAATTAGTGCAATATGATGCATTTGCCGCACAATAACTCTTCACCACTTTATCAACATCCTCTACCTGTGACTAAGAATATCTTGTATTTTAAATAACCATAAATGTACACTTTCTCCACTTCGCTGTGATGGAGTGCGAGTTTAGAAAAAGCAGAATTTTAGCTCGGATTTACTGCGCATTTGCAATAAGTGTAACAAGTTGAAGTAAACGAAATATTAGTTTGTTACTTGGAGAACGAAATAAGATATACTATCTTACAAAATAACATAGTATATCTTATGAAATAACATAGTATATCTTATTTCACTTTCGTTGCAATAAGTCTGGCTGTTGTCAATTATATGTGCCCAGAGATTGTGCAAGAAAAACATTGTTGTTTTCTTATTTCAACATAGCTGCATAGGACTGTCGTTTAATCAGCTTCCTTGGGACAGAAAGTGACGAAAGTGGACTTGTATGGGTTTAAAAGAACAAAAATTTCTTACAGGCTACTCGATCTTTGTTTGTTTTATAAAATCACTTTTCTTTTCGCCAATTATGAAGTCAAGATTGCTGAGCTTTGCCACAATTTATCTCTTACTGGATGTGTGATCGAATTTTGCATTAACTCATCTTTTTGCTTATTTATGTTATGATTTTGCCTTCTAATAGTCTTTTTTGTGCTTTATATACCTTTTTTTAAATAAAAAGAGAAAATTTTGTTTTTCGTTAAGAGAATTTTTCTTACCTTTGCGTGTCAAATCGTATTATTATTCATAATAACTTTGTAAAACAAACAAACTAAATTATAATTATTTTATTCATTAACTAAACAAAATCTTATGAAGAAATTATTCACATTTCTTTGCGCTACAGTCTTGGCTGTAGGTTCATTGTCTGCTAAGTCAGCCAATGTTAACGTAGCATCGGACGAGGGTCGTTACATCGTCGTTAATGCTACTGCAAAAGTAGAAAACCCATGGGATAATCAGCTTTGGTTTGTCCTTGGTGATTTTGCAAAGGGAGATACTTATGAGTTCTCTGCAGACATCAAGGCTACTAAGGCTGCAGCTCCTGGTACTCAGATCCATGGTGAGGCAGGTTCTTACATCCACTATGCAGCTATTGGTAATCCAAGCTTCACTACTGAATGGACTACTGTTAAAGCTTCTGGTTCTTTTGAGTCAAATGGTGCTTCAATCGCATTCAACCTTAACGATTTTGCTGATGCTAACGACTACTACCTCGACAATGTCAGCTTTAAGGTAAATGGTGTGGAGCGTATCGTCAACGGTTCGTTCGATACTGACGACATGTCTTCATTCGTTCAGAAGATTGCTAATGGTGCAATCGTTCCATGTACTATTACAGAGGTTCTTCCACCAGCTCGTTATGTAGTTGTTCCAGCTTCTGCTATGAAGGAAAATCCTTGGGACAACCAGGCATGGTTCATCCTTGGAGACTTCGCTCAGGGTGACTCTTATGAGTTCTCTTGTGACGTGAAGGCTGACAAGGCTGCATCTGTAGGTACTCAGATTCACACTGCTCCAGGTAACTATGTTCACTGGGCTGCTATCGGTAACCTTTCATTCACTACAGAATGGGCTACTATCAAGTCTTCTGGTAAGTTCGATGCTGCTGGTTCTTCAATCGCTCTTAACCTCAACGACTTTGCTGATGCTAACACTTACTACTTCGACAATCTTAGCCTCAAGGTTAACGGTAAGGAGCGTATCATCAACGGTTCGTTCGATGGTTTCAGCACTGAGTCTATCGTAATGAAGTATAATGAAGGTGACAAGGCTGGTCAGATTATCGACACAAAGATCACTATGGAGAAGGAACCTGAGGCTCCAAAGACTCTCGCTGATGGTCAGTACTACTTCATCAACTATGAGAATGACCTCTTCCTCGAGGGTAACAACTCATGGGGTACTCAGGCATCTACAGGTTCTGCAGCTTCATTGTTCGATGTAACAAAGCTTGAGAACGGTAACTATGATATCGCAAACAACCTCCTTTCTTGTGCAAAGAAGAAGCTCGGTCAGAACCTCTATATTGACTCTGATACTCCAGCTACAGGTTGGCAGATCTCTTCAGACAACAGCATCTACTCAACTATCTACCTCGAGGGTAATGGTTATGTAGCAGCTAGCAAGACTCTTGGTTCTAACAACCTCCCAATCGTAGAGTTCGTTGCTGATGTAACTGACGCTGCTAAGTGGATCATCATCTCTAAGGAAGCATTCCAGGAGGCAATGAAGGCTAACGATGCTGCTGTTAACATGACAGCTTACATCTCTAACCCTGACTTCAGCCGTAACCTCGATCAGAGTGCATGGGTTGTAGGTGAGGAAACTACAAACAAGAACCTTGGTGGTGGTGCAAACGAGAACTTCTGTGCTGAGTCATGGCGTTCTGCATTCACAATCTCTCAGACTATCGAAGGTCTTCCAAACGGTACATACCAGGTAGACGTTCAGGCTTCATGTGTTGAATACGAGAAGACAGGTCTTGACCTCCCAGTAGTATTCGCTAACGACGCTACTTCTACATTCGTTATCTCTTCACAGGAGTCAACAATGGAGAATGGTGAGAACTCGATGTCTATGATGTCTGCAAGCTTCACTCAGGGTCTCTACCGTGTTCAGCCTATCATCGTTGAAGTTAAGGATGGTAAGCTCACTATCGGTGTAAAGGGTACTCGTACTGACACTTGGTGTATCTGGGATAACTTCCGTCTCACTAAGCTTGCTACAGGCGACGCTAAGCCACAGGCTCCAGCTCTTCCTGCAGTTAAGACTACTGCTCTTGCTACTGACGGTACTGCTCAGTACTTCTACAATGTAGAGGCTCAGGCATTCCTCACTGGTGGTAACGATTGGGGTACTCGTGCTTCAGTTGATACTGGTAAGGCTAACCTCTGTAAGTTCACTGCTGATGGCGATGCATACAAGTTCGAGGATCAGCACAATGGTAACTGGAACGGTCTTGACTTCGATGGTGGAAGCTCATGGGTAGATGGTGCTGGTCGTGCTGGTGCTAACACTTGGGCATTCGAGGTTGCAGCTGATGGTACATTCACTATCACAAACTCAGTAGTTGCTGGTAAGTTCGGTATCGATCCATCTAAGAACGATACTCGTCTCTACTTCTGCGAAGGTGCAGATGCTAAGGTTAAGTGGGCTGCAGTTTCTGAGGCTGACTATGCAGCATATCAGGAGGCTTACAAGTCATATGCAGAGAAGTATGCTGAGTACCAGAAGGCTCTCGATGAGTACAACAAGACTCACTACAACGTAGGTGATGATATCACAGCTCTTGCTCCTTCTACATGGGATGGCCAGACTGGTGGCTTCGGTGGCGTCGGTGGTTCTTCTGAGCGTTATAGCGGTGCTGGTTCTATCGAAGTGGGTGACGTTATGACACAGACTCTCACAGGTCTTAAGAATGGTACTTATGAAGTTACTCTCGTTCTTGCTGCTTCTTACACTTCTGGTCGTGGATTCGAATGTCCTACAGGTGATGGTCTTGCAGTAGCATTTGCTGGTGACAAGGAAGAGAACCTCCCAGTTGTTGATCGTACATGGGTTACTGAGCCAGAGGCTAACACTATTACATTCAAGGTAACTGTTAAGGATGGTACTTTGAAGTATGGTATCAAGAATGTTGCTCCAGCAGCTAACTGGTACGTTGCTTTGGTTAAGTCTATCAAGTACGTTTCTGAGGCAATCGCTTCTTCAACAATGGGTGCAATCATCACAGACATCGACGCTGTTGAGACTACTAAGACTGTAAACGGTAAGATGATCGAGAACGGTAGCATCGTAATCGTTAAGAACGGTGTTAAGTACAACGTTAACGGTAGCCGTATTAAGTAATAAACTATTTATTACTACATAAATTTCAATACCGCAGTCATTCCTTATGGCTGCGGTATTTTTCATTCATTTATTTCTTTTTGTCATTCATTATTTCTCTCGCTCTCATTCATTCTTTCTATTACTCTCATTCATTCATCTGTTTTAATATCATTATTCCATGTCCTATATTATAAATAAGGTGTATTCCACTCGTCGCCTTGTTCTTCTTCTTTTGATTCTTGCAGTATTATTAATCCGCTTTGTGCCTACTTTGGGTGAGGGATATGCAAGATGGTGCTATCCTTACATATCGATGGCATTATCGTTTGTGGCATCGGTAGTTCCATTCTCATTGGAAGAATGGATAGTGTGCATTGTGGTCTTGCTTCTGTTTGCTTTTCCTATTATAGCCCGAAAGCGATTCTTGCCTTGGAAGGTGATTGTGTTGAATGAGATGGAGATCGTCTGCTGGATATACGTGTGGTTCTACATAGGGTGGGGATGTAATTATTTCCGTGATGACTTCTATAAACGAATGAATGTTGCAGCTGCAAAGGCAGACGAACGTGAGTTCAAACGCTTCCTTGATGTGTACACCGATTCGCTGTGCATTAGTTATACTTCATATTTAGAAAGCAGTCCTTTGTATTTAGAAAGTAGTCCATTGGACAAAGAAAGTATCATTGAAAAGATAAAGGAGATCTATGCTTCCTCCATTCCTTCTGAAGCGCGACTATGTAGACCACAGGCATATCAAATGCCAAAAGCCGTGGTGCTCAATACTGTATATAGTGGGGTAGGAGTATTAGGCTACATGGGACCTTTCATGGGCGAAAGTCAATTGAACGAACTGTTATTCCCTGAGCAATATCCTTTTGTCTATGCACACGAACTCTCGCACCTGCTTGGTGTGAGCAATGAGGCTGAGGCGAACTTCTGGGCGTACTTTGTGTGTACAAAGTCGGACGATGCGAGAATACGGTTTGCTGGCTATTATGGCCTGTTGCCTTACGTGATTCGTAATGCAAAAGCAATATTGCCGGAAAAAGAGATGGCGCTATGGTTAAAGCAAGTAGAACCTGATATCATGGCTATGGCACACACTCATTCTGCCTTTTGGAGTGAACAGCGTATTAACTTGCTTGACACAATCCAAGAAGCATTCTATAATTGGTATTTGAAGGGAAACAAAATACCATCTGGCACCAAGAATTATGATCAAGTGGTCCAGATGGTAATGTCTTATTTCATGTCGCTTCCGAAGTAGAAACCTGGCTCCGGTGGCTGATTGTAGCTTACGTTTTCAGTTGCAACGCTTATGCGGTATGGAATGTCGTGCATAAACGTTTCGAAACGATACTCGGTTGGTATTGTTGTGGTGTAGATGCGTAGTTCCTTGGAGTCGCGTGTGCGTACTATTACTTCTTCTCGCCAGTCTCCAAGGATATCGGCCGAAAGACATGGGTTTTGCTTCGTGCCATTGTTGAAGGCACAGTTATCAGCACGGAAGCTATACAGCGTGTTGCACCTCTTTTGCTCCCAATCATATTTTAGGACAGACTCCTTGTCCAATAGTTCTCGCAGTAGGTCGCCATCCCACCACACGGCTGAATTCTGTGGAATCCATTGCCCGTTAGTGTCATGATGATTGCCTTTCACATCGAAATAACCAGGTTGTGATGCCGACCACATTTCGAGTCCGTAGTTGGTAGGATCAATGTCAGCTGCCATTCCGCGTCCTACATCATCACGGCTTTTGATTTGAAATATCACTCGTCCGGTTCTTGCATCTCTGAAGTCCGATCCATCACGTTTGTTCTCGTGCACGTCCCATACCTGAAGGGTAGTGCTGTCGGGATAGAATGCCATCTGATGCAAAGCGTCTCCATGGCCCATGCCCGTGTTGTAAAGCCCCTTGCCATCGTGATCAATAGCCATTGAACCATACGTTATTTCATCGCATCCGTCGCCATCCACATCGGCTACACGCAGATTGTGGTTGCCCTGTCCTCCGTAACTTTTGTTGCCACGCAGATTGTGCTCCTTATCGTAAACGTCCGAGTCAAACACCCATCGGTTTTTTAAGGTTTTACCATCAAAGTCCCATGCAGCAATGACCGAACGAGTGTAATAACCTCGGCACATCACTACGCTTGGATGCTTGCCATCGAGGTAAGCCACACATGCCAGAAAGCGGTCCACTCTGTTGCCGTATGTATCGCCCCATGCGCCTACGTTTCCTCGTGCTGGGATATAATCGACGGTGCAGATGGCCTTGCCGTTTTCTCCATTGAATATAGTAAGGTATTCAGGACCTTCAAGTATTCTTCCCACGACCCGCTTTGTGCCATTCTCAACCTTACCTCTTATATTATTAGGAATCGTACCCGTATACACATAGTTGGCATTTGCATCGCCTATCACGTTGCCTTGTCCGTCGATGGTGCCATCGGCAGTCTTTGCAACGATCTCAGCCTTTCCATCGCCATCGAAATCGTACACCATGAATTGTGTGTAGTGTGCTCCTGCACGGATGTTACGACCGAGGTTAATTCGCCACATGTGCTTGCCGTTCAACTTGTAGCAATCCAACAGAACAGGACTGGTAATGCCTTCGTGCGAATTGTCGTGCGATGCGGCTTCCCACTTCAGAATTATTTCGTATTCTCCATCGCCATCTACATCGCCGCAGCTTGCATCGTTGGCAGAGTACCTGTATGATCGGTTTGGATCCGAAACGGTGTCGTCCTCAGGAACATTGAGAGGAATAGAAAGATACCTCTTGTCATGTCCCTTTTTAAGAACAAAAGTGCCGTTCTTCCTGCCTGATTCTTTGCCCTTGTCCACGGTGCGCACTTCGTAAGTGGCATCCTCTGCTATTGATGGCACTTTCATGAATGTTGCTGCCGAAAGTGGCTTTGCATTCAGACGCTTCCCGTTTCTGTATACGTTGAAGCAGGTACCAGGATGGTCGTCCTTGAGCAATCGCCACGAAATGGCAGTTGAGTCGCCTTCGTTTATACACACAACACCTCGCCCGAGGTCTTCCAACTGTATGCTGGAATAGTCGTAGCGAGGTTGTGCTAATATTGAGGTGCTGGCAAGCAGCATCGAAAATGTCAGTGCTATGTGTTTCATTGTGTGTGCAGTAGTTTGCCCGATTCATGACTTTTGATATCGGGCAGTATCCTTTCTGCTTTCTTTTTTACGTCAAACGGAACTACTTGACGTCAAGCGGAATAATGATGTAATTGCCGTACATGAGATCCAAAGCCTGTGCTCTCATCTTGAATTCATCCAGAGGAATGCTTTCTGAACTTGTGTAACCCAACTTGTTGAGCGAATCAGGGTTGAGCTTGTAGATGCACTCCTTCACGTATTTCAGATTGACAGGTGTGAAGTGCTGCTTGAAGTGAGTCTCAGCCTGCTTATAGCAATCGTATATGGCATCTTGGGTAGAGATCTGCGACTCGGCGCTGGTTTGGAAACGTGAGTCGTAGCCCAGCTTCTTCTCCTTTGTCAAAGCCTTGATGATGTCAGTTGAGAATATGCTGTCGGCAGGGTCGCTGTAGAAAATGCTATCCGAATCCAATACAGCCACGAACGTGATAGTTGCCGAGTTCTTGCCTTCAGGAAGACAGGAAGTGAATATTGCTGCCGATGCAATGAATGCCAGGAATGTTTTTACTAATTTCTTCATAATTATGTTGATGTATTGTTATTGCATTACTAATTTACCATTCTTTACCAGGTCGTTGAAGTCTGTGTCCTCTTTTTTCTGTACGTCCTTTCCGTTCTTATATTCCAACGGACCGATGCCTGTGAGATTCTTGAACCATTTGCCGAAGTACGACTGGTTAGGGAAGTGGAGTATTTCAGAGATCTGCTTGATCGACTTGCTCGACTGTCTAAGCATCTGCTTAGCCTCTACCAGGAGCGCTGCTGCGATCCATTGGCTTGGAGTCTTGCCCGACTGGTCGCGTATTATGGCGCTGAAGTATCGGCTTGTAAGGCATTGTTGCTCTGCGTAGTAGTTCACTTCGTGCTCCTCTCTGTAGTTTTTGTAGAGCGATGAGATGAACTTGAGCAGCACGTCCTCTTTGCGGTTCATGTTGCGTGCATGCGGATCGAACTTTGTGTAGCAAGTCACAATCTCCAGCATCAGACTGTTGCCCAGCAACTCTGACTGGTGATTGCGTATGGCCTTGATCTGATTTGTCAGTTCGTTTTGCGAATCCACGGTTCCATTCCTGCGCATTATCAGGTCCTCTATCAGTTCGATGTACATCTTTATGTTCTTCTCCTGACGGTAATTGAGCTGGCACAGCGGATTCTTCCTTATGAGAAATAGACCGTTGAAGTCTGAGATTTTGTACAGCAATGGTTGAATCGTTTCCAGGTCGCCGCTTATCATGATGCCTTTGCAGTCGAACGTCTTGTGTGTCACTCTCAAAGTGCTGAGCGGGAAGTACACAAGGAGCGAGCTCTGCACCATGTGGTAAGCCACGCCGTCCAGCATAATGTCCACGCTTCCTGCTTCGCATAGGAACATGGCTGTTCTTGCTACCTGCACGTCCTTCTCTTCTGCATCCAGAATAACCTTCTCGTATGCGTCCAGTCTGAGTATCTTTATGTTTTCGTTGGTCATTTTGTTTGTTTTTGACTGATTGTATGCTTTTGTTTTGAATACAAAATAACTACATATTTCGTATAAAACCAACAAAATTTAGTTTTTTTATGAAAAAATAGACCAATTTCTTCATAGAATGAATGGAAATACATTAATCATGTTGGAAATTATTGCTAAATTTGCACACAAAACGTTACTCCTTGCATTCCGCCATAGCATTGCGAATGCATGAGATCAATGTATAAACTTTTTTAAATATATTAATGTATGGATAGAAGATTATTGTTTTCAGCCACCGTATCAGCTTTAATCCTATTGACCGGTTGCGGCAAGAAGCAGGAAGCCGCTAAGGATGTCAGACTCGTCAACGTTGTTGAAACCGTCGATGCAGCCTCTCAGGCTCCAGTCAAGTTTGCAGGAAAGACAAGAGCTGCCGAAACTGTCAATGTGGCTTTTCGTGTGAGCGGATCAATATTGAAGATGCATGTAAAGGAAGGCGACTATGTGCGCAGAGGGCAGCTCGTTGCCGAGATGGATCCTCGCGATTACCGCCTCCAGGTCCAGGCCACTCAGGCAGAATATGAGCAGATCAAGGCCGACTGCGAACGTGTCATAGCTCTCTACAACGAAGGCAATACAACAGTTCAGAATTACGATAAGGCACGCTATGGCTTGGAACAGATTACACAGAAACTCTCCAACCATAAGAACCAGCTTGCTGACACACGCCTTACGGCTCCTATCGATGGTTACATCCAGACCAAGTTTCACGAGACTGGTGAGACTGTAGGTGCAGGAATGCCAGTAGTGTCAATCTTTGGTAGCAACGACATCGAGGTCGAGATCAAGCTCCCATCAAGCGACTTCAGCCATCGCGATCAGTTGGTTGACTTCAACTGCTCGTTCGACATTGTGCCAGGCGTTACGTTCCCTCTCCAAGTGGTTCGTGTGAGCCAGGAGGCAAATGCCAGTCAGCTTTACACCATGCGCCTTCGCATTTCCGGAGCCTTCGATCGCCACATGATCACTCCAGGTCTTACGACCATGGTAACGGCGCGCCGCACATCCGAGTCATCGGGAGTCATCAATGTCCCATCGCCTGCTGTGTTCAACCTGAAGGGACAGACCTACGTGTTCGTGTACGAAAAGAATTCGAGCAAGGTCACAAAACAGTCCGTCCATGTGTCTAGCATCAACCGCGATGGCACCACATCTATCGATGATGGGTTGAAGAGCGGCATGCAGATCGTGTCAAGCGGAGTTCATCATCTGTCTGATGGTGACTATGTTGAGGTTATCAAGTCCAACAGAAAGTCGAACGTTGGAGGATTGTTGTAATTAAATTTCAAGCATTCGTTATGAATTACAGTAAATGGGCTCTTGATAACAGAAACCTTATCAACTTCCTGATAGTAATCCTTGTGGTTGGCGGTATCTTGTCGTACGATAAGATGTCCAAGCTTGAGGACCCAGCCATCAAGGTCAAGCAGGCCATGGTCGTAACGACCTATCCTGGAGCTTCTGCCCATCAGGTGGAGCTTGAGGTGGCCGATCCTATAGAGAAATCAATACGTGAGATGCCGTCGGTCTCAAATATCCAGAGTGCGTGCTTCTCCGACCTTTCGCTCATCACAGTCGAACTGCAGACCACCGTCAAGGATCAGGATGTGGAACAGCAATGGGACCTCCTGCGCCGCAAGGTGACTAACGCCCAGAGTCGCTTGCCTTCGGGTGCAAGCACCAGTGTGGTGAAGGACGACTTTGGCGATGTGTACGGCATGTTTTATGCTCTCACGGGCGATGGACTTGATGACAGCGACCTCTCTGCCTACGCCGAACTCATGAAACGCACCATCGCTGATATTGAAGGCGTTAGTCGTGTTGAGATTTACGGCAAAAGCACCGAGTGCATCAACATTGAACTTCAGGAAGAGAAGATGGCAAACCTTGGTGTGCTGCCTACTGAAGTTATCTCTACACTCAACAACCAGAACAAGACCAGCTATGCTGGATATTTCCAGAATGGCGACCGCCGTGTGCGTGTCACCGTGGATGATAAGTTCAATAATGTTGAGGACATTTCAAACATGATTATCCAGGGCCACGATGATGATCAGCTTCGTGTGCGTGATATTGCTAAAGTATATAAGGCATACGAAAGCACCACTCGCAACGAGATGGCCTACAACGGCGAGCATGCCCTTGGTATCTCCATTGCCTGTTCATCCGACTTCGACATCCTCAAGGTGGGAAAGAAGGTCGAAAGTGCTGTAGCGTCACTCACGAAGCGCATGCCTGTAGGCGTTGAGTGCCAGAAGGTGTTCTTCCAACCTGAGCGTGTAAGCAATGCCCTCAACACTTTCCTCATCAACCTCCTCGAGTCGGTGCTCATCGTAGTCATCGTGCTCATCTTCTTCATGGGATTGAGGAGCGGTATGATAATCGGATCCAGCCTCGTGGTCATCGTCTTTGGTTCGTTCCTCGTGCTCAACGGATTCGATGGCACCCTCCAGCGCGTATCGCTTGCCAGCTTCATCCTTGCCATGGGTATGCTGGTCGATAATGCTATCGTGATAGTCGATGGAATCCTTGTGGATAAGAAGCTGGGAAAGAGTAGGGAAGAGTGCCTTACTTCGATCGGTCAGAAGACAGCGATGCCGCTCCTCGGCGCTACGCTCATAGCCATCCTCGCCTTCTTCCCAATCTTCATGAGCCCTGACACAGCGGGCGTCTACGTGCGCGACCTCTTTATCGTTATTGCTGTGTCGTTGCTGCTCAGTTGGTTGCTTGCATTGGTTCATGTGCCTATCATGTGCGACCGTACCCTTCTCCCAAAGAGCTACGTTGGAGGCGAGTCGGCCGACGATGCTTCCGATGCCAACGATGATCTCTACAAGGGCAAGTCGTACGTTGTGCTTGAGAAGATACTTAACTTCCTCATCGGGCACCGCATCTCTACGGTTGTTGTTGCCGTACTCCTTGTAGGCTTTGCAGGCGTATGCTACAAGTACCTCAACCAGGCCTTCTTCCCTGACATGGAGTACGACCAGATGTACATGGAGTACAAGTTGCCTGAAGGAGCCAACTCTACACAGGTGAGAAAGGATCTCAACGAGATTCGCGAACTCCTTCAGTCGAAGGATTACATCAAGAACGTAACCACCAGCATCGGCGGTACTCCATCACGCTACAATCTCGTACGCTCCATCGCCACTCCTTCGCTTTCCTACGGCGAACTCATCATCGATGTCACATCGCCAGGCGAGCTTGTCAACCATATCGATGAACTCCAGAAGGAGGTAAGCGACCGCTACCCTGATGCATACGTCAAGTTCAAGCGCTACAACCTCATGTTCAAGAAGTATCCTATCGAGGCATGCTTCCACGGACCTGATCCTGCTGTGCTCCATAGCCTTACCGATAGTGCAATTGCCATTGCCCGCCGTTCGGACAAGGTATATCTCGAAACTTCCGACTGGGAACCATTGGTACCAATCCTTTCGATCGATTACAACCAAGCATCGGCACGTACCAGCGGACTGAGTCGTCAGGATATTTCGCTCTCCATGATGATGTACACGGGCGGTATTCCAGTTGGTACATTCTACGATGGCATCCATCCGCAGAACATCTACGTTAAGGTGACCAATCCTGATGGTACCGACATAGAGCGTCTCGATAATGCCCGCGTGTTCGGTATCATGCCAAGCGTATCGGGCGTCTTCACTCGTGCTAATCTGCAGAAGCTTATGTCGGGCAACATGACTAAGGACGACCTCATCGAACGCCTCACGCAGACCACTCCGCTCAAGCAGGTGGCCAACAACATTGACATCAAGTGGGAAGAGCCAGTTGTGATGCGCTACAACGGACAGCGCACACAGCGCATGCAATGCTCACCTCGCTCGGGCGTAGGAACTGAGGAGGCTCGCCTCGCCATAGCCAAGGATATTGAGAATATAAAGCTCCCTGCAGGCTACACCCTCTCGTGGGAGGGCGAAAAGAAGGCCAGCACCCAGAGTATGAAGTACCTCTTCAATGCCTTCCCATTGGCCATCGTGACCATGATTCTCATCCTCATCCTTCTCTTCAAGGACTATCGCAAGCCTGCAGTCATCTTCTGCTGCATTCCGCTTGTAGTTGTGGGAGTTATGCCAGCGGTGCTCATCTCGGGCAAGCCATTTGGATTCGTGGCCATAGTCGGAGTCCTCGGACTCATAGGTATGATGATCAAGAACGGAATTGTGCTCATGGATGAGATCAACCTTGAGATCAGTCAGGGCATCCCAGCACGCGAAGCGCTCATCCAGAGCTCAAAGTCGCGCCTTCGCCCTGTGATGATGGCATCGCTCACTACCATCCTCGGTATGATACCGCTCGTGCCTGATGCCATGTTCGGTAGCCTTGCAGTCACCATCATGGGTGGACTCCTCGTAGGCACTATCGTCACCCTCATCTTCATCCCAGTGCTCTACGCATTGTTCTTCAAAGTAAAATAAGTTGATATGAAAAAGATACTATATGTATGCGCCCTCCTCTCTGCCCTCTCGTGGCAGGGAGCCAGCGCTCAGACCACACTCACCCTGCAACAGGCGCGCCAGCAGGCTCTTGACAATAACAAAACCCTCAATGCCGACCGCCTTAAGATTGAGAAGCAGAAGCACGATACAAAGGCTATCTACAGCAATTTCTTCCCAAATTTCTCAGCCAATGCAGTCGATGTGTACAGCACCGGCAGCAAGACCTTCAACCTCGGTCTTACCGACATCTTTGCCGAAGGCATTCAGGCTGTAAGTAGCGCAACCGCAGGCATCGTGCAGGAGATTGGCATGGCATCGCCTGAGGCTGCAGCTCTCCTTGGGCAATACATGGCACAGGGCGAACAGATTGCTTCGCTCTTCAAGTTGCCTGACGACTATCTGAAGCTTAAGATAGGTAACGTATTCGCAGGCGGAATCTCGTTTGTCGAACCTCTTTACATGGGCGGTAAGATCAATACCGGATACAAGATGAGCCGCCTGGGCGAGAAGATGGCTGCTACCAATGTGCGCCTCTCCGAGAGCGAGGTGCTTGTGCAGACCGACGAAGCCTATGCCCTCTGTCTTCGTGCACGTGAGATGGGAGAGGTGGCAAAAGCCTACAATGCACTCCTTATCGAGTTGCAGAAGAATGTGGAAGGTGCCGTTCGCCATGGTATGAAGACACGCAACGATGCCCTCAAGGTGCAGGTCAAACTCAACGAGAGCGAGCTCGCCATCACAAAGGCAGAGAATGGCTACCGCCTTGCGCAGATGAACCTTGCCCACGTGTGCGGCATTCCTCTCACGGAACGGATTGAAGTGGCTCCTGTCGATGAAGTGTCAGCACCTGCATTGACCGATGCTTCCGACATCACTTCACGCCCTGAGTACGAGCTGCTTGCCGACAAGTCCGAGATGGCACGAATGAATGTCAAGCTCACCCGTTCCGAGTTCCTTCCTTCCCTTGTCCTTGCAGCAGGAGGCAGCTACGCCAACGGCATTCATTTCCTCAATCAGACCATGCTCAACAACTTCGGATTCTCCGCGGGACTTATCCTCAAGGTGCCACTCTTCCACTTCGGCGAGGGAAAGCATAAAGTGCGTTCAGCCAAAGTTCAGTATCAGATTGCCCAGCTCGAGCAGGACAACCTCAACGAACTCATGAACCTCGAGCTTCAGCAGGCCAAGAACAACCTTACCGAGTCGGCAAAGGAACTGGAGATCGCACACAAGTCGCTCCTTCAGGCTGAGGAAAACCTGAAGATGTCGAAGCAAGCCTACGATGTCGGCACCGAACCGCTCAGCGACCTCTTCGAGGCACAGACCCTCTGGCAGAAGGCATCTGCCCAGCTGGTCGAAGCAAAGTGCAACCTCAATCTTTCCAACACGAAGTACCTCAAGGCATCAGGAATGCTGAGATGATTAGTAAGAAATAGCAAATAAGATATACTATCTTCCGCCGTAAGATATACTATCCTCCTAAATAACATAGTATATCTTATCTCCAAAACAGAGCAACACTCTGCTGCGACGCTTAGTCGAACGGCAGAGTGTTGCTCTTTGTGTATCTCGTAATGTATAGAATGAAAGTAATACAATTCTGGATGTTTTCTTTTATTCTTTTATAAAGAAATAAATGCGTATTTGCTGTGCAATAATACGCATGAGGGGGGGGGTAAATATGTAATATTTAACTTTTGAGGGCTTTTTATATCATTAAAAACTACTATCTTTGCAAATCAATAATTCAATTATTGTTGACTAATGCTTTATGGTCAGTAGATTGAAGAAAATATTAACACACATTAGACTGGGCTTTGCCTTGCTCGTATGTACGATTGTTTCTACAACCGCATACGGACAGATTATGACCGATTCTATTTTCTTCGAACAGTCACGTCCTGTTATTTTTCAAGTCAATCGTACTGACATTTCGAAGAACGACTCCATCTGGATTGTAGATTCGCTCCTTCCTCAACTTAATGCTATTGGCATCGATGGCGTGATATGGGGACGTGCCTCTACATCGCCTGAAGGACCTTGGGACAACAATGTTCGCCTTGCTGACAATCGTCGTAAAGCTGCTACTGCTTATCTTTCTTCTCATGGATTTGATGTGTCACGTATCAAGTTTGATGCCGTGCCTGAGGATTATGAGTATGTGCTTATGCTTATGCTCAAGGCCAACGATCCTGACTACTCAAAGGTTCGCTCCACATTCGACCGCTATCGCACCGACTACCCTCTGCTCAAGCGACAGATGCAGCAGCTTGAAGGTGGTCGTATCTGGAATCGCATGCTCAAGGAGTTTTTCCCACAGACACGTGCTGTACGTATTCTTGCTACCGACAAGGTATCAGCGGGCATCATCAAACCGATAAAGTCGGCACTCGACCTCTCTGTGCATGTCAATACTAATGCCTATATCGATACTCCTCCTCTTCATTTAGGCATCTATAATGAGCAGGAAGTGACTGACGACATGCAGCGCCGTGAGGTACTCTCGCTCAAGACCAATCTTCTACTTTATGCCCTTTTCGTTCCGAAATATGGATGGTGCCCAATACCAAATGTAGCCATCGAATACTATCCACGCCATGGGCACATGACACTTGGCGCATCGTTCGATTGCCCTTGGTGGATAGGCAACACTACCAACCACAAGTACTTCGAGCTTCGCAATTACACACTTGAGGCACGCTATTACACCCGCAACAGCAACAAGAGCTACTACCCTGGTTCGCAGATACTGAATGGCAAGGCTGCCTTCAAGGGTTTCTACATGTCAGCCTATGCACATGCCTTCCTCTATCAGATCGGTTGCAACAAGGACGACGGTTGGATAGGAGAGGGTATTGGTGCTGGCCTCGGACTCGGATATGTCATTCCATTGGGAAAGCGCAATCAGCATTGGCGTCTTGAACTTGGTGCACAGTTTGGCATATTCCGTACCAAGTACGATCCATTCGTATACGGTTGTCCGGTCGAGAACATAGAGGACGGACTGTACTATTACGATTACAAGGGCGATCCCGACCTCTTCAAGGAGCGTCAGTATCGGTTCACATGGTTAGGACCTACACGTGCTGGCATCACCCTCACTTACGACCTTTTCTATCGCCGTATCAATCGAAAGGGTGCCAGCTTCAAGCATATGGAGAAAGGAGGTGCGCGATGAGAAGGTTAGAGGTTAGAGATGAGAGGTTAGAGGTGAGAGATGAGAGGTTAGAGGTTAGAGGTGAAAGGTTAGAGGTGAGAGGTGAAAGATGTCGTACCAATGGGCTGAAGCGCATGCTATATGTGCTGTTAGCACTTTTCGCCATCCAGACCTCGCTCTTCACCTTCACGTCATGCGAACGAGTTCCGCCACTCCATCTGCATCGCGGACTTCACCTCTTGATACCTCTGCCTATCGTGCAGCTTAATCTTCACATGCTCTGGAACTATGACGCAGAGTATGATTGGGAAGATGAGTGGACATACGGATGGGATGAGACGGACAGCATGCTCTTTGGCACTATCGGCTATACCGAACCGGATGTGTTTGACTTGCGTCGTTACTTCATCGGTCAGGAGCCGGATGCTTTGCATACAGAAAAGGATGAGTTTGTGGTTAATGGAAAAAAGTTCATTACGAGCTACAATTTCGGCTATCATGACATACTGGCGTGGAATCAGATCCATACCTCCGACGGCATACAGAGCCTTATCTTCGACGAGGAGACAACACTCGATTCTGTTATGGCATTCACCAACATGAGCCTTTCGCCATCAGCTTATCATGCTCCTACATATCTCCGTTCGTTCTATCAGCCAGAGGAACTGTTTGCAGCCTGTGCTCGCAATATGTATATCAGTACCAATCCTGACGATTACGATGACTATGATCCTGAGACCAACACTTATATAAAATTCGTAGACATGACACTCATGCCAGTCACATACATCTACCTCACTCAGGTCCGTCTACACCACAATCGTGGCAGAATAGGCGGTGTCGATGGCAATGCAAACATCTCAGGCATGGCAAGAGGCGTGACGCTCAATAGCGGCAAGGCAAACAGAGATGCCGTTGCCGTACACTACAATGTCCGCTTCAAACGCGATTGCATCATAAAGCAGACAGGCGAACTGGTGGATATCGCCGGAGGCAGATGCCTCACCTTCGGCATCACCAACCAAAACTCGTCGCGTATATCACGAGCCGGTGATGTAAGGGACAAGATAAAGCACTACATGGATGTGAATTTCCATTTCAGCAATGGTAACGACTCCACGCTCGTGTTCGATGTCACCGATCAGGTTCGAAAGCGATACAAAGGTGGTGTAATCACTATCGACCTCGATGTTGATACAGTTAGAATACCATCTCGTACAGGAGGTTCTGGATTCGATGCCATAGTTGATGAATTTGAAGAGGAATTACATGAAATTGAAGTGAAATAAAAAAATAGAAACAACTAAATAAATAATTTATAAACATTAAATCAAAAGAGTATGAAAAAAACAAGGATTTATGCAGTATCATTAGCAGCTCTCGCTATTGCTGGTTGTTCTGACAACGAGTACATTGGTGACGTTAATGAACTCCATGGTGGCAAAGCTGAAATCAATTTCAGTATGAAGACTCCTGCAATGACACGTGCAAACGAGTTAGTAGGTGCAGCTGCCGCAGCATTGCTTAATAGCAACTTTGTTGTAGAAGGTATCAAAGATAATGGTACTACTCAAACTGAGGTATTTGACCATTACAATGTTAATTGGACAGAAAATACGGCTAACACAACAGAGTCAAATTCCAGCGACTGGGAATATGTTGGCATTGGCAAGCATGGACTTTCTGCTTCTAGTAAACAGACCATCAAATACTGGGATTACGCTGCATCGCAGTATGACTTCATTGCATTCTCGTATGGAAAGTCTAATTATGAAAAGGCAGTTTTGACTGAGATTGATTATACAAAACTTGGTGCTGCTGTTACTTCTGGCACTCCAGTTTACACTGTTACTGGAAACACAGACGAACTTGCTAAAACATACATCGCAGACCTCGTCACCCTTTACAATCGCAATGGAGTAAGCGAATATGGCTCTGTTGTAACTCCTAAGTTCCGTTCTCTCGGAACAAAGGTGCGCATTGCATTCTACGAGACAATCCCTGGTTACTCTGTAAAGAATGTCAGGTTCTATAGTGAGGCTTGGGATGAATCAACTCCTACAGATGAAGAAGGAGCAGCAGCTGCAACACTCTTTGCTGCAAGCGCAATCTTCCCTTCTGCAACATCAAAGGGTACGATGAGCGTTTACTATCCTACAGTAGGTTGGACAAACTCTTCACATGGTACACTCAGTCCTGATTACAACCAAGCTCATATTAAATTTGCTGCTGGTTCAGGATCTGACGATGCACTTGTAACAACAAAGACTTTCGGCGCTCTTGCTAATATGGCAGCCAAAGAAGATGCAGAGAAAGATGATGGCAATGTATACCTTGGTCGCACTTCAGCTACCGCAACTTATGCAGGTGATGTAAATGCTACAGATCATGCTTATCAAACAGTTCTTCCACTTGGAACAAAGGATAATCTCCAGATTCGTATTGAATATGACCTCGTTCCTATCGATGGTGCAGCAGAGGTTATCCATGTTCGCGACGCTCGTGCTGTTGTTCCTGCTGCTTATGCAGAGTGGAAACCAAACTATGCTTACACGTATATATTCAAGATTTCTGACAAAACAAATGGTTGGGTTGGTGTTGATGGTGACGGCAATGTTGTTGAAGGTCTTACTCCAATCACCTTCGATGCAGTCGTAGTTGATACTGAAGATGGCGTTCAGGAGACTATCACTACTGTTTCAACTCCATCTATCACTACTTATCAAGAGGGTAAGGTTGTAACTGCTTACAACGAGTATAAGGCTGGTGATGTTTATGCATCAGTAATGAACGGTACAACAGCTGTTGTTCTTAGCTCACTTACAGTTCCTGCTGGCGTAGCGGTTTATGAAGCTACTGCAACAGATCCAAAGATTATAACAGAGGCTCTCGTTCAGGATCAGTTGAATGGAACAAAACATGATACTGGCATAACATTGACATCTTGTGGTTACACAATTGTATCAGAAGTTCCTGCTGTAGATGGTAACACTCTTTCTGTTTCTGCATGTAAGTTTGCAGTTGCATCAAGTAAGACTTATGTGTTCATGTACACAGATGGTTCAAAGAACTACGTTAAGATAATCAAAGTTCAGTAATTCTTAATAAACCTTCCCTTTCCCTCATAGTGAGGGAAGGGGAGGGTATCTTCTTTTTATATATACATTGAAAATAATACACCATAACATATTATCTCTTTGGCTCCTCACCCTTGCAATGGTCGTGATGCTCGTGTCGTGTACAGAAAAGGAAGAACTGTGTACCGACCATGAGCAGTCTACCATTGCATTCTCATCCGTGGAAGCCGAGCAGGAGATGATGACACGTTCCGCAACCCCGTTGGAACGTGACTTTGTGGTGTATGGCTACAAGAATGTAAATAGTAGCACTCAGCAGGTGATTGACGGCTATACCGTCACATATAAACAAGGTTCTGCCAATACATCCGAGGACAACACCCACAACTACTACTACGTCAACGGAACAACGCAGACAATAAAATATTGGGACTTTGCCGCCTCAGAATACCGCTTTTGGGGTTACACAGGCGATAAGAGTTGCTTTTCAAACGGTGGCACCGAACTTACAATCCCAGTATCTGACCTCCTCACTAACAAAGAGCCTACCGAGTTGCCCTTATACTCCAAGCTCTACATCCGTAAGCCCATCACCAGCGACGTGGTGACGCTTGAATACAAACGACCATACTCAAAGATAAGGGCACTATTCTATACCAGCGAACCAATGGAAGCAGGCGATGAAATTGTCCTCACTGACATCACGCTTACCCCAGATGAAGAAAAGAAAATTTACAAGGCAGGTTCGGTGAAAGTGACATTCCCTCTTGACATATCGCATACGGCAGAGACGGTGGATGTGGAAGTCGCATCCAATCCAGACGATGCGAAAGATAAGCTTAGCTATAAGCCTGTTACTCTTACCCCCTCAGCAGGATATGCTTCCGATCATGCTGTGCTAGCAAAAACAGAATACGACACAGAATTCTACTACACCCTGCCTATGGGTGATAAGAACCCAGCTTTCATCCTTACAGTCTGCGTCAATGGCGATACAGAATATAAGACCGCTGTAGTTCCTGCCGCTTACATGCATTGGAAGCCCAACTACATATATACCTACATCTTCAAAATCACCGAAGCTGGCAAGAAGATCGAACTATTCGATGTGAAGATTGACCCTTGGCACTATGGCGGCAGTCAGGATGAAGAATGGAAGAACTGGTAACCCCCTAAAGGCCCTAACGACTCCAGCACCCCTAACGACTCTAACGACCCTAAAGTCCCTAAAAAAAGCCAATGAACATAAAATCATACATACTACCAATACTCACCGCTTTCTTTGCAGTAGCCTGTTCTGATGACTTAGAGCAGGCTCCTACTGACGTGCATTTCTGCATTAAGGCTGCATGGAGCAACGGTAGGGGAGTAGATACTCGTGCAGCCCTCACCTCGTTGCTTAACGATGGCAATGAAGATGACTTGGTTATAGCACCAGAGGATTATCCCTCAGAGATAGAAGTAGAGTGTAATGGAAAGACTTTTACTCTCATCAAGCCAACATCTCTCACAGTTTGTGACACTCACACAGGTTTCTTTCATGGTTATACATCTTCCTATCCTCTCAAAGACATTGAAGCCAAGAAAGGTGTTACTGCCACTGCTACTATAGACGGAGGAGACGTACTCTACTGCGAGAATAATGATATAGAGTTAGATGGCGTACACCTTAAGTTTACCATGCACCACAAGACGGCGCTCATCCGCTTCGCCTTCAAGGTAAGCGACAGGTACGACAATGTGCGCTACATCAAAGTCACGGGTATCAAACTCAATGGCATCGACTGCCAACTCGTAGATAAAGTCCTCAGTGCCACCAACCAGGTCATAGCCTACGCCTATATTGATCCAGCAGAGGTGACCACAAGCACCACAAACACCCTCGCGTGTACCTATAATATATATGACAAGGATGATGCAACAGATGCTCACCTCACTCGAGAAGGCGTCACAGCCAAGAATACCTTCACCCTCGGCTCTCTTAAAGACCTTAGTGACATTAACGTCTCTAATCTCCTTCCCGGCTACTACTACGACCTCCGTGTCACCCTCAACCCCGACTACCTATATGTACTCTCCGAGCACGATAACAAGCATATAGTCATTAACTAAAGACTCTAAAGGCCCAAAAGTCTCTAACCCTAACGACCCTAAGGTCCCTAAAGTCCCTAATAAAACAACAACCTCCAGCAATGTCCAACACTCATTTCCTCCACGCCCCAGGCGACTATCATAGTCAGCTCTTCTACAAGAAGGCGGAGACCCTCTATGATATCACCTATGCCTTTGCCAACGCCTTCTTCGAGAAAGGCGACCGCACCATCGACCAGATGGTACAGGCAGCGCGCTCCGGCAAGCAGAACATCGCCGAGGGCATAGTGGACGGGGTAACCTCCAAGGAGATGATGATCAAACTCTTCAATGTAGCAAAGGGTAGCCTCGCAGAACTCTACGAAGACTATGCCGACTACCTGCGCGTGCGTCGTAAGACTGCTTGGCAGAAAGGCAGCGAGGACTTCGAACGAACATACGCCTTCTGCCTCAACCATAGTGAAGCCACCGACTTCCATCCGCTCATCGACAAAAGCCTCGCAGAACACAAGGACATCGAACTTGCCAACCTCAGTCTCATGCTCATCAAGCAGACCGACTACTTGATACATAAGTTTCTCGAAACAGCCCAGGAGCAGTTCGTCGCCGAGGGTGGAACCAAGGAAGCCATGTATGCAGCCCGCAGCAAATGGCGCGATGGCAACCCCGTATGCCACAAGTGCCCAGTGCTCCCCAACAACGAGCCCTGCCTCAGCTGCCGCAACCATCCAAGAAACCGCAAGCGGTAAAAGCCTAAAGGCCCGGCCCCTAAATACATTAAAGTATCTAAGATCTCTAAAGTCCCTAAGGTCTCAAAGGGCCCTTCCCCCTATAGTCCCTAACGACTCTAAAGCCCCTAAAGTCCCTAAAAAACAATCAACAACAATGACAAATAAACTAAACAACATATTCCTCCTCTTCCTCCTCACCCTGATGAGTGTAGGAAACGCGTGGGCTGTGGTAGAATATCACGACTACGATGGCGATGGCGTGAATGAGACCTATAATGTGGTGTATCTGAAACTTGGCGAGGGTAACGACTCGAAAGATGGTTCGTCTGAGGCCAATGCGGTAAAGACATGGACTCAAGCTTATAAACTGCTTCCTGCCTACAACGGCACTACCGATGCCGACCGTGATGCTGCTTGGGATAGCAATATCATTGTGGTGCGCGATGCACAGGTGGGTGGCAATCTTTTTATTGACGAGAACATAGCTAAAGGCAATGGAGCAAATGGCATCCCTGCTACCATCACAGGTGTTTGGCCATGGACTTCGGAGAATACTACAGCTGCCAAGGTAAAGGAAGGTGGAAGAGTGTATCTGAATTCATCTGCTCATAGCAGTACTCTCACAAGCGGAACCACTCGTATCGGAGCGGACACTAAGTTCAAATATGTCCGTTTTGGAGGTGCTTCAGCTTTTTTGTCTATGTATCTGCATGACTGCATGTTTGACGTAGGATGTATGATGGAGATTTCCAGTGACTTAACCACACCTAATGGTGCGTTAAAAGTCAGTGCCACAGAAAAAACACGAAAGGCTCCGGATATGCAGGTGTTCTTGTTTGCTAACACCTACACCTTTAGCACCAGTACTACAGATGGCGGCTTCAATGCTTTGATGAAGAAACCTGTGACGCTGACTATCAAATCGGGTAAATTTGGCCGAATACTGAGTAATCGTATTACGGGTACAAAAACGGAAGGAGTTGACGGAACAAAAGCATCGGGAGAGCAGGTGAAGAATCGCTATATTATTGGTAATCCAAATAATCCACTACAGTGTATTGTGAATGTTGATATAGACCCGGAGACGTCTACAGGAGCGTGGAATCCTCGTGGCGATGTGGATGATATTGCTTTTCTTTGTGCCGGTATGACTCAGGGCGTAGAGTATGCAGATGTGCAGTTTAATATCAAGCGTGGACGTATTGCCACGTTGGTTGGTGCCATGCAGGGAAATAATATTACAGTATGTGCACAAGTAAAACCTTCAGGTCTCTCCAATTCTTCCTACTTTGGTCGTACCGAAACCAACATCTTAGCCGAGAATGATAACGATGTAACCATTTATCGCTATTATGCAGCATGCTTCGGCCGAATGACAGGTAGTCAGAGTGGGATTGCAAATGTGGCTTTCTATGGAAAGAGTACTTTGAATATGTATGGCGGAACCATCGAAAACGGTGCTTATGTCTCTGCCGGCGGTGTGAGTGGTTTGGTTAGTCCTTATAATCCGGACGATTACACCAACGACCAATACATTCCATACGTGGATAATAATTCTACCTACAGAAACTATCCTTACATGGGTGTGAAATATCAGCCATACGATCCAAGCAAAGATATCGTTCACGTAAAAAGTATGCTCCACAAAGAGGAAGGTGAGGAGCCAGAGGATATTGACTTGAGTAAAACCACTACTGCGATGAATATTTACGGTGGAGTTGTTCGAGGCGGTGTGTTCGGTGGTAGTTACGGATACTCGACAGAGTTGCTAGTGACTTATGCCATGCCAAAGGCTGGCTCACTATGGGGTGAGACCAATGTGAACATCTACGGCGGTCACATCTACGGTGGTGTGTATGGCGGTGGTGAAGGTTCTCCGAATTATTATAATTTGGCTACTGCTGATAACAGAGAAAAGTTTACAACCGTGGCAACCGTCTATGGTAACACGAATGTGAATATCTATGGTGGTATCATCGAAGACGGTATCTATGGTGGTGGAAAAGGTCTTGATTCTCAAATAGCAGGAAAAAAGGTGACAATAACAACTACTAACGGTACCGATCCTGTAACAAAAGATGTTACCACCGTAGCCAACGACTTCACTGACATCGCCAAGGTCTATGGCAACACCAACGTAACCATCAAACCAACCGACCCTTCTTGGACCTATACAGGCAATATCTACGGTGGAGGTGCTAAGGGATCCGTAGAAGGCGACACCAACGTCAAGATTCTCGGTGGCATCATCGATGGTAAGATCTTTGGTGCAGGACAAGGCGAAGAAGGACATCCTGACAAGGCAATGGTAACAGGCAATACAAATGTGACTATAGGCGAATGAAAAGAATATATATAATATACAGCATAGTTTTGTTGCTGTCAGGAGTAGTCCAAGTAACTAAAGCACAATCCTCCCCGGAGCCGAAGAGTGCAATCCAGATCCGTGGCAATGTCTATGGCGGTGGTGAGATGGCGAAAGTAGCTGGTAACACCAACGTGATCATCAATGCTGGTCAGCTGGCCGGTAGTATCTTCGGTGGTGGCGAGGGTGCACTCTATACTGAGGCCGGAGGCGGACACGAGATTGGTGATGTCAAAGCCTCGGCAGATATTAGTGGAAGCACCAGTGTGTCTATCAACGATGGCGAGATTGTCTATACTGTTGGTGATGAGAATAACCTGCGTAATATATACGGTGGTGGCAACTTGGCCTGTAATGTGACAGGAAACACTAATGTCGAGATGACGAAGGGTATAATCACTACCTATAGTTTCGTATCAGACACACGTGCTATGGCTGCTTGGCGTTACTTCTACGACAACTCCATGAAGCCTAATCAGCAGAAGACACCTATCTGCTCTGTCTTTGGTGCTGGCTATGGTGCACATACCGATGTGGCAGGAAATACTAATGTCGATATCAATATCCCTGGCACTGCAGGCATTCAGCCTGCTGATGGCAAGGACTTTACACATGAGGAACTGGAAACAATTGACCATCTTGGTCTTCGCTTGAAACCAGATACCAAACTGTCTGAGCAGTTTGTTCCATCCGTTTTTGGTGGTGGTTTCGACGGTACGGTGGGTGCATACGATGCTGCGGCAAACGCTGGAGCTGGAGGCATCAATTATGACAAGACAACTTATACCTCCCAGGCAAACATAACCATCAAAGGACAGCCATTTGTCTTCAATGTCTATGGTGGAGGATTGGGCTCCAAGTCTGGTGCTGATGCTACGGGTGGCGTAAATAGCCATGTCGGTGCTATATATGGTGCAACCAAGGTGGACATACAGGGTGGACTGTATAATGGTAACCTCTTCGGTGGCGGTGCTGGTATTGAAGCCGAGGATGAAATAGATAGTCCGTTTGGTGCTGGTAAAGTCATGATGCCATACACATACGCAGCACAGGTGATGCGCGAGACGGACGTAGCCATCAGTGGCAACACTACCGTTATCTTCGGTAATGTTTATGGTGGCGGTGACATCGCTAATACTGGCTGGTACTACGAAAGTGCTCGCCCTAAGATGGATGGCCACGTAGCACAGAAGAACAAGAGTCTTGCTACACTCGACTATACCACATCCCTGAAACTCAATGGCGGCAATATCCTTGGTAGTGTCTTCGGTGGCGGCAATGGCCGTACTAAGGCACAGATGACGATGTCTATGTTCGTCGGTACCGTCTGTGGTAGCACTAATGTCGAGCTCAATGGTACCAAGGTGTGGAGTCATGTCTATGGTGGTGGCAATATGGGTACGGTCTTTACTTGCCAGACAATTGCTGCATCGAAAAGCGAATCTGGACGAGCAATGGCTACTGGCGTCATCGATGGCTGTACCAATGTGGCTGTTCTCAAAGGTATGGTGGCAAAGGATATCTTCGGTGGTGGCTATGGTGATGACCCTGGCACAGGTGTAGTAGCAGATGTTACCTCTGCCGATATCTATGGCAACACCTACGTGTATTTCGAGAATGCAGACCTTGAATACAGCAAATACTGGAAGCCACGTGAGTTCTTGCCATCAACAGCTACTGATGTGGAGATGGCAAACGAGGTCACTGGTAAATTCCTTGACCAAAGTAGTGCTGGCCCAAAGCGCAATACCGAGAGCGACATCACCCACAACCTCTATGGTGGTGGTAATATGGCTTGTGACGTAAAGGGTAACGCACACGTATATATGGTGGGTGCGCCAATAGCACCTGCCCACTTCGCAACTACCGACTATTATAAGGAGTGTATAGAGAATGTGGCAAAGCCTCACTTCTCTGTCTTCGGTGGTGGTTTTGGTGATAAAGCTATTATCACTGGCAATACTTATGCAGACATCAACCTCAGGTATGGTACAGGCTTGCACAGTATCGTTGGTGGAGGCTTGAATGGCACTGTGGATGGAATGTGCAACGTGCATGTGGGCAACGACCCAATGTCGCTGGCACACTTTGTCTATGGCGGTGGCTACTATGCTCCTTGTGCAGGCACCAAACTCGATATTACTCGTGGTACTATTTTGGAGAATGTCTATGGCGGTGCGGTGATGGGTAATATCCATGCAGCAGGCGCTACTACAGAGGTGGCTACAAATACAACTATCGGTTTGAAGTCAGAGGGAGATGGCTCATCTGTTATACTTAAGGACGAATTTGATAAGACACTTCGCTCATACACCTACGACGACCATAAGAACCAGATTACAATCGGTGGCGATGTCTATGGCGGCAATGATGTGAGCGGTACTGTCAATGGTATCGCACAGCTTACTATCTATGGTGGTGAGATAAAGGGTAATGTCTATGGTGCTGGCAACGGCAACCACATAGGCTATTATATCCCTGGCGCGTTGAAGTATGACTTGGGAACACACGGAGATGAGAACTACTTCATGGTGGATCATTCTGGAGAAGGTGGTCCAAAGGGTAAGACATACGTCGGTCGTCCGCAGACCATCGGCGGTGTAAACCTTACACTTGAAGGAAATAAAAAGGAAGAACGCGTAAAGGTGCTCGGTCAGGTATTTGGTGGTGGTAACTCATGTACTATCGGTGCTTGGAATAAAAGCTTGATGACTACAACATACGAAGGCAACCCTCACCTCGTGCGTGATGACCCAGAATACTTCCAAGGCGGTGGCTCACTTAACATCAACCTCGGTTCACACGTCACTATCGGTCGTACGCATGAGCAGTTGGCTAAGGATACTGACGGCAGCAAGTATATAGATAATGATGAGAACGTGTCGGGTCTCTTTATGGGTTGCTCAGGCAAAGATCTTGCTACGCAGAGTGGTGCAATGACTGAAAATCACTACCATCACTTCTTTAGTCCATACGCAAAACATTACTACCCAGGCTTTGTCGTTTATGACGAACACGGTGACGCTATGTCGCGTGCGGAACAGCTCAAACCTTTCCAGGCATACCTTAATAATATTATGGTGTGGAGCGATAATGTGCACCTCAATATCCCTGATAATGCTGATGACATCTGGCTTGCCAACTTCGTGGGCGGTGGCTTCCGTGGTTCAATGCGCGCAAAGACTCTTGAGAACGGCAGGTTCGACTATACTCTGCCAGAAGGTGTGACGGTGAGTCATACCGTTGTTGGTGGTGCGTATAATGCGCATGTGCAGTATCGTGTCTTTGCTACAAACAATGATGGTACTTTCATAGATGCTGATGACGATGGTAAGTACGACTACCTGACTGTCGTTCCTGGTGGTTGGACGCAAATGGATCCTGATAATCCAACGGCAGAGTGCGACTATATCAAGACCCTTCATGAGGATGAGGACGACCCAGAAAAGGTCACTGGTATCCTTCGCTACAACTTCAACGGCGGAATACTCAGTATCAATAGTACGGGTGTAAGTTCCAGCGAAGAAGGTAGGCATATACATCAGGTACATGCTGACCCAAGAGCCAATGAGGCAGAATATGCTACATCATACTTCGAGCCAATGACTGAAGGCTCTACTGACCCTAACAGTGAGGATGAAGAAACTCGCGCAAAGCTCTATTCTGCCAACAAATCCAAGACCCTTCTCCATCTTACTCTCAAGTGTGCTCTTGAACCAGAGGTGCTGCCAAAGGATGACAGCGGCAATGGAAGGGCAACGGAATACAAGGCTCATGGCGGTAATGTATTCGGTGGATGTTTCTTGTCTGGCTTCGTAGAAGGCGACTCATGGGTGGATTACCATTGCTGGCTTGCGCCTAAGTGTGCCAACAGTACGGATGATAAGTACAAGTACTTCTTCAACAAGAACGACAATATGCACATCTATGACGATGCCGGTGACCTTGAAACCAACGATGCCCTCAGCGTCTATGGTGCAGGTTACGGTACCGACACCCACTCCGATGGTGATGTGTACCTTTATATAAAGTCTATTGCCCACCATGCAACGGGTGATGCAGATCCTGCTGGTATGTTCCCTTATATCTTCAACGCCTTTGGTGGCTCGAATATGGGAACGGTGTCAGGCAACACTAATGTATATTATGCGGTAGGTCTGCAGGGAACGCTTCTCGGTTCGCTCTATGGCGGTGGCTATAAGGGTGTCATCGAGGGTAATACCTTCGTAGAGATGGCTGAAGGTTTCGCACATAACGTCTATGGTGGTAGCCGTCAGGCAGACATCCATGGTGCAGCGCACGTATGGGCTTACGATGGTAAGGCTCGTGGTATCAAAGATGCCAACCACCTTATTATATGTAACCTCTATGGCGGTAATGATATTGCAGGAACTATCAGCGGTACTATGCCGGCTAAGTTTACGGAGTCGAAGTGGGGCACAGCTCCAACAGGCGAGACACTCACAGGCAAGCAATTCAATACATACGTGGAAATCTCTGCTGACGATGACTCTGCCGACCGTGGCTTCCCTATGATTGGTAGTGCATACGCTGGTGGTAATGGCGAGGCATGGGTATCAGAAGAAGAGAGTGGTAATAAACCTGACGTAGCGAAAGCCCTGTTGGAAGTAGAAGGTGGCACCACGCTCCGTGCTTTCGGTGGTGGTAACAAGGCTACCATTACCGAGGATACTTATATCTTCACCAATGCCGAGAGTAACAAGTTTGCAAATGTTACCTTCAATGACTATCAAAAGAACATCGTGACGAAGGTGTTCTTCAATGGAATGAGTACAGGTTATAAGTGGGAAGACAACACTTTGAAGATTGATCCTTACCATGTGGTAAATCTTTTCGGTGGCAACAACGTAGCTACGATGACCATTCAGCCTACATGGAACCTGTGGAAAGGCAAACTTGAGAATGTCTATTCCGGTGGTAACATGGGTGATATGACTTACTATAACCCTTCTCCTGCTACCGGCAAGACAAAGGGACTCTGCCTCACCATCGACTCTGACAATATCAGCATTGAGTCGCTCTATGGCGGTTGCCGTATGAGTGATGTGAAGGCAATGAACGGTGATACTCCTATAACATTAGGAGAGAATGATTACGGTGCAACAGTCAACGTTATCAAGGGCCACATAGGCAATGTCTATGGTGGTAACGATATCAGTGGTTTTGTATATAATGGCACGAACGTAAACCTCTCTGGTTCTATCACGGGAAATGTCTATGGCGCAGGTAACGGTAACTATCTCTATGCATACGACAAGACATCAGACCAAAAGCATGTAGGTACGAAGAGCATTGAAGAGGAATGGAGCAGTGAGTATAACCAGAATGTATATTGGATTCCAGGAAGTAGCACTGCTACACCATTGCAGCAACTTCTCGCGCTGAACAAAATACGTCCTCATGTGTCGAAGGCCTACCTGAATATTCAGGGCACCAGTGATAATGTAGGCGAGAAAGTGTATATCTACGGTTCGGTATATTGTGGCGGTAACGCTTCTACTATCCGTCCTATGACAGATGATAGCGGTGATGATGATGCTCACGCTCATGTGAAGTTCAATATCGGCAACGATGTCATTGTAAATAAGGTGTTCATGGGCAGTAACGGTGAGTCGCTGAAGTACGATGCCAATGGTACGAGCAACTACCTCGTGAACTTTGAGAAACTGAATGGACTGAACCTTGCTACAGACCTTACTGATTCGGACTGGAATGAACTCAATGAAGGCAATGTGTCCAATGCCGACAAGGAACTGCTGAGCATGAGTTCGGATCTCCGCGACCAGCTTTATCCAAACCTTCTGTCGGTATATATGCGTGCCGTGGATATGAAGGCTATGCCTCAAGGCTTCGATATGGCAGATAAGGACTTCACTAACACTTGGATTGGAACCTTCTGTATGGGAGGTAATGCAGGTTCGATGATGGTTGATAAGCCTGTGGATATTGTCTTCCCTCAGTCGCTGAACTTCTTCGGACGTATCATCGGTGGTTCAATGGATGCATCGTTCCAGTATAAGGGCAAGTGGCATCGTGGTGGCTTCCGTATGCCGCTGGCTGCTGGTGCTCAACTTAAGGATGACAATGGTGACTTGCAGCCTACCAAGACCAAGCTTCGTATGAAGATTCGCGGCGACTGGTATTCACGTCGTATGGTGATGGAGGAGCAATACAAGACTGTTGGTGATTATGCTCCAGCGGGTGATTACCTTGTTTATGACAAGACAAATGACGGTGTTAACTGGGATAGAGCCGGCAAGGCATGGCACGATGGCTGTAACGTATATGGCGGTTGCTATCAGTCGGGCGATATGGTTGGCGATGTGCAGATATACATCGAGTCAGACATGCTGGCGTATTCTGACCCAAGATATGGTACAACCATTGACGCTTATACAAACCAAGAACTTGACAAATCAAACGAACTGAACCTCCCTGTAGCCAATGTTTATGGTGCAGGCTATGGTCCAGAGTCACGCAGTTTCGGTGATGCTTACATCTATATGAAGGACATTCCAAACGTGGCTGCTCACCATCCATCCGTAAACAACATTTTTGGTGGTGGACGTAATGGTATGCTTGTGGGTAATTCCGTTATCCATGTTCACGACGGACTGGTATATAAGGACGTTGTAGGCGGTAGCTTCGCTGCTCCTATGTATGGTTCGGCACAGGTTACCGTAGGCTATCCTAAGTTCTATGTCTGCAAGAAGTCGGGCGAATACTTCATCGACCGTGCGGACAAATGGAACGAGGGATATATGACCAAAGGTAATAACAAGACCGAGTCTGTCATCAAGAAGAGCATCAAGTACTTTGAAGGTACCTACGTGCCTTGTAATGTGTATGACCAGATTACAGGGGTAAAGCTGCATGGCTCAGAGATTATAACTCCACTTAGCAGCATTCATACAGCGACACGTCAGGACAACGACTACTTTGCCTTCCACGATGAGAGTGCAGATGCATCTCTATTCCCTACTGGCGGTTGGAATAGCGTAGAGATTCGTGTGCGTGGCGGTGTCTATGGCGGTGGATTCTCATTGAGCAACTCTACCGCTGCTATTGCTGGTTCTTACACTACAATGGCAAGTACCGAAGAATATAACCACGGCGTTGACAGCCAGGGTAACTCCAGCCAGGGCTATGGCGGTAACTCCAGTATCATCATCTCTGACTTTGTGGGCGAACTGGCTGATGGCCAGGATGCTAAAGACCATATCAAGATTTCTACCGAGACAACACAGAAAGATGGTGAAGGCAATGTAGTAGGCGAGTATAAAGGCATCGGTGGCATCTATGGTGATGGTCGTCTGGTGTTCTGCGAAGGCTTCCGTGCAGCAGAGCTCAATGGCTATGGCTATGCAGGAACCACTCCTTCCGATCCCCTCATGCTTAACTCCCTCCAGCGTCTTGACCTCCTCACGGTCAACGACTGCTGCTTCAAGCTTTACGGCGATGAGGACTTTGCTACCGATGAGATTAACAAGCGTAAGTATTCTCTCGCCCGTATCGGTGAGTTGCGCATGAATTCTACAATTGATGCAACTGGCACTTATGCTACAGTTTTCACAACAAGGCAGTCACGCAACTACATAGGCTTCTATAACACCATTCACTACATTGGTGCTATCGTATCGAATGATGACTTCCGTACGGATAAGTTCCATGATGCGACGGGTGTTGTAGATAATGCTAATACCTACCGTAGCAAAAAGCAGTGGTACATTGATAAGTATCATGGCAAGACTGACGAAGAAAGCATCAACGCCTTTAAGCAGCGCAACTACGCTACTGCCCGCAACATGATAGGCATTAATAGTGGTTTTAGTCTGCATGTGGAGAATCTGTACTATGAAGGTGATGAGCACAAAACATATAACGGTCCTATCGTTGGTGTGGCAGAGGTAAAGCTCCTTAATGTACAGCCTGGCGAAGGTGGCGGTTATGTGTATGCAGATAATGTCCATGCGGATACTTACGACAAGTCTGATCCAAAGACAGCAACCTTCATGAACGAATCAGGCAACTTCGTCTTTGAGGGTGTCATTCGTCCAGGTGAAGATGCAAAGCAGTATATCGTGGATGACTGTCTGCCAAAGGGCTTTGACGAGTGTGGAGGTAATCTTCCAGAGCAGCATTACTGGTATGTTATCGGCGACACCTATTATTATCATGCCACCCTCACGGCGTTCTCGTTCAAGACAAAGAAAGAGTTTGACCTTAGCACCGCTGACCCTAACGTCATCTTCGCTGGTATAGAGAAAGATTGGGAGGTTAGTCTGCAGAGCGTGAAGTGGCTAATGACAGAAACTCCCGATGCATCTGGCAACTACAGCAGAGATATCCGTGGTGGACGTGATAACGCTCTTACTCCGCTTGCTGGTAGTGATAAGAAGTATGAGTTCACGCTACAGGTGGGTGATAATTCCAATAGCCAACCGCTGTGGAGCAATGATATGCCTCGCTCAACAACGGATGCAGAGCAGATCGCTTTACCGACATGGACTACCTATAACAACACCAATACCACCCCTCGCTTCAACGTTCATCTCATTGACAATGTCAACAACTGTCCGCCGAACGAGGAGGAGGAATACTACAACGCTCACCTCAGCGAACCTGAGAATGTGCAGCTTATCATTCAGGCAAGGAAACAAGATGGCACTACAGTAGGTGGTGACCCTGCCTACGAAACCAAGACCTATAATGTAACCCTTGAGATTGTGTATATCCAGGGACCATCGTTCACAGGTAATGTGAATATCATGAACTGTGCACTTCCTGGTGAGCGCATCGGCTTCGATAGTAAGGAAATTCAGATCAAGACAACGGATCAGCTGCCTGTGACTGGTTTTGACTGGAAACTCGTACCACTGAAAAGTGAGACATTCAATGACGAAACCCACAAGATGGAGTACTCTTGGGATGACAAGAATGCTACTGTCATTCCTGCATCATATTACTACACCACTGCCGAAGGTTATTCGCAAGGTAGCGTACCTGCCCTCTACAGCCAGAACCATTGGAATGTATGTTACGTATTCCGTGCTGGTGGTGAGGATTTCGTAGTGGCTCCTGCTACGGACGAAGAGAAAAAACTTTATGAGCGTATGCTTGTGGTGCACAACTACCATAAGATGGCGGATATCGTTGATACTAAATATGATGTTACGCTTGCTACAGGTGAAAATATCTACGCCAAGGCTCTTAAGTCTGGCTCAATGGTTTACCTTGCTGACGATGCTGACATCGCCGCGTTTGTAAGCTATGTCAACGATGGCAATAATGGCGAGGGATTGAACTTCTATTTGCAGAACGACCTCACACTACCTGCTGCTATAACAAAAGCGTTTGCTGGTACGCTGCATGGTAATGGTTACTCACTCACCTTGCCATCAGCAGACGGAACGCTCTTCGGCAATAACCTCACAGGCAAGTTCTATAACCTTGGTGTGCCTAACGGTACGATAGCATCTACGGGAACTATTGTCAATTGCTTCGACGCCACCGATAACCGCGACGCCCTCTGCTATGGCAAGAAGGCATACAACCTCAGTCATTACTACACAACGGATAACGATGCGACAGAGCGTGATAACTACGTCAACAGCCTTTATGGCAACAACGATGGTATGGGTGGTGACTGGCGCTATGCACGTATTGCTGATATCTATGAAAATGCAAGGTTCCTCCGTACTGGCGCTCCAAACTACGGCAATATGCAGACAAACCATAACACAGGGCATGCTGGTGACTATACGCTGACAGAGCACGACTGCCTCTTCTTCGGTCAGACGCTGAACCCTACCGGTATTGCAAACAGACCATATCCAGAGCATATTGATGAGGCGTACTCTGTAAATAAGTGGGTGGAGACAAACCGCGTGTATCGAACCGCAGGCTATTATGGCAGTTCTGTGAACGATGGCTTCCATTACAACAAGGTGGCATGGGCTATGCAGCCTACCCTCACAGCCATCGACTATACGGCAGAGAACCCTGACTCTTCAGAGCCTAGTAGCTTCTACGGCAAGACCGATGACCGTCTTTCTGCATCTGAACTCACTTCATTCAGCAGCGACCACAATGGTACAGTCACTCCTTATAGCAACGAGACGAATAGCAAGGCTTCGCAAAACCTCCTCGTTTACAATGCAGGAGAGAGTGTATTTGCTTACAGCGATACAGATAATTGCGATGAGGCAGAAGTAGAATACCATAACATTGCCAACGGCTGCACCGACTATCTCCACCTCGTCGATAAGCAGGATTTCAACGCACCTATCGCATTCAATGTGACTCAGCGAGCTTGGTACGAGCGTATGCCACAAAGCTACCGCAATGTAACTACTTACGGTTATGAAAGCGGCTCTGCATGGGAGGGCATCGTGCTGCCATTTACAACCACTAAGGTAACTGCCGAAAAGAATGGTGAGATAAGCCACTTCTACGGTGATAGCAAACTGCATCATGAGTACTGGTTGCGAGGATTGAAAGATGTTGTGGATAGTAAGGCTACCTTTGCAAGTCCTGCAGTTAGTGGTGATGCTTATTTCACCGATAGTCACCAGGCCGGCACGTCGTATGTATATCCAAAGAATGATTACTTCACTTCGCTCTTCAATTACGGCAACCATTACAATAGCCGTGATGAGGATGGTGATAAGACCTTTAATGATAGTGACGAGGAATGGTACGCCAACTCTCATACATTCGAAAACTACGTGCCTCTCACAGCCGATGTCCCTTACATCGTGGCCTTCCCTGGCGATGACTTCTATGAGTTCTCTATGGAGTCGTATTATAATGATAAGGACGCTTCGAAATACGGAAGCACTCCTTTCAAGCAGAAAGCTACCTTCGAAAGCGGAGCTACCACTATTGGCGTGAGTGATGGCAAAGCTGTTTCTACCACAGCTAGTAGTTACACTCATCATGGAACCTTCTTGCACAAGTCATCGCAACTTGGTGTCAATTCCGATGGAACAGCTTTCGTTGCTGAGCAGGCAATCGTTCCTTTCCGCACGTACATGACTTCTACTACATCTCCTGCCAAGACCCGTTGTGTCTATATTTGTGGAAGCGAGGATATGATTGATGTGGATGAAAATAGGACTATTGAGGAGGATAGGACTGATAAGATGTTGAGGCTGTATTTGAAGCAGGGTAGTGTGATTGTAGAGTCAAACTATGAAACTGATCTTCCTGTGTATACGGTTGCTGGTCAGTACGTTCGTACGCTTCATGTGAACGAAGGCGAGAATGAATATAAAGACTTCCTGAGCGGTGTATACATCATCGGCAAAAAGAAGGTGCTAATATCGTCCTATTAGTTCTTCCAATAACAGAGCAACACTCAGCTGCGACGCTTAGTCGAACGGCAGGGTGTTGCTCTTTCTGTATTTGAAAATGTGTGGAGTGTGAACGTCGTTCCTGGGAATCATGGAACGATTACACCCCGTAATCGTCGTTTGGATCTTCGTTCATGTCGGAATGAAGAGGTTCGGTCTCAAAGCCCTGAGCTTTCTCCATGGTCATTGTACCTCCGGCTGTGACTTTGATTTCGATAGGGTAGGAAATCTCAGAACTGATGTCTGGATCGCCTATCGTGGCAATGAAGTAGAGGGCTGAGTGGTCGTCGTGCTTCAGGTAGTTGTAGTTGAATCCGACGAGCGAGGAGGTCTTCATGAGGTCGGATGGGGCGATGCCGTTGAAGTCTCCCTTGCGGAAGGTGTGGGAATAGACGGTAGTACCCTCGCTGGTTACGGTAAGCTTCACTTCGTTGTCGTAGTACTGCGCTCCCTGGCTGTTGGTGATGATAGGCAGCGAGTCTACCGGCATGAAGGCGAATGTGTACTTGTATGTCTTGTCGTTTACTGTTACGGAATCGGTGGATGAGTAGTCCTTCAGGCGTATGATGCCTGTGACGGAATCGACAGTCTCCACAATCTGTTCTTCGACGGGCTGGGCTTCCTTAGTCTTGTTGCCACATGAGGCAAATGTCATTGCAAATAGTGAAAATGCAATAATAGTTGATGTTTTCATGTTATTTTTTTGTAAATTTTGCCACAAAGATAAGCGTTTTAAAATGAAATAGAAAAAGAAAACAAAAACTTTTTGTAACTTTGCATGATTTTTGACTGGTAAAAGATACATTAGACAAGTAATACTATACGATGAGATTTCATAAGAATCCAAAAAACTGGTTTGTGAAAAGCGGACAGCCTCTGACTGAGATGGACAAGAAGATACTCTACTGGCAGAGCAAGGGATGCCTTGTACCTGAGCGCAAGCTGATCAAGACTCCTGAGCAGATAGAGGGCATTCGAAAGGCTGGTAAGCTCAATACGGCTGTGCTCGACCTTGTGGCGGAGAAGATACGTGAGGGTATGTCGACCTTGGAGATCGACCAGCTGGTGTACGACTTCACTACCAAGAACGGGGGTATTCCTGCTCCGCTCAACTATGAGGGCTTCCCAAAGAGTTGTTGCACAAGCCTCAATGAGGTGGTCTGCCACGGCATACCTTGTGAGGAGGAAGTACTGGAGGAAGGCGACATCATCAATGTCGACTGCACAACGATACTTGACGGTTACTATGCTGACGCCAGCCGTATGTTTATCATCGGCGAGACTTCGCCTGAGTGCGAGAAACTGGTGCGTGTGGCGAAGGAGTGCCTGGAGATTGGCGCTGAGGCTTGCAAACCTTACACCTTCGTTGGCGACTCGGCTGCTGCCATCACCAAGCATGCACATAAGAACGGATACACCGTGGTTCGCGACCTTTGCGGCCATGGAGTGGGATGTGAGTTCCATGAGGATCCGGAGATGTTCCATCACGGCAAGAAGGGTGAGGGAATGCTGCTCGTGCCGGGTATGGTGTTCACTATCGAGCCAATGATCAACATGGGCACCTACGAGGTGTTTGTGGATAGTGAGGACGACTGGACCGTGGTGACAGAGGACGAGATGCCAAGTGCTCAGTGGGAGCATACTTTCCTCATGACAGAGGAGGGCCTCGAGATTCTCACATATTGAAAATGATGACGATTAAATCCAAAGTTGAAAGTGAATATATTAGCGATAGAAAGTTCGTGCGATGATACCAGTGCTGCGGTGCTTCGCGACGGCATACTCCTGAGCAACGTTACTGCATCGCAGGCTGTGCATGAGGAGTATGGCGGTGTGGTGCCGGAGCTTGCTTCGCGTGCTCACCAGCAGAACATCGTGCCTGTGGTCGATGCTGCCATCAAGCGTGCAGGCATCACGAAGGAAGATCTCAATGCCATTGCATTCACCCGAGGTCCTGGCCTTATGGGGTCGCTTCTCGTAGGCGTAAGCTTCGCCAAGGGTATGGCTCGCAGCCTGGGCATTCCGATGATTGATGTCAACCATCTGCACGGACACGTGCTTGCCCACTTCATCCGCGAGAGCGAGGACGATCACGACCAGCCTGAGTTCCCTTTCCTCTGCCTCCTTGTGAGCGGTGGAAACAGTCAGATAGTCAAGGTCAATTCGTACAAGGACATGGAGATACTGGGTCAGACCATCGACGATGCTGCAGGCGAGGCTATCGACAAGTGCTCGAAAGTGATGGGACTGGGCTATCCAGGTGGACCAATCATCGATCGCCTTGCTCGTCAGGGTAATCCAGATGCCTACTCGTTTGCCAAGCCAAGCATTGCCGGTTACGACTATAGTTTCTCAGGTCTCAAGACCAGTTTCCTCTATTCGCTCCGTGACTGGATCAAGGATGATCCCGATTTCATCGAGCACCACAAGGAGGATCTTGCTGCCAGCCTTGAGAAGACCATTGTCGACATTCTTATGAAGAAGCTGCGCCAGGCTGTGAAGGATACTGGCATCAAACAGGTGGCTGTGGCTGGAGGCGTGAGTGCCAACAACGGTCTACGCAATGCCTTCCGCGACCATGCGAAGCGCTATGGTTGGAAGATCTTCATCCCGAAGTTCTCCTACACCACCGACAATGCTGCCATGATAGGCATTACGGGCTACTTCAAGTATCTGGATGGCGACTTTGCCACCATCGATCTTCCAGCTTATGCACGAATGCAATGATGGCGACGCACGTAAATGATTTGCAAAACGAATAAGACGTTCAACAATATCAAAGCGTAAAAACTAAAAAAACGCAAAACGATGAAAGAGGTACGATTCTTTTATGTTCCTGATGCTGCTCATGCCAACGAACTGCCTGAGGAGGAAGCTCAGCATGCAGTACGTGTGCTCCGTATGGAAATGGGCGACGAGATGATGCTGATGGACGGTCAAGGCACCTTCTACCGTGCAGAGGTGGCTGAGACTACGAAGAAGCGATGCCTGTATAATATAAAAGAGGTGTTGCCTCAGCAGCGCCAATGGCCGGGGCACCTGCATCTTGCTATGGCTCCTACCAAGAACATGGACCGCACGGAGTGGCTGGCAGAGAAGGCCACGGAGATAGGAATGGACGAGCTCACCTTTCTGCGCTGCAAGTTCTCCGAACGAACAGTCATCAAGACCGAGCGCATAGACAAGATACTCATCGCTGCTACCAAGCAGAGCCACAAGGCGTGGAAGCCTGTGCTCAACGACATGGTCGACTTCCGACGATTCGTCGAGTCGGTGTCGGATGTGAAGCACAAGTTCATCTGCCACTGCTACGACGAGCCCGACCTTGGTGACAAGCGCCTCCTGAAGGATTGCCTTGTGAAGGGCGAGGATGCCCTGGTGCTGGTAGGTCCTGAGGGCGACTTCTCGGTCGATGAGGTTCGCCTTGCCGAGGCAGCAGGGTTCCAAAGCGTGAGTCTTGGCGAGAGCCGCTTGCGCACCGAGACGGCAGCCTTGGTTGCAGTACACATGATGAATCTCTTCAACTGATTCTCCACGCTACACACGTCACAAGGACGCACATTGATCAAAGATAAATGTTTACTTCATCAAAAACAATACAACTTATTATCAACCCGCAAAAAATGAAACACATAAACAGTAACGTAATTATGAAGACATTTCGCTACGTAACCATCATGATACTATCAGTCCTTCTGCTTGCCTCGTGCAAGAAGTCGGGCTACGTGAATTGCATACCTTCCGATGCTACGCTCGTCGTGTCGGTCGACTTCAACGAACTGGCGACCAAGGCCGACTTGCGCAATTCACATCTCAACGAGATAGTTGACCAGTACCTCGGACTTGTAGTGTTCGGTGAGGGACTGGACAAGGCAAAGGAATACATCGACAAACCAGAAACCATAGGCATCGATTTCCGCGAGCCAGCCTACTTCTTCAGGACTGCAGGCGGCGAATTTGGCGCAACGCTTTGCGTTCACGATGAGTCGGCGCTTACCGAGTTCATCAATGTGCTTGTCAAGCAGGACATCTGCACCAAGCCATCCGAGAAGAATGGCTACCAAACGGGTACAATGTTCGACGACATACAGTATGGATATGATGGCAGCACGCTTCTGCTCGTGGCTTCGCTCGAGGGCGGACGTAGCCGACAGATGCTCAGTTCGTTCATGAACCAGAACGACAACAATAGCTTCTGTTCTACTGACAACTTTGAAAAAATGGTGGAGATGAAGGATAAGGACATCATCCTCTATTCCAACCTTGGTGTGCTTGGCAACGACGTGAAGCAGATGTTCTCGTCAGTCATTCCTCAGGGTGTTCATCCCGCAGATGTCGAGTTCTTCGGCTCCGTAGCTTTTGAGAATGGTGTAGCTCGCCTCACAGCTGAGTTTGAGGGTGCCAACGATAAGACAAAGGAAATGCTTGACGACATAGACAAGAACTTCTACAAGATCACAGGCGAAGTGGCAGAGGATGTGCTCCTCGACAAGACGCTCATCTGGGGCAACATAGGCGTCAATGGAGAGTGGCTGCTTGACAAGATGAAGAAGAGCAAGGAACTAAAGCAGATGCTCTTTGTCATAGAGCGTGCTGTGGATGTCGAAGCCATGATACGTTCCATCGATGGTGATGTGTCGATCGCTGCTCCTCTCTCCATTCTCGAGGATCAGGAGGGAGTGCCAGATTTCTCGCTCAAGGCTCACCTGAAGTCGACCTCATTCCTCAACGATGTGAAGGACTGGATGGAGGCGCAGAAGGATTACGGCATCGTGATGATTAATACTGCACCTGATGAATACGTGTTTGAATATCAGCACAAGCCTGTCATTTGGGCGGTCAACAAGAAAGTCCTCACAATGGCATCCTACACTTATTATACGAAGGACGACACGTACTATAGCGAGTATCTCGAGCAGATACCAAACTACAGCGTCTTCTTCCTCATTAACCTCCAGACTCTCCCTCTCAAGGAGAAGGCCGGACTGCCAGACTTCCTCGGCTTCAACGAGAAGATTGACAAGCTCAAGTCATTCATCATCAAGGCATCGTCAGCCCATGAATGGGAGGTCGATATCGAGTTGACTGACAAGGAGCAAAACTTCCTCAATGCGTTGATTTAACTACGACTTTACCAACGATAAATGAATAAGATAAAACTCATAAATACGCTGCCTAACGTATTCCAGTCGCGTACCGACATTGCTTCGGACATCTGGTTGCAGGACGTGGAGTTTGAGAAGGGACGTCTCTACCTCGTCGAGGCCAATTCCGGTACGGGCAAGTCATCCCTCTGCAGCTTCATCTACGGCTATCGCAACGACTATCAGGGTCGCATCCTCTTCGACGATGAGGACATACGCAAATACTCCATCAGCCAGTGGACCGACCTGCGCAAGAAGCACTTTGCTCTCCTGTGGCAGGAACTACGCCTCTTCCCTGAGCTCACAGCCATGGAGAACGTGCAGATCAAGAACAAACTTACGGGCTTTCAGAAGAAAAAGCAGATACTCGAATGGTTTGAAATGCTGGGCATAGCCGACAAGGTCGATGCCAAGATCGGTCGTATGTCGTTTGGTCAGCAACAGCGCGTGGCGCTCATCCGCACCCTTTGCCAGCCGTTCGACTTCGCTTTTGTTGATGAACCAATCAGCCACCTCGACGATTCCAACTCCGAGATCATGGGCAACATCCTCACCACCGAGGCCAAGCGTCAGGGAGCAGGAGTCATTGCTACCAGCATCGGCAAGCACATCGAGCTCCAGTACGACCGCGTGTTCAAACTGTAGGCACGCAACCACTATTCATCCACACCTTTATTCTTATTTATATATTTCTACATGGCTCTTGTTTGGAAACTATTACGACAGCATATTTCCGTACCTCAGTTTGCAGGCTTCTTCTTTGCAAACCTTGTGGGCATGGTGATCATCCTGCTTGGCATTCAGTTTTACAACGACACCCAGGCAATTTACAACGGCGAGGACAGCTTCATGAAGGCCGACTACCTCATCGTCAACAAGAAGATAGGTGCTATGAGCGCCATCACCGGTAAGGACAACTCCTTCTCCAAGTCCGACATTGAGGATCTTAAGGATCAGAAGTTTGTCGAGAAGATTGGTACCTTCACCCCAAGCGCATTCAACGTGCGTGCCTCGTTCAACATCTCCGGAGTGCAGAACCTCTCCACCGACATGTTCTTCGAGAGCGTGCCTGACGAGTTTGTCGATGTGGCTCGCGACCATTGGTCGTGGAAGAAGGGTGAGACCAACATCCCTATCATTCTGCCTAAGAACTACCTCGACCTCTACAACTTCGGCTACGCTCAGAGTCGCAACATGCCAAAGCTCAGCGAGGGCATCCTGGGCGCCATGAAGCTCAACATAACCGTCATGGGACGTGGCAAGCAGGACTCCTACGATGGTGTCATCGCTGGTTTCTCTTCACGCCTTAACACTATCCTTGTGCCTGATTCGTTCATGAAGTGGGCTAACGATGAGTATGCAGACGGCGAGAGCAAGATGAGCACACGCGTCATCATGCAGGTCAACAATCCTACCGATGAGCGCATCACCTCCTACCTTCAGGATCACAACATGGAGACCGACCAGGACAAGCTCGACGCCAGCAAGACCACGTTCGTGCTCCGCGTCATCGTAGGCATCGTGATGGGCGTAGGCCTCGTCATCAGCATCCTTTCGTTCTACATCCTCATGCTCAGCGTCTATCTGCTCGTGCAGAAGAACAGCAGCAAGCTCGAGAACCTCCTTCTCATCGGCTATTCTCCATCCAAGGTGTCGCTCCCTTACCAGGCGCTCACCGTGGGACTTAATGTCGTGGTGCTGATCCTGGCGTTCATCATCCTCTTCATAGTCCGCAACATCTATCTCGTCATGTTCGAGAATTTCTTCCCAGATATGTCCGTGCCAAGCATGCTGCCATCGCTCGTGGTGGGAGTCATCCTGCTTGTCGTCGTATCGATACTTAACATCATAGCCGTACGCAACAAGGTGATGAGCATATGGAAAAGGAAAGACTGACATCACTCTACACTCAGTGGCGAGGCGTTGCGCCTGCATCCATTGAAACCCTTCCTGGAGCTGGATCCAACCGCCACTACTACCGCCTTGCTGACGCCGAAGGTGCTACCGTGATAGGAGTAGTAGGTACCAGTGCAGAGGAGAATCGTGCTTTCATCCACCTCACGCGCCACTTCGCTTCGAAGCAATTCAACACTCCTCAGCTGTACGCAGCAAGTGACGACTCCATCCTGTATCTTCAGGAGGATCTCGGCAGCCTCTCGCTCTTCGATTTCCTGCGCCCGGCACGCGAGAGTGGGGCGTATGGCGACCGCGAGTATCAAGTGCTTCGTCAGGTCATCACCCAACTGCCACGCATGCAGTTTGAAGGAGGCGACAAGGCCCTCTTCCATGTATGTTATCCGCAGGCTGAGATGGACGCCACCAGCGTCATGTTCGATCTCAACTATTTCAAATATAATTTTCTCAAGCTTCGAGGCATCGAGTTCAACGAGTTCCGTCTCCAGCACGACTTCGAAGCCTTCGTGGCCGACCTGCTGACCGAGCATGCTGACACCTTCCTGTATCGTGACTTCCAGGCACGCAACGTTATGCTGCGCGATGGCCGTCCCTTCTTCATCGACTACCAGGGAGGGCGCAAAGGACCTATCTACTACGACGTAGCCTCCTTCCTCTGGCAGGCCAGCGCCAAGTATCCCGATGCCCTTCGCCAGCGCCTTATCGACGACTACTTCGAGGCGCTCCAGCCTTACCTCAGCGCAGCCGATTGTCCTGCTTGCTACCGCGGTATGGATCGTCCACGCTTCATGCAGCGCTTGCGTCAGTTCGTACTCTTCCGTCTCCTTCAGGTGCTTGGAGCCTATGGCTATCGTGGTCTGTGGGAGAAGAAGAAGCACTTCGTCGACAGCATCCCTCCTGCACTCGATAACTTAAAGGCTGAACTCATGCTTGGATCGTGCGATGCCTATCCATACCTGAAAGAAGTATGCGAGGCACTCATAGCCACCAAGCCCGAACCCTTCGTTCACGAAGGTCTCATAGTGCGCGTATTTTCATTCTCATACAAGAAGGGCATACCTGACGATATCAGCGGCAATGGTGGCGGCTATGTGTTTGATTGCCGTTCGAGCAACAATCCCGGACGCTACGCCGAGTACAAAAAGATTACAGGCCTCGACCAGCCGGTCATCGACTTCCTTGAGAAGGATGGCGAGATACTCGACTTCCTCTCCCACATCTATCCGCTCGTGGACTTCCACACCCAGCGCTGGCTCGACCGAGGCTTCAACGACCTTCAGATATCCTTCGGTTGCACAGGTGGTCAGCATCGCTCGGTCTATTCCGCTCAGCACGTAGCTGAACACTTGCACGAGAAGTTTGGCGTCGAAGTCCACCTCTGCCATCGCGAACAAGGCATAACTCAAGTACTAAAATGAATGCATTAATATTTGCTGCCGGACTTGGCACACGGCTCAAGCCACTTACCGACACCATGCCAAAGGCTATGGTGCCCATCAATGGCAAACCGCTTGTACAGATACTGATCGAACGCCTTAAGGCTATCGGGGTTACCGAGGTCGTGATCAACGTGCATCACTTTGCTCAGCAGATCATAGACTTCGTGGAGGCAAATCATGGCTTTGGGCTCGACATCCGTTTCAGCGACGAGACCGACATGCTCCTCGAGACGGGTGGGGGACTGAAGAAGGCTGCACGCCTCTTCTCCAACGACGACCTTATATTGGTCCATAATGTCGACATATTCAGCGATGCTGACCTTCGCCGCCTCTACGACGACGCCTCATTTCTTTCGCATGCCGTAGCGCTTGCACCAACCTTGCGCAATGTCATGGGAGCCATGATGCTCGTCTCCGAGCGTGCCACCCAGCGCTACCTGCTGTTCGATAATGACAACAACCTGGTAGGGTGGACCAACATCGCTACTGCCCAGGTCAAGAGTCCATATCCGGACATCATGGAGCACGATGGAGAGCATGGTTACTTTGATCACAACCCACAGTATCGCAAGTATGCCTTTGCTGGCATCCAGGTGTTCAACCCTGCTATACTCGGTTATATGGACGAGTGGGAAGGCAAGTTCTCTATCATCGATTTCTATCTCAGCATATGCGACAGAGTGCAGATAAAGTGTTACCCAAATGCTCATTTACGCCTTCTTGATGTAGGAAAACTCGATTCAATCGCTCAGGCAGAACAATTTTTTGCCAATTATGACGTGTAGATGATTTTTTTTCCTTATATTTGCAGAGAACATAATAACCATAACATACATAGTACATAGTAAAAGTTGTACGTGAATCTATGCAGAAAATAATTATCTTAGACTTTGGTTCGCAGACCACACAGCTCATCGGACGCCGCGTTCGTGAGCTCAACACCTTCTGCGAAATCATGCCTTACAACAAGTTCCCAAAGGACGATTCCGACATCATCGGTGTCATCCTCTCCGGATCTCCGCTCAGCGTCTATGCCGACGATGCCTTCCACATCGACTTCGATGAGATACGAGGCAAATACCCAATCCTCGGCATCTGCTACGGCGCTCAGCTCATGGCCCACACCTTTGGTGGTAAGGTTGAGCCGGAGGGAACACGCGAATATGGACGTGCCAACCTCGAGTTTATGGAGCCAGGCAATCCGCTCCTCAAGGGCTTCGCACCTAACAGCCAGGTGTGGATGAGCCACGGCGACACCATCACTAAGCTCCCTGAGGGCTTCCGCGTCATCGCATCCACTTCTACCGTAAAGTATGCAGCCTATGCAGCTGACAACGAGCAGATATGGGGCGTTCAGTATCATCCAGAGGTGTTCCACTCCATCGATGGTACACAGCTCCTTCGCAACTTCGTGGTCGACATCTGCGGTGGCAAACAGGACTGGAGCCCAGCACAGTTCGTGGAGCAGACCGTTAAGGAACTCCGTGAGCAGGTAGGCGATGATAAGGTCATCCTCGGACTCTCGGGCGGTGTCGACTCATCCGTAGCAGCCGTGCTCCTCAACAAGGCCATTGGCGATCATCTCACATGTATCTTCGTCAACAACGGACTCCTCCGCAAGAACGAATTTACAGATGTGCTCAAGGACTACGAATGTCTCGGGCTCAACGTTATCGGCGTTGATGCCTCGCAGAAGTTCTATTCCGAGCTCGCAGGTGTGCATGAGCCAGAGCGCAAGCGTAAGATCATCGGTGCAGGCTTCATCGACGTGTTTGAGGCTGAAGCACGCAAGATCGAAGGCGCCAAGTGGCTCGCACAGGGCACCATCTACCCTGATCGCATCGAGTCGCTCAACATCACAGGTAAAGTCATCAAGTCACACCATAACGTAGGCGGACTCCCAGAGAAGATGGGACTCAAGCTCTGCGAACCACTCAAGTGGCTCTTCAAGGATGAAGTGCGTCGCGTAGGTCGTTCGATGGGCATGCCTGAACACCTCATCACTCGTCATCCATTCCCAGGCCCAGGTCTTGCCGTACGTATCCTTGGCGACATCACACCAGAGAAGGTGCGCGTGCTCCAGGATGCTGACGATATCTTCATTCAGGGGCTCCGCAACTGGAAGACAAAGCTCTCGGGTGAAGAAGCCCGCCGTGTGCTCCAGGCAGGCGTACCAGCCGACATGAAGGACGGTGAGATTGAAGTGTCTCTCTACGACCAGATTTGGCAGGCAGGAGCCATCCTCCTCTCCGACGTCAAGTCAGTAGGTGTTATGGGCGATGAGCGTACATACGAGAACCCAGTAGCCCTCCGTGCCGTCACATCATCCGACGCCATGACTGCCGACTGGGCAAAGCTCCCATACGAATTCCTCGCAGAAGTCAGCAACCAGATCATACGCAATGTACGTGGCATCAACCGCGTATGCTATGATGTCTCGTCAAAACCACCTGCAACTATCGAGTGGGAATAATACAATTAGATTAAAGCCTTTGACTGATTGTGAGAAATCAGTTGAAGGCTTTATTTTGTCGTAATAAATCCTCTCAATATAATCCCATAGTACGAGCCTCACAAGTATTGAAGTCGTGTATTAATAACCATAATATAATAATCCTATAATGAAGAAGTTAATATTGCCAGTCGTAGCCATCTCCATCCTATCGTTTTCTTCGTGTCATACTAAGAATACTTCCACTCCGTCGGACACCTCAGATGCCGATAGCGCAGCTATTTCCGAAGTTGCTGTTGACGCTAAGTACGGTTCGCCCGACCTCCAATTCAAGGACTTGAAAGGTAATGTGAAGGAGTGCTCCATTGCGACATACTATTGCGACGAACAAGGCAATGTCGCTGATGAGAACAATAAGGTCAATGAGGAATGTTTCGTATTCGATGAAAACGGAATGATTGATCTCCAATCGCCAAAACTCAACTGGCGACTATTGGACCCAATAGTCAAGCGCGATGCTGACCGATACATCGTAGAAGTGAAATGGTACATTAGCGACTATGATACCTATGTCAAGGAGCAATTCAGATACAATGCCGACCATACCATCTGTCAGCACATCAACTCGGGCATTGAGAGTGATGACGCCGAGACATACACTTACGATGATAATGGCACCCTCATCCAAAGCGTAAGCAAGGGGGCTGGCGAAGGATCGGTGTATAGAAATACCATTACCTATACAATCCTTGCGACCGATGCCCATGACAATTGGGTTCGCCGCCTTCAAAAGAACGTGTGTGAGAGTGGTCCGGACGATGGCTCCGAAACATACGACGAATCGTTTGTCGAATACAGTCTGGAGTCACGAACCATCACATATTGGAAGTAAGACCAGCTGATTCAACCAATATCTCAATATCAATGCCTGAGAAAAGGCAAGATGAAAAAATAAGGTTACCGATCTTGGTGGATCGGTAACCTTTTATTCGTTTCTATATTGGAATATTACATATTTTGCTTGATCAATTCGAGTGCAGCTCGTGCCATGGCTTCGTATGCTTTCTCGCTAGGATGTAGATGGTCGCCAGAGTCGAATCCTTTGGCAAACATGAGCGGATGATCGGGATGGCGTACGGCGAGATCGAAGTCGATGCTTGCGTCGAATAGCGGCGAAGTAAGGAGCCAATGGTTGAATGCCTGGCGTATGCGGTCGCGATCCTCATTGTATGTGCGCCATCCGTAGATGGGAAGGAGTGTGCCACTCCACACGCGGAGACCGAGTTGACGTGCATGTTTGATGTAGAACTCTATGACGCCCTGCTGCAGGTCCTCGCATGTAGGCATGTCGCTCCACGGACGGAACGGATTGACATCGGCGCCTACGGGATGGATGATGTCGTTGATGCCGTGCTGCAATATGACGGTACTGGCTCCCGAGGTGCGCATCTCGATGGGGAAGCGTGTGCTGCCCTTGAGTCCGTAGGCCTGATAGGTGATGCAGTCGTACTGGCGCAGGATGCGTGTGCCACTCACGGCGCGACGTATGATGGAGATGTTGTCGATGCCTGCCTCACGAAGTTGAAGGGTGAGGTAGTCGGGCCAGCTCTGTGCGGTGATGGAGTCGCCGTAGCATACGATGGCATGGTTGTCAGGGTGGGTGAGTATGTCGATGGTGTTGAGGAAGTAGAACCAGTTGGTATTGCGTGTGAGGTCGAGCGGAAGGACAGGATTGGCGGTGTGATGTCCGTAGCTGTAGCGGCCCTTGGAGAGGGGACCTGTGATGAGGGTGCCGGCATTCATCTGAGTGTAGTCGGCAAGGTAGATGCTTACTTCGATGATGTCACCTGCCTGAATGCTGATGCTGACGGGGTCGCTGTCTATCTCCTCGCCCGGATGGAGGGTGATGAGTGTACGGCCGTGATAGGTGACAGGGATGGGGGTGTAGGTGCCTGTGGCCTTTGCTATGCATACTTCGCTGAGGCACACATTCTCGGTGCCTGTGAGATTTGAGAAGCGAAGGCGCAGCTGACTGCCGGCAAAGCACATGGTGATAGGGTAGCGGAGGGTGATGTCCTTTGCGTAGACGCTCTCCTTGCGGTCGGTGATGGAGGTGGCATTGCCCCAGCAGGCAACCCACTTGGTGTACTGGTCGTCCATATTGCTATGAGTTATAAGTCATGCTCATAAAAAAACCAACCGCTTTGTGACTGGCGATTGGTTCTTGGAATTGTATCTCTTGCAGGATTAGTGCTTCATCTGAATGCCCAGTTCCTTGAAGCTCTCGTGGAGGATGCTTACTGCACGGTCCACCTGCTCGCGTGTGTGTGTGGCCATGAGTGCTACACGTACGAGTGTGTCCTGTGGTGCACATGCTGGTGGGATAACTGGATTGATGAACACGCCCTTCTTGAATGCCAATGCTGTGACGGCGAATGTCTTCTCTGGGTCGCGCACATAGAGTGGAATGATTGGCGACTCAGATTCGCCGATCTCGAAGCCTGCATCCTTGAACTGCTGAAGGGCATAGTTGGTTACGTCCCAAAGCATCTGCTGGCGCTCAGGCTCAGTCTTGAGGATGTGAAGTGCCTCAAGTGCTGCTGCTGTAGCTGCTGGTGTGTTGGATGCTGAGAAGATGTATGTACGGCTGTTGTGACGAATCCAGTTGATAGTGTCCTTATCGGCTGCGATAAATCCACCGATGGATGCGAGCGACTTGGAGAATGTACCCATGATGAGGTCGACATCGTCTGTGACGCCGAAGTGGTCGCAAGTACCGCGTCCGTTGCGTCCGAATACTCCGAGACCGTGAGCTTCATCGACCATAAGGCTGGCGTTGTACTTCTTCTTGAGCTCTACCATCTGTGGGAGCTTGGCGAGGTCGCCTTCCATCGAGAAGAGGCCATCGGTTACCATGAGCTTCACGCTGTCTGGACGGCAACGCATGAGCTGCTTCTCGAGGTCTTCCATATCGTTATGCTTGTAACGGAGGAATTCTGAGAACGAGAGTCGGCGTCCGTCAACGATGGATGCGTGGTCGCGATCATCACCGAGGATGTAGTCGCCACGGCCTGTCACACAACTTACGACTCCGGCGTTTACGCTGAATCCGGTTGAGTAGCAGAGAGCCTCGTCCTTGCCGATGAATTCTGCAAGTTCGCCTTCGAGCTGTACGTGAAGGTCGAGAGTACCATTGAGGAAGCGCGATCCGGCACATCCAGTACCATATTTGTCAATAGCCTTCTTAGCGGCATCGCAGATGCGCTTGTCGTATGTGAGGCCCATGTATGAGTTCGAACCGAACATCAATACATTGTGTCCACCCATGGATACCTCTGTGTCCTGGTGGCTGTCAATTTCACGAAAATAAGGATAGATGCCTGCAGCCATGAATTTCTGTGGCTCTCTATACTTTTTCATTTTTTCTTGTAATAAACCCATTGATAGTATTCTTTATTACCTTATTTGTAAGTCTATTTGTTTTCTGTTAACATCAAATTAGGGTGCAAAGTTACTAAAAAAGTGTTGTATAACATAGTTTTTTACTTAAAAATTATTATTTTGTTAAAATCTTGCCCTTATTTATTTCATTATTGGACGATAAAGTCGTAATTTTGCATTGATTTAAGCGAATGAGTGGGTTCTCACGAAGGGAATCCATAAATAGAATTAGGTAATAAATATAGATGTGTTTTTATGTCGGATAACAAGCGAATAGTGTTTATCGTAAACCCTATCTCAGGGGTGACCGGCAAGAGGATGGTGCTTCGACTTATCGAGACTAAGCTTGATAAGGAGAAGTATGATTATGACATTATCTCAACGAAATATCAGGGACATGCTATAGAGATTGCACGCGAGGCGGCTGACCAGGGTGTGGACATTGTGTGTGCAATAGGCGGTGATGGAACGGTAAATGAGGTGGCGACGGCTTTGATACATACCAAGACGGCTTTGGCCATCATACCTTGCGGAAGTGGCAACGGATTGGCGCGCCATCTGCACATACCGGTCGATGCGCTTGGTGCCATTGAACTGATCAACGAGGGCAACATACAGCCTATGGACTATGGCATTGTGAACGGACATCCATTCTTCTGTACGTGTGGCGTTGGCTTCGATGCTTTCATCTCTATGAAGTTTGCCCAGGCAGGCAAGCGCGGTCCGCTGACTTACATTGAGAATGTGCTGAAGAATGGACTTACGTACAATCCTGAGACATACGATGTTGAGTTGATAGGTGTGAAGTATTCGAGTGTGGATGAGGTGAAGCCTGCCGATGGCGAGAAAAACGACAGCGATGTGGAGATATCGCACACTTACAAGGCTTATCTCATCTCGGCAGCCAACGCTTCACAGTATGGCAACAATGTGTACATTGCTCCTCAGGCATCGGTGCGTGACGGCTTGATGGATGTGACCATCCTTGAACCGTTTGGAGTGCTCGAAGCACCTATAGTGTCATTCCAGTTGCTCAACGGCACAATCGACAAGAATTCGCTCATCAAGACTTTCAGATGCAAGAAGGTTGTCATTCACCGTTCGAAGTCAGGACCAATACACTACGATGGCGACCCGATAGAGACGGGCAATGATGTGGAAGCTCACATAGTGCCTGATGGACTGCTCTGTGTCTCACCTTCGTCCGAAGGCGTAAAGGATATGAGGGAAAACATCAATGGTTTCTTCACGGAGCATTTCAAGGACATGTATCTCAGAAGTGAGAACTTGATTCAGGAGAACATACAGAAGACTCAGCGCATCACACAACTCAACAAGGAAATACTTCAGAAGCTGGGGGGGAAGTAGAGAGGTTAGAGGTTAGAGTTGAGAGGTTAGAGGGGAGAGAGGGCCTTCGGCACTCCTTGGGGTTGCTAAAGCACCGCTTCGCTACCGTCGTCGCAAGCCGAGCTCCTATTCCGCTCGGCGGTTAGAGTTGAGACTTTATAGTTGAAAGATTAAAATAGAAAACGGGATTCCTTGTCGGAACCCCGTTTCCGTTTTGTATATGCTTAAGATGGATTATTCAGCAGAATAGTCGATCTTGCTCATGCGTACGTAAGTTGCATAGCGGTGCTGTGCAGCCTTCTTTGCAGCGTCGAAGAGCTCCTGAGCCTCTGCTGGCTTAACCTTCTTGAGTGAGAGGTAACGTACCTCACCATCAAGGAATGCCTGGAAGTTATCCCAGTTTGGAGCCTTAGAGTCGAGCTGGAATGGGTTCTTGCCCTGCTCAGCGAGACGTGGGTCGAAGCGCCAGAGGTGCCAGTAACCACACTCTACTGCCTTAGCTTCCTCAGCCTGGCTCTTACCCATGCCGCCCTTAGCCTTAAGACCATGGTTGATACATGGAGCGTAAGCGATGACGAGTGATGGACCTGGATATGCCTCAGCCTCGCGGATAGCCTTGAGACACTGTGCGTTGTCAGCACCCATAGCAACCTGAG